>DAHXMI010000012.1:0-47622 GCA_027365565.1 Microcaldota archaeon
CGCAGATTCGTCAGGATGGATGGCTTCTACGTGCAGGCAGGCCTCGATGCCACTGAGCTTAAGGGCATACTCCCTACGGCATTCGTGCTACTCAGGCTCGCACACATGATAGCGAGCGGCGTAAGCATGGGCGTATCGAAAGGCAGGCTGTAAAGCCGCGACGTGCATGGCGCGCACTTGCGGATAAATTTCGACGCCACGACCAGCAGCTATAAATACTTTCCCATGAGCAAATACTATCGCTCACTGCTGTTTTTGTTGAGCGAGCAAGGGGCATCTAGTATGACCTTTGCCCAGTGAAAATTCCTGCTTGGAATTGGATGCAGTCTTGAGGAGTGCAATAAGGTACCGACAATTGCGATGCGGCTTTCAGCCATCGACTCCAGTCGATGCTGCTGGAGGACACTGCTATCAGATTTCGACAGCCATGCAAGTCTGCTCGTGAGCTTCACGGGCGGCGTACGGCTCAGTAACGCGTAGTCAACCTAACGCACGGAGGAGCATACCCTCGGGAAACTGAGGTTAATACACCATAGGCTATGACATCTGGAAGGAGTCATAACCGAAAGGTGCGCAAATTGCAGCGTTGCTGCTTTACGATGAGACTGCGGCGGATCAGGCAGACGGCGGGGTAACGGCCCACCGTACCGATAACCCGTAGGGGATATGGGAGTATGAGCCCCGAGAAGGACACTGAGACAAGGGTCCTAGCGCTATGGCGTGCAGCAGGCGCGCAAACTCCGCAATGCGCGGAAGCGTGACGGGGGGAATCTGAGTGGCTCACTTAGGTGAGCCTTTTGCCAAGTATAGCAAGCTTGGCGAATAAGTGCTGGGCAAGACCGGTGGCAGCCGCCACGGTAATACCGGCAGCACGAGTTGTGTCCACGATTACTGGGCTTAAAGCGCCCGTAGCCGGCCGATGCCGTCTCATGTGAAATATTGGCGCTCAACGTCAATGCGTGCATGAGATACCCATCGGCTAGGGAACAGGTGAGGTCAGGGGTACTCATAGGGGAGGGGTAAAATCCTGTAATCCTTTGAGGACCAACGGTGGCGAAGGCGCCTGACTAGAATGTATCCGACGGTGAGGGGCGAAGGCTAGGAGAACGAATCGGATCAGATACCCGAGTAGCCCTAGCAGTAAATTATGCAGACTCTGGTGTTGCACACGTCTAGAACATGTGCAGTATCGTAGCGTAAGTGTTAAGTCTGCCGCCTGGGGAGTACGGTCGCAAGATTAAAACTTAAAGCAATTGGCGGGGGAGCACACAAGGGGTGGATGCTGCGGTTTAATTGAATCCAACGTCGGAAATATTACCAGGAGCGACGGCAGAATGAAGGCCAGACCAAAGATCTTGCCTGACAAGCCGAGAGGTATTGCATGGCGATCGTCAGCTCGTGGTGTGAACTGTCCGGTTAAGTCCGGTAAGCTAACGAAGTGGTACAATGACTAATAGGATAAGGCTAACTGAGAGGCTGAGCTACATGCTCGGCCTGTACGAGTGCAGCAAGCGTTCCGACGCCTCTGTAAGCATGAGCTCTAAGAAAGACGAGCTCGTGCAGAATTTCACCCAGATGGCGGTGGACGATCTCGGGGTCGAACCCAACAGGATAATCCTGGAGGGCGCCGGGTCGGTCACCACTGTGAAGTTCTACAATTCAGGGGTAAGGAAGCTGTTCGAGAAGACGCTGCAGAGAAAGGCAGCTGTCTTCAAGTACAGGAACGCCTATTCCGCAAGCTACATCGCGGCGCTCTATGACTGTAAGGGAGGAAGGGACTCGCACGGCACGTACATAGATGGCATCAAGACTGATACCATCATCGTGCTCGAGAGGCTCGGCTTCCACACAGCTCAGAGGAACGCGCGGATATACATTAGAAACGGCGATGACTTTGTCACGTTCATAAAAGACAGGAGCCTTTCTATTAGTAGCACCATTTCTTAGCCCGGAAACGAGCGAGACCCTCGCAGACAGTTGCCACTTGCTTAGAGATAAGCGAAGCACTCTGTTTGGATCGCCTCTGTTTAAAGAGGATGAAAGAGAGGACGACGATACGTCAGTACGATCCGAATCTCCTGGGCTACACGCGGCATACAAAGGTCGGTACAATGAGACGCAATGCCGAAAGGCAGAGCAAATCCCCTAAAGCCGATCCCGGTCCGGATTGAGGGTTGGAACTCACCCTCATGAAGTTGGAATCCCTAGTAATCGCTTGTCACTATCGAGCGGTGAATCTGTCCCCGCTCCTTGCACACACCGCCCGCCAAGTCACCCAAGTAGGGTTTTAATGAGGCGATGCCTACGGCGTCGTCGAGTTAAGGCTTTGTGAGGAGGGCTAAGGCGTAACAAGGTATCCGTAGGGGAACCTGCGGATAGATCACCTCGTAAAGAACTAAGTGTGCGTTGTATGGGAATCAATCCTCGCATTAATCCTCGAGACTACCCTTTTCTTTTTGTCTTTTCGGAGGCATAGCTTCAGCTATGCTTCGCTCACTTATCTTGCTTGCTTACCCATTGGTTTATGGCAGGAATAGAAACCGTGCACTGCACCCATACGAATTCATTTCGCCGTATGGAACGCATTTGTTTACGGAAGAAGGTTCTTGAGCAGCCTCATGAATCCGCTTTTCCTTGCTGCAGGCCTGACTACCGTGCCCCCCTTCACCTTTTCGGTTTCGGGATTGTAGCCTTCGGCGTACTGTATGCGCCATACGAGGCCAGGTACCTCTGTCTTTATGGCTATGTGCGGATCTTGCTTCAGCCTCTGTATGGAATTCAGGCGTGACTTCTCCTCGGTTGCGATATGCATGAAAGGGATTGTGAAATAAGTTTCTTATAGGTTATCAGGGCAACTTGGACGCCGTGTAAAACGTGGGAAAAGACGCAAAACTGCCGGTCATAATTGCGGCGGCGCCTAGAAGGCATCCCTACGGGTAAGACCAAAATTTGAGAATATAAAAAAGGGAATGAGGTTATACTCTCCTTCCCCTTCTTCCGCCAGGCCTCTTCGTCGTGTCCGAAGGCAGCGGCGTCACGTCCTCTATCCTGTTGACCCTTATTCCGCTCCTTGCCAGGACCCTGACCGCGGCCTGGGCGCCCTTGCCCGGGGTCTTCGACCCGTGGCCGCCAGGAGCCCTTATCTTTATGTTGACGTTGGTTATGCCTCTCGCCTTGGCTTCTGCCGCTATCTTGTATGCAGCCTGCATGGCAGCATAGGGCGAGCCCTCCTGCGAGTCGGCGCTTATCATCATTCCGCCGCTGGCCACCGATATTGTCTCGGATCCGCTGAGATCCGTAAGCGTTATTATAGTGTCATTCTTCGATGAGAGCACGTGCGCGACAGCCCACCTCTCCGCGTTCTCCTTGACCTTCGTCTCCTCCATGGCCTTTGCTTCGTACGAGACCTCAGTCCTCTTGGCCTTCTGCTGTGTCTTTGCCTCCTTGGACGATGCGGTCGACTTCGCTGCTGCTCCCTTCTTTCCGGCCATCAAATCACTTCTCCTCAGCTGCGGCTTCGTTCTCGCCCGCAGCAATCTTCTCCTCTACCTTGACTTCACCTGCGGACGTGTCGCCTGCAAGAGTCGGTCCCGCCTTCTCCTCCTTGACGCTTATGTCTATTGGCTTGTAGTAGCTTATGTGGGCCTCCTCCCCGGTGTTGACCATGTAGCCCGGCCTGTTGACCCTCTTGCCGTTTATCGCTATGAAGCCATGGACTATTATCTGCCTTGCCTGCTTTGGCGTCCTGGCAAGTCCTTTCTTGAAAACAATAGTCTCGAGCCTTCTTTCGAGAAGTGCATTCTCGTCCAGGTCGAGCAGACTGTCAAGCGTAGCCCCGCTCTGGACCACACCGAGCCTCTCGAGCCTGCCCATCATGTCGTGCTGCAGCGTCTCCGCGTGCGGCGCGCCAGACAGGAGAAGACGTACGTTCCTTCTTATCCTGCTTACCTCGAACTGAGCCTTCCAAAGCTCAGACATGTTCTTGAGGCCGTACTTTGTGAGAAGCGCGTTGTCCGCGTTTATCCTTTGAATGTTCCATAGGTCTTTTGGCCTTTCGTATTTCCTGCTGTTCCTCTTCGGTGCTCCCATTCAGATCACTTCTTAGGTACGTTTGCCATCTTCTTCGCGGAGGCAGAGGCGGCGGCCGCGGTGGCGACCTGCTGGGCCTGGTCCTTCGTGGCCTTCTTCATGACTCCGACTGTCGCGCCGGTTCTTCCGGTGGACCTGCTGTGCTGTCCGCGCACCTTCTGGCCGTACTGGTGCCTGTATCCGCGCCATGACCTGAGATTGACGTCGCGCGTGATATCCTGCCTGACAGAGAACGTGAGATCGTTTCCTATCTGGTGCATGTCCCTGCCGGTCTCGAATTCCTTCCTGCGGTTGAGCATGAATTTTGGCATGCCATGTTCCTCAGGATGGTACATGACCGATTCGAGGGCCGAAACCTGCTGCTCTGAAAGGCTACCTATCTCGGTGCGCCTGTCCAGGTGCTGCTCCTTCTCTACTATGTCGGACATCGCATTAGCCATTGCGAAGCCTATCCCTTTGACGTTCCTTATGGCGCGGCTTATGCTCTGCGAGCCGTCAACGTCACGGCCCGCAAGCCTTACTATCGTCGCGGCCTTGCGGCTCTTCTGCTCCCTCGGATCTCTCTTCTTTTGGGAAGCTGCGTCTTTCGCGTCAGCAGACTTTTCGTCAGCCATAAGGTTTACACCATAATTCGCCAGGGCTGGGATATTCAGCCGAAGCATTTGAACCCAGGAGGCCCGGAGGCCATGCGCTTGCAGGAAATGCTTTTGCTTTTTCCAGGCGCACGCGTTACCAGATTCCGCCACCCTGGCGTGTTAAATACTTCTATTGGCAACATATTTAGCCTTTATTTCAGTGCCCGGCGCTATAACTGCGACGGACCTAAGGAGGCATTATTATTAACGTGCAAAAGCTTTATAATACTTGGGCTTCCGCAGGGAGACATGAACATTTTATCTCAGATGGGGTTACAAGTGTGCGCAATGCAGTTGCACATAATACATAAAGTATGGTGCACCGTTACGGCCCCGATAAGAATACGCTAATATCTGAAACGCCGTTCATACTCTTTGTGTGGGAACCATTCTAGAAGTATCGCTATTATCTCTACTTCATTACCTGTTATGGAGTAGACAAGCCTCCAAGCATTAGGCAGATTGTATTTCCAGAGGTTGTTTATCCTGTATCTTTGTCGGTATGTCTTCGGTATTAGCCGTTTGGATATCTCAGTGCCGCATCTTGGGTCTGCCTTTATGTCATCTGTTGCCCTATCCAGAAACTTATATAGGAGCGGATTCTCCTTCTGCACCTTGTAGTAGGCTTTCTTCAGCCTCTCGCCCGCAAAGACTACGCTAACCTTCCTGTTATCGGCTATTTCAACACCAAGTCGCTATTGCTGTACTTCTTGACCAGTTCTGGATTCCAGATCCAGATTATCTTGCCGCCCTTCTGGATTATCTTCCCTGATTCTTCTAGGTATTCTATAATCACGTTGAACGTCTGGTACATCACCTGCTTCTTAAGAGAGAGCCAAAGTTGCCTCTTTGACGGATATTCCCTTGCTGCCTTTATGGTCTCTTCTACCATAAGCACCGTATCAAGCCTTGGATAATGGAGCAGTTGTTCCCGCATGATATTATATACACGCATATAATATATAAACATATCTATTAGTTTGAGATTATATGGAGTAAAATTGTCTTTATTGTTGTGGCGTAGGGAAAATACGAACGGGCCTGGAGGGATTTGAACCCTCGACTTAAAGGTTAAAAGCCTTCCACTCTAGCCAAACTGAGTTACAGGCCCGTGAGATGTAATCATATACGAAGGAAAGCAATTAAACGTTAGCGTGCGCAGCCTCAATTCCCGCTACTGCGGATGGTATCCCACTGAATGACTTGACTCTTGCATCCTCCCTGCCGTCAGGCACCTTGGAAAAATATATCACCTTCGTGCCGGCGGCTTTGCCTGCGGTTATATCCGTGGGATAGTCTCCGATGTACACCGCTTCTTCAGGATTCACCCTGAGCTTCGAGAGGGCGAGTTTTATCGGAGCGGGATCGGGTTTGTGCAAGTGCGTGTCCTCGCCGGTTATCACTACGGTGAAGTAGCCGTCTATGCCATGCCTTACAAGCGGCGTGAGAACGTGTTCCCTTGGAGCGCTCGATACCACTCCAAGCTTGTACGCTTTCATCGCCTCCAAGGTACCCTTCACCCCGTCTGCGACAACGATATTATCGAACGGCTCCGGTTCAGGGTCGCTGAGCATGGCCTTGATTTTCTCCTCGGAGTGCTCGCCCGAGAGTGCCTGGAACAGGTCATGGTCCGTCAGGTAGTAGTGCTTCCTTATCTCTTCCTTGGACGGCACAGAATAGCCGTGCTTTTCGACTATCTTCTGGTAGTAGGGCGCGTACGCCTCGAACGAATCCACAAGCACGCCGTCGTAGTCGAAAAGTATTGCCTTTATCATGGGATCACGAGAGGGTCATTCCTCGAAGAAAGGGAACGGGCCTGTAAGATGCAGCACCTTGACGTAGGCAGTATTGCTCTCGCGGCCGCCGAACATCTTCTCATACGTGATCGAATTCGTCTCGAAATTGTACTTTATGAAGTTGAAGTCGGACTTGTTGTCTACTTTTGCGTAGCAGAGCAGGCACTTTTCGTAGGTGAAATCTGCGAACACATCGAACGCGGCTATGTACCTGTTCTTCTTGTGCTCGAAGGCGAACATGGCAGGCATCTCGCTGGAATGCATCAGCTTGGTTATCAGGGACTTGACAAGTTCCTGTGCATTGCCAGTCTGGATGTTTATAACGTCGTCTTTCTTCAGCGCCTTGGAGCTCTTGATTCCCGAAAGGTCTGCCCTGACAACGTCTATGTAGCATACGCCCTGCTGCGGCATACCGCTGTCCTCGACGAACTCTATCTTCTCCTCCTCGTTGGGCAGGATGGTGTATTTTATCAGTCGCGATTTGTAGGGCATCTCTACGTAGTTGACAAGCAGCACACTGTCCATGTGGTGCGACGTCCTCGCAAGCACCTTCTTGCCGTTGTAATCGAAGCTGAATAGAGTGCTCGGGTACCTCTCGCTGAACGTGCATGCGCCCCTGCATAGGTCTGCAAGTCCTGATGCCTTGAGCATATGTATCTCGATCCCCTTTGGCTCATCATCATGATCGTTCTTGCTCATCCTATCCCCCAATCAAAGAATAACAAATATACAGCGCTCTCAAAACTAATAAAACTAACCTTTTGCTTAGGCAAGCTGCTCAGAAATAATAACCTTGCTGACAAATGCCTACTGTTGGGGGGTGCAGCATGAGACTGTATGACGTCAATTACGGCCAGTTCGAGGTCGACGAGCCTGTGCTGGTCGAGTTGATAAGCTCGGGCGTCATGGACAGGCTGAAGAGGATAGGCCAGATGGGTATTCCAGCGGAATACTACCCGTTCTTCTGCTACAGCAGGTACGAGCACTCGGTAGGGGTCATGCTGCTCCTAAGAAGGCTCGGCGCCAGTCTCGAAGAGCAGGCCGCTGGACTGCTGCACGACGCGTCACATACCGCATTCTCGCATGTCATAGACTGGGTTCTTGGGGAAGGGGCCAAAGGTAATGAAGACCTGCAGGACTTGAACCACAAAGCGATGCTGAACAGCATGCACGTGCCTGAGATACTTGAGAAGCATGGCATGGATTTTGACCGTATATCGGATATAAAGCGTTTTGGGCTCCTTGAAAGGGAAGTACCTGGCATTTGCGCTGACAGGCTCGACTACGCTCTGAAGGAGTTCTACTATTGGGAAAACAGGGATGCTTCAAGAGAGTGTTTGGATGGCCTTACCGTCCTTGATGGTAAAATAGTATTCAAACACCGGAAACCGGCAGAGGCTTTCGGAAGGAACTACATGGAAATACAGAATATGCATTGGGGCGGCACGGTGGCAGCCACGCAATATTACCTTCTCAGTGAACTGCTGAGAGCAGGACTTAAAAAGGGCATAATAGTTATAGGGGATCTGAACGCCGACGATGCATATGTAATGGAAAAGCTCAAGAAAGCAGGCGACGTTACGTTGGATAATTATTTCAGATTGTTATCTTACAAGGGCAGGCTTCCGGAAGCTGGAAGGGCAGGGGGCCAAAAAGTGGTAAAGAAGTTTAGGTATGTGGACCCGGAGTACATGGAAAATGGCGGGCTCGTGAGGCTGAGCGAAATCGATGCTGGCTACAGAAGGCTTCTCGATGCCAGCAGGGAGCGGAGCAGCAAAGGAGTGACGATAAATGTATCCTTCGGGCGGGACTAGCGTTCCTTCTTGCATTTTTCCAGATATCCGTCATACCTGTGCATGTACCTGACCATGCCCGCGACTATCGGGCGCGCCTTCGCGTCTATGTAATACCTCCTGAACTTTCCCTCCTTCTTCTGTCGGACTATCATGCAGTCGAGGAGGCACTTGAGGTTGTGAGACACCAGCGTCTGCTGCGATTTCGTCGCCTTCATTAGCTCTGATACTGTCATGGGGCTGGCCAGCAGCCTCTCTAGTATTACGAACCTGCCCGCATTAGACACCGCCCCGAAGAGCATTTCGCTGCTATTTTTCGCCATGTACGCACCAGACCGGTTTATCAGCATGAATTATATTCAAAGATTTTTATATGAAAGATTTTAAATGTTTGGTAAAGGAATAGTAACGGTGTTACAGTGCCGATGATGGATGAAGACACAAGGAAGTATGTGAAGGAGCTCTTCTCGAAGGAGCTGGAAGGCGACGTGAACATAATGCTATTCACTGATGGCGACGGCAAGAAGTGCGAGACATGCAAGTACGCGGTGCAGCTCTTCTCCGAGTTGGCTGAATTGGATGGCAGGCTGAAGATCACTGCCTATGACATGGCGAAGAAGCCGAAGGAGGCGAAGTTCCTCGGAGTCGAAGGGGTGCCTGCCGTGGTCCTCGGTGGCAAAAGGATATACAACCTGTATTACTTCGGAGTGCCTTCCGGCCATGAGTTTGCAGCCCTTCTGGATGACATAAGCGACGTGTCGAAGAACAGGACAAGGCTGCAGGAATCCACGAAGGAGAAGCTGAAGGGGATCGATAAGAATATAAACATCAAAGTGTTTGTAACGCCGACATGCCCTTACTGCCCGGGCGCAGTCAGGATGGCGCACCAGTTCGCCATAGAGAACAGCAGGATAAGCGGGCAGATGATAGAGGCAATGGAGTTCCAGGACCTGGCGCAGAAGTTCGGCGTCATGGGCGTGCCGAAGATCGTCATAAATGACAGCATCTCATTCGAGGGGGCTGTGCCGGAAAAGGTCTTCCTTGAGAAGGTTCTCGAAGCGGCAAAATAGCACCAGCACGGACCGGCGCAAGTTTATTTATATTTCCCGGCGCCAGTCTACAACTGGTGATCTTATTACTTTCGGAATAAAGGGAAGGAGCTATATCGGAGTCAGCGGTGCCTCCTCGGTTAAAGAGGCGCTTGAAGTCACAGGGGCTTTTTCCGCGGCAGGATTGGACTGTGACAGCGGACATGTCCCGATGATGGGATTCCAAGTATCGTACAAGAGCGTCAAGTACGGCTTCAGCGGGGGGAACAGACGCGTACCGAGATTCGACGCACTGCCCGGCCTGATGGAAGCGGTCAACGGGAAGGTATTTGCCACCGTGCACTACTATACGAAATCAGAGGAAAATCTGCGCAGGGAGATCGGTGCGGTGCTGAACAACGGACTGATTTTCCCGAATGGAATCGTCGACGGCCTGCAGATAAACGGCATCTGGCCTTCCCAAAAGCTTATGGCTGATTTAAAGAAGGCTTTCCCGGGCCTGAAGGTCATATTGCAGCTTTCGCCGGACAAGGGCGATATTGAGGTGGAGAACGCCGCCAGTGACCTCGCGCGTGATGACTACGGTGCCGACTACCTGCTGATAGATTTCTCGCGCGGCACTGGGAAGGAGATTGATGTAGAGAGTGCGGCAGATGCGTACCGCATGCTCAGGAACGGCGGCGCCCAAACCCCCGTGGCGTTCGCAGGTGGGCTGACCGGAGAGAATGTTGTTGGGATATTAGGCAGGCTCTCCTCAAAGATAGGAACAGAGAACTTCTCGATAGATGCGGAAGGGGGCCTGAGGGACAGGCTCGGTGATGGATTCGGCAATGACGAGCTCAACATGGAAAAGGTAAGGGCTTACCTAAGGAACGCCGCAAAGGCGTTCTCCAAATGATGCATTGGAATTACTTCGTGGCCTTGGACCTCGCCAGCAGCAGGGAGTTTGAGACCACGGTAACCGAGCTGAATGCCATAGCAAGGGCGGAAAGCATGGGCAGGAAACTGTACATGCTTATCGTGAAGAAGGGTATCAGAGCGCCAGCGGCTACGGGTATGAGTATCGCGTTATAGCCGAACGCCCAGAGGAGGTTCTGCCTTATCTTGGACATTGTCCTTCTGCTCAGTTCCAGCGCGGTGAAAGCGTCGTAGATGCTGTTCCTGACCAGGATTATGCCGCCGGCCTGTATGGCCACCTCGGTCCCTGCACCTATTGCTATGCCAAGGTCCGCCTTCGTCAACGCCGGCGCGTCGTTCACGCCGTCGCCCACCATCGCGACTACCTTGCCTGACTTTTGCAAATCCGCAATCTTCTCCATCTTCTGCTCCGGTTTCGAGTTGGCGATGACGTTTTTTATGCCGAGCTGCCCTGCCACAGCTCTAGCGACACGCTCATTGTCCCCTGTCACAAGCCATACCTCCTTGCCGGAACCCTGCAGTGCATCTATGGCCGCTTTGCTGTCATCCTTCAGCATATCGGCCAGTGCTATCAAACCTATTACCTTATCGTCAACTCCGACTATCAGCGCGGTCTTCCCGTCGGATTCCAGTTTCTGGAGCTGCGTTTCGGAATCTTTCGGCAGCGGCTTGCCGAACAGCTCCCTGCTACCTATTGTTATCTTCTTGCCGGCCCCGTCGAACGCGGTTACCCCGAATCCCTGCTTATAGCCGAACTTCTTTGGAAATTCCGTCTTTATTTTCTCGGACGCGGCCCTGGCGATTATCGCCTTGCCGAGCACATGCTCTGAATTCATTTCGGCAGTTGCCGCGAATCTGAGCACATGCTTCGCGTCATATGTGGAAAGTGGCACGATATCCGTTACCTCTGGCTTGCCTTTTGTCAATGTGCCTGTCTTGTCGAGCACTATGGCGCTGACCTTGCTTGCTATCTGGAGGCTCTCGCCGCTCTTGACCAGGATGCCTTCCTTCGCCGCCCTTCCTGATGAGACCAGAAGCGCTGCGGGAGTAGCTATGCCAAGCGCACATGGGCACGCTATTATCAGAACGCTCACGAAGATTAGTATGGATACATTAAGGCCTACGCTTCCAGCTAAGTACCACGCAAGCGCGGCTGCAATGCCGATCAGCACTACAGTTGGAACGAAATAGGATGACACCTTGTCGGCAAGCCTCTGGATGGGTACCTTGCTTGATGCCGCATCCCTGACAATCTTTATTATTTGGGCGAGTGCGGTGTCCTCGCCTACCTTGGAGGCCTTTATCTTCAGCGCGCTTGTTGCGTTTATCGTTCCGCCGGTCACTTTGTCGCCATTCCTCTTCGTGACAGGCATGCTCTCACCGGTAATCATGGATTCGTCAACGGAGCTTTCACCCTCTATGACGATCGAGTCTGTCGGTATTTTCTCCCCGGGCTTGACGAGAAGCATGTCACCTTCATTGACATGCTCTATAGGTATGTCTGTTATGCTGTTCCCTTTCACCAGATGCGCTATCTTCGGCTGGAGCGCTACTAGAGCCGATACTGCAGTTGACGCCCTTGACTCTGCGAGCCTCTGCATGTACGTTCCTGTAAGTATCAGGGCTATTATGATTGTCGAGGTGTCGTAATAGACGCCGCCGGTTGGAAAGATCGCGGGGAAGAGCACTACAACAGTGCTGTACGCCCAGGCGGCGCTCGTACCTATGGCTATGAGCGTGTCCATGTTCGCGGACCTGTGCTTTACCGCATCTATTATCCCCGCATAGAACCTCTGCCCGGAATAGAACTGGACTATGCTGGCAAGCACGAGCATGATGTAGTTGCCGGCTGCGCCGAGATTAATGACGTACTCCAACAGTATTACTGCAATGGAAAGCGGCCATGATACGATGAGCGCCCTCTTCAGGGTCTTCATCTCAAGCGCAGGCTTGTCGAACTGGAGCTTGCACGTAGTGCTGCAGAAGTAATATTTCTTCCCCTCCCTCTCGCTGCTGAGCGCGGAACCCTTTTCCTCCACGTACATTCCGCATATCGGGTCGTTAGCCATTACTTCGCCTTCCCCCTCCTCGCGGTCGCTTCAACAGACTGGCTTGCTACTTTAAGGTTGCAGCTGTCGTGCGCAGAGCACCACTCATGGCACTCGTCTGCAAGCCCCTTGCTCCTGTAATGGAGCTTGCATATGCTGCACTGGTACGTGTTGTCGTTCATCTTTTTGCATACCTGTCCGGCTCACTGTCGAACTTCACCTTGCAGGCAGCGGAGCAGAATACGTATGTCCTCCCGCCATGGCTGCTCCTGAATCTGGAATCTTCAGCCACATTCATATTGCATATCGGATCCTTCATTTGACCACACCATTAGGTATGGGGTTTTGAAGCATATAAATAGTTTAGTCAAGCGGCTGCATGCATCAATGCACCTGGACAGATCCACTAAATTCCGTCTTTTGAATTGAGCTTGAGCGCATCGCCCGCTGCAGGGATCGAACCTGCGACCTACTGGTTAACAGCCAGTCGCTCTACCACTGAGCTAAGCGGGCATGATGAGTCAATGGCGCGCTTGCGCCTGCTCTTAATTTTATATGCAAAAGTATTTATTGATGGCAACTCAGTGCCTGAATATCAGGCTTATCAAGTACTGTACCGCGTATACAGGCTCGTAGACTATCGGGAACGCTACAGGACCTCCGCCGAGGGCGATGTAGTCGTTGGCTATGCCCGACCTTGTGGCTATCGTTATGTTTGCCTCCCTGCTTATAATCGGGCTCTGGGCAGAGCTGACGTGGAGCGTGGTGTGGTATGTACCGGGCACGGACTCGTTCACCGTGTAGGTGAACCTCCTCTGCGTGCCATGCAGCGCTATTACGCTCTCGGTCAGGTTCCATGACGAAAGGCCAGTCATGCTTATGTCGAACGGGCTGTCAGAAACGCCGGTGTTGTTTATCGTGACGTCGATTGTAGCAGGCTGGCCCGGGCCCACGTTCAGGTAGGTAGGGCTGACGTTTATGCTGAAAACATCCGGCGTGACGTTTACGTACGCCTTGAACGTGACGCTCCCCAGCTTCGAATAGTTGCCCGTGTTGATTGCCGTGAGATTGAAGCTGTACGTGCCGTTTGCCGCCGAGGCCGAAGGCGTTATCTGCGCCGAGAGATACTTCGTGTTGAGCGCCGAGTTCTCTGTCACCCAGCCGTTAGGGGTCCCGGAAACATAGAGCTCGTTCCAGCCGTATTCGTACAGTGTGCCGTTCGCGCTCTGGGTTAATGAGGATATTGTGACATAGAAGGTCTGGCCTGGCCCGACCCTGCCGATGTAGACGGTGCCGTTGTTGTGCACCGTGAGGCTGTGAGGTTCCGTTATGCTTACGTATGGCGTAGCCGCAGCTGCCGAAGAAAACAGCGCAAGTGCTGCCAGAATGGCAATTGCCACCATGTATTTCATTTTTCGCGCCTCGGTTATTGTTGTCAGGCAAAGGTTAAAAATTAGACTGCGCTGCGCTATCTGCGTCCTTTTGCGCCCTTTATTGAATTTATCACGCTAGTGAGGTTGCCTGTCAGCTCCCTCCTCGTGCCCTCGTTGGATATTATAACATCAGCCATGGCTATTGCCTCCCTTATCCCCCATCCGCTCTCTACGCGGTCGCGCTTCTCCAGACCGTTCCTCATGGCCGCGTCGTCCATTCGCGCGCGTTCTTCAAGTCTGCTGTACCTTTCATTCCTCGGGGTAGACAGTGCTATGACGCACATGCCTGCACCGAGCTGCTCCCTGAGGCTGTGTATCTCGGCCGGACTCCTTATGCCGATTATTGCCACATCCCCCTTTTCCTTCTTCGCAGCCATCCCGGCAAACTTCGCCACTGCAGCCTGCCCGTGCCTCTTTCTCAGTTCCGTCGAAAAGCTGCGCAGGCTGTTTGGGTCTACGCGCACATGCTGTTCTTTCATGAGCCGCCTTACGAAGGCGCCCATCTCTATAACCGAGAAGCCGTGCGCCTTTAGGATGCGTGCAGCGGTCGATTTGCCGGCGCCCGGCATCCCAGTAATGCAGATGATCATGCAATCACGTATACTTCACACTGAAAGCAACGACCTGTTCGATCGTATGCCCTGGCAGGTTCGAGTAGCTGTAGTTGAGCCAGGCATAGCCGGTGAAGGTATTGCCCAGGTTGCCGGTAGCCCTTGCCCCGCTGTTCGTGTAGCAGTAAGCGGATACCAGCGTTGCGTTGCTTGTCGGCAAAGAGGGATTGGGTATCGCGTTTGCCGGATAGAACGATGTTCCCGAACCGCTATCAGGCAGCACAAAGGAGTTGCCCGTGGCGGGCGCGTCTCCAGTAGTGTTCTGCTCTGAGGAGCAGGCAAAACCGTTTATTGTTATAGTACCCCCGGTGGCCTGGAGAATGACCACGCTGAGCACGCCAGTGGTGTTTATCGAATATGAGACACAGCTGAACGCCGGGGACGGCGTGCAGCTTTCCGGTGAAAGAGAGGCATTGAACGCGCCGAGGTTCGCGATTATGAACAGGGCCGCGGTTATTATCACTATGGCTATGCCGTACGATATCAGGAAGTCGAGCGCCGCCTGCGCTCTCCGCGCTGCATGAGTCATCGCAACCCTCTACACAATGAAATCATCGCCGGACTCTTCGCGGTCGGATGCCTGCTTGGGCTGCTTGCCCACGTTTATCTTCACGCCGTTGTCGTCCCTGGTTATCTTTATGTCGAACTCCTTGTCGCTGAACTCCCCGCTTTCAAGGAGCCTCTGCAGTTCCTCATATGTGTAGGAGCCTATGTCCCTCGCGGACGTGCCCCTCTCGCTGAGTATGCTCTTCCTCCTTTCGACTATGTTCTCCTTGTCCAGCTCAGCATATGATAGCGACAGCTTCGGTATCTCCTTTGATTCGAAGAGGCTCTCGATGTCCACATCTATCGGCTTGTATCCCTCATCCTGCAATATGAACGGAAGCACCGCCGAGAACTCTTCTTTTATCTTGCTCACCAGCGCACTTATCTTGTCCCTGGCGCCGCCAACCACGAACGACTCGTTGTTCAGGAATCCCACAAACGCGTTCTGGTTGTCGTCCTTGACTATGTCCTGCAGCAACTGGGATATGAGCCTCAGTATCACTATGCCTGACTTCTCGCCGAAGTGCTGGACATACTGCGCCAGGTTGTTTATCTTTATTACACCCATGACGTTGTCCGCGCCCGCCTTTATCGCCTTTTCCACCTCTCCCGATATCCTCTCCTCGTCCGGGAGGTCTATCAGCGGGTCGAAGCGCTTGCCCTTCTTCCTGAGGAATAGGGTTACCAGGCTTCTTACCTCCATCGGGTCGAACGGCTTCTTGATGTAGTAGTTAGCGCCGTACTGTATGCCCTTGAACCTGTTGCTCGTCGGATCCATGGCGCTTACAAGTATTACAATCGTGTTCTTGAGTTCCGGGTCGCTCTTTATCGTCTGGCATATGTCCAGCCCGTCGCGGTTCGGCAGCATTAGGTCCAGCACCACCAGGTCGGGGTGCTCCTTTCTGACGAATGGGAGCGCCTGGCCTCCGTCATAGAGCTGTGATATCTCATACTCCTTTCCTATCGATAGCGCCATGAGCTTGTTTATGTTAGGGTCATCCTCGACTATCAGCACCTTGCGCAGCTTGTCGGAACCGTCCGCCAGTATGTAGTACGTCATCATGCCACCGGTCGCCCTGGACGCTATAGCCTTGTCCCTCTCCAGTTCCGAGAGCACGGACTTTAGGCTGTCTTCAGGTATGCCGCTTGAGAATGCGTCGTCCCTTAGCTCGTTGTAGGATATCTGCTGCTTATCGTTTATCCTCGAAAGAAGGTCGCTCTTGAGTTCATCAGAGGTCTCCGGCATGATGGTCACCAGACCTATTTGTGAAAGAAGAATAATATTGCTTTGCAATGCCCCTGCGGGCTACTTTGCAGCCGCCTTCGCCCTCCTCTGCTTGTACGCCACCGGCAATATGAAGTAGAACTTGCTTCCCTTACCCAGCTCCGAGTCCACCTTTATCTTGCCGTGGTGCAGCGACACTATCTCCCTGGTTATCGACAGCCCGAGGCCCGTGCCCGCTCCAGGCTGCATGACGAGCTCCTTCTTCGGCGCCTGGTAGAATTCCCTGAAGAGCCTGCGCTTGTCCTCTGGGCTTATACCTATTCCAGTGTCGATAACGTCGAACTCTATGCTTTTCCTGGTCTTCCTGAACATGTGTACGGTTATGCCACCCTTATCGGTGAACTTGATGGAGTTGCCGATGAGGTTTACGAAAACCTGTATCAGCCTGTTCGGGTCCGCGATTATCGGCGGCACGTCGTAGTCTACATTCCACTTGAATTCCAGGCCCTTGTTGACCGCAGACTCCTCCAGCGACTTTATCGTCGGGTTGTTGTACATGTCCCTGAGGTTGACCTCGCGCACGTCGAGCTTCACCTTGTCGGACTCGAGCTTCGCCGCGTCGAGCACCTGCTGTATTATCAGCATGAGCCTTGACGACTCGTCTATTATCGTGCTCAGGTACTCCTTCTGCTCGGGGCTGAGCTCCCCGAACTCTCCGTTGCGTATCAGCTTGGCGAAGCCCTCTATGTTGGTCAGGGGCGTCTTGAGCTCATGGGATATGTTGTAGATGAACTGGGACTTGAGGTCGCCTACCCCCTTCAGCTTCGCTACCTCGCTCTGGCTGTTCCTCAGCTTCATCTCAAGGTCGTCCAGCGTCCGCTTTGTAAGCAGCTCCTTGATAAGTATTATGTAGCTCACGCTCCCGTCTGCCTTCTTGAAGAGCCTGATGGAATGCGTTGCAGGAACAGGAACGCCGTCGCGCCTCTTCACATTGACGTACGAGTTGTCGACCTTTCCGTACCTCTTCGCATAGTTGAGATCCCTGTCGAGTATTTTCTCATCCTCATATACCGACCTCAGCTCCTTGCCTATAAGGTCCTCCTTCGCGTATCCAAGCACGCTCTCCGCGGGCATGTTGCAGCTGTCTATGTAGCCGATGTCCGTTGATATTATCGCTATGTCCGAAGTGCTTTCAAGGAACCCGTACAGCCCGTCCGTCACCGCCGCGAGATACTTCTCGCTGTCTGCCTTCTCTATAAGCAGCATGGCGCCGCCCTCAGTCCTCATCGCGACTATCTTCGAGTATATTGGTATCGCGCTGTTTGGCATTATATCTGCGTATAGCACCGCACTTCCTGAATCGCTTTTGAGAAGTTCCTCGAGCGACGACTTCGCCCTGGCCCTATCGGACTCCTTTACCAGATTCGCAATGTTTATCCCTTCGAGCATCTGTGGGGTATAGCCGAATATCCTCTCGAAGTTGTCGGCTGCCGCGGTCACTGACAGTTCGCCGTTCACCGAGACTACGGTTACGTCGCCGCTGTTCATTATTAGCCTGTTGACGCTGCTCAGCATCTCCGTGTCGGTAATGTCTGCAACGCTTATGTGCATCAGCGACTTGTTCACCATCGTGGCCATGGCTGAATACCTCCGGACCTTCCCCATCACTTCCAGGCTAAGCGAGTATGCCTTCCTTTTAGCCGCCTCGACCTCCTGGAAGTCTATACCGAATATCTTCTGCACGTCGGAATAGCTGTTGTTGAGTTCGGGAAATTCCTTCCGCACCCTCGCATTGGCCTTCACTACCTTGTTTGTCGGGGCGGCGAGCACCTGCATGCCTGAGCCATCGAACGCCGCGTTGAAGTACTCAACTAAGCTGAGGTTCCTCGACGCCTCGGACTTGTAGTTTATCGCATATCCCACGAGGTGCGCCGCGATATAGACGCTGTCGACAATGTCCTGGCTGAACCTGCCTTGGATCTTCGAATAGAGTTCGATTAGGTGGGTAACCCTGCCATTGGCCATTACCGGCACTACGGCACAGCTGCTGTAGCCTTCGGCGTGCCTGCTTACCAACTCCGGAAAATCAGAGTACTCGCTGAGCTGGTTGTCGATGTACGGCTTCTTCGTGTTGATTAGGTAGTTTGACAGCGCGCTGCTCGTAGAGCTGCCGACAGGGTTCATTACCGCACGGTCCAGCCCGAAGAATTCCTTTATCCGCGAGGAGAACTGCGTAGATATGTCGCTCTTGTCAGAGCCGCTGTTCGCTATGGGAATCAGCTCGTCGAAAAGCTTCTGCAGCACGAGATTGTCTGCCATATTGGAGCACCGCCGCGATTTCACTGCGCCGGTAATATTTATATTCAGTGATATATTAATATCTCTGTGGATTCAGGATGTTTCAAGGTAACGAAAAGGAAGGTGGCAGCATGCAGCCAAAAAAACTCTTTGATGGAGTGTACGTTCATGAAAGCAAGATACTCACGGTGAACTTGGCAAGGGGATCCAAGGTGTACGGCGAGGAGCTCTTCGAGTTAGGCAGCGCTGAGTATAGGTCCTGGAATCCGTACAGGAGCAAGCTCTCCGCGGCGATACTCAACGGACTGAAGAACATGGTTATAGAGAAGGGCAATTCCGTACTGTACCTTGGCGCTGCAACCGGCACGACGGCGAGCCACGTCAGCGACATAGTCGGCGAGAAGGGCAGGGTCTACTGCATCGAGTTCTCCGAGAGGAATATGAGGAGCCTGATCGAGGTTTGCGCCAGAAGGAAGAACATGCTGCCGATACTTGCAGATGTGAGGTATGTGGAAAAATACAGGGAGATGGTGCAGGAGTGTGACGTACTTTACCAGGACGTCTCGGCTAAGGAGCAGGCCGATATAATAAAGAAGAACGCCGTTTTCCTGAAGAAGGGCGGCTATGCATACTTCGCGATAAAGTCGCAGAGCATAGACATATCCAGGAAGCCAGAAGAGGTTTTCGAGGAGGTGAAGGCGGAAATCGCCGACACGTTCGAAGTGGTCGAGACAGTGAGGCTGGAGCCGTATGATGAGATGCATCTCTTCATGGTACTAAAGAAGAGATGAGCGCCTCGGCGGCATGGAAAGAGATTTAGAAGATGGTTGAGATTTGGTTGGTATGGCGGAATTTGGCAGCCTGGCAACGGCGATTAAGCTTGCAAGGTCTTCCGGCACAAGCCTATTCTGCAGGTATTGCGGGAATGAGACAGTCGCAGTAGGCAGCAAGGGTGTGTGCTCCAACTGCGAGATGCCGGTCGAACAGAACCAAAAGGCGTTCTCGGAAAGGAACGCGGAGATATTCCAGACGGCCAAGTCCATAAAAAGCGCGGTAGGGAAAGGCGACTTCGACAGCGCAGTGAAGGTGTACGAAGAGGCCTTCGCAAAGTACCGCGACCCCGGTATGCTGTATGCCGAGAGCCTTGTGAAGATAAAGCAGTCGAACGCGGCGATTGCGCAGATAAGATACGACAGAAAAGGTTTCATGGAGGAGAACACCGCGTACAGGAACAGCGGCGCGAAGCTCGTCAGCGAGGCCAAGCTGCTCCTGTTTAAAGCGATAAGCGCATGCAATGCGGCGATGGCCGCAGGGCCGACCCCTGGCAATGCGTACCTGCTCTTCCTGTGCTACAGCAAAATAGGGAATGCAAGGGCCTCGTCGAATGCCATCGGACTAATAGAGAAGGCAGGCAACACGTATCTCAGCATGTATGCAAGGATGGCGTACGACTCGACAGTCCGAGACTACAAAGCACTGGAACGGGACTCGGAGGCCATGCTTAACAGCGAAAACTTCTCGGTGAACGCGCTGTTCTACCTCGCGCTTGCAGCGCTTAGGAATGGGAATGAGAAGTATGCGAAAAGCATAATGGAAGGCGCAAAAGGGTTTGTTGGCAGCAGCCTTACCCTCCTTCAGAAAGATATGGAACGCTTCGAACAGAGCCTCATGTGATAAGCGGCACATACATGTGCGCGTCACTTCCTCTTCTCTTCGGCCTTCAGCCGCCTGTTTATCGATTCGAGCTTCCGCATGTCTAGGTGCGAATCGTTCTTCCCTATCCCTGAATTGACTACGTACTCCCTCAGTGCTGCGGGCAGTATTCCCTTCTTCCTGAGCCCCGCTATGGTGGGTGCCCTTGGATCGTCCCATCCGCTGAGCCTTCCATCCTGTATCGCCTTCCTTATGTCGGACTTGTGCGGGAAGTCATGCGACGCTATGAGCAATCCTATGTCAAGGGTGTGGGGCTGCTCCCAGCCGAGCGCGTCGTAGAGATATTTCTGCTTGACGCTGTTCATCTCGTGCTCCTTGCCCCTTATCACAAGGTTCACGGCCATCTCGTGGTCGTCTATCACTACGGAGAAGTTGTAGAGAGGCCATACCCTGTACTTGCTGCCTGTGATAGGATGGCTCTTGTCTATTATCCTGAACATCGGCCAGTCCCTGACCGAGGGATTAGGGTGCTGCATGTCGGTCTTCATCCTGAGGACTGCTTCGCCCTCCTTTGAAGTCGAATGCATGCTCTTCCATTTCTTCATATTCTCTGCCGGGGCCGAGCCCCTGCACGCGCAGCTTATGCCCTCCCTCTTGTTCTTCTGCATCAATTCCCTGGGGCACGTGCACACATAAGCGTGACCGGACCCGATCAGCTGCTCCGCATACTTGTAATATATCTCGAGGCGCTCGCTCTGCTTGAACACGCCCGCTATGGAGCATTCGAGCCATTCGAGATCTTCAACGATGAGCCTGTATGCCTCAACGTTGGGCTCCTTTGTCCTTGGGTCCGTGTCTTCGAACCGCAGGAAGAACTTGCCAGGGTACTTCTTCGAGTACTCGTCGCACAGGATTGCGACCTTGGAATGCCCGATGGTAAGGTAACCGCTCGGGTTCGGGGCAAACCTAGTGTTAACCGCGGTGCCTGGGCCGGCCCATTGCAGGTCCGGAAGGCCCTCTCTCTGCTCATGCTCCGGGAAGGTGTACTTGCCGACCTCAACTTCTATTTCCTCCTTTGAAAGAGCGTTTACCTCTCCGACGACTTTGTCAATTATCTTCTTGAGGTCCTTGAAACCGAGGCTTTTCGCGTCGGGGACTTCCGCGAATATCTTGTTCAGGACTATGCCGGATTCTGCCTTGCCGTAGTCGTGCGCATTCTTCAGTGCGAACTTCCTCGCAGCCTCAGTAATCCTGTCTTCAGCTTCCGACATATCCCACGCCGATTAATTCAAGGCTTTTCAACGCATTTAACCATTACTGGCTGACTACCTTCAATTCCATCTGGTATGCAGTGCCGTTGTAATACACAGAATATCCAGAGCTGCTCTCCACCACCGAGGCCATCGCAAAGAGCTTTATTGTAGAGTTTATTGGAAGAAGTGGTGAGATGGACACGGACTGCGTTGCCAGCGGCGAAGCGATCGGCAACTCACCTCTAGAACTACTTAGATTAATGTACTTTGGCAGTGTCAGGAGAGCGCTAGCTGACATAATGACGTTGCTGGTGACCGTATTGCTGCTAAGGTACTCCTGCAGGCCATATGGTGAAATCGTAGACAGTGATACGTAGAACCCGTTCTGTTCCGATGTGTAGTATGATATGGTATGGTTGTTCTCCATCGTCTGGAGCATTGAGGTAAGCGAGGCGTTGCCTGAAGGCGAAAGCCCCGTGGTGTTCAGGTGCACGTCCTGCTTGTATCCCGATACGGTTGCATTTACGTACCCTTGGGCTATACCTATAGACGTGCCGCTCGGGACTGTCGTCGTCGTGGATGTGCTGGAGTTGTTGTTGCCGAATCCACCTATCGAGGTTATGAACATGAAAGCCACGAAAATAGACCCGCTAAGCAGTATGAGCTTTTTCTTCTTCAGATCGTCCATAGAAAGCACTGTTGAATTGCGCGGCCAGTGGGGTCGCGAGAAACTAATGCAAGCAATATATATTTATTGCCTCCCATTTTTAATTCTATTCTGTTTCTGGTCATAAGACATAGGAACAGCACATAGAGTATAAAGTGATAAACATGTCTTTCAACGATAAGGACTTTCTGGAGATAGAGTACGATGCACGTGACAAGGATAGCGACAGGCTCATATCCACCACTTCGGAGCAGCATGCCAAGGATGCGGACGCCTACAATAAGGATGTAAGGTACGGTCCCGCGCTTGTCATACTCGGCACGCACAGCATAATAAAGGGCCTTGACCGCGAGTTGCGAGGCATGGAGCTGAACTCGGCGAAGAAGTTCACCTTCGGGCCCGAAGACGCGTTCGGGACAAGGCAGGAGGACCTTGTCAGGGTCATGCCCCTCTCGGAATTCAGGGCGAGGAACATAAACCCGTACCCGGGCATGCACGTCGACCTCGAGGACGCGCACGCCATAGTAAAGAGCGTCAACTCCGGCAGGGTTGTCGTCGACTTAAACCATGAATTCGCGGGCCACAGCATAGAGTACGAGGTAAAGGTGCTGCGCAGGCTCGACAAGACAGAGGACAAGATAGCGGCCCTTGGGAAGACATACGCGGCTGAACCTACCGGAGTGAGCATATCCAACGGAACTGCGACTCTGGAGTACGGGGCGAAGGTGAGCAAGAATATCGACTACTTCATCGGCAGGGCAAACGTGATTGCTGCTTCGTTCTCGTACATAGACGGGATAAGCAAGGTCAACGTGAAGGAGGAGTATGAGAAGGCAGCCGAGAAGGACAATGGGAAGGAAAACGCGGGTGTAGATTGACGGCCCGCACATGGGCACATACACTCTTTATATTTTCTTCCTATATTATCTCGACCTGCATGGATTGCAATGAAAAAGTAGAGGTGCAGAAGGCCCAGTCGGCTATGGAGTACCTGATGACGTACGGCTGGGCGATACTTGTCATTGCAGTAGTGCTAGGGGTTCTGTTTCAGCTCGGCGTTTTCAACAGCAGTAATCTTGGACCCAGGGCGCAGCCAGGCTCATGCCATGTCTACAGGCCTGACGGCACCGGGACAACCAACTACATCAGTCTCGAAGGTGCCTGCAACGGCGAACTGCCGCAGTATGCGGCCACAGGGCAGGGGCAGATCACCATAAGCAAGGAATTTCTGCAGAATAACTCATTTACTATACTGGCGTGGGTATACTGGCCACCAGGCACGAATCTAGGTAGTTTTGACCATGGGTATGCCTGGTCTGGCCCTTCCACCCAGGATGAGGGGTTTGGGATATTTGAACGCAGTGACCACTGGTATCTGAACTTTTATGGCGACGATCTCCAATGCAACGGCGGCCCGGTTGCAGGTAAGTGGTACATGTTCGGTGCGAGTTGGAATAACGCCACAAAAAATCAGACCATCTGGGTAAATGGGGCACTGAACTGCACTAGAACAAGCTCTGGCTCTTTAGTTACCGGCGAGCCGCTATACCTATTAAGCGCCACAGGCACCTGGGACGGCACCGCAGCATTAGGTGGCGGGTACGTATCAAACGTGCAGCTGTACAACACCCCGCTGGCTTACAATAGCATAAGGGCCCTTTACCTTGAAGGGATCGGCGGCGCGCCAGAAAACCTGCAGAACCTCGTGGGCTGGTGGCCCCTTAACGGGAACGCGCAGGACTACTCGGGAAACATTAAGAACGGGCAGATAAGCGGAAGCGTCACGTTCACCAGCCAGTGGATGAACGGGTATACTGCGCCGTGATAGTATGAAACTGCAATCGGCGATGGAGTACCTGATGACGTACGGATGGGCGATACTGATCATCGCGGTCGTCCTCGGGGCCCTGTTCGAACTGGGTATCTTCAACGGCTCTAACCTCGGGCCGCGGGCACAGCCCGGATCGTGCCACGTATTCCGGCCAGGAGGGCCAGGCACCAACGCGAACCTGAACCTCGCAGGTGTTTGCAACGGAGAGCTGCCGCAGTACGTGGCGCAGTTCAATGGAGGTCCAGCCATACTCATATCACCTGTTTCAGAGAATAATGGTTTCCCTGATGGTTATACGATGACCGCATGGGTTAATTATGCAAGCCCTGTTACTGTGTGTGGCTATGCTCTTGGAATGGAAGATAGTAGCAGCCAGCCACGAGGCGGCTTGGTGCTGTCTTGCAATAGCGAACCTCAGCCATACGGCGAGACCATAAATCAGACAGGGTACGATGTGGGGGCTCCTCCGGCGACTAAGTCTACGCTATTATTCGGACAGTGGTACTTCATCGCTGTAGATTGGAACGCCTCCGCACAGAGCATTTCGTTTTATCTCAACGGTCAGATTGTTGGGTCTCCAGCTACAGATCCTATACTTCCCACGACAATGGTGATGAAGAATACACCCTATTATGTGATAGGAGGACAGGATACCGGCGGTGGATACAATGGTTATGAAGCGAATGCACAGATGTATAATGCTGCACTGTCGTCAAATGATATAAATGCACTGTATCAGGAAGGTATAGGTGGCGCACCAATAGCGCTGCAGAACCTCGTAGGGTGGTGGCCCCTTAACGGGAACGCGCAGGACTACAGCGGCAACAATAACAACGGTGAGGCTACCAACGTAATCTTCACGGGCCAATGGGCAAGCGGATATAACCCGCCTTGAGAAGGAGGATCATTCCTTTATGTTGAGAGCGAATACGCTGTTGACCTTCAGGCTCAGCTTCTTCGCGATGTATGATTTCTCAGGATTGAAGAGTATTATGTATCCGTTCCACTTGTTCGTCAGATCGGTCGAGCCGCACAGCGGGCAGACATCCCCGTGGCTTATTACCATCCTGCATGCCTTGCATGCCTTCTCTTCTGGCATTCATCTCACCTGTTATGTTCTCCTCTGGCCCCTCCTTGAGCCAGATCCCTTCCTGACCATGCGCTGCTTCGGCGCAGGCATGCCTATCCACTCGACCTTGCCGAGCCCCTCGGGCTTCATCGTAAGCGCTATCTTCGAGTCCTTTATCGAATTCTTCATGCTCACCGTCGAGACCTTCGCATATACGAGATCGCCCTTCTTCAGCGACCTGCTGCCCTGCTTCGAGACAAACGCAGGTATCTTTCTGTTGAGCGATATGTACTCGCCAGCTATCTGCGAGACGTGGACCAGCCCCTCCATCGGGCCTATGCGCACAAAAGCGCCGAAGTCCACAAGGTCGGTTACCTTGCCCTCGACGATCTCGTCGACCTGGGGCATGTATGTCAGTGCGTCGAACTCCACATCATGGTGCGTGGCCGGATCGCCTGGCAGTATGGTTCCGTCGCTTATGTTCCTCACATTGAATACTACAACTATGACCCCGAAATCCTTGTCTATCTTGCCCTCGTACTTGCTTCTCAGTATCTTGACCGCGACATCCTCTATGTTCTGGTCGAAATATTCCGGACTCATCTTGAACGTGTCCTTTATGGTGTGCACCATGTACATATTATCACTTCGTGTTCCTGTTCGAGTCTTTCCCTTTTATCTCAGGAATCCGTCCCTCGAAACCTTGAAAACGGTCTTGCCGTTTTGCCTAAGCTTTCGTGCAAGTTGATCGTCATTCGTGACGACGGCGCGAACGCCGGGAGAAGATGCCTTCCTAGAAATCCAGCTATCAACATTGCCAGATACATTATCTACATTAACCTTTTTATACCCTAACATCTCCAACGACAGCCTTGCGGACGCGCCCTTCTTGCCTGCATTCGAGGATATGCCGCGCAGCTCGCGGAACACCCCCCTCGATACCAGTATGCGGCAGTTTGGGAACTTCTCCTCGACTGCCTTAAACGCGTCTTTCCTGTTGGCCGCGGCAAAGAGGATTGAGCTCGTGTCGAGTATTATGTAGTGCAAGCGGGCACCGTTTCAAAAGGGGATCATTCTTCGGCTTCGGCCCTGCTCAGCCGGCTCTCGAGCACCTGCTTCAGTATTATGGCGCTGTTGTGGGAGGTGTCAGCAGTCGCGTAAAGCAGGGTTATAGTGTCGTTCTGCCTTGCTATCCCTATCAGCTTGTCTAAGGCAGGGTTACCATCGAGCTCCTTTATGTACCTCTTCTGGAACTCGACCCATTTCTTCGGGTCATGGGAGAACCACTTTCTCAGTTCAGTGCTCGGGGCGACGTCCTTGAGCCATAGATCGACCTTGGAGCCGTCATGCCGGACACCCCTTGGCCAGAGCCTGTCAATGAGTATTCTCATGCCGTCTATTACGTCGTATTTTTCGTAGACGCGCTTGATTTTTACTTCCATTTCAATTATATAATGGCAGAAACCATTTTTAATCTTTCATTTGCAGCGAGACGGTTGACGCCGATGGGCGAACTTGATTCTATTTCATTTTTCAAGGAAAGTATTAAAAACTAATAATGCATATTTGGTAACAGCTAACGGCGACATAGGTGAAATGATGGGTATTTTCGACAGACTAGGCAAGTCTCTCGGTACAGGCAAGGATCTCGATATAGAGGAATATATGGGCTCCGCCGAGATGGAAGACGTTGACGTGATGAACGAACCTGCAGACTTCTACGTGAAGCCGATAAACCTGCAGCAGGAATCAGACCTCCAGATCATAGAGGAGGAGCTCAACAAGAAGAACATAATACTGCTCAACATAGCCGACATAGTTAAGAGGCAGCAGACCCTCAAAGCGATAATAGACAAGCTGAAAGAGCACCTCGGCAAGATAAATGGAGACATAGCCAGGATAGACCAGGACAAGATACTTATAACTCCTGCAAGGGTCAAGATAATCAAGAGCAGGAAGCCGTCAGCCTCGTCCCAGTCAAGGCCGATCTGATCCTTAATTATTTTATTTTCGGTAGACCTTCTTCTTTTTGTTTGGTTTTCTACTGCTGTGGGGAGCCGGGCTGCGGTCAGCAAGCCCCACTGAAAGGGCTTTCAGCTCCTTTCTCGTCGGAACTGACCGCTCCAGCACGTGCCTGAATCCGGATACGACCGCCTTCTTGTCCCTTATGTGCCCCTTTCCGGCAACAACCTCGCCGAATATGTTCACGGCCGCGTCTATGTCGCGATGGGTGGCCATCGCCCTGTCTATTACCGCGCCTCTGCCTTCCTCCCTTATCCTGGATATCTCGTATAGGACTATTGACAGCGCATGGGATATGTTGAGTATTGGATACTCAGGATTCGCCTCTATGCTTATCGTCGCGTCGCACATCTTGAGCTCTTCCCTGCTCAGGCCGGTCCCTTCACGCCCGAGCACAACCGCTACCTTTTTAGCGGTGCGAAGCTGCCTGGAAAACTTATCAAGGAACTCGCCCATCCCGTAGACGTTGTAGAACGATGCGTTGGTCTTGTGCCATATGCCAGTAGTGCCTATGCACAGCATGCCTTTAGCGGCATCCGCCATGCTGCTGTAGATCTTTGCCTTCTCTATCAGCTCGTGCGCGTGCTTCGAGTACTGCAGCGCCCGCTTGCCGTTGTACTTGCATTTCGGGCTGACGAGGCGGAGGTCGTCCACCCAGAAATTCTTCGCCGTCCTGGCTATGTGACCCAGGTTTATCTGGTATTCCGGTTCCACCACAATAACGACGGTCTTCGACGCAGTATCACCGTATCAGATTCAGAAGAAAAGTGCAACTATCGTAAGGAAGTTCACGAGCCCGTGCGCAAGCACGGTCGAGTAGAGCGATCCGGTCTTCTTGAACGCGTACCCCGCAATGAGGCCGAACACCAGCGCAGCCACGAACTCAGATATTGAGGCGTAGCCTGAGTGAAGTATGGCGAACAGCAGCGCGGCAGGTATTATGCCGATCCTGGGGACTAGGAATCCCCTGAACAGAGTCTCCTCAGTGAACGGCACTATGAGGAACGAGAATATGTAGAAGTATATCGGCATGCCGGCAAGCACCTTCGAGACGTTAGTCGGAAGGCTCATATGGGTTAGATATGAGAATGCACCGATGCCGAACTCCAAAGCAAGCATTGCGGCGAACAGGAGTATGCCAACCAGTATGAACCTGCCGCGGATCTTGTCCTTCGAAAGGCCTAGCTGCGAGACTATGCTACCGATGGTATTGCCCTTCGCCAGCATGTACGAGAATACCGATAGGAAGAACGCGATCTCCAGGCATATGGTCGAAAATGTGTTCGCGCTTGTAAGGCTCATCATGCCTGCTGCGTACATGTAATAAGTGGCAAACAGCGCTATGACTGATATTGCCATTGAGGCGTAGAACAAGTACCTTACCGCCGGCCTCTCCTTTTTGGCGGCTTTCTTCACCGCGGACCCGCGCCTTGAGCGGGTGCGCTTGGCCCTGCCTGCTTTGCGTGCTGTATTCCTGCGCGACGCTGCCAGCCTAACACACCTTACTCATGCTTGAACTCAGTGTAACCGCACTTTCCGCAGCTGACCCTGTTCTTGTGGTCAGCCATCCTGCTTCCGCACTTCGGGCACATCTTGCCCGGCTTGTACTCGTCGATTTTTTTCTCCTTCTCTTTCTTGTCGGCCATGTAAACGCACTTCTTATATTATCATTCTGCTTTGCCCACTTCGGCGCTCCCGTCCGCTTTCTTGCCAAGGGACTTCTCCATTCTCTTAATCGAGTACCCCGGTTCGGCCGACATGGCCTCCTTGCTCTCGTATGAGTGGGCTGTGCCTCCGCACTCCTTCATCCCGAATTCCTGCTTCAGGTTCGTTATGATGGTGCTGTCCGGCAGCAGGCTGAGCTTCTTGCACA
Organism: Microcaldota archaeon; assembly: GCA_027365565.1. Taxonomy (GTDB): domain Archaea; phylum Micrarchaeota; class Micrarchaeia; order Micrarchaeales; family Micrarchaeaceae; genus JAMCYG01. The sequence continues at coordinate 28,810 of DAHXMI010000012.1, forward strand.
GCTCCCTGTGCACATCCGCCTTCGATGGCGTGGACTCGAACCCCGTTATCGTGAATGATATCTCCTTCCTGTGCAGGAGCTTGTTCTCGTTCTGGCTTATTACCTTTATATCCATGTATATCACTGCCTTACATCTTCATGTCTTGTAGAATGCCTTCTTTCCCATCGTCTCCATCACTTCCACTTCTGAACCGGGCTGGAGCTTGTCCCTTATCTCCTCGTCAATCGGCAGCTCGAACACCTCGTACGACTCCATGTCCATGAGCTGCACGTTGTTTCCGGTTATCGAGACTACCTGTACCTTCTTCTTGTTTATGACTGGTGCATCCGCAGAAGCGTCGCTCGGCTTTATCAGCGTCTTCTTGCTCCCGGTGAATATGTTAAGAGCCGTGACTCTCATCTTGGCCGCACCGTGCTTTCCAGGAGCGCTCGTCTCGATCTCGACCACCCTGCAGGGCTCGTCGTCTATCAGGACATAGCCTCCTCTCTTCAGCTCCTTCATCGAAATGTGTCTCCTCTCGCCTTCCATAAAAAAACCATTCTGACTTTAGAATAGGACATGAGTTATTAGCTCGGAAAGTATATATAGCTTGACGGTAAGAACTCGCTCCTGCTCGCACATTAACAAAAATAACATGAAAAATATAAAAATAGGAAAAGGTAGGGCTCAGATGCCTTCGAGCCCTTCGATGAAGTTGTAATCAGTCTCGGCGCTCCTTGTCATCTTGATCGGATAGTCGAGCTGCGGCTTGACCCCTGTGACAACAGACATGACCCTTATCTGATCGTTCATCTCAGGGCTTAGCCTCGCTCCGAATATCACGTTAGCGTTGTCATCAAGATGCTCGGTGACTCCTGCGCCGACCTTTGTAACCTCATCTATGGTTAGGGAGGTGCCTCCTGCTATGTGCACCAGTGCACTCTTCGCCCCGGACATGTCAACATTGAGCAGCGGGTGCTTGACCGTGGAGTTTATCACGTTGTTTATCTTTTCGCTCCCGGATCCGAAGCCTATGTTTATCATCGCTATGCCAGAGTCCCTTACCACCGTTCCTAGGTCTGAGAAATCTATGTTTATCAGGCTCGGGAATTTTATCGCGTCGGCTATTCCCTTCACTGCGTTCGATGCGACGTTGTCCACCAACTCGAAAGACTTGTCTATCGAAAGGTTGGGTGCGTAGCTCAACAGGCGATCGTTCTCTATCAGTATGACGCTGTCTGCGCTCTTTGAGAGCCTGTCTAGGCTCCAGTCAGCCTTCACCTTCCTGCTCCTTTCCAGCGAAAACGGGTATGTGGCGAACGCCACGACCAGCGCACCGCTTTCCTTTGCCATCTCAGCTACGACAGGTCCGGCTCCGCCTCCTGTGCCTCCGCCGAGGCCCACTGCCATGAATATGAGGTTGTAGCCGTTGATCGCGTCTGCTATCTCAGCCCTGCTCACGTCGGCAGCCCTTGCTGCCACTTCTGGAAATCCGCCGGCACCCATGCCGCGCGTGACGTCCTTGCCGATAAGCAGCTTCTTGTCAGCCCCTATCATGCTCAGATGCTTTGCATCCGTGTTTATCGCTATGGTCGAGGCACTTTTGATGCCCTGTGAGTGCATGCGGTTGATCAGGTTGCTGCCCGCTCCGCCGACTCCTACCACTGCCGCCTTTACTGAGAAATCCTCATAGTCTGCATAGTTCTCCATATTGCCACCCTTTGAACAGTAAACAATGAAAGGGGTAAAATGCTGAAAGGCTTTTCAGCCTATCAGCTCAAGGTCGTTGTATGGGGCATTGCTGGCGGATCTCTCTTCGAGCTTGCCAACGATGCTTGCTCCCTTCACGCCGGTCACTATTGCCACGATCTCTATCTTGTCATCGTAGCCCTGTATGATTCTGGCGCCCCACTTCACGTTCGCCTTCGGGTCCATCTGGTCGGTTATCATCTCTCCCGCGGATATCGCGTCGCCTATTGAAAGCGATGATCCGCCGGTTATGTGTATCAGAGCGCCTGAAGCGCCCTCGAACGATACATCGAGCAGCCTGTTCTTTAGGACTCCATCAGCCGCAGCCGCAACCTTGTCGTTGCCCTTGCCAGTGCCGACAGATATGAAGCCGACGTCGCCGTTGCCCATGATCGACCTCACGTCAGCGAAGTCTATCGTTATCAGGCTCGGCTGCGTTATCGTCCAGACAAGGCCGCCTATCGCCTTCGCGAGTATCTCGTCAGCGAGGCCGAACGCCTGGTCCATCGGCAGGTTTGGTGCAAGCTGCACTAGCCTGTTGTTGTCGAGCAGTATTACGCTGTCGCAGTGCTTCCTGAGCTGCTGTATGCCCTCTTCGGCCTTTACCTTCCTGACCCTTTCGAGGTTGAACGGGTATGTGGCCATCGCGACGACTATCGCACCCTGCTCCTTGGCGATCTGGGCGATCACTGGCGCAGATCCTGTTCCAGTTCCGCCTCCCTCTCCAACGCATAGGAACACGAGCTGAGCCGTTGCGAGTTCCTGCTCTATGAGCTGCCTGTCAACTTCGGCCGCCTTTCGCCCGACTGGCGGGTCGCCTCCGGCGCCGAGACCCTTCGTTATGCTCTTGCCGATGAGGACCTTTCTGACTCTATCGTCTATAATCTTGAATTGCTGAGCATCAGTGTTCACGCCTATGAACTCGGTGCCCTTCACGCCGGCCTTGACCAGCCTGTTCACCATGTTGCATCCAGCACCGCCGGCACCGACCGTGACAATCTTCACATGGTCGGAACCATACTGACTGATGTCGTCCTTACTCTGCCCCAATACGTCGCTCATGAGATCGCTCATACCAATCGCCGATTAATAATGATTAAGGAATATTTAAAAAGCTATGTTGGCGTTCTCTAATAGAAATACACACGGAGATTATGCGGCAGCACACTCTTCCCAAAGGCAAACTTTTGTTTACCTAAGTAGAATTATTTTATTGCGGTAAAACAATTTTTATTGTAATATACTAAAGTGTATGTGATTCAGTGTATGAGTTTGCTCTTGTCGCGCCTCTTCGCTATCTCCTCATCGCTGTCATCCAGCCAGCTTTTCGGGCGCCATTTGTCGTCGTCATCCTTTTTCCTGCCCCTGGGATTTACTGCGCTCCGCTGCTCCTTGAGTCTCAACATTGCAAGGTTGTCATTGCTAATAGTATCACTTGGCCTCCACATAGCTGCTGGTTATCGTGCCGTTTGTGGACATTATGACGAACAGCGACTTTGTAGCTCCGCCTGCCGTGTAGTTTATCAGCCATGAGTTTTCAAAGGAGGCATTGAGCGGCGTGAAGTTCGCCGGGATCGCATTGTAGAAATGCGCGTGCACTGATGTCTCATTATATCCGTACGTCGATACGTAGTCCTTTATTGGCGTGTAGTTCTGCGCGTACGACTGCGCTATGGCGATATATGGCGAACCTATTACGTAGTTGTAGTAGCTGTTGAGAAGGCTGCCGACGCCATATATGCTGCAGTTGTTCGAGTACACGCTGTAGACTGTCGGTGCCAGGCCGAGCGCAGGGTAGTCGAAGCTCTCGGTGAGTATGGTCGGGCAGGGCCGCGTTGAGTTGTACACGATGTTGACTACGATGTTCCAGCTGTCGTTCTTCAGGCTGGAGCCGCTTACGTTCACCACATTTATTATTGCGGTGGGTGAGTGCGCCTTTAGGTCGTTGAGCACTATCTGCTCCGCCTGCGCCTGCGTGAGCGGCGTCTTGTATGTATATTTAAGCAGGAAGAATGCGCCAAGAACAATTCCTATGATTACAGCGGCAACCACTACTTTTCCAAAAAGGTCCATCTTTCCACGTCATGGTATATTGACAGCAAACAATTTAACTCTTTATCGGCACATAATAAGATAGGTTGAAGGAGTATAGGATAGCGCGGATATGGTGGTGATGGATGAATTTTGTAAGCGTTGACGATGTTTCTGCCGAGCAGATGCACAGGATATTTGACATTGCGGACAGGATAAAGGAAGGCAAGATGGAGGTATCGATCGAACCGAACGCTGTAATGGTGCTGCTTTTCGAGAAGCCTTCCACCAGGACGAGGGTATCGTTCGAGGCGGCGATGGCGAAGCTGGGCGGCAAATCGATATACCTTGACAGCACGACCACCCAGATATCCAGGGGTGAGAGCCTTTCCGATACTGCCAAGGTGATCAGCGGATATGCGAACTACCTCGTAGCGAGGCTGAACAGGCATTCGGACATCTTAGAGCTGGCGGCGAACGCGACCATACCGGTCATCAATGCGCTGACGGATTTGGAGCACCCGTGCCAGGCGCTGAGCGACCTTTATACGGTAAGGGATGCGAAGAAGGCACTCAAGAGGATGAGGCTGGCGTTCGTGGGCGACATAGCGGCGAACACCGCAAATTCGCTCATGCTTGCAGGTGCGAAGCTGGGCGTTGACATAGCGCTCATAGGCCCGAAGGAGTACCAGCCGAATCCGGTGTACTTCACAAAGGCGAAGGAGTACGGCAATGTAGAGGTTTACAGCGACCCGAAGGAGGGGCTGAGCGACGTGGACGTGGTGTACACCGACACGTTCGTGAGCATGGGCCAGGAAGAGGAGGCCAAGCGAAGGAAAGCGCTTTTCGCGCCGTACCAGGTTAACACTGAAATGATGAAGAACGCGAACGAGGATGCGATAGTCATGCACTGCCTGCCAGCACATAGGGGCGAGGAAATAAGCGCGGATGTGATCGATGGCCCGAGGAGCGTGGTCTGGGAGCAGGCGAAAAACAAGATGCTGATCGAGGAAGCGATAATTCTCTATCTCTCAGAAAATGAGAGCGAGTAGCGGATTTTTTATTATTTCCTTGAAATACCTAATTTGATGCAATGCAGTGCGGCGCAATATCAATCAGGCGGGCCCAGTCGGCGATGGAGTACCTGATGACGTACGGCTGGGCGATACTGATCATCGCGGTCGTCCTCGCGGCACTTTTCAGCCTCGGAGTCTTCAACACAGCAAACCTTGGACCAAGGGCGCAGCCCGGTTCATGCCATGTCTTCAGGCCTGGAGGACCAGGCACCAACACGAATGTGAACCTTGAAGGAATTTGCAACGGCGAACTGCCAGAGTATGTAGCAGGTTTCAATGGGCAAAATGCGTCTGTAAATTTGAACGTTACAAAAATTCCTATTGGCGCTTCTGCAAGAACAGTTGTTGCTTGGTTCTATGCTACGGCTCAGCCACCTAGCAGCAATCAGGACTCAATTTTTGCTTATGGGACTGCAAATTCTTGCGATCAGACTTTTTGGGTTTCTGTCACGTCCCCATCAAACACATGCGATGGGGGCCAAATTTTTATAGATAATTGGTGTACCTGCCAGGCTTTTCCAGGATTTACCTCATTAACAACACGAAAATGGTATTTTGTAGCGGACGAGTACAATGGCACAAATCAAATAGGTTATTTAGGCGATGGAGGCAATTTAGTCAGCGTACATACTGCCGTTAGTATAAACACAGGCAGTTCGCCTTTTTACATTGGGTATTGGACAGTCAGACAATATTTCAACGGATCTATAGCCAATGTTCAAGTCTACAACTCGTCCCTCTCATCAAACGAGATATCTTTGCTTTACCAAGAAGGAGTGGGAGGGACGCCCATAGACCTGCAGAACCTCGTGGGCTGGTGGCCCCTTAACGGGAACGCGCAGGACTACAGCGGCAACAATAACAACGGTGAGGCTACCAACGTAATCTTCACGAGTCAGTGGACGGGCGGCTACTCGGTGCCTTGACCCTATAATCAGCCGAATATCGCTCCGAAGCCGGCGTTGCCCTTGTCCTTCTCTTCCTTTATCGTTGCGAGCAGCTTCTCCTCCTGCTCCTTCGGGGCCCTCTTCACGCTCTTGAACCTCTCGGCGAACATCTTCTCCGCGCTGTCGAGGAATTCATCGGCGGCGCTTATGTAGATGTAGGACTTGCCCTGGTCAAGGCCTGATGATGCGCCGTCCCTTATGGAATACTCCTGCCTGGTGAAAATTAGGTTTGCGTACTTGTCTTCCTTAAGCTTCCTTATGAATTCGGCCCTCTTTGCCTCGCTCTCCTCGTGGGCCTTCTTCTCATCTTCGGTCATCTTGCCTTCAGGCTTGTCAGGTCCGGCGGATACCATCTCGGCGCTGAGCGCGGGATCGAACTCGAGCCTAGCCTTGAGGTCGTTGAGCTCTGAACTGTCGCATTCGTAAACCCTTTCGGCCATAGGAACCAGCCATTGAGGATTATTGCTGCTCGAGCAGCTTGGCGTTTATCGTGCCATCCCTTCCGACCCTGTTGAGCACTACTGCCTTGCCCATGTCGGTGCTTATTATCGTGCCTTTTGTTATTATGTTCAGCCTGGCAAAGTTCTTGTTGTCCCTTGACTCGAGGACGCCCTTTATCGCCATCTTCTTGTAGCCGTCCTTTGTAAGCAGGTTGACCTCTGCCGTCCTCTTGAGCTTCGTGGTCACGCTGCCTCCGCGCCTCCTTATGCTAGATATGCCCCTGCTTGCGCCGAGCTTCGTCTCTGCGGGGAAGTTCCCAATCTCACTCCTCCTCTTGTCCCTGAACTTGGCTACTTTCTTGCCGTTGCCTGCGCTCTTGGTGCTTGACCTGCCATGCATTCTTCCGCTCATCTTAATCACGCTGATGAAATACTGATAAAAACAGCATTATTAGTTTATCCCGTCCATTATTTATTCCTTACTGTGCGATATATTCTTTTGCTGCTGGACAAGGTGCTTGGATGATAAACATAGAGGATTTCCAGAAGGTAGAGCTTAAGGTCGGGAAGATACTTGAAGCCAGGGACCTGGAGGGTGCAAGGAAGCCGATGTACGTGTTGAAGGTCGACATAGGCGAGGAGAGCCCAAGGGAGATAGTGGCAGGCATAGCGGACAGGTATTCTAAGGAGGAGCTCATCGGCAGGAGCATAATTGTAGTCGCAAACCTGGAGCCGAAGAGGGTGGCGAACTTCCAGTCAAACGGGATGCTGCTCGCGGCAGAGTCCGATGGCGAACTGGCCATTCTCACCACAGACAAGGAGATTAAGCCTGGGTCCGGGATACACTGATGCGCTAATACTGAAACATATCATACTAATATCGCAAGCGGTGTTTGTTATGATGAAGACGGAGACCAATTTTGCAAACCTGATTGAAGGCAATGGGAGGTTCCTCAGGAAGAACGAGGAGTTCAGGAGGCTCAGCACGGGACAGCAGCCCGAGTACGTGGTAGTTACGTGCTCCGACTCGCGCACCGCGCCAACCATAGCGACTGATTCCGGCAAGGGCCCAGAGGGAAGCGCTGATGAAGAGCAGCGCGATAAGGAAGGTATTCGAGAGCGGTGCGCTTGAGATAAGGATCGGTCTTTACGACATAGGGACAGGGGAGCTGAAGGTTATATGAAGACTTTATATGCGAAAGTCCATGGGAACGTGCAGGGTGTCGGGTACAGGGATCTCGTAAGAAGGGCCGCGCTGCATCTCGGCATAACCGGAAGCGTGAAGAATGAGGATGACGGTTCCGTAAGCATAATCGCATCCGGCGAGGATGGAAGCCTCGATCGCTTCTTCAAGGAGATAAAGGTAGACTACCAGTATGGGCCAAGCGTATTCGACATTGAGTTCATGAACGAGAGCCCGAAACACACAGTCACTGACAGGAAAGGGAACAAAAGCTTCGAGGTCGCGAGGTAGCAGGAGGCCATTAGACCGTTACGAAGGAGTGGAAAACTTGCCGAGCGCTGCCAATTGGTCCTCAGTCATCTTCTGGAATATGGGTTTTATCTCCCTATCGGTCGCCACTGTTATGTCCCTGTCAAGCATATCGGCGCTTGGCGGATCGCTTATGCTGAAATACGAGAGTATGTTCGACGAGGCATTAGGCGCGAATGGATGGACCAGTATGCCAATGCTGTACACGATCTGGACTAGGGAATTCATCACCTGCACAAATTCCTCTTTCTTGGCCGCGTCCGACTTCATCGCCTTCGCCAGCGACCAGGGCTCCCTTTCGTTCAACATGGTATTCCCAAGCGTTGCCAACTCGACAACGGCGTAAATGGCGTCCCTCATGTTCAAAGACCCGAAGCCCTCATCATAGCCCTTTACCCTCTTTTCGATTTCTGAGCGTATGTCCTCTTTCAGCGCCTGGGCCGACCGTGGATCGTTTGACACTTTGCCGGAGAGCGCTCCTGTATTGTTCTTGTAGAGCGTCACTACCCTGTTCACAAGATTTCCTATTTTGTCATTCATTATCTTGTCGACTATTTCCTTCAGCAGATCTATGGAAAACTCGCTGTCTGCATTCTCAGGGCACATGTACATTAGCGAGAACCTCCAGTAATCAGATGGCATTATGGCGAGCGCATTCTCGAGATTCAGCCCGACTTTGCTGCTCTTCGAGAACTTCACGCTCTTCGACGTGAGATATTCGTACGCCTTCACCGAATGCGGCAGAACGTAGCCCAGGTCTGCGCCGATGAGTATGCCGGGGAATATTATCGTGTGGAACTCTATGTTGTCCTTTCCCATGAACTGTATGAGTTCGGTATCCTTCCCTTTCCAGTATTCCTGCCACTTTGCTGAATCCCACTCCTTCGTGATTCCCATATATCCTATTACGGCATCGAACCACACGTAGAAGACCAGGTCTTCGAACCCTTTCTCATTTACCTGGAACCCCCACTTCATATTCCTAGTTATGTCCCTGGGCTTTAGCCCGTTCTTTATGTTGCCGAGAGACTCGTTGATCGCATTCTTGCTCCAGTTGTTACCGCTCGCCCCCTCGATGAACCCCTTTATCTTGCCCTGCAGCTTGTCCAGTGAAATGGCGAGGTTCTTTGTCTTCTTGAATGCTATGTCGGTGCTTCCACATATCGTGCAGTGCGGGTTTATTATCTGGTCAGGTTCCAGCAGCCTGCCGCATGTATCGCACTGGTCGCCTCTGGCCTTCAACCCGTGGCAGAACGGGCACTCGCCTTCTATGAACCTGTCGGCGAGGAAGTGTTTGTCGACATTGCAGTATGCCTGGATGCTTTCTATTTCTGTGATATAGCCATTGGCCTTCAGCGCTTTGAAAAGCTCGTACACGACCTCCCTGTTCTGTTCCGTATGGGTCTTGCCGTAAAGAGTGAAGGTGCACCCCATGCCCTCGAACAGTCCCTTTATCTTCTCATGGAAACTATCCGACAGCTCTTTTGGATCCACCTTTTCCTTCAGCGCCTGCAGCTCTATCGCGGTCCCATGCTGGTCCGAGCCGCATATGAATATGGCATCCTCTCCTTTCATCTTCAGGTATTTGAAATATACGTCCGCAGGCAGCACCGACCCCACAAAGTTGCCAAGATGAGGTATGGCATACGAGTATGGGAGCGCTGACGTGACCAGCTTCTTCGGCATTTTTAGTGGCACCTTCCGCTACAAAGTTATTGTGTATAGTTTATTATTGTTTTTCCGCGAACCTCTTTTGCAATTTCTTGGCTGCGATTACTTTAATTATTGCCCGTGCTAATATATGAAAGGGGTACATACATGGCAGATGCCGTCATCGAGGCGCTGAAGCAGAAGTTCGACGACTTCCTCGAGAGCTACTACAAGGAGCAGATAGGCGACTTAGTCATAGCGTTCCCTGAATCGAAGAGCCTGAAGGTCGACATCACTGACCTGCAGAAGTTCGAGCCCGAACTGGCAAGCGAGCTCATAGAAAGGCCGGACCATGTGCTTGAGGCGGCGAACGAATCGCTCAAGGGCAAGCTGGGCGAGATGATATCGGAAGGCAACGAGGTCCATGTCAGGTTCCAGAACTTAAGCGTCAACAACCCGCTCGTCCAGGACGTCGGCGCCGATTACATCGGCAGGATGGTGTCGCTCGACACGCTTAGCGTGAAGAGGTCTGAGATAATACCGAAGGTGAAGATAGGCACGTACAAGTGCACCTACTGCGGCAATGTGATGAAGGTCAGGGTAGGCACCGATCCGGTGAGCGAGATATGCAGCCAGTGCAAGAGGAGGTCTATGAAACAGGACCCGACGGAATCGGAGTTCATAAACCTGCAGAAGATAGCAGTGCAGGACCCACTCGAGAAACTAAGGGGCAACACGCCGACATGGCAGCTCGAGGTGTGGCTCGAGGACGACCTTGTCAACACAATTATACCAGGAGACAGGATACAGATAGTGGGAGTGCTCAGGATAAGGCCGAGGAGGAACAAGCGCGGCAAGGAAGAGACTTCGATGTACACGATGTACCTCGACACGGTTTCGATTGTGCCAAGGCAGAAAGAGTTCGCCGAGATAAAGATAAGCGAGGAGGAAGAGAGGCAGATAATGGAGCTCGCAAAGGATCCGCGAGCCTTCGAGAAGATATCGGCGTCGATCGTGCCGTCGATATACGGGCATGATGAGATAAAACAGGCCGTTGTGCTGCAGCTGTTCGGCGGCACCCCAGGCAAGCTGCTCGTCGACGGCGGCGCAATAAGGAGCGACATACACATGCTGCTCATAGGCGACCCCGGAAGCGCAAAGACAAGGGTGCTGCAGTCGGTAGCGACAATGGTGCCGAAGGGGATATACGTCAGCGGAAAGTCTGTCACAGGCGGCGGAATGACCGCTGTCGCCGAAAGGGACGACTTTTCGGAAGGCGGCTGGACCCTAAAGGCAGGGGCAATGGTTTTGGGGAATGGAGGGGTCGTTTGCATTGATGAGTTTGATAAGCTGGGTGATGAAGACAGGGCCGCGCTGCACGAGGCGCTCGAATCCCAGACGATAAGCGTAGCCAAGGCAGGTATAATAGCTACGTTCAACGCGAGGACCGCGGTGCTGGCCGCAGCTAACCCGAAGTTCGGGAGGTTCGACCAGAATATGTATCCCGCGGACCAGTTTGACATACCGCCGACGCTCCTCTCGAGGTTCGACCTGATATTCCCAGTCAAGGACATAATGGATGAGGACCTTGACACGAACATAGCGAAGCACATACTGGTACAGCACGAGGCGGCTGGCGCAAGGCTTGCACAGATAAGCGAATACGAACAGGTCGAGAGGCCGCCGATCGAGAAGGAACTGCTCAGGAAGTATATCGCGTACGCGAAGACGAACATACACCCGAGGCTTGGAAAGGAGGCGGCGCTCAGGATACAGGAGTACTACGTAGAACTGAGGAAGATGGGGAAGAGACAGGGCGCAACGCCAATAACCCCTAGGCAGATAGAGGGCCTTGTCAGGCTTGCGGAGGCAAGCGCGAAGAGCAGGCTTGCGGATGCGGTGGAACTCTCTGACGCGGAAAGAGCGATAGCGCTCACGGAATTCATGTTCAAGACATTGTCGATGGACAGCTCAGGCAGGAGGGACATAGACATCATGCTTACAGGCATGCCGAAGGAGAGGGTAGACAAGCTCAACACGCTGTTGAACATAATAAAGGACCTTCAGGAGAAGGACGGCTACGCCAGCAACAAGACGCTTTATGAAGAGGCGGAGAAGGCAGGCATAACCTCGGAGATGGTCAACAAGTATGTGAAGGAGCTGGAAAGAAGCGGAGACATCTACATGCCGAAGGCAGGCATGTATAAGATTGTCAGGCACGAAGCCGAATAATGGGCTGCATTTTGCGGCGGGCGTTGGAAAGGAGTTGGTAGAGTGGAGCTTAAGAGGATAGAACACAGGCAGCTAGTACAGATAATGGCGATATTCGCGATCGTCCAGTTCGGAGGCCTTTTCCTCGCTATCGCGGCATACTCGGGAGTGACATACTCTGAGATATCGCAGGTCCAGGCGGTCAGCACAGGCTCCAGCGCGGCGCTCCTCATAATCTATATCGTGGCGTTCAGCGCGATGTTCGTCATAATAAGCAGGATATACAAGGGCAACAAGCTCTTCCTGTTCTTCGAAGCGTATATAATATTCGTAGCCTCGCTCTACATGTTCGGCATGCTTTTCAGCATACCGAGCGGCAGCGTCATGCAGTTCCTCTACGGCAGCGGCAGCCTATGGACTTACGCTGCAGGAGCTGCCATAGGGGTGCTTCTCGTATTCGCGAAGAACAAGATACCGAGGCTCAGGAACACCACGGCAATGATAGCTAGCATAGGAGTGGGTGCGATCCTTGGGATAACATTCAGCTTCACGGCGGCGCTCATATTCATGATGATACTGGCGGTGTACGATTTCATCGCGGTGTTCATAACAAAGCACATGATAACGATAGCGAATGCGGCTATCAGCATGAACCTCTCGTTCATGGTGTCGGCGAACGACATCGAGGCGGTGCCTGTCGGCATGCTGAACAAGGAGGAGTACAGTGCGTACATCAAGGCAGCGAAGGGCGACAAGGCCTGGAAGAGGATCGCGCAGAAGTTCAACATCAGGAGGTACGCGCCGGTGAGCGCCAGCGTCGGCCTCGGCACCGGCGATCTCGCCATGCCGTTGATGCTTGCGGTTTCGGCATACAAGGTTTACTTCAGCTTCACGTTCAGCATATTCATAATACTGGGCGCGCTGCTCGGCCTCTTCATCACAATGATGATACTGCGCAACTACAAGAGGGCCCTGCCGGCCATACCTCCGCTGCTCTTCGGCATACTGATCGCGATAGCAGCGTACATGGCGCTCATGCCGTTCTTCTAATCCTAGCGGCGCCGGACTTCCAGAACTTCTCTATAGCGGCGAGATAGTCAGGGGAGCTTGACAGCCCGAGGGACGACTCTATCATCGAGGAGTAGGTACGCCACCTGTACCTTTTGTCCATGAAGACGATCGTCGCCCTGTCGCTCTCGCTCCTTATGGCCCTGCCGGCCGCCTGTATGACGCGCCTCATCGCCGGTATCGTGTAGCCGTATTCGCTTCCCTTGCCGCCGAACCTCTTGTCAAGATACGATATCCTTGCGGACAGCTCCAGATCCGGGGGTGCGAGCGGTATTCCGACTATTATTATCCCCTTGATCATGTTGCCCGAGTAGTCGACGCCTTCGCTTAAGGATCCCCCCATGACGCCGAGCATCAGGCCGTTGCTCTGCCCCCTTAGGGATTCTATCATCCTTTCTGTTTCAAGGCTGCGCATCTCCCTCCTTTGGGTATCCGCCTTAAGCGTCATGTACCTCTTGACGTTCTCGAGTATTGCGAAGCTTGGAAAGAACACCGCCACATTGCCAGGTATTTTGCCGGCCGCCTTCTCCACCCTGTACGCTATGCGCTTGTACTCCTCGGCGGACCTGCTGGTGTACTTCGTGGTAACGCTGTCGTCTATCACCGCCAGCCTGTTTGAAGGCGAGAAAGGTGAAGAGTAATGCTTTGCTGTCGCCCCTGGCACGCCAAGCATGTCAGAATACATGCGCAGAGGAGTGAACGTGGCGCTCATGAACACGTTCGCGTACGCGTCTTCGAATACGTCCAGGGCCTTTGCTGGATAAAGGCAGTTTATCGAGAGCCTCAGCGTGCCGCCCTTCTTGGATATTATCCTGACGAGCGATTCGTCGGAATCGCCCCATGATTCTATGAACCTCGCTATCCTGAGAACGGCTGAACGCTTCATGCCTGTCTTCTCGAGGTATTCGAGTCCCGCCTTCTCGAGGCTCTTCGGTATCTCAGGATTCGAGGTAATGGCATCAGGCAGCATGCCTATTTCCACGAACGCGGAATCCTTCTGCTGCAGAAGCTTCTGCGCCATGGATTCGATAGAGAACCTGAGGTAGTCGAGGTCTATGCTGCTTCCTACGGCTGAAAGCTCTTTTGAGGCGAACTCGATTGTCCTTGCCGTTATGGAGCTGTTGAAGTACGAACTGGCGGCCTCGACGATGTTGTGCGCCTCGTCCCAGATTATCACGCTGTTGTGCAGCGTGTGCGACACCTTCTTCAGGAATGGCGCCTTCACGCCAGGATTGAGGATGTGCGAGTAGTCCGCTATTATGGCGTTTGCGCTCCTTGCCAGGTGCATCGACATCTCGTAGGCACACACTCCAAAGTCGTACGCTGTGCCGAGCATGCGGTTGTGGCCCAGGTATGCGCTCTCCGCTATCTCCCCTGGAATCTCGCTCCCTTTCGCGTACTCCTTGAACTGCCTGTAGTAGCTGCACTTTCCCTGCTTGACCAGGCTCTCGCACTTCTTGTAGAACATCTCCCCCTCCATCATGTTCACCGAAGGGTTCGTGCACATCTTCTGCTTGCCCACTATATCGACAAACTTGAGGTCCTTGTAGAACTGTCCCTTTATGCCGGAGAGGGCCTCGAGCGCTATGCGGTGCTGCGATATCTTAGGAGTCAGGAAGAGCACGTCGAGCCCGTTCTCCAATGCGAACGCGAGCGCTGCGCTAATCGAGGCGTCGGTCTTGCCAACGCCTGTAGGTGCATTGAGCAGTATGTCGCTCCTTGATTTCAGGGCCGAGTAGACGTCGTCCATCATGTCTTTCTGGAACGGCCTGACCTTCTCGAACCTGAAGGGATACTTCATACAGCATATATGCCATGGAAGGAATATATACCGGCGCGGCATCCTGCCGCGTTGCAGGTGTGAACGTGTATTTGCCTGCACCTGATCCCTGATCGTGCGCATTTCAAGGAGCCGTATTATGGGTTAAAAAGGTCCACATAAAATGACCGGTGCAGCAATAAAATATTGCTAATTGGGTAGCGGTGTAATATGCATGCCGTATTTACGAAACGCCTGATTTGGTTTAAATAGTTTGGCAGAGAAAGCATTCTCATGAATAGGGGTCTGGACTTCTACGTACCGATAATCGCGGTTGTCGGCGGGTTGATCGCCCTCCTCAGTGTCTTCTATTTCGCAGAGAGTTTCTCGTATGCTGTCGGATACGACCATGGCGTGATAGGCGCTATAGGCACATACAACGTCTCTAACGCAGCTAACACCGTGCTACCCGCTCTCGCGGCAACAATAAGCACGTTCAGGCTGGGCCTTTACATAGTATATGTGATGCTGTTCCTTCCGATAATCATGCTAGGAATAGGAGCGTTCTGGATGTTTGGGTCCAGCAAGGGACGCACAATGCAGATAATAATGATGACAGTAGGCCTTGTGTTCCTGCTGATGGTAACGCTGCTCGTTGAGAACTTCCATTTCTCAGGGCCGCTCGACATGGTGGCTGCCGCGTATACCGGAGCGCTGCTCTGCCTCTTATCAGGAGCATACCTTTTCTACGAAGGATATACCAAGGCGTCGGCGCCGCACTCCAAGGCAGTGAGGTCGCTTGAGATAGACCCGGCGAAGCCTTATAGCAACATGGACCTGATAGCCAAGAGGCTGTTTGGCAGCCTTTCCGGAGACGTGAAGATACTTGACATGCATTTCGACTCGAAGGCCGTTCAGAACCTGTCCATGCTGATGAGCAGGGGAAATCCGAAGTTCAGCAGGATAATGGTGCTAACTTCGAAGGACAGGGTAGGGGATTCGCTCAGGAGGGACTACAGCGAGTTCAGCGCAGAGTTGTCGAACTCCAGCATAAGCTTCGAGATAAGGATTATGAACGATCAGGACCTGGCGACACAGCACGAGAGGCTCATACTTGACGGCAGCAAAGCCTACAAGATACCGCCGTTCAATATAATAAACAGGAAGAGCGAACACATAGTTTCAGTGAACCACAAGCAGGCGGAGGAGCACTTCAACAGGCTATGGAACAGGGCTGCGAAACTGGAGAACTTCGGCAAGGGCAATAGTGGGAAGAAAGCAGAATAGCGAATTCGGGATACGAAACGTTAAACAATACATAAATACATAAGGTTGCCTAAAGGTAAGAATGTGATTCCATGAAGGCATACATGTCGTTTCTCTTTGTGTCAATCTCGCTCGCTTTGCTCGTTTCAACGGTGAGCGCGGCAGGTGGGCAGGGTTCAACAATTGGCACGGCAAGCATTCACGCGCCAGCGGTAATAATATTGAACAACAGCGGCACGCTGACCACAATAGCCCTGACAGTGACGCGCGGCACCGGCAACGTCAGTGTGATTGGACCGACCAGCGTGGCATCATCGACCCTTGGATCGGCGCAGACGGCGGCACAGTACGCAGTCAACTCCCTTGGGCTGAACATGGACAATTACAACTTCACTTACGATATAGAAGACTTCAACACCAGCGTATCGGGACCCAGTGCCGGCGCGGCCATGACGCTGCTCGCGGTGTCGGTGCTGAACCACAAGCAGATAAACAGCAACATAACGCTCACAGGCACCATATCGCAGAACGGCACAATAGGCCAGATAGGCGGCGTATATGATAAGATGAATGCTGCCGCATCCTACGGCATAAAGTACGCGTTCGTGCCTTTCGCGGTGAACGGGAGCAGCGAGAACGCTCTCTACTACCTGGTGCAGCAGACGTTCGCAATCCCCCTTGTGGAAGTGCAGAACATGACGCAGTTGGAAGCCTATGCGTTCAATACTTCATTCGACCCATACGCTCACGAGACGAATTACAGCATATACGCCAACTACCACGTCGGCAGCATACAAAATGCCAGCATAGGCTGCAGCAACAACTGCAACACGCAGGGCTTCGGCTACATAACTAACAAGACCATCGCGCTTAGCAGGTCAGAGATAGGCAGGCTCTCTTCCGACAGCAGGTTCAGCAGGCTTGCCGGCAACATGCTTGCGATGCTGAACCAGAGCGAGCAGCTCGCAGGCAAGGGATACATGTACCTTGGTGATGACATGGCGTTCATCACCTACATCGACGCATTCTATTTCAACCACAATTCAGTAAGCAGGAGCTCAGGCAAGGCTGTCCTACAGAACGTCTCGAACTACTGCTCGGCAGTATCGCAGCCGCAGCTGACACGCAGCAACTACGAGTACGTGCTCGGTGGTGAGCTGAGGCAGGCGTGGGGCACATATGCGATAAACAACACTCTCTCGAGCTACAACTCGACGCTTAACAGCGATGAGATACTTGCGAGCATAGAGATGGCCGGCGAGGCGAATGGATGGTGCACTGCAGCGCAGTACATGTACAATGCATCTCCGAGCCAGGGAAGCGCGGCGATAGCGTTCAACAGCGCGGTATTGAAGCCGGTGGCGTACAGATACCTCAGCGCCGCGTCGAATTACAGCAGCAGCATGTACTACATCACGGCAAATGATGCGTACAAGAACGGCAACTACGCGCTTGCCACTATTGATGCCGCATACGCCATAGGGCTGGACAGCGCGCCGCAGCAGAACGCGAACGCCTCGAGCATAGCGGCGTCGGCCAACTCGCTGCTCAACTCGTCCGACTACGGCGCATGGGCCGCGCAGTTCTCCAATGAGGCCAGATTCTACATCGGAGAATCATCGAACGCGAGCAATTCCAGTGCGGCCTTCACTTATGCATACTCCGCATACTCGACGGCCATGCTTGCACATGAGGTAAGCGCGGCTACGGCAGCCATAAACTCGAGCATAATCCCTGCATCGCAGGCGGAGCAGCAAAGGGGCGTTTCCAGCCTGGCAGTGCTTGCCATATCGATTACGGCGCTGGTCGTATCGCTGATAGCACTGTTCATAGCGGTGCGCTATGCAGGCAGGGCGAACGGCAAGGGCGCGGGCAGGAGAGGCCGCGCAAGAAGCGGGGCAGGACGACGAACAAGGCGAAGGAACAGATAGTGCTAAATAGCTTTACGGGGATTATAGAGACGTTAGAGTCTTTTCTCAGGTGATTTAATAGCTGACGTATTACCAGGCAAATCATGCATTTCGTGCGGAAGGCTGACTAGTGACTACACTGAGTTCAAGTGCCCGAAATGCGGCAAGGAGACGATCGTAAGGTGCCTTCACTGCAGGGAGATAGGCAACAGATATATCTGCAAGGAGTGTGGATTCGAGGGGCCGTAACATGTCAAAGGTAGTTGTGGTTTTCAAGGTGTATCCGAAGGATGACTCCTTCGACAAGGCAGTGGAAGAGATAAAGGGTATGAGCCCGAACGACGTCAAGAGCGAGGACATCGGATTCGGCATCAAGGTAATAAAGGCCTCATTCATCTACGAGGATTCCAAAGGCGGCTCATCCGAGATAGAGGAAAGGCTCAAGGAGCTGGAGAACGTCAGCGAAGTGGAGGTCGCTGAGGAGACGCTCATCTGACATTTTTCCTAGAAAGGGCTTCGCGTGCGAGTGACGCAGCATTAAATACTTTTTTTGAGTATTCTTTCTGTTACTCCCTCTTCGTGATAGCATGCTTGAGTACATAGAGCTCACCAACTGGAAGACCCATGGCAGCAGCGCGCTGAGGTTCCAGAAGGGAGTGAATGTGCTGGTAGGGCTCATGGGCGCAGGCAAGAGCTCGGTCATGGATGCGATATCCTTTGCTCTTTTTGGCACGTTTCCCGCGCTGAAGCACAAACGTGTAAAGACAAGCGACATAATAAGGAACGTCCCTGAGGAGCACGATTACGCTGAAGTAACCCTCGGCTTCAGTTCGGACGGCGACAGTTATGTTGTGAGCAGGAGGATACCGAAGAGCGGCGTGGCGAGCGCGAGGCTTTCGAAGAACGGGAAGCCGTTCCAAACGCAGCCTACAAAGGTCACCGAGGAGATAGAAGGCCTGCTGAAGATCGACTACGATACTTTCTCAAGGGCAGTATACTCGGAGCAGAACAACATGAGCTACTTCCTCGACCTCATGAAAGGCGACAGGAAGAAGCAGATCGACTCGATGCTGGGGCTCGACCATTTTACCACCGCGGAAGAGTACACGACGACGATCCTGAACAACATACGCGCGCTGATAAGCGGCGAGGAGCAGGGCCTGGCACAGTCGGACGCGGGTGCCATAAGGGAGCAACTGGAATCGTTGAGAAAGGAGAGGGCCGCACTTGCGGA
>DAHXMI010000007.1:0-20911 GCA_027365565.1 Microcaldota archaeon
GATCAACGAGACGGCGCTGTACACGTCGTCGACATCCACTTCGACGACAACCTCTACTACTACCTCAACAACTACATCAACGACAACGTCCACCACGACCTCTACTACAACCTCGACCACGACATCCACTACGACGACGACTTCGACCACTACGTCCACTACTACTTCGACAACCACATCCACCACGACCTCTACAACTACCTCGACCACATCCACATCCACCACAACATCTTCTACATCTACAATAAGCTATTGCGCCGCCCTCTTGGACAGTGGCACTGCAGGCACGTCAATTAATGCTGGTTGCGCTGATACTGTAAGTGTCTGCAGTGGTGGTGCTTACGGCCCAGGAATAACTAGCCCGTCATGGACTTCAGATACCGCTGGAAACTGTGGCGGTGGCTCCGACTGTGCAACTAACGTTGGCCACCAGGGAAATACATACTGTAGCTATACTATTGCAGGATCATCTCCTGGAGGGGTTGTCGGCTCCGAAGGCGCCAATTTTAACAGCTATCAGAAATTTAGCGGCACTACTTCAGTTTATAACACCCAAGGCACATATTCCGGCACGGTTACTGTGAGCTATAGCGTACCAACATTCCAAACAAGCGGCGGTAAAGCCCTAGTGGAGATTATAGGTGGGTGCGGTAATAGTGGCTACTGCACAGAGCTCAGCTCCAGTTGCAGCAGCGCGAATTTGGTGATGTTTAATAACTCATGGAACGGCACAGCAGGGGGAGGTATAGCTGAAAATGCATGTTACCTGAGTTCGGGATCTTATTCGGCTACATTGTATTACAGCAATCCCGGCAGCTCGTATACCACCTTCGGCTCTCTAGGCGTATACGTTTTCGCGACAACCACGTCAACCACAACCACGTCGACTTCGACCACGTCAACCTCAACCACATCGACCTCGACAACCTCGGCCACGACAACCTCGGCCACGACCACAGCATCCTACTCTGATGGATCGGTGTACGGAAGCATGGGTATTACAATGGCCAACGGCACAGTAGTCAAAGCGTCCGACGTGAAGGTCGGAGATGTGCAGCTCTCCTACAATCTGAAGACAGGCGCCCTGGAGCCATCGGTCATCACGTACGTGCAGTCGTTCATCACAAACAATACATACATATTCAACGGCAATCTCAAGGTCGACTCCCATGAAACAATGCTGATAAACGGTACATGGCAGAAGGCCTACAAGGCCAAGGTCGGCGATACCCTGTTTAACGGCCTGCTGGGAAGGAACGTGACAATATACTCGATAAAGAAACTGGATGTTGGCGGCAGGGTATACGACTTCTTGGGCAGCCCGGTGAACGACTATATTGCCAACGGATATGTGATTGACATACAGGAAAGCTAGTGCATACATAGCATTGATGGTGATAAATATGAATGACGATTATGGGAGTGCAGTACTTCCTGACGCGCAGCAGGCACAGCCAGCGCAGCAATCACGGCCAATACAGAGTGGTGCGACTCCGCGCCATTTCGCCACCGTGCTAATATTGACAATAGTCATAATCGCCACGCTCATCGTGGTGCTGTACAGTTCTGGGATTATGCATACCCGCGCGACTACAAGCACACCGTCGACTACGGCCCAGGTATACATCAACCTGCACAAGACGGTGTTCAACAGTACATTTCTGTTATTCGGGCTGCTGAACAGTTCCATATACCATCAATACATAAACGGAACGTACACGCCATTTGTGCTCACGCCTAACATAACCGTACCAGAAGCGGTGTTCAACTCATACGGCCTCAACTTCACTTCCGATCTTATGACCGCACCGGTGGAATATCCACCATGGTACACCCTCAACATACCTGCAGCATACTCCAACTTCACATACCCAATAATAACTTCAATATACGCATACAACACGACGAACGATTCTGCTGCGGCCACTCTCTATGATTATGAGATATCAGGCCAGCGCGTATTCGGCGCAGACATGAACGGAACTGCAGTGTACAACAAAACCGTCTATTACGCATACAATTTCTCGACAGTTGTAAATAAGGGTGTGCCAAACTACACCCATACTGGCATTATATCCAGGTATCCTATAAACCTGGGTATGCCGGGAGTCAATGCAACTGTTCTGGACAGCTATCCAATGTACAACACCACCGACGATTATGTAATAGTAACTAAGTATAGCCATTACATGATAATATTCGAGTTCTACGGTGTCATCGGAAAGTTCAATCAGAAGTATGGCACAGATATTGTGACCAACTACTACGGGAAAGCCTACAAAGTCTGATGGAGAGGGGGCATGAGTGACCATGGCTGGTACATACGCTTACATTGCAGGAGCGCTGGTTGTAATCGTGGTGCTGTCCTCTATAGCTTTATATATAGGCAATCCGCTATCATCGCCTGTGGGGATAGGTATAACCTCCTCGGACGTGTCCAGTATTGCAGGCAGTAACTTTACCCTAATCGCCAACAAGATAGTGGGCCTTTCCGGGGCGGAGGCGAGTCTCGGTTATCTTTCAGTATTGGACAAAGTGTTTCAAGGCAAGCTGAACGCCACGCAAGACAATACCACCATAGCGTTCATGCTCATGCGCACAAAGAACGACAGCATACCTGTAAGCGTGCTGCAGAGCGAGCTGAACCTTGCAAATGTCTCTACCGTGCATGCGGGCAGCTACTACAACATATCCAGAGTCGATAATTTCTCATTCGATGGGGCCAACGTTACCCTTTACCAGATATTTGACATAGCTGCCTCGAACAGCGTGGAGATTGCGAATATGCAGACGGCAAACGTGCCAATAATGCCGTACTACCAGTACACAACCTTATTTGCATACGGGAGCTACTATGGAAGCGTAACGCTGAATGCGTACGGTAAGTCCCAGAGATATAGCAACATCTCGATGGACCTCGGCAGGCTCCTGTTGAACCATACCTGACCGCATGGCCATCTGGCCTCGGGAGGGCAAGAGCGAACAAATTCTTCATTCGACTAATGTCCGGTAGTGGCAGCGTCCAATGCATAGAAATAGCGATAGAATATCACGAAGTGAGGCCCAGCCCGCTGTTGAGCTCCGCCTTGCCGTAGTCGGATTTCCTGAACTCATTCTCGAGCATGGCCATGACTATCTCATCCGAATATCCCTCTTCCACCTTCGCGCTCTCCCGTAGCACCCCTTCGCGCCTGAAGCCTATGCGCTCCAGCATGCGTATGGACGGCGCATTGCTCTTGAACGAGACTGCTGATACTCTGTGCACGCCAAGTTCCTTGAATGCAAATGAGACAATCAGGGAGACTGCATAGCTGCCATAGCCCCTGCCATGGTAGTCCTTACCTAGCCAATACCCTATCTCGCAGCTGTTATTGCTGGGGTCTATCTTCGTTATCGCGACTATGCCTATCAGATCCCCGTTTCCGTCCCGCACTCCGAAGTGAAATGCCGAGCCTGCAGTAGCAGACGCTATCGTGTACTCTATAAGGCCGATCGCGTGCGTTACCGTATAAGGATATGGGAATGAGCCCATAGGGGCTATGCTCTGCGAAAGCTCCTTGTAATTCGCAAGATACGCGAGCCTCTCGGCGTCGTTTATGCTGAGGCTCCGAAGTGACACTGCGCCCTCATGCTCCGACCTCTTAACCCTTGCCATTCGCCCACCCTCTCCAGCCTTAAGCGGAATCCCTCCTCATATGGAAGAAATTTACAGCTACATCCCTCTCAATTAGCTTCTCTAGCGTAATTTTTGCTGCTTTTCTCACACCTTCATCCTCGTCATCACACAGTATGCGCATGCACTTTTCAGGTGTCCTAATGCACTCGGCAACTGCTTCCCTCACAATGGGGTTCTTATGCCTGCTGAGCCTGCTGAGCGCCTTTGAGGTGCTAAGCCCGTGCTCGTTCTTAATATACGACTCTATAACCTGGTAATCCTCATTGCCGCGTGACAGCCTTTCAAGCACCTTCCTGTATTTTGTGACGAATGCCACAAGGGCCCTAACGCCGGGTTGCTTCTCCCTCGAGAAGGCGTCATGCACAGCAAACGGGGCATGTTCGTTCTTTATGATAGCATCAGCCAGGTTTTCCCTCTCATACTTGTCGGGGATATCGCCATACAGGACCCTATGGGCCAGTTCCTCAAGGACCTCCGCATCCTTATCGTGTTCGGAAAGGAAAGCGAGAATTTTCTGCTCCTCTGTGACTTCAGCGAGACGCCGCCTCATTTCTGTGGAGCCCTCGGTTGCATAGGCCATCTGCTTCTCCAATGGCTCATCGCCCCTGACAAATGCAGGGTCTATCCTGAGCATGTGCGGTGTACCTGCTGCTGCAGCAGGCTCTTCCCATTTATCGAGCAGAAATTGCTGGCTGGATAAAGAGGATGTTTTCCTCTTATAAGATCCCATACAAATAAAACGTGCCTAACCTATTATTTATAAATTTGCCTCATGCCTGACTAACCAATGAATTGGTATGGCAAATGTGCCCAGCACGCCATTATTTTTATACCTATGCAAACAAGCGTAAATGCGCCATTCGATCCGAATCGGCGCATGGGGGGACGAAATGCAGCAGGCAAAGTACATAACCGACGATATAGAAGGAGCGAAACTGAGCAGGTCGCACATCAAGATAATGCTGGTGGCGGGCATGAGCTTTTTCACAGACGCCTACGACCTGTTCGTCATCGGCGTCGCGCTACTAATGCTTAAGAGCGTCTTCAATCTGAGCACATTCCAGCTCGGCCTGATAGCCAGCGCGGCGCTTTTCGGCGCCGTGCTCGGCCCTATACTGTTCGGAAGGATTGCAGACAGGTTCGGCAGGAAGAGCACCTTCTGGATAACTATAATAATACTGATAATAGGTGCTATCGGCTCCGCGACGTCTTTCGGCTGGCTGCAGCTGGTTCTGTGGCGATTCCTCCTCGGAGTAGGCATAGGCGGCGACTATCCCTTGAGTTCCACGATAGTCGCGGAGTATGCGAACAGGAACGACCGCGGCAAGCTAGTCGCATCTACATTCTCCATGCAGGGGTTCGGCATAGCTGCAGGGGTCGCGGCCGCGTTTCTGCTGCTTCACTTCAATGTCTCGCTAGGCTATAGCTGGAGGCTGCTTCTGGCCTTCGGGGCTATACCTTCAGTAGCAATATTGTACTACAGGCTCAAGTTCAAAGAGACGCCCACATACAGCCTCATGACGGGCAATGTTGCCGAAGCCGCCAAGGCTATGGGCCTCGGTGCTAAGACGGTATTGGGCAGCAGGCTGCGCCTGCCGAGGATAAGCCTTCGCGAATTCATGCACGATCACTGGAAGATCGTGCTCGGCACTGCGGTCTCCTGGTTCCTTATGGACATATCATACTACGGCACAGGTATATTCACGCCGTACATGGCTTCGCTATTCGGCTTCGCAGGCGTCTATGCTGCGACTAAAGTGTCGGCACTGGTGCTCGTTCTATTCGCAGTGCCCGGCTACTGGATAGCAGTGGCGCTGATAGACAGGGAAGGCAGAAAGCCCATGCAGGCGATAGGCTTTCTCATAATGGGTGCCGCCTTCCTGGTGCTCTCGGTCTACGGCAACGCGCTTCTGGCGTTTTCGTCCGCAGCGTTCTTCGCACTGTATGGCGTCACATTCCTGTTCACGAACTACGGGCCGAACACGACTACATACGTCTATCCTGTAGAGACATATCCGACAAGCATAAGGGCGACGGGCCACGGCATAGCCGCCACGTCGGGCAAGTTCGGTGCCGCGCTCTCCGCCCTGTTATTCCCTGTAATAATAGAGTCCATAGGAAAGTTCAGCCTGCTCGCGGCGCTCGGCGGCATAGCACTCATAGGCTTCTTTGTTACAATGTTCCTGCTCCCTGAAACCAAGAGAAGGTCTCTTGTTGAGACATCCGGCGAAGCCGAGCTGATGATGGTCACCGCTACGCTAAACGAGGAGTTTTCATCGCACATAAGGAACATAAGCGATGCGACCAAAACACTGCACCAAATGCTGACCTCTAAAAAACTGGGCAACAGCGAGGCCATGTACTCTGATATAAAGGAGAAGGAAAGGGCCGCTGACAGGAACATCCACAACATATATGACTACATATCCACGATGCGCACGGGCTCTGTCTCATACATAGACGTCTCGCACCTCGCATCGAGACTTGACGACATAATAGACATGGAGGAGGCCGCCGCGGCGAGAATCGCGATGTACGGCGTGACCAGGCCGGACAGGCCGATGATGGAGTTTGCGGACCTGATAGACAAATGCGTTTCCACTACAGTCGAGAGCGTTGGCCTTATGGGTGACCTCATGGCCGGCTACAAAGGCGTGCAGAGGATCCTCAAGAAGAACTACATAGTCGCATCAGACTACGAGGGCAAGGCCGATGAGCTGCTCAGGAAGTCACTCGGGACGCTGATAAAACTGAAGGACGTGAAAGAGGTCATAGTGAAGAAGGACATCTACGAGATGCTCGAGAACGTAACCGACAGGTGCATCGACGTGTTCGATATACTCAACGACATCACGATGCGCTACCTGAAGGGCAACGGAAAGTGACTCGCAAGCCATAAAATTGTTTACATCCCTGATATCACAAAGGGGTGTTATTGGATGGGAGAAACCGTGAAGGATAGGAGCAAGTCTGCCTGCCAGCGCGTCCGCGTGCTGCCGTCGATTCCAGAGGTGCTCGCTGTGGCGGTGGTGAACATGGGCTTCATAGACCATGCCTGGAAAGACGACTTTGACGTTTCCGATACGTACGAAGCCCTACTAAAAGGTAATCCTTATATCAGGGAAAAGCAGGGCATGCTTGGTAATTCTGCCGTTGACCCTGATTTCAAGAAGCCCGATGCGGAAATCAGGCAGCATATGCACGGCGGGAAAATGAAGTCTGTCGCGTTTACCTTGCCTACTGACATGGTAGCCACAATTGCCAATAAGGCAACCGCAGAAAACACCTCCTTCTCCAAAACCCTGGTGGATCTGCTGCTCGAGAGCCCAAGGGTGCAGGTCTGGGCGCGTGTTGGGCTGCGCACAAACACTGATGGTGCACTAGCGCCCGACGTTTATGATTGACCCATATCTGCGCACTAATAATCAAAAGGTATATATTTGTTACAGTTTATTAGATACTACAGCCTGACATCGTCTATTTAGTATCATCTCTGTTTGGTGAGCCGTTGCTTCCAGTCCCTGAACTGATTCCCGAACACAAGCTACTTAGCGAGAGCGAGGCAAAGAAGGTAGCCTCAAAGTTCAATGTGCGTCCAGAGGATTTCCCGAAGATGCTCAGCAGCGACCCGCAGGCGATGAAACTCGGTGCGGAGCCTGGTATGCTCATAGAGATAAAGAGAAACGACGACGGCAACAAGTACATGTACTACAGGTACGTCGTCAAGGGCTGAACCCCTAAAGTTTCCCAAAATCCAATAGTGTGATAAAATGGATGCAGACGTCATGCATGACTCCCACGAGGTACTGGAATCCTATCTGAAGAACAGCTCCATAGTGCAGCAGCAGATCGACAGCTACAACAGATTCCTGCACATAGGCCTGCCGAAGCTCATAGAGAGCCAGAGCATAATAGAGCCGGACGTGCCGAACTTCTCAGTCAAGCTACTTGGCATAAGGATAGGAAATCCCGTCGTAATAGAGTCGGATAGCTCGACCAAGCCGATAATGCCCAACGAGGCACTCGCGAGGAACCTCACCTACGCATCGCCTCTCTACATAACATACGTGCCAGTAATACAGGGGATAGAGAAGAGGGATTCCTACGACGAGATATTCGTTGGCGAGCTTCCCGTCATGGTCAAGAGCGATCTCTGCTACACGAAGAGCATGACACGCGAGCAGATGATAAATGAGGGCGAAGACCCTGACGATCCGGGCGGCTATTTCATAATAAAAGGCACCGAGCGCGTGCTCATAGGCGTCGAGGACCTTGCGCCGAACAGGATAATATGCACCAAAGAGAAGGGCAAGGGCACAGTCAGCAAGGTGTTCTCGACAAGGTACGGCTTCAGGACGAAGTGCAGCGTTACAAGGGACGCATACGGCGTCTACACGCTTCTCTTCCCGACGCTTACCAAGAGCATAGACCTGGTACTGGTACTCAAGGCGCTCGGCCTCACCAATGAGGACATAATGGGCGACATAACGAGCAAGTCCGTCAAGAACGACATGCTGCTCAACATGGACCTCAGCACCGCAAAGGAGATGGGCCAGAAGGAAGCCATATTCGAGATAGGCAAGATGGCGGCGCCGAACCAGGCGAAGGAATACCAGATAAAGAGGGCGCAGCAGCAGCTCGACACGTTCATACTGCCCCATGTCGGCTCAGATCCGAAGATAAGGGGCGAGAAGGGCAGGTATCTCATACGCATGGCCGAGAGAGCGTCCCTCGTCGCGTACGGCAAGATAAAAGGCGACGACAAGGACCACTACAAGAACAAGAGGATAAAGCTCGCCGGCGACCTCATGGAGGAGCTGTTCAACCATGCCCTCAAGTTCTTCGTGCGCGACGTGAAGTACCACATAGAGAGGACTGTCGCGCGCGGCAGGAAGCTCACGTTCAGGACGGCGATAAACCCTGACACGATCACGGACAAGATACTTTCGGCGATGGGCACGGGATCATGGCCCGCGGGCCAGAGCGGCGTATCGCAGGTGCTCGACCGCGTCAACTACATCTCGGCGCTGGCGCACCTTAGGCGTGTCAAGTCTCCTCTGGCAAAGAAGAGGCAGCACTTCAAGGCAAGGGACGTGCACGGCACGCACTTCGGCAAGCTATGCCCTAGCGAGACCCCCGAAGGAATAGAGGTTGGCCTGACCAGGTATCTGGCGGCCATGGCGAGGGTGACCGTCGGCGCAGACGAACAGATGTTCAAGGACAAGCTCAAGGAGCTACAGATAATGGATACGTGGCTTGAGGAGTCCGACGAGAAGGAAGCGGACAAGATAAAGAAGAAGATGGAGAAGGAGGCCGAGAAAGAGGCAAAGGCGGATGCGCGAACAGAGAAAGCCGCTCTCGCGGCCGACTCGAAGTGAGGGTGTTACAATGAGCGATCTCAACGATGCTAAGAAGGAAGGCGGAAAGCGCAACGGCAAGTGCTATGTGTATCTCGATGGCAAGGCCATAGGCCACGTCAGGGACGGCAAGGCGTTCGCAGAAGAGGTAAGGAAGAACAGGAGGAACGGCATCGTGTCCGGCGAACTGAACGTCACTTACATAAGCAGGATCAACGAGGTGCACATAAACGCCGACAGGGGCAGGGCCAGGAAGCCCTACATCGTCGTCGAGAACGGCGTAAGCAGGCTCACACCCGAACTGAAGCAGAGGCTTAAGAGCAACGAGATAAACTTCAACTACCTTATCAGGCGCGGCGTCATAGAGTTCCTGGACGCTGAGGAAGAGGAGAACGTGCTCGTGGCCCCGCGTGAAGAGGAGATAAGGCCGGAAACGACGCACCTCGACCCGGATCCGGCGTCAATGTTCAGCCTCACGGTGAACAACATCGTGTTCCCTGAATACAACACTGTTGGAAAGCACTCTCTCGCATCCGGATCGGTCAAGCAGGGCCAGGGGCTCTACGCGATCAACTTCAACAACAGGTACGACTCTAGGGCATTTCTCATGTACTACCCCCAGAGGCCCGTAGTCAACACCTCCGTTTACAGGACCCTCAATCTTGAGAAGCATGCATCAGGCCAGAACTTCGTGGTCGCACTGTCAACGTACTACGGCTACAGTATGGATGACGCCACGATACTCAACAAGGCGGCCGTGGAGCGAGGCTTGGGAAGGGCCGCATACTTCAAGTCTTTCATAGACGAGGAGCGCAGGTATCCAGGAGGCCAGCAGGACACGTTCAAGATACCGCCCGCTACAGCTGAGGGATATCTTGGCGAGCACGCATATTCGAAGCTGTCCGAGGACGGCATAATAGAGAAGGAGCAGAGCGTCTCCGAAGGCGATGTGATAATCGGCAAGGTTTCGCCGCCCAGGTTCATAGAGGAGCAGACCGGCATAGGCATGACCGAAGAGCGCGGGCGCGACAACTCGACCTCGCTGCGCGCCAACGAAGAGGGAGTCATAGACGACATAGTCATAACAGAGACAACTGGCGCGACCAAGCTGGTCAAGGTCAGGATGAGGAGCCAGCGCATACCTGAAATAGGGGATAAGTTTGAGTCAAGGCACGGCCAAAAGGGAATAGTCGCGCTTCTCGTGCCGCAGGAAGACATGCCTTTCACAAAGGAGGGCGTCATACCTGACATGCTGCTCAACCCTACAAGTATACCAAGCAGAATGACGTTCGGCCACATGCTTGAGACAATGGCCGGCAAGGTTGGTGCGATGCAGGGCAATACCATAGACGGTACCCCATTCTCGGGCAAGAAGGGCAAGGACAGGATAGACGAATACGGTTCAATTCTCGAGGGCTTCGGGTTCGACAAGTTCGGCGACGAGGTTCTTTACGACGGCCGCACCGGCAAGCCGTTCCCTGTGAAAATGTTCCAGGGGGTTGTATTCTACAACAGGCTGCTGCACATGGTAAGCCTAAAGCAGCAGGTAAGGTCCAGGGGACCGGTGCAGATACTTACAAGGCAGCCCACAGAGGGCAAACCGAGGCGCGGAGGCCTCAGGTTTGGAGAGATGGAGCGTGACGCCCTCGTAGGGCACGGCGCGTCGCTGCTGCTCAAGGAGCGTATGCTGGAGCAGAGCGACAAGTGGGAGGTATGGGTGTGCAAGAAGTGCGGCGACATAGGCTACTATGACTACGTCAGGAACATGCCTGTGTGCCAGGTCGACGGCCCCGGCTCTCTGGTGAGCCTGGAGATAAGCTATGCGTTCAAGCTGCTGCTCGACGAGATAAAGGCGATGCACATACTACCGAAAGTTACGGTGAACGATTGAATTTTCTAAAGGAGGCGCGTGCTCATGAAGGCTGAAGCAATCAACGATATAAGATTCACGGTGATATCACCGGAAAGGATAAGGAAGATGAGCGTTGCAAAGCTCATAGTGCCAGACGCATATAACGAGGACGGCTATCCGATAGACGGCGGTCTGATAGACCAGAGGCTCGGGGTCATAGAGCCCGGCCTGAGGTGCAAGACCTGCGGCGGACGCGCCAAGTCGTGCCCCGGCCACTTCGGCCACATAGAGCTGGTCAGGCCGGTGGTGCATCCGGCATACGCTAAGACAATATACATGCTTCTGCAGTCGACGTGCAACAGCTGCCACAGGGCACTCATGAGCGAGAACGCAATAAAGGAGCTGAGGCCGGTCATCGAGACGATGACAATAGACGAGAGCGATGAGGTGCTCAAGGCTGTCGAGGGGCAGCTGCCCCAGAAGGCGTCAGCAACGGCAGGCAACGGCGCTCAGGCTGCATCAGCAGCGCAGAACGGCAGTGCGACTTCAGCCAATCACTCAATGGTAATATCAGCTAGCGTCTCTGCGATAAAGAGGCTCAAGTCCGTGAAGGTATGCCCGCACTGCAAGGCGCAGCAGGCCAAGATCAAGTTTGAGAAGCCGACAAGGTTCATGGTAGGCAGCGAGACGCTCAGGCCGGATGACGTGCGCGACTGGCTCTCTAAGATATCGGAGGACGACCTCATGCTGTTCGGCATAGACCCGAAGGCGACGAGGCCTGAATGGTTCGTGATAACAGCGCTTCTCGTGCCTCCCGTAAACGTAAGGCCATCAATAACACTCGAATCGGGAGAGCGCAGCGAGGACGACCTCACCCACAAGCTCGTTGACATAATGAGGGTCAACAGGAAGCTGGAGCAGGACATAGACGCGGGCGCTCCGCAGATAATAATAGACGACCAGTGGGAACTTCTACAGTACCACGTCACATCATATTTCGACAATGAGACGGCAGGCATACCTGTCAGCAGGCACAGGTCGGGCAGGCCGCTCAAGACGCTCGCGCAGAGGCTGAAGGGCAAGGAGGGAAGGCTGAGGTACAACCTTTCCGGCAAGAGGGTCAACTTCTCGGCGAGAAGCGTGATAACTCCGGACCCGAGGCTCTCGGTCAACTCGGTAGGCATACCTATAGACATCGCGAAAGGCATGACAATCCCACTGTACGCCACGAAATGGAACCTGGAGGA
Source organism: Microcaldota archaeon (assembly GCA_027365565.1). GTDB lineage: Archaea > Micrarchaeota > Micrarchaeia > Micrarchaeales > Micrarchaeaceae > JAMCYG01. The sequence continues at coordinate 12,133 of DAHXMI010000007.1, forward strand.
GCTGAAGGGATGGATGCAGAGGACCGAGTACCCGATGGTGATAAACACCATATCAAAAGAGGGCGTCAGGAAGAGGATAACCGAGACGAACAGGGAGGAACTGCTTGCGGCCCTGGAGCCCGGCACGGTGATAGAACGCCAGCTCATAGACGGCGACATCGCGCTCTTCAACAGGCAGCCCACGCTGCACAGGGTATCGATAATGGCACACATCGTCAAGGTGGTGCCCGACAAGACTATAAGGCTCAATCCATCGATAGCGCACCCGTACGGGGCGGACTTCGACGGGGACGAGATGAACGTCCACATACCCCAGACCCTTGAGGCGCAGGCCGAGGCGAGGTACCTGATGCAGCCGAAGCTGCTGCTCATGTCAGCCAAGGACAGCGCGCCGATATCGAGCCTTTCGGAAGAGCAGGTAATGGGGATGTACCTGCTAACGCAGGACGCCACACAGCTGGATCGCGTCGAGGCCACTGAACTTCTCTCGTACGTGGGCATAACGGAACTGCCTGAGCCACTCAAGAACGGGAAGTACAGCGGCAAGTCCCTGTTCTCCATGCTGCTGCCGGAAGACTACAGCACGGAACAGAAGGCAGGCAAAGAGAACGTAGTGACGATAAAGGACGGCAAGCTCAAGTCAGGCATCATAAACCACAGCGCGGTCGGAGGCCACGGCTTCCTCATAATGGAAATATTCGACCAGTACGGGCCAGACTACACCGAAGCCTTCCTGACAAGGTCGATAAACCTCGCGCTCAAGTACACATACACGCGCGGCATAACGATAAGCATCCGCGACTTCTACATAACCGATGAGATGAGGAAGGAGCGCGAGAAGTTGATAGAGTCCGTCAAGAGCAACGCGCTCACGGTGATGAACAACTACGACAAAGGCAAACTCGAGGCCCAGCCCGGCTACACTGTGAAGGAGACGTACAAGATGCTGCTTCTCGCGGAACTCGATTCTGCAAGAGACCTCGCCGTGTCGATAGTCAACAAGCACTTCGACTACACGAACAACCTGTTCCTGATGTCTGAGGTGCACGTGAGGGGAGACATAAGGACGATAGTGCAGACCAGCCTGCTGCTCGGCCAGCAGAACGTTAGGTCCGACAGGCCGACGCGCGGCTACTCCGGCAGGGCAATACCTTACATCGCGAAGAACGAGGATACCCCTGAGGCGAAGGGCTTCATAAAGGACAGCTTCTTCGACGGGTTGAAACCAATGGAGCTATACCTCCACGCGATGGGTGCCAGGGCATCAATGCAGTCCAAGTCCCTGATTACCGCAGTAAGCGGATACCTGATGAGGAGGCTGATAAACGCCATGCAGGACTTCTACGTTGAGAAGGACATGAGCGTGAGAGGCGCAGGCGGCGCACTGCTGCAGACCGTATACGGCGGCGACGGGATAGACCCGATGATGGCAGGCGCAGCGAACGCGGCGAAGAAAAAGAAGTGATATTATGAAGAAGGAAGAGAAGGTCAACGAGAGGTACAACGTCGCGTACGGCGAAGCAGTCGGAACAGTTGCGGCGCAGTCGCTCGGGGAGCCGACTACGCAGATGGTCCTCGGGTCTCTGCACACTGCAGGAATCAAGACCATAGTCACGACTACAGGCCTGCCGAGGATGATGGAGATCGCAGACGCAAGGAAGAGGCCGAAGAGCCCGATGATGGTAATACATTTCGATGGCAAGATAAGCAAGGACTATGAGAAAGTGAGGGCGATAAGGTACAAGCTCGAAGAGGTCCGACTCTCCCAGCTCATCGAAGGCTATGAGGAGGATTTCAGGACAGGCAGCCTGATTATAAGGCTCGACAAGTCCAAGCTCGAAGCGTACGAGATAACACCCAAGAAGGTGATGAACGCGTTCGAGTCGAAGTCGACAGTCGAGGCTACTCTTGTCGACAATTCCACCATAAGGGTGAAAGCAAAGAAATCGAAGAGCGAGAAGGAGACAGCCGCCAGCGAGAGCAAGATAAAGTATTACAGAATGACGTTCATGAACGCGCTTTCGACCGTTGTCTCAGGCATACCGGGCATAATAAAGGCGGTGACCGACATGTACGATGACGGCACCTTCTTTATCAAGACCGCAGGCAGCAACATGGAAGAAGCGATGAAGATAGACGGCATAGACAAGTGGAACATAAGGTCTAACGATCCGTTCGAGGTAATGAAGGTCTACGGCATCGAGGCGGCGAGGAACACGATCGCGAACGAGATGTACGAGGCGATAACCACAAACGGGGCGAACGTCAACTTCAGGCACATGTCCCTTCTCGCGGACACGATGACATACATGGGCCACATAAGCAGCGTCGGAAGGCACGGCGTCGCCGGCGAGAAGAGGTCCGTATTCGCGAGGGCCGCCTTCGAGGAGACGGTCAAGCACTTCGTCAACGCGAGCGTCTTCGGCGAGTATGACATGCTCACCGGCGTGAGCGAGAACATACTTATCGGAAAGCAGATCGGCGTCGGCACCGGCCGCGTGCATCTCAGCGTCAGGAAGGAGGACCTCCAGAAGCTGAAGAAGGCCGCGGAGAAGTAGAGGGGCCGGCACCCTCCGCAAGAGGCATCGTAAAATGTAAATCTTTAAAATATGTTCCATCTCTTATTATAGCGTCGCACATCGTGCGTTATATGTTATGTACTGCGTATTAGTATTATTGTCTTAGGTGTGAAAAATGCAACAGGAAAGGCCGTTCGATCTTCTGAACAAGTCCATAGGCAAGCAGGTGCTGGTGCAGCTCAAGAGCAACACGAGCATCCGAGGCAAGATAACGTCGTTCGACGCACACATGAACATCGTCATGGAGGAAGCGGAGGAACTGAACAGCGGCGAGCTCAAGGCGAAGCTCGGCACCATACTTCTGCGAGGAGGCAACATAATCTTCATATCGCCGGTGTGATATGAAAGAAGGGGATGCCAGACACCAATTCAAACGGTCTGCTTATCCTAATGGGCTCTTAGCGCAACGGTAGCGCGCTTGCCTGGCAGGCAGGAGGTTGCGGGTTCAAATCCCGCAGAGTCCACTCCTTTTACATAAACTTTTCGAGAAACGTCCACTTCTCGCCTATGCTGTTCTCTATCTCTGCGGCCTCGGCGTCTGTTACGTTCGCGAACCTTCCTTGCAGCGATAGGTAATCCCTGAGCGGCTTCCTCTTCTTAGGATCCGCATACGGTTTGCTTATCGGCGATATGCTAACCTTCCCATTCTCGTACTCGTAGAGTATCCAGACTCCCGACTGCACAGCCAGCCTTCCTGCCTCCACTCCTTTGTCATAGCCCATGCGCCAGCCTGGCGGGCAGAAAGAGAACAGCTGTATGAACTTCGTTCCCTTGTGCTGTTCCGCCTTCCTGAGCTTCTCTATGAAATCGGTGGGGAAGGCAACGCTCGCGGTGGCAACGTAATCGAGATTCTGCACCATCATCATGTGAGACACCTCCTTCTTGAACTCACGCTTGCCCTCCGGCGTCGTGGTAGTCCATGCCCCATGCGGCGTCGATGACGACCTCTGTATGCCTGTATTCATGTACGCCTCGTTGTCGTACATCACGAATATTATGTCCTCGCCGCGCTCGGCCGCTCCGCTCAGGGCCTGCAGGCCTATATCTGCCGTTCCTCCATCGCCAGCCCACGCTACCACGGTGCCCTTCTTGCCCAGCGCCGCGAGCGCTTCCGCCACTCCGCTTGCGGCTGATCCGGCTGCGGCCATAGCGATATTGAGAAGCGGGAACGACGCAGAGCTTTTCGGCCACGAGCCCTGCACGACGCTGCCACAGCTCGCTGGCATTACCACTACGGGATTCTCGATTGCCTTCGCCATGAGCCTCAGTCCAAGCGATAGTCCGCACCCAGGGCACGCCGCGTTCCCAGGCAGCCATTTCTCTTCCTTAGGTATGTCCTTTATCAGCATGCCATCAGCTCCCTTTCAGGCCGAACCATTCATCGCCTGTCGGCCTCTTCTGCGTTGCCTCAACCATCTGAACGTAATCATCCGTCTTTATGTCCCTCCCGCCAAGGCCTGCTATAAATCCCTTAACGAAAGGTGCCTCATCCGGCCCGTGCGCGCTGTACAACGCTGACCTTATCTCATGTGCAAGTATGCTGCCGCTGCCTACTGATAAGGCGCGTTCTACAACCGTCACAGTCTCAGCGCCGCCAAGCGCGCTCGCTATCTCTTCACCTGGGAACGGCCTGAGAACCCTTATTCTCATTACCCCTGCCTTTATGCCTTTCTTCCTGAGCCTGTCGCTCGCCTCCTTCGCGTCGCCGCTGGATGCGCCAATCGAGACTATGACATGTTCCGCGCCGTCGAAGTTGTAAAGGTCGAGCATCCCATACTCTCTGTCAGTTATGTTCTTGTACTCATTTGCGACTTCGGACATGGCCCTCTTCGCCGCATTCATCGACTCGAAGGTCCTGCGCCTCATCTCCATGAAATACTCGGGCCCGATGACATTGCCGAATGTGAACGGCCTGTCGACGTCTATCGCGAATTCAGTTTTCCTTTTTCCCAGGAAGCGATCCACGCTCTCCTGCTCTGGCATGCTCACAGGCATGCTGCTGTGCGTTAGTGTGAACCCATCAAGCCCTACCATCACAGGCAGGGTTACGCGAGGGTCCTCGCCTATCCTGAATGCCTGCAGCACCGAATCGAAGGCGTCCTGGTTGTTCTCGGCCATTATCTGTATCCAGCCGCTCGCCGACTGCGTCATGAAGTCGGTATGCTCGTTCAATATGCTCCACGGCGACGCCAATGCGCGCGTCGCAACCGCCATGACCATAGGCAAGCGCGCGTGCGCAGCCCAATGCACCACCTCGTCCATGTAAAGCAGGCCTTGGCTCGAGGTGGCCGTGAATGTTCTCGCGCCCGCGGCGCTCGCCCCGATGCACGCGCCCATCGCGCTGTGCTCGGAGTCCACCTTTATGAAGCGCGACTTGAGTCCCTTGTTGGCTATGAACGTTGCGATGTCCTCAACGATCTCCGTTTGGGGTGTTATGGGATAAGCTGCTATGACCTCGGGCCTGGCCATCATCACCGCCGTGGCGACGCTTCTGCTTCCTGTCATGACCCTTGTCTGCATCATCACACCTATTCGTCGACCATCTTTATTGCCTTGGTGGGGCACTCGTTGGCACAGATCCCGCATCCCTTGCAGTAATCGTAGTTTATCTCAACGCTGTCGTCGTCTTTCCTGTGTATCGTCGCCTCTGGGCAGTCTGCCCAGCAGATTATGCACTTTATGCACTTCTCCTGCTCTATTACCGGCTTCTGCAGCCTCCACTCTCCAGTATTGCCGCCAGAACCGAAATCTGGCGACGAAAGCGGATACTTCATCATAAGCTCTTTTTCCTTCATGCTCGCTTCGGGCACAACATAATTGCCTTCTGCGGCCATATTATCATCCATCACAAGCCACCTGCGCCGCGAGCGCCGCTGAATATCAGACATTTGTCATATCCTGTCTTAGCCGCTTCAATGTTTCTGTCTGCGAGGGGTTTTTCCCAGTAACCGCTTATCGCCTTCAGCATGTCCTCAAGCTTCACTATTCCAGTAGCCCTCACAAGCGCGCCCAGCATTGCGGTGTTTATCACCGGCCAGCCTGCCACCACGAGGCCCAGCCTACGCGCTATGCCCGTTGCGTCCACGTAGAACAGCTTTGCACCGCTGGAGGACAGCCCTGCTGCATACTTTCCCGCCTCTTCCACGCTCGGCAGGTTCATCACTATGCTGCCGCCCTCCTTCAGCTCTGTCGATGAAACGCCTCTCTTTTCAATCCTGAGCAGCTCGGCATCGAGTATGACTAATATGTCTGGATTGTAGATCTGGCTGTGCACCTTAATGGGTCGTGTATCAATGCGTGCGAAGGCCTTGACTGGCGCGCCGCGTCTCTCCCCGCCGAAGAACGGGAACGCCTGCGACTGCATGCCGCCGTTGTACGACGCGATTGCGGTGAGCTCGGAAGCCATTACTGCACCGTGGCCGCCTCTGCCGTAAAACACAATCTCCTTCATAATCTGCATTCTGAATTCAGTTATTTAAACCGTTCTGCAGCTACGTTACGGCATGCCAACCTGGTCAATCCAATTCATTATCAGAACCTGTTCTTCCTCTGGGGCTGCGCCTCTGTCTGCTGGCTGCTGGTGCCCACAGACATGAGATCCATGCCTATTTTCGCAAGCTTGTAGCCTATGTTGGCGAAGAGCAGCAATGCTAGTAGGGTCAGTGTGTCGTATGCAAGCCTGTTCGATGGGATGGACGATACAACCCCCTTTATTACGGCATTAATTATCCCGGTGCTGGTAGTAACGTTGCCGCTCGGCAGCACGATGTTCTGCTGCGGCGGGGATGCGGCCAACGAAACGAAGGAGCTGTAGAGCCCGAAAGCCAAGTAGAACGTCGCTCCTATAATGATTATACCGACAAGGAGCAGCACGGACCCATACGTCCCATTATCCGCCATGCAATCATTAAGCGAGGTCAACCAAGGAATAAATATGTTATTGTGCAAAAGGCGCGCAGACTACCATGACATTGAAACAGCGTCAGCCGAAAGATATTTATATTAGGAGAAATAGATGTTTGGCTGCAATCTTGTATTGCACGGAAGGAAAGGAATTACGCTTTTTCTACCACCACAAAATTCCACCCACCATTGGCGTAGGTAACCCCTACGCCATTTTGCTGACTCTCAGCGTGAGCCTCACTCCTACTTATATAAAAAGGAAGTATACCGAAGCGTTCCTTTTTTTGCATCATGCGCCCGGATCTGGCGCATGCAACGCCCTAATCATTAAATAAATTCACGCCGAGCGTGTACTGGTGAAAGAATGAAGAAATTCACATGCAAGAACATAGGTATGGACTGCGCTTTTGAAGCATCTGCCGAAACAGAGGGGGAGCTGATGCAGAAGGTAAGCACCCATGCGAAGGAGGCCCACGGGATGGAGAACATCGATGAGGCCACGATGCAGAATATCAAAGCTGCAATAAAAGATGAAGCTGCCGAGCAGGTTGCTGAAGAGCCTGCAGAACCCGAGGCATCCGAGGCTGCTGAAGAGGCACCGAAGGACAGCACGGCGGAAGCCGCACCCGAGCAGTAACCGAATATCCAGGATATCCGGTTTAAATCTTCTTTTTTATCTTTTTTATTTTACTCTTCCTTTTGGCTTCATTCGCTTATAGCATTTCTGCCGCTCCATTTGTTATCAGGATATCGTCTTCTATGCGTATGCCGCCGAATCCGGTTATGTAAATGCCTGGTTCGTCGCTGAAGATCATGTTCCTCCTGAGCCTGAAATCCAACTTAGGCGCCAACGCGTACTTCGCGCTGTCGTGCACGTCCAGCCCTATGGAGTGGCCGAGCGAGTGTATGAACTTTCCCCTGTAAATGCCGCCATGCGCCTTGTCTATGAATCTCGCAGCGGCATCGTGCGCTTCATGGCCCATGGCTCCCTCTACCGCCACGGCCCTCGCGGCTTCCTGTGCGCCCTCCACTGTCTTGTACATGTCCATTATCCTCTTGTATTTGGATGATGCCTTGTCCGGCTTGAACACGAACGAGCGCGTAACGTCGGAGCAGTAGTTGGCACACCTGGCGCCAACGTCTATCAACACGATGCTGTTCCTGCGGAGCTTCGTCTCATCAGGCGTGTGATGCGGCAGCGCGGAGTTCTTATCGAAGGCAACTATGCTTTCGAACGATGGCGCATCCGCTCCCGCTTCGGCCATCAAGTAATCGAACTGCATGGCTAGCTTCTTCTCGCTTATGCCTTCCTTAAAGTATTCCTCCACCTGCGAGAGTGCCTTCTTGACTATTCGGTTCGCCTTCTTAATCCTGCTTATCTCATCTTCGTCTTTCACTATTCGCGCATTCTCGAAGGCATCGGTAGAATCGGAGAACCTGCTGCCTGGGGAGTGCTTCTTCAGATTCATGTAATATGCGTACGGCAGGAACCCCGCATTGAATCCTATTTTCTTGCCCTTGAGGAGCCCGTGGAAGTCTTTCCAGACCTCCCTCGCGCTTTCGACCTTGATCAGATCCATGCCCTTCGGTTTCTGGCTCTGCGCTATGCCATATTCGAGCCCAGACACGAGCAGCGTGGACTTCCTTTTCTCGGCAATGAGTATGCACTGCTCGAACAGGCCCCCATCGAATCCAGTCAGGTACCTGAAGTTGCTGTCCATGTTGCCTGTATTCATTACCACTATCGCGTCAACATTGGAATTCGCGAAAACCTTCCCAAGCCTCTGCGTAACATCTTTCATTGAATTCACCACTCCAGATTAGCTGTGCAGACAACAGTTATAAATCCGTCAGCCGCATCAAGTTTTATACGCAAGGGTATAATATTTTTCTCTGCACGTTTGTTCTGGTGCATTTATGGCGAGAGTGGAAGCGCATGCCGGGCTCGGCGACAATGTCGTACCGGAAGGTTACAGAATAACTATAGAGCCGGATCTAAGGACGTTCGCATTCAAGGGCAGCGAGACAATATCTGTAGAAGTGAAAAGGCCCACGAAGGCGATAAGACTCAATTCGAAAAAGATAAAAGTGAAAAGTGCATCGGTATTCTCTTCCGGGAAGATCCAGAAGGCAAGCATCTCCTATTTCAGAGGTAGGGAAGAAATCTCTCTCAGCATTGAGAAACCGGTGAGCGGCAGAAATGCTATAAGCGAATGAAGCCAAAAGGAAGAGTAAAATAAAAAAGATAAAAAAGAAGATTTAAACCGGATATCCTGGATATTCGGTTACTGCTCGGG
>DAHXMI010000010.1:0-150894 GCA_027365565.1 Microcaldota archaeon
GTGGTTTTTCCGTTGACAAAAGGATGTGTGGGTGGAAGATATGGCAGAAATTGGACTATAGGATAGATACCGCTGTAAGTTGTATTACAGTTTTACACAACCTGTTCAGGATAGGTTACGGGTGACTTTTGTCCCAGAGTCAGCAGCATGGAAACACTTATATATTTGAATCGGCAGCTTTTTCCTCATGTCTTACACTAAAAAGAACGTTGAAAGAAGCGGGAACACAGAAGGCATTGCCGACGCTTACGAGATTGCGCATGCTAAGGCGACCCAGGAGCTCGGCGACCTGATGGACACGGCGAAATCGAAGGGATACGACAGGCTTGTCGATGTCCTGGTTTCGTTTGCGAATGAGGTCGAGAACAACAGGCGCAAGGGCCTTGTCAGGCTTGAGGAGAAGGGATACACGATAGAGGGCGTGTTCGGCGTCTACCACATCCCCGACAGGGACCTGTCGGACGTGATAAGCCTGGATACCGTCGCGGCTGAAGCCGGGAAGGTGTCTGCAGCCGTGAAGAAGCAGTTCGGGGACACGGTCAAGGAATGGTTCATCAGGATTTTCGAAGGGGAACAGGTGACTTTGCCGGTTCCGCAGATGATCGTGGAGGCCAAGGACCCGGTGGTCGTGGACGCGGTCTTCAAGGCGTCGCTGCATCTCATAGGCAAGATGAAGGAGGGCGCTTACCTCGATGGCTACGGTATTTTCGGGAGGATTGTCGCAGACATATTTGACAAGAACCTCAGCTACGGCCCGGAGATGAGGAAGAGGTTGAAGAAGGAATTGGTCTCAATGCAGCGCGGGCCCATGAAAGCTTTCATTGAGGACGAGAAGAGAATGGAGAAGGAAAGGAAGGAAAAGGAGAAGAACGGCGAGGAATACGACCCGTATGCCTGATTCAAATTCCTGCCGCACTCCACGCCCGCCTGAAACCTATTCCTTGGTGGAAACCTATTCCTGAAGCGGTTGCTCTTCCTAAGATAGAGAGGATAGTGTAGGGAAGAGAAGGGAAACAGAAAGGAAGGAAGAAAAGAAAAAGAAAAATAAAAAGAGGCAAGCATCAGCTTGCCGTAACGTTGGCTGATGCCCTAGCACCCTCCTCGCCCTGGGCGTACACCTTGTAGGTGTCGCCGGCTATCGGAGCTATCTTCAGGTGGCCGTTAGCGAGCACGACCGGCCCGTTGAAGCTGAGGGTCACTGTCGCGTTTGGCGCTATCGTGTACCCGATGCCGTTGCCCTCAAACATCTTGGTATTGAACGGCAGCACTAGTGAGCCGTTCTGCGCTACCTCGAAGTTCAGGACGTGTCCTGCGCGGGCGAATACCCCAACGTCCACTATGTCCGAGAGGGTGGAGTTGAACGTGCTGTTGAACCTCGACCTGGTCGAGGCGTTCAGCGAGGCGTTCAGCAGTGCGCCGCTGTTGGGCAGTCCGGTGCCGTTGAGGTCTATGCCGATATGGTTGTTCACGCCCAGCTTAAAGGCGTCCTCGGCATTGAACTCTGGCCCGGAGTTGTCGCCGCTCTGCGATCCGGTGTTACCGCCTATCGAGGCGATGCCGTTCGTGGAGTACACTGGGCTCACGTTGCCATAGTCGCCGCCGTTGCTGTTGGTATCGACGGATACGACTCCGTTATTGGGCGTGTTCGACCCGAGCGATACGCTGCCGTTCAGCGAGCCGCCGAGAGAGACGTTCCCGTCCGATTTCCCGTTCAGCACCACATCCACGCTGCCGCGTGAAGTCTCCAGCAGACCCAAGGCGGCAGTAGGCACCTGATTATTCACATGCGCGCTGGCGTTGGCCGAGCCGTTCGCGTCCTCGCCCCCGTGGAACGGCGCTATGGGCGATACCGTCACGGACATGTTGCCGTAGAGCATCACGTGGTCAACGGTTACCGGCACGTTCGCCGCGTTGTGCAGCGTCACCGAGAACGATGTGCTGTTGCTTGCCACCGCGAGCGACGTGGACGCTATGGAGAGCTGCGGCTGCACGTGCTCGAGTTCTGTTCTGGTGCTCTGGTTCAGGCTTGCTTGTGCGCCCACCGACACCTTTATGTGCTGCTTAGATGGTATCACTACTGCCCTTACCGAAGGCACCATCACGAACGTCGTGGTGTTCTGCCCGTATATCGCTATTACTGTAGGGGTCAGGTCTATTATCGCCTGCGCCGTGCCGTTGATTGCCGTCGAAGAGACCTTCGCGGTCACCTCGCTGCTCGGCAGGGTCACGTTGTAGGTCGTGCCGTTCAGGGTTATGCTCGCGGAGCTTACGTAGAACCTGAGCATGTTAACGCTCGTGCCGTTGGGCACGGATGCGCTGCCTATCACCTGCGTGACGTTTACGAGCTGCATCAGGTCGAGCGTGCCGCTGCCTGTGGCGTTGACCCAGCCGGCGGAAGATGTGTTGACAGAGTTGCTGCCAGCGGAGCCGCTGTTAACCACGTGCGCCTGTACCGACGTATAATCTATCGTGAGCGCGCTTGTGCCCGCAGGAACCTGAGGCGGATCCGTTATGCTCAGCACAAGGTTGCCCTTCGTCTGGGTTGCATGACCGTAGGTCAGGCCCAATGCAACAAGGCCAATAACAACCACGACTGCCACCCCTATAGCTATTCTACCCACATTCTTCATGTTGTTTTCACCTTTTATGAAACTATCAGCGTCAAAATTGGGATTAACCCTGTAATACTTCCATTTTCTGATGTGCTCGTTATCCACTTCTTCTATGGCGCCGATGCGCCTCAGTTCTGCTATGTGCTGGCTCACAGTCGCCTGGGACACCCCGAGGCTTTCCGCCATGTCCGTAGCGGTCATCTGGCCCGCTGAGAGCATCTGTATTATCTGCTTCTTTGTCTGCCAGGTCTTTCCCATGTGCTCCGCACCCTAAGGCTTGATCAGCCACTGTCTTCCCAACAAATATTACGGTCAACATATTTAAAGCGTTTTGCAGATGCTTAGGTTTTACTTAGGTTTTATCGTCGGAGACGGCTGTATCCTGCTTTTCGATAAAGCTATACGCCCGTATAGCTATTATAAATATTTCGCCCTTTTCGGGCCCTCTGAAATGCCGCGTCTGCGAGAATGCACCAATACCCATCCGGAGCCCAAAAAGCGGACTTTTCCCCCTTTTTAAGACTTTTGCAGGGGTTTTATATATTTCCTAAATTTCAAACAGAGTAGTGATATTATGGTTTTCAAATCATTGGTAGAAAAAATTAATTGTAGAAGGTTAGACGCCATAATTGAGATTGCAGGGAATCCAGACACATCAGAGGAAAAGCTAGCGGAGTTGAGTAAGAATAAAGAGGATGATGTCAGGGAGAGCGTCGCAGGGAATCCGAGCACGCCGGCTGAAACGCTGGTGGAATTGAGCAAGGATGAGAAACATTGGGTTAAAGGGCTCGCTATAGAGAATCCGAAAATGCCGAAGGAAAGGCTGATGGAATTAGGCAAGGATGAAAATCAAAATATTCGATGCGAAGTCGCATTGAATTTGAGTACACCAGTAGAAACTTTGGTGGAATTGAGCAAGGATAAAAAAGGTATGGTTAGGGCAGATTCAGCAAAGAATCCGAAAATGCCGAAGGAAAGGCTGATGGAATTGGGCAAGGATGAAAATTCAGATGTCAGAGCGGCAGCAGGAAGGAATCAGAATACGCCGGCTGAAACGCTGGCTGAATTGGGCAAGGATGAAAATTATTGGGTCAGAGAGTCAGTAGCATGGAACCTTAATACACCTGTGAAAACGCTTATGAAATTAGGTAATGATGAACACCAGTATGTTAGGGAGAGCGTCGCAGGGAATCCGAGCACGCCGGCTGAAACGCTGGCTGAATTGGGCAAGGATATAAGTAATGATGTCAGAACGATAATAGCAGAAAATTATAATACACCAATAGAAACGCTGATTAGATTGAGTGTGGATGAAAGCGATGATGTCAGGGAGAGCGTCGCAGGGAATCCGAGCGTGCCGGCTGAAACGCTGGCTGAACTGGGCAGGAAAAGAAAGAGCACCAGATGGCCAGCCCCACCGAGATGAGAGCTAGGCCCCTTTCAGATTCGGCGCGGCAATGCACGCCGAAGGAAGGAAGATTGATTATGCCCTTTCAAGGTGGAGTGCAGGTATGACTAGTTCCTTTATTGCCCTCAGCTGCCTTATCTCCACCACATACGCGTTGCCGCGCTTGCCTGTTATCTTGCCCACCCTTCCCCTGTACCTGGGATGTGGCGCGTTCCTGTAGTTGTGCTTCGGCACTATCGCGACCGTGTCGCCTACCTCGAACTCCTTTATGTGATGGTTTACGCTGAGCTTCGAGGGCTTGAAATGCCTCGCGATGTTCCTGGTGCGGCCGGAAAACTGGCCTTTCGAATTATTAGACATGTGATTCACTCTCTGCTGACTGACCTGCATGAGTCGAAAAAGCAATAATTATAAGCACAGTAACCTATTTATAGCTTAATAATGATATCTGTGTGGTGTATTGGAAATGCCGAAAGGTGCGTCTAGTTCTGCCTCGCACGGCAAAAATGTGACACTCAAACCTACATATAAGGTAGTCAACATCGTGGCGAGTGCATCTTTGGGGGTCGATCTAGACCTTATGGGGCTTGCGAAGCTGTCGCACGACATAGACTACGAGCCGGAACAGTTTCCTGGCGCGATATTCAAGGTCCATGAGCCGAAGTCTGCAATGCTTCTTTTCAAGAACGGCAAGATAATATGCACGGGGGCGAGGACTAAGGCCGACGTGAAGAGGGCTGTCGACCAGGTGGTCGAGCTCGTGAAGAAGTACAAGGTAAGCCCGCCGAAGAGATAACGCAGAATAACCAATTTAGCCGTTTCCTTCTCATTCTTACTGTTGTTGGAATGCCGAACAATTCGCGTGCGCAGAGCGCGATGGAGTACCTGATGACATATGGATGGGCGATACTGATCATAGCGGTAGTACTCGCCGCGCTCTTCGAGCTCGGCGTCTTCAACGCCGGCAACCTGGGACCTAGGGCGCAGCCCGGCTCATGCCGTGTCTTCAGGCCGGGAGGGCCTGGCACCGGCACGAACCTGAACCTCGCTGGAGTGTGCAACGGCGAACTGCCGCAGTTCGTCGGAAAGTTCAGCGGCTCGTCCAGCAACATACAAACCACCCTCACATTCCCGAGAAGCGCGCAGGCATTCAGCCTGTCAGTATGGGTGAATCCGAGCTCCAATACGACATGCACATTTTACTGCGGGATAGTCGATTCTGATAACGGCACGAACGGCTGGGGCCTCGTATGGTGGCCGTACTCTCCCCCCGTTGCGGATTTCTGGATCCAAGGCACCAACCAGGACATGGAATTCTCCGGCGTGCCGGTTGGCTCATGGACCAACATAATAGTGACGTATCAGGAAGTTGGCGGAACTTGGTATGGGAACGGGTACGTTAACGGCCGCCCTGTCGATTTGAATGTTGCAAGGTCGCCCATAACGCTGCCGGAACCGTACAGCCTGTGGATCGGCACCGCGAGGCAGGCGTCAAGCGGGTTCGCTGGCTACATAGCCAATGTGCAGGTATACAATGCGTCGCTCTCGTCAAACGAGATTGCGGCCCTTTATGTGGAAGGTGTGGGCGGCGCGCCGATATCGCTTCAGAACATTGTAGGATGGTGGCCCCTCAACGGCAACGCGCAGGATTATTCAGGAAATAACAACAACGGCCAGATAAGCGGAGGTGTCACGTTCACCAGCCAGTGGACGAGCGGCTATACCATACCATGACGGCTGAAGCCGCAGACATATTTGCATCGGCAGCGCATGCGCATACGGCAAGTTTGGTACGGCCCAGCTTGAATAAAGGTTTTTATTCCTTTTCTTTGTTATTATAGCAAGGGCACTGCCCTGCTGGAATTGAACGTATGTTCGCTGACAAAAAGATCATCCACCTGGGATACTCGGGTGCCGGATATGATCCTTCTCCTGCCGTCATGGATGCCATAAAAGGGTCCTTGGCAAAAATCAATGCCTACCCTTACGAGGGCTACGATGAACTCGAGGCTCTCATAGCGGAGTACTGCGGCGTCGACAGGGACAACGTCCTGGTCACCAACGGGGGGGACGAAGCGATAGGAATCATAACCGCCTTGTATGGTGATAGGGTCCTGATACCTGCGCCGACGTACGGCGAGTATGCGTACCTGGCGCGCAGCAGGAATTCTGAAATAAGGCTCAGTAATAGCATGGTTGACGACGTCTACGATATATCGTTTACCACTGGCGACCTCGAATGGGCGTCACTGGTGTGGATCTGCAATCCGAACAACCCCACTGGCACGATAGTCCCGCGGTCAAAGATAATGGGCGTCCTGAACGGCACATGCGCAACTGTCATAGTCGACGAGGCGTACTACGAGTTCGCGGGGGAGAGCGTCGCCGACACCATAGGCGAGCACGACAACCTCATCGTCCTGCGTACTTTCTCGAAGGGATTCGGAATTGCGGGGCTCAGGCTAGGGTATGTGCTGTCGAATCCCGGCACCATCAGGAGGATGAGGAATGCGAAGCAGGAATACAACGTGAGCAGGGTCGCGAGGGCTGCGGGGATTGCGGCCCTGAAGGACAGGGGCTACTACTCGGAAAGGATAGGGGAGGCAAAGAAGCTGCGTGATGAGTTCGAGAGGCACTGCGAGGCCAGCGGCCTGAACGTGCTCAAGTCGAACGCGGGATTCGTGTTCGTGAAGTTCCGCAGCGTGGAGGAGATGGAGTATGTGCATTCTACGCTCATGGGCAACGGCATAGTTACTTTCGGGCCGAGCGACCCCGAGTTCTCCGGGCTCATCGGGCCGTATGTAAGGATAGCGCTCAGCAACAGGGACGACATGGAAGAGGCGAAGAGGGAGATAGCCGCCGCAGTTTCCAATTACCGCGCAGTCATTGCGCCGAAGCGCATCAAGGATTTTGAGTCAGGGGCACAGACCATACCCGATCACGACAAAACTGTTTAATTACTGTTCATTCAAACTATCATTTCTGGGAATAGGGTGGCGTGGTGGATCCGGCGGGCAGCCCGAGCGCGGGAAGAAAGGACTGGTGGATGTACATGGTCGTGCCATACCAGATGGCATACGGCCCGATCTCGACTGTCATAGCGCTTTTCATCCTGTTCCTGCATGGCACCGTCATAGACGTCGCCTACGCTGCCGCTCTGGGATACGCGATATCCATACCGGCGGCCGTGTTCTGGGGCAGGGCGATAGACACTTACAACAAGAGGCGAAGCTTCGTTATAATATCATTTGCAGGGATGGCCCTATCGCTGCTTGCGCTTTTTATCGTCAGAAACCTCATCGGCGCGATACTCATCTACGGATTCATATCGTTCATAACTGTGGCCAACGCTGCCCCGTTCAGCCTGCTTGTGATGGACGGGATGCCAAAGGAGAAATGGGCCGAAGGCTTCTCGAAGCTGCAGATGCTGATGAGCCTCGGCGGGATGCTCGGGCTAGTATTCGCGTTCGTGGTCTCGGGATTCCTGCCGATTGACAGCCTCATACTTCTGCTGATTCCGTTCTGCGCCGTGGCGATAGGGATGTCCTTCCTGATAACGGAACAGCGCGCGCAGACCGTCCGCAGGGCTCTGCTCTCAGCGCCTATGGCGCTCGCGAGACGCATATTCTACCACCCGCTGGTACTCGGCAGACTGCCGTCACCCGCAATGTTCAGGAATTTCTTTGCCGGGCTGGTTCCATCTCGCATAGGGAAGAACTATCTCGGCATGTTCTACCTCGCCAGCGCCCTGTTCTCCTTCAGCGCCGTGCTTTTCAATACCTCATACCCGGTAGGGCTCAAGGAGTTCGGGCTGCAGAACTTCGCGGTGTTCGGCGTAATACTCGCTGGCTTCATGCTGCAGACACTTGTGTTCGGCATGTCCGGCAAAATGGTCGAGAGCAGGGAGAGGACCGGAACGGCTGCGGAATCGCTGACGATGAGAGCCGGGGCATATTTCCTGATAGCGATACTGTTCGTCGCGTTCGGCAGGACCACAAATGCGATGCTCAATGCGATCGTATATGCGATAGGTGCCGGACTCGCATACGCCGTGTTCTACACGGTGTCCAACGTCATGCTCTTCGAAGCGATAGGCGATACGAAGAGAGGCACCAAGATAGGGATATACAGCAGCATGATGGGGATCGGCTCTATACTCGGGGCGCTTCTGTCCGGATACACCTCGTTTTACCTCGGCTATTGGTTCACATTCGCGCTTGCCGGGGCCATAGCCGCGCTCACCGCGGTGATGTTCCATATGCTGAAGGGCATTAACCACTGACTGTGCCCAGGCTGAGGTTGGAGAAGAAGTGATTTGTGTCACGTGCGCCAGCAGCGCACGCGGCGCCAGGGCCGCTGGCGTACCTTGTTATTGGAGGGATTTTGTTCTACCTTTTAAGCTTTTCCATACAAGCCTAATTATTGATGGTGATTTCAAATGGCTGGAAACTGGGGTAAATTGGCTCCATACTGGTTCCTATTGTTCACGATAGGATTCGGCTGGTTCATACTGGCACCGCTGGTGCCTGGCATATTGAGCACGTACGGTGTTGGCCTTTCGCTAGGCGTGCTGCTGATATCGGTCTATGGGTACACGATGGTCGTGCTGGGACTGCTTGCGGGATGGTTGTCCGCGAAGTTCACAGTCAAGACGGCCCTCTACTCCGCCGCGGCAATATCATTCATAGGCCTTCTGGGCAGGGCGCTCTCGTCGGGCTATGACATGCTGTTCGCATTCCAGATAATAGCGGCAGTCGCATATCCGCTGGCCATGGCCCCTGTAGGGAGCATATCCGAATCGCTGTTCAAGGGAAAGTCCCATAGCGTTATAGGCATAAGCGTCGGGCTCCTGTTCCTCGGAATGGCTACAGGCGCGTTCGTCGGACCCAGCATATTCAGCAGCTTTGGGTTGTACGGCGCCTTCTGGGTAACCGTCATACTCGCTGCGATAGCCGCAGTATGGACGTTCTTCGGAATACGCGGATATCCGACGTTCTACAAGGGCAGGTCGCTTCGCGGATCCTTCAAGGTAGGCATGATAAAGAACTGGTATGTCGGCCTGATAATATCCTCGGCATCGGTGATGTTTGGCGGGATAGCATCTGAGTTGCTGATTGCCGGGCACATATCCGTGTCTACCGCGATAGCTTTCGGCGGCCTATTCGGAGGTCTCGCCTTCCTTGGATCTGCAATCGGCGCGATAGTGCTGCCTCCAATATTCGAGAGGTACAAGATGATAAGGGTCGGCCTCGTATCTACGTCGCTGCTCTCGTTCATTTTCGTCTTCATGATGGCGTACTTCCTGCCGCTCATGCCGATACTCGGGCTGCTGGCTGTTGCATACTTCCTGTTCGGGTTCTTCGGGAACGCGTTCTGGTCGATGGCTATGGCCTCTACGACCAATTACGTCAGCGACCCCGCAAAGGCAGGATTCGCGACGTCGATGTACAGCGTAGCCACCAACCTGGGAGTGGCCTTCGTGCCAGTCTTCCTTGGCCCGCTGTTCCTCGTACACGCGTATGCTGCTGTAGCCATAGTGGCCGGAATGGAGTTTGTAGGATTCCTGCTGGCGTTCACCCTCAAGGTGAACCCGGTCAGGGCCGTGAAGGCCGCGATGAAGGGCAGACGCAGGAGAAGGAGGTAAGCGCCTTTCATTCTTTTGCTTTTTTTCTTTTTCACTCCTTTTTCTTTTTGGTTTTCCCCAGGGCAGAGTCTATCGCGGATAACATCTCCTGCACGGGGGCCTTGACTCCGGTGAAGAGCCTGAACGCCACGACGCCCTGGTAGAGCAGGAGATCCCTGCCGGTCACGACCCTGCAGCCGATTGCTCTCGCGTCCCTGACAAGCCTGTTGTCCAGCGGCACGTAATTGGCGTCGAACACCACCATGCCCTTTCTCAGAAAGCGCTTAGGCACTGGCGTTGCGGTGGAGTTCTCGAGGGTTACGTTCGTGGCATTGGCAACGATGTCGGCATCCTCCATGGCGCGCGCGAGATTCTCGTCGTCGAGCTTCATGGCCCTGATGCCCCTGCCGCCGAGCCTCTCGACTGTCCTCTTCACTTCCATGGCCCTTGGGAGATGCCTGTTAAGGATTGTGATTCTCGGATTCCTTGCGCTCTTGAGTATCTCTACCGCGAACGCCCTTGCGGCTCCGCCAGCACCTAGTATGACGAAGCTCTTGCCGTCGACCTTCGTGACCCTTCTTACAGCTTCCATGAAGCCAGGGGCATCGGTGTTATAGCCGGTGAGCGTGCCGTTCCTGTTTATCACAGTGTTCACTGCGCCGATGGACTTTGCCTTCGGGTCTATCCTGTCGACATACTTCATAACTTCGACTTTGTGCGGACTTGTCAGCGTCATGCCCTTCATGCCTGTGCCGCGCATCATTTCCACCATCGCCTTTAAGGAAGCAGGAGGCACATCGAACGCGAGGAAAATCGCATCGAGGCCCAGCTTCCTGAACGCAGCGTTGTGCATCACCGGCGAAAGCGAGTGATGCGCAGGCATCCCTATTATGCAGAACAGGTCCGTGAGGTTGCCGCTCATCCTGCCGGCATACCTGACACCTGTTGGCGTGGTCCCGTTTTTCCTTGTCATATTATCGCCCCTTGCGCCTTCAGCTTGTCCTGCAGCTCATGCACCGGCACATCCTTGGCGCTTGCCGACTTTGCTATCGCTATCGAGGCTGCAACCGCGGCTGCATGGCCCATTGCCATAGCAGTGCCCGTCACCCTTGCGCTTGCCTGCGCGTCGAACTCGGCGCTGAGGCACCTGCCTATTGCGAACAGGTTGCCAACGCCCTTGACGACTATGGAACCGTATGGGATGTGGTACCACGAACCGTCCCCGCCGCGGAGGTGCTCGTAGACGACGCCCTTCACCGGATCATGTATTTCCAGGGGATGGCCGCAGCGCGCTATCGCGTCGTCGAACCTCTTGTTCCCGAGAACATCCTCGCGCCTAAGTACGTACTCGCCGATGGCCCTTCTCGTCTCGCGCATCCCTATCGAAGGCGCCGAGTCCATGAGATACGCCTTCTCGAAGCCCCCTACCTCTTCTATCAGGAAGTTGAGCGACGATACAACCTGGTGGCGCAGGTCGTGCATTGCTGCTGATACACCGAGCGCGTCCTTGAAGTCGCTTATCTTTGCGTGCGTCGCGTTACACACGAATTCTCCGGGCCTCATGGTGTTGAACAGGAACTCGGAATTCGCGTCAGGAAGGTAGAGCTTCCTCTCGCTCTTGGCCTTTTTCACAAGCGGAGGCAATATCCTTAGTCGCTCTATCCTGCCGCCGTTCATCACCACACCCACCAGGTCCTTGTGCTCATTCGCGAAGTCGATGACCTTCTTTTCGTCCACGCCCTCGAGCCTGAAAGGCAGGGTTGCTTCCTGATGCCAGCCCTCGCCTTCCTTACCTTCCATCACTTGTCCGGTAGAGAGATACGCCAGGTCCGCATCGCCTGACGAGTCCACAAACATCTTGCTCCCTATCCTCTTCAGTCCGTCCTTGCCATCGACATCCACGCCCATTATCATCCCGGACTCGACCGAGGCGCCGGTTACGAGGCTGTTTATGTAGACGTCTATGCCGTACTTCTTCACTATGGAGTCGAGCGAGAGCTTCATCTCGTCGGGCCTGAACGGGACGAAATTGTGGCTCTGCCCGTTCGTGCCCTTATATGCCTTGAGGTTCTCTATTACCTCGTCTGCTATGCCTCCGACTATCTTCGTCGTGCCGTCGTAAGTGTATACTCCCAGTATTGATAGGACATAGCCGCTGGTCCAATTGCCGCCGAGCATGGAGTGGCGCTCCACTATGGCAGTCCTGAGTCCGTTCTTAGCAGCGGCAAGAGCGGCTCCGACGCCGGCAGGTCCGCCTCCCACTATTACGATATCGTAATCCACCAATCAGTCACCTGAAAGCAATTGCGTGAAAAATTAGAAATTGCTTTGCATCAGTCATGTATGGTGCATCATGCCATGCAGGGTGCGTCGGCGAACAGGCAGGCCGGCATCGGTCGATTACATCGGCCTCCTGAAGTCGCCGAACCTGCGCTCGTGCTCCCTCCTGACGAAGGGCTTGGTGAACAGGTAGAAGCGCTGCGAGCCGCCCAGCTCCGAGATTATCCTGTCGACTATGAGCTTCATCGGGTCCTGCAGCAGCTGTACTCTCTGCGATATGTCCGCAAAGCTCTCGAACGGCTTTTCGTTCCTCGCCGCGAGTATCGCCTGTAGGTGCTTCTTGCCTATTCCTGGAAGCAGTTCCAATGAGTGCTCCCGTATGTTGAGCGGGCCGGTCTTGTTGAAGAACTCGACGAACCTCTGCTCCCTCTCTTTCACGATCTCGTTCAGCACTATCGGCAGCTCGCCCTTCGCGGTCTGCGTAAGATCGTCATACAATATGCGGGACTTTATCAGCGCTATCTTTTCGCGCTCCTCTGCGCCTATATACACGCGCTCCTTCGCTGCCATGCTAACGCCTGGCTTGGGTGCTGCCTCAAGAAGCGTGAACCACTCCTCGCCTATCAGCTGCGCCAGCGGTTCAGGCCTGTTAGAAAAAGACTTGCCAGTGAGCATGAAGTCAAGAACTCTTGCGTAATCCTCTTTTCTGGTTGTACCGAGCATGCCACTGACCTTCCAGATATTTTCATGCTACCCCTTTCTCCTTGAGCCCGAAGACCGCTGATACCTTCGCGACCTCCTCGTCGGTGAACGCCCTCTTCTCCCTTGATATTATCTGCCTCACTGTCGAGGCGTGCTTCGGCTCCATGTCTAGCAGCTTTATTATCGTGACTGGATCGAGAAGCTCCAGCTCCTCGAGCGCCTTCTTCAGCTTCTCGAACTTTGCCTTGTCCAGCGCTAGCTCCTCTGCGTGCTCCTTCGCTATCTGCTGCTCGTAGATGAGCTCCTGGTCCTTCTCCCTCTGCTTTATGATGTCGAAGGCCTCCTTTACCGAGGTCGGCTTCGAATCGATTACTTCCCTTCCTATCATAAATATCACTTCATTGTCTTCCTTTAGAGCGAATGCGCTGCGGCAGATATGCCTGCACCCCCTCTGCTCGTTACATATTTTTAACTACCACTATAAAAAGGTTGTGTATCGTGGTTTCTGAGACGCGCACATTCCGGCTCATTGCGCGGCCTCCGACATCTTCTCCTTCGACATGATAAATGAGAATACCTCCCTGACCCTCTCCTTGTCGGCGGAAATTCCTATGCTCTCAATGACGCCGAGCACCTCTTCCTCCGTGCTCTCTTTGCCGAGAGCCAGCAGAAAATAGTATGCATAGAGATACGGGAGATGTGTCTTGATGTCCGCTTTCATCAGAAGAGTCTCGGCGACCGTGTCCTGGCCGATTCCGACGGCAGAAAGTACCTTTGAGATGTTGCTGGTATTGATCTCCCTTCCAGCCAGGCTCAGGAATGCGCCGATATACAGGTATGGCAGAGTCTCTTTCAGATGGTCCGACACCTCAGGATCGGTTATTACCCTCTTGAACTCGGACGTCATCAGGCTCTTCTCAGAGTCCGTAAGAGCCTCTAGGATGGCACTCATCGTGTCGACCGCTATGCTGCTGTACACGCTGCTGTTTTCTCCCTCGGCAATTCCTTCGGTTCCATCCATCCAACCATTCCCCACCTTTGTGCTAATACCTATTCTGTCATGGGATATATAAAAAGTGTTGCCTCGGCTACACGTCAAAAAATTGGTATTCCTCATAACCGCATAGCCTCTGCATATGATAGAGCAAGTGTTTTAATGCTTCCACGACATTATCACGTAGTGGAATTTAGGCGGCGTGTTTTATGGAGCCAAAGGAAGCGTACCAGGCAGTACTCAAGGAAGTGAGGAAGAAGATAGCAGGCAAGGAAGAGGTCATAGAGCAGATGTTTGTTGCGATAATAGCCGACGGCAACGTGCTCCTTGAGGGGGTACCGGGAGTTGCGAAGACCACTATGACGAAGACGCTTGCAGACGTCATACAGGCCTCTTTCGGGAGGGTGCAGGGAACGCCCGACCTCGGCATAAGGGACATTGTCGGCTATACGTACGCGGACGCAGATAACAACCTGCAGCTCAAGAAGGGGCCGATATTCTCGAACATGCTTCTCATCGACGAGATGAACAGGATGCCGCCGAAGACGACGACAGCTCTCCTCGAGGCACTTGAGGAGAAGATAGTGACGATGGGCGATTCCACGCTGGATCTGCCGAAGCCGTTCATAGCGTTCGCGACGCAGAACCCGCTCAACATCGAGGGCACCGAGCAGCTGCCGAAGGTGCTCACCGACAGGTTCCTGATAAGGATAGCGGTCGGATATCCCACCGCAGAGGAGGAACAGCAGATGCTTAGGATAAAGGAAACGGAAAGCTCTGTGCAGGTGAACAAGATACTGGGCGTCGAGGACATAATAGAGATGCAGGGCAAGCTGAACACGGTCAAGATATCCGACGGCCTCATAAAGTACATAACAGACATAGTCAACGCGTCTAGGACCGACCTGCACGTCGTTATGGGAGGGAGCCCTAGGGCCGAGATAAGCTTTATGAAGTGCGCGAAGGCGAGGGCCCTCGTGCAGGGCAGGAGCGAGGTCACGGTCGACGACATAAAGGCATTGGCGAGGCCGGTGCTCAGCCACAGGATAGCGGTGAGGGCGACCGGAGGCATAGGCGTGAACGGGGTCATAGACGGCCTGATAGCGTCCGTGCCTGCACCCACGTCGTAATGGCAGAATAGGGAAATGGTGAATTTATGGTAACGTCTCGCGCGCAGAGCGCAATCGAGTATCTGACCACTTATGGATGGGCTATACTTATAATCGCTGTCGTGCTTGCGGCAATGTTCGCGCTCGGGCTGTTCAGCCCTAGCTCATACGTGAATAACGAATGCATATTCCCCGCGGAATTCAGCTGCCTCAACAGCCAGATATACTCCAACGGCACCCTAACCATCAACGTTGAACAGTCTACTTCGTCACCGATAAACGTGACGGCAATAGGCTGCAACGACCAGGGCACGCTGACAGACATGCAGGCGTATACGACACCGTTGAACGTGCAGATAGGCTCGAACGTCACGATGTCGGTGCAGTGCTACGCCAACTCGACCGCTTACTCGGGCAGTGTCGGCGGTGTATACAAGGGGGACATAATACTGAATTACACCAACCTGCAGACAGGGTTCGCGCACACGATAATAGGGACAATCGTGGCGAAGGTCCAGAGCTGAGCGGAAGAATGATGCAGGACTAGCCTTTTGCTACGCCCAGGGGCACCATCCTCGCCACTATGGCTGAGATTCCTGCACCCTCCACGCTCGCGACGACGTCGTCCACGCTCTTGTATGCCCATTCTGCCTCTTCGCTGACTAGCTTGCGGTCGCGCACCCTTATCTCTATGTCCTTGCTCTTCATCTCGCCAAGGGTCTTCGACGCAGGTATCTCCCTTATCGCCTGGTGCCTGGACATGACGCGCCCTGAGCCGTGGCAGGATGAGCCGAACGACAGCTCGTCTGATTCCTTCCTGCCTGCAAGCACGTAGCTCGCGGTGCCCATGCTTCCAGGTATTATGACCGGCTGGCCGTACTCTCTGTATATACCGGAAAGCTCCTTCCTTCCCGGGCCGAACGCCCTTGTAGCGCCCTTCCTGTGGACGAGCAGTTTCATGCGCTTGCCATCGACATCATGCTCCTCATCCTTTGCGATGTTGTGCGCAACGTCATAGAGCAGATCCATGCCGAGCGCATCTGCGCTCCTGCCGAAGACCTCGGAGAAGCTCTTCCTTATCAGGTGCATCATTATCTGCCTGTTGGCGAACGCGAAGTTGACCGCGCACTTCATCGCCTTGAGGTAGTCGTCTGCCTCCTTCGAGCCGAGGTATGCGTAGCTCAGCTCCGGATCCGCAAGCTGTATGTTGTGCGCCTTCTGGTAATCTGAGAGCACCCTTAGGTAGTCGCTGCACACCTGATGGCCGTAGCCGCGCGAACCGCTGTGAAGCATTATTACAACCTGGTCAGGCTCGAGGGCGTACGCCTTCGCAAGCCTCTCGTCCATGATGCGGTCGACCTTCTGCACTTCCAGGAAGTGGTTGCCGGCGCCGAGCGTCCCGAGCTGCCTGACGCCGCGCTTCTTCGCAAGGTCGCTTACCTTTGACGGATCTGCGCCTTCCATCGCCCCGTTCTCTTCCGTACTCTCTATGTCATCATGGGTGCCGTAGCCCTTGGATATCACGTAGCGCGCGCCCTCGATTGCCACCTTTTCGAGATCAGAGCGCGTGAATCCCAGGTTTATCTTGCTCCCGACGCCGCTCGGCACGTTGTTGAACAACGCATCCATCAGCACCTTCATCTTCGGCTTTATCTCATGCGCATTAAGATTAGTCTTTATGAGCCTGACCCCGCAATTGGAGACAACCATCGAATTAGCTATGAAGTTATGATTGTGATCGCCCATTGTCATGTCGTACACATCACCAGCGTACTTCTCCTCTTGTATACTTGCAATGCCGTCGTATATGAACCCGCTGTGCCCAAATTCCCTTTTTACGCAGAATTCGCTGAACGATTCTGAATTATACACTCTTGGATTTCCTCGCCTGCCCCATATTGTGTGTTCCACGAAAGATGTGGATACGTTTCCCATGGTAAACATTGTAAGTATTTCCTTGGAGCTGATGCCAGAATATTGCATCTCAATTATCTTTTCCCTCGTTTCTGTTAGCTCTTCGCGAAGTTCTTTCAGGTATGTGGTATATAGGGATGCAAGGCTTGCCAACCTTTCCTTTTCGGTATTGTACACATATCCGACCCTGTTGAAAAAATGAAGCATATTGTCTGTATTTGAGAGTATCGACATTCTGAATCCGACGGTCTTTCCATTGACACCCTTGTACCTGTAACCTTCAACTATCGCCGGATCGGATGTCTCAATCCCCAGAGAAAGCAGCATTTTCTTAATGTCCATCAGAAACCGAACTGCACTTTCCTGAAGCATTTCCAATTTGCTTACGCTGAACGATAGGCTCCAGATGTTCTGGTCGTTGTTGGACCTAGGCGATGAGAGTTCCGCACCGAAGTATGCTGAAAGGAAGAGCCTTTTCTGCCATGGTTCGGCATCCTTCAGCCATGCAGGAATCCCGTATTCCTTTGCACTTTTGTTTCCTACAGGGCACCCAAGCGCAGCCATGAGCACGCTGAACGCTATTGAACTGACGTGCAATGAATGCTCTTCATTCTCAAATCTTGAGACGCCATATGCTGTATTAATTGAATGCTTCCTTTTCCTGTGGTATATGGCGCATCTTACCCCGAGTTTTTCGAAATCGCCACGGATAGTCTCGAGATCTTTGGTTTTCCCGTATATCTGTATTGGGCCCACTCCGTTCTCCCTACTCGGTATCGTGCCGTCTCCCATAATCATTCCGAGCAGTTTGAGGAGGATTGGTAATTTCTTTGAACTGTACTTGATATTGCTGAGGTCGCAACCCTGTAGGAATTTGATTATCTGGACGCGTGCATTTCCATTATTTTTTATTCCAAGGCGGTCCATGATTGCTTTTAAGTCGTCTTCGGTGACTATGTACTTATTAGATGGGTAGGTGTATTCCATCCCTTCAAGGCCATACACTATTATGCTGTCGCTCATGCGCAGGTCCTTCGCCAACACCATTCCGCGTTGGGTAAGCACAGGGTGATCCTTAGTAGCGAGTATCTGCCTTCCAAGCTGGGTCTTGATTCTAAGTATCTTGCCTCTGGACGGTTTCTTCATGAAAAGTATTGGATGTGCTGATGTGGCCTCTTTCTTATCCATGTCTAGTATTCTCAATGCCTGTCCATCTACATCCTGTATACGCACAAATGTACCGTCATCACGATATATTTTGGTGTCCGGGTGTAGGCAGTTGATGTCGAAGCCGATCGCTCCAGGGGAAACAATACCGCCGTCCAGCGGAAAGGCGGCGACACCACCCACTGGAAAGCCGTAACCCTCATGTCCATCGCTCATGACCAGCATGTGCTTCACGATCGAAGGCAAGGCTGCAGCGTTCATTGCCTGCTTGAGGGTGCGGTCCTTCTGCATCGTCTTTATTATGTTGCCGTTGGCAAATATTCTCACCGGCACGTTCATGCCTGTGCCCTCTTTGGTACCAATCTCCCACATGAAGTCATTTATCTTCTCCACTTAGATCATCTTTTTCCATTGATATTTTTTCTGTGCCCGATCGCAATTATCAGCACGGTACCTTCATCGTGCTGTATGGTGGCTATGGTTCTATAATCGCCTGCTCGCAACTTTAGCTCTTTGCCTACTTTTGACCGTAAGTTGTGCCTTCTCGTTTTTGACGCCTTTCATGACCAACAGGGTCACTATTATGCTAAGTACGGATAGGGCCAGTATGACAGTCTCGAAAACTGGCACGGTCATGACCTTCGCGAATGGCACGAGGAAGTCGATAAGGCCCATCGGCATCGCCAACATGAGGTACTTCTTTCTCCTGAGCGCCGCTGCAAGTACCACGAGTATGCCCCAGCTCGCATGCAGCAGAATTGATGATGTCCTTTCCATGGCAGAATACAGCGTGTTCGAAAGCAGGACCGGAATGTGCGGTGCGGAGAACAGCTGAGGCTGCGACGCGAGTATTGAGTTGTAAACCGCGCTTGCTGTCGCAGCATTCGCGGATGACAGCAGCGCGTATGAGACCAGAACGCTGATTATCGGCAGGACTCCGAGCATGACTCCGTTCTCCCAGAACGCGAGGCTCACGCCGTATCCGCTCGCGTCCCTTATCGTCATACCCTTATTCGACAATGCAATCCTTGCGAACACGTAGGCGAGACCTACCTCGAGGAGCATTGTCTGCAGGCCGAAATAAAGGCCGAGCGCGACGTTCGATGTGGTAACCGAAACCAGCGCTTTGTACGTCAGCTCCTGGAATATCGTTTTTGAGCCTATTGCCAGGAAGTATGCCAGCATCGCGTATGCCAGCGCGTACAGCGTCAGCCTCTTCGCCGCCTTCCAATATAGCAGCAGCACGAAGCTTATCAGCGTAGTTATTATCACTGGCAGCAGGTACAGAAGGTTTATGTTCTCCATGCTAACACAACCACTTCGCTCTAAAATAATATATTTGTGTTGGGGCTGCGCGGTTCAGTGCATGATTGCCGGCAGCAGGAGTATCGCTACAAGAAGGTCGGCAAGGACTATCAGGCCGAGCGCCATGTAGATTCTGCTCCCTTCCCTGAAGAAAGAGAGCGTTAGCGCAAACACTATCAGCACCGGTATTGAGACTAGCACGAATAGGCCGGCATATATCAGGGTTATGCCGGAGGGTTCTGCCACCGATGTGGCAAGAGTGTAGCTTGATGTGTTAAGTGCCATCGGTATGCTGCCGCGCGGATTGATTTTGACTCCGGGGGCGCCGCCGTTCGCAACTAGGAGCACGGTTCCCGTGGCGAGTAGCACCAGGCTTATCGCTATCCCGTACGTGATGAGCCTGCTAACTTTCACATACATGTCGCTCATGCGATCCCCAATCCCCTTAGAACCATCTGCACGCCAAGGACCATCACTATTGCTATGAAGATCGCCTTTATCTCCTTCCTTGGCAGCCTTGGAAGTATGTGGGCACCTATCAGCGCCCCTATTAGCACGCCTATCGCAGCCGGAGCAACTATGAGAGGCTGTATGAAGCCGTGCGCCCAGTATATGCCGCTGCTCGTTGCAGCCGTCACGCCTATCATGAAGTTGCTCGTGGTGGTCGTGACCTTTATCGGGAGGCCCATTATCAGGTCCATGCCAAGGACCTTCAGTGCTCCAGAGCCTATGCCGAGCAGCCCGGAAAGGAGGCCTGCGATGAACATCACGCCAATGGCCATGTGCCATCTCCTTCCCTCATAGTAAATCTCACGGCGCGCCGCCTCGTCATAGTACTTGCCGTTTAGGCCCAGGAGGCGGGTCGTCCAGTCCGGCCTGGCCTTGCCGTGCGCCCTTTTCCTGAACAGCCTTTCCAGCTCGAGGCTAGACGCTCCGAGCAGCACTACGCCGAATATGATAAAGATTATGCTGTCGAGGTGGGAAGAGTACATGTATACTGCGAGAAGGGATCCTGTTATCGCACCCAGGGTGGTGCCCACGCTCAGCGACAGGCCTATGCGCATGTTTGCCATGCGGCTCTTGACGTACTGGCTGGCAGATCCTGTGGAAGTCGCGATCGTGGATATCAGGCTGGCTCCCGTAGCATAATACAGAGGGAAGCCCAGGTAAATAGAGAGCAGAGGTACTATGACGGCCCCGCCACCCAGGCCTGAAAGAGAGCCGAACAGCCCCCCAAGAATGCCCGCCACGAATATTATCAGGAGCAACTCGATTATGCCAACACCATGCAAAGGTTCGCCCTTGCCGGGATTTGAACCCGGATCACAGGCTCCGCAAGCCCGCGTTCTATCCAAGTTATACTACAAGGGCGTATACGCGTCACACATAGTATTATCGGTACACACCGTATAAATATGTTGTTTCTCATATCTATCCTGACCCTGCGTGCAGGGCCGGTGTGTGCATGGTTTTCCACGATTACCTGACGCTGATCATACCATCCGTAGTTGGAGTTGTATTCACCATAATAGCAGCGAAGTTCCTGATGGGCTACATGATGGAATCAGGAGTGACATCGCCGGACCACAACAAGAAGGGAAACGTCACACTGCCCGCGAGCGTTGGCCTGTCGGTATCGATAGCGTTTTCCATCGGCATACTGACATATGCGTTCGGGGTGAGCGCACACCTGTACGGCGCCGTAGCGGACCTCACCTATCTCTTTGCGACCGTGCTGTCGATCATCCTGATCTCGATGGTCGGACTTCTCGATGACATAAATGTCAAGAAGGAGAAGGTCAAGTCGACCGACATGATGGACACCAGGAAGGGGCTCAGGCAGGCGTACAAGCCGCTGATGACCGTCGTCGGCGCACTGCCCCTCATGGCGGTGATAAACAGCGCTGGCCTTGACACGGTATTGATACCGTTCATAGGCACGGTCAACTTCGGCCTATTCTATCCTCTTATCATAATACCTCTTGCGATAATATTCACATCCAACGCGTTCAACCTTCTCGGGGGCTTTGATGGCATTGCCACGGGCACTGGCTTCCTGGCGAGCCTCGCGCTGCTGGTATACGCGCTTATCTATGGAAATTACATAGGGGCGCTTCTCGCCGCCGTGCTCACATCTGTGCTGCTTGCCTTCCTGTTCTTCAACCTGTATCCGGCCAAGGCCATACCAGGCGACAGCTTCACGTACGGCGTCGGAGCCACTCTGCTCACGATAATGGCTCTCGGAAACATGGAAGTATTCGGGATAATAGTATTCATGCCATGGATCATAGAATTCGTGCTGCACCTGAGAAGGAAGTTCAAGGTAACGGATCTCGGTAAGGTGAGGAGCGACGGCACTTTCGCACCGCCGTACGGCAAGAAGATATACAGCTGGACCCACCTGATAATGAACCTGAAGCGCTGCAGGGAGTGGGAGGTATCCCTCTACATGTGGATTATAGAGGTTCTCTTCATACTGTTCGCGTTCGGGCTCAAGGCTCTGGCGGTGATATAACTGCCTCTGCGATGGGCGCGACAGTGGCGATTTCCACCACTTTCTGAATAACAGGGGCGACGACGCTGCTTTGCTGCGGGACCTCGATTGGCAGTCGCCTTCCATGCTTCGATATGGAGAGCCTCCTGTGCCTCACGAGCCTGCTTGAGGACCCCGTAAGCATGACATCCTCCTTCTTCACGAGGCTCCTTCGCCCGGCATAATTAGCGTAAACGAGCGCGTCGTCGATTATCTCGCGCGCAGATTCCTCCAAATCCGATTTGAGCCTCTTTACTGCGTTCTCGTTTATCCGTTCGGCGCCTGCATCCTTAAAGAACTGCTCGATGTCATAGAGACTGATTTCCCTACCTGATTTAATTTTAGCCAACGATTCACCCCCTAAAAATATGCAACAAAGCTTTAGCAAGTTACCTTTTTAAATAGATTGCAAGTCTTATGATTAGTGGCACGTACAGTTTGCCGTCGAAAAAAGCAATTTGGGGATCAGCATGATGAGGATAGGGTTCCACACCTCTATAGCGGGCTCAGTCGACAATGCCGTGCTCTCGGCCAAGGAGGGAGGATATACCGCCTTCCAGATGTTCACCGCGAGCAGCAGGAGCTGGAGGCAGAGCAGTCCCCCGAAAGCCGATGCGGACAGCTTCAGGAGGCACACTGGCGAATACAACATAACGCCTTACGCGCACATACCGTACCTTTGCAACATCGCCTCGCCGAGGGATGACATATACGCGAAGAGCAAGGAGCTGCTGGCACACAACATGGGGAACTGCCAACTGCTCGGCATAGAGTACCTTGTGATACACCTTGGATCGCACCTTGGTGAAGGGCCGAAGGTAGGCGCGGAAAGGATCTGCGCGGCGCTCGGGAAGGCTCTTGACGCGAACGGTGGGGTCAACATACTTCTGGAGAATACATCAGGCTACACCAACAGCATAGGCTCGACTTTCGGGGAGATAGGCAGCATATTGGACATGGTGGGCTCCGACAGGCTCGGCGTCTGCCTGGACACGTGCCATGCATTCGCTGCCGGCTACGCGATGGGCAGCGACTCAGACATAGACGCGATGTGCAAGAGCTTTGATGCGGACATAGGCTTCGGAAGGCTGAAGCTAGTACACCTCAACGACGCGAAGTTCCCGCTCGGGAGCAGGAAGGACAGGCACTGGCACATAGGCGAGGGCCACATAGGGGACAAGGGATTCACGTCCCTGTTCAGGAACAGGCGCTTCAGGAGCGGCTCGTTCATCATGGAGACTCCCGAAAACGAGAAGGGAGACGCCGACGCCGTAAACATGAGGAGGCTCAGGAGGATACTGGATAGTGTGGGCATCAAAGCTTGAGCTGGTGCTAGTGCAGGGTAAATAAGTTTATAGCGTCAGTGCGGCGCTTATCAGCACCAGCACGGAGGCGACGCTGATGTTGTCGTCAATCCTCCAGCCGAGACCCTCTACCAGGGCCAGCACCGCGGCTATCGCTACGGAGTAATAGCCCACGAAGAGCATGCCAAATGCCGCTAGAGCAGCGAAGTACACGAGGCTGCCGGCTATGCTCTTGCCCTTGTTGTAGGGGAGGCGCGGAGATTTAATGCGCAAGCCGAATATCGTCGCCAGCGAATCCGCGACGAACAGTGCGATGAGTCCGAAGACCATCAGCCTGAAGTTCGGGATGAGCGACATCACCATCATGGCCCCAGCAGCGAGATAGAGCGCGCCGAATCCGAACCGGGTGGCGGGCCTCTCGAGGCTGAGCAGGACGCTTGACAACACGCCCCTCCTTCTTCCCTTCTTCGGGATGTACGACACCGCGGCGTACCCTGACAGCACTATCGCATACACTATGTATTTGCCGGCGCCCGGCAGTGCGAGGAGCACCAGCAGGAGCACTATGCCGCTGCATATCTGGAACAGATCCCTCTTTATCTCAACGCCCCTGTCCTTTGCGCGGGAATTGTGTGCTGCACTGCGGTTGCCGCGCAGCGATATTGAGATGCCGGCTAGTGTGCCGACTGAAAATGCCTGCATCAGCATTGTGATCGGCGCGCCCAGCGCGGTTGAGAAAAGGATAAGGGATACCGCCAGGCCCATGGAGTAGTAGAACACGGCGCGCTTCCCGAAGTAACCTACGGCGGACATTACGAATATTACGGAGAGGATAGGTGGGAACATCGCGTATGCGGCCGCGCCCGTACCGATGTACGACTGATAAAGCGCCAGCAAAAACGATGCTGCGTATGCGGTAGCCATCGCGAGCGCGGTCCCTGGCCTCCCTTTGCGCGGCGTGCGCGCCAGGAATGCGGCAGCTGACGCGAGTATTGCGGCGTATGCCAATATCACGAGCAGGGGGGTGCTCAAATACACGGATGCGGCCATCATATCGCCTTGCGCGTATCAGGGCTCGACCCTGTTTATTACCCTCGGGAAGGGTATCGCGTCCCTTATGTGGTCAAGGCCGAGCATCCATTTTATGACTCGCTCCATGCCGAGGCCGAATCCCGCATGCGGCACTGCGCCGTACTTCAGCGTGTCAAGGTACCATTTGTAGTTCTCACGCGTAAGCCCCTTCTCTTTCATGCGCGCGACCATTTCGTCATAGTCGCTTATGCGCTCTGAACCGCCTATTATCTCACCATGGCCTTTCGGTGCGAGCATGTCTGCGCATTCAACTGTCCTCGGATCCTTCCTGCTTATTGGCATGTAGAATGCCTTCAGGTCCTTCGGCATGTTGTGCACGAATATGGGCTTCTCCTCGTCTTCGGTCAGCAGCTTCTCCTCCTCGACGCCGAAATCGTCGCCCCATACCCTCTGCGAACCCTTCTCATTCAGTATCTCTATCGCCCTGTCGTAGCTTATCCTCTTGAACGGGGGCTTTATCTTCTCCAGCGCGGTGATGTCAGAGCCCAGCGCCTCCAGTATGCCGCGGTCTTTCTTTGCCAGGCTTGCGGCCATGTGGCTCACGAGCTTCTCCTGCAGCGCCATGCTCTTTGCGTTGTTGTAGTGCGCCATCTCAGGCTCAAGGTGCCAATACTCGGCAAGGTGCTTTACGGTCCTCGACTTCTCCGCGCGCCATGATGGAGCGAACGAGTACACCTTCTCCAAAGAGTATATCATTGCCTCGGCATAGAGCTGCGACGATTCCGTCAGGTACGCCTTCTGGCCGAAATAGTCGACCTCGAATAGGTTCGCGCCCGTCTCGCCGGCCGACTTGGTGATCAGCGGGGGAGTTATCTCGAAGAAACCCTGCTTGTCGAGGAATTCGCGCCCGTACCTGAAGAGGTGCGACCTCGCCTTCATTATGTTCGACATGCGTGCGCTCCTGAGCCAGAGGTGCCTGACGTCCAGCAGGAACTCAGGGCTCTGGTACTCGGTTATCGGGAACTGCTCCTTGCTGTTCCTTACCTTGATCGCGTTTATCTCCAGTTCCACTCCGCCTGGCGCCCTTGCATCAGCCTTGAGCGAGCCGGACACCTCTACCGCTGACTCGAGATAGGCTGCATCGGCAGCCTCCCATTCTTTCGCGTTTACCGCGGACTTGTCCGCAATGCACTGTATGGTTCCGCTGTTGTCCCTGATTACCACGAAAAGCTTCCCGCCGCTGCTTCTCTTCCTGTATACCCAACCGCTTATCTTCGCCAGGCCCGCCTTCACGGACACTGCCTTTGATATCTTCATCTTCCTATATCCTGCCATGATTACACCGTTACGATGCTGCGCAGCATGCCCTGTTAATCGTATGTGGCGCCTTATTTAATATTATTTGGCCGTACGCTCATATCAGGGATATGACCCATATCGCTATCAGGAATCCCGCTATTATCGCCGTAGGCACCACCAGCCTCGCGGTCGAGACCACATAGCCTGCTATGTTGTGCAGCTTGCTCGTTATGTCTGTGCCCCACACCATGAACCTCGCCAGCATCCTTTTGTTATGGTATGGTACAACCTCTTCCATGTTTGATTTCGCCTCGATGATGGCAGTGTCGATCAGCTTCGAGAGCTCTTCGAACCTCGTCTTTCTGCCTAGGACGTTCGACGCGTTGAGGTTGAGTGAATTGACGGCGTGCGTATCGGTCGTGTATACCTCCGCGTCGACATTGTGCTTTTTCATCACGTATTCCACAATCGATGTCCTCAGTGACGGCAGCATGTTGTTCGCATTGAACTGTATCATCGCGTGGTCGCGGCCGTTTATCTTGAACAGGATCACGTCCATGTTGCCCCTAGCGAGGTCCTCCGGCATGCCAAGGGTCTCGTATATGTCATGGGACGAGACGCCGAGCTTCAGCGACCTGCCCTGCCTTGAAGATTCACCGTCGAGCTTTCCTATGGCTTCTGTGTAATGGTTCGCGTAGATCGAATTGGCCGACACTCCGTCAAGCTCCTTCTTCGGGGCGCTCTCGTATCTGGAATTGTGGGCGTCTATTACTATAGCGTCGCGGCTTCCAGCGCCCAGAAGGCCCCTGAACAGCATCGCAGCCGACAGGTCTATGTCCTCGGTTATCTTCGGTGCCCTGGTCATAGTGGCAAGCCTGACGCTGCCCATATCGATGCACTTGACCGTGGCCTCATTCGATGCGCCTTCGGAATATGATACGCCTTCAAGCGGCCTGGATGACATCGCATCCTTGATCGATGCGTCAAGGTGCCTGGCGAGTATGCCCAGCTGGCTGGAAGATATTGGATTCCTGTCCATGTTCACCGCGCCATGCATTATCAGGCCCGGCACCCCGTACTTCCTTGCTATGTGCCGGGAGAGTAGATAAGGGAACTCGCTGCCACCTATGCTGCCGAACGGGCCGTAATGCAGGTTGGGCACGAACATTATCGCCTTATTCGTGCCTTTCTTCGCGCTCTTGAATACAAGTGTGTTGGTTTCTATGTCTGCAGGCATGCCGAACTTCTCCCCGCCGAACGGCGCGGATATGTTTATGTCGTACAGCCAGTTCTGCACAAGATGCGAGAAGGCGCCTATGCCCCCGAACCCGACGCTGCGCTTGACAGGCACGTCGACAAAATATATGATTACATAGCCCATAAGCAGGAAGACCGCGATCGCAGCGTAAAGCTTGATGAGCAGCAGGTTCGTGCTCTGACCTATCGAGAACAGGAATCTGCTTGCAGGTATGTATGTGAGCAGGTTCAGGGTCGGTTGCACGAGTGCGAGCAGTATGCCCTTCCTATTCTTGCCCATGAGTATCTTATTGGCAAAGAACCACCATCCGAATATGCCCGCATCGCCAACCAGTATCAGCGCGCTTGCTATCGTTTTTAGGCCGGCGAACACGTACACCACGCCGCCTATCAGCATGAAAACCGCATAAGATGTCGCGCCTATTAGCACCACGAGCAGCACGTACTTGAGCTTCAGCTTCCTGTTGCCTGCCCTGATTGCGATGACCGTCAGTGCAGACGGTATGAATATGGCAAGTATGCCGGTTACCGCGCCGGATGTCAGTATGTAAAACACCATGGAGCTGGCGCTGCCGAAGTTCATCAGAGCCACTGCAGCCATGCCTACCGCTACGCTTATGGCAACCAACAGTGCGAACAGGGGTATGCTTCCAGGCAGGCTCCTATAGAAAATCGAAGGGGCCTTTAGCGACTTCTGCGCATCCCTGCTTCTTCTTGAAGCCATGCGAACACTTATCTGCCGAACCTTCTCTGCCTTCTGGAATAGTCGGCCAGGGCTCTTTCAAGGTCCTTCTTGCTGAAGTCCGGCCAGTACTTCTTAGCGAAGTACAGTTCGGAATAGGTCGACTGCCACGGCAGGAACCCCGACAGCCTCTTCTCACCTGACGTCCTTATTATGAGATCGGCGTCGGATACTGATGCAGTCCTTAGATTCCTCTCCACATCCCTCTCGCTGATGCTGCCGCTCCCAGTCTTGGCGGCGTGCATTGCCGCCAGCCTGGCCGCATGGACTATGTCGTCACGGCCGCCATATCCTATAAGCAGGTTTATCGTTAGATCGGTATACTTTCTGGTCTTTGCCTCTACCTTTCTCAGCGCCCTCTTCAAAGGCATAGGCAATATCGAGGTGTTTCCCACCACCTTGACCCTCACCTTGTTGTTCACGAGGTCCGAGAGTATCTTCGGATCGGACGCCTCCTTCGTGAATAGCCTGAAGAACATGCTGAGCTCGCTCGCGCTCCTGTTGTGTATGTTCTCGGTAGACAGGGCCCAGACCGAAAGGGTACGTATGCCGAACTCCTTCGACCATATGCTGAAGTCTATGAATTTCCTTATGCCGGTGCTATAGCCGCCAAGGAGCTTCAGGCCCCTCGACTTGGACCATCGCCTGTTGCCGTCAGGTATCAGGGCGAGATGGTTTGGCACGTGTTCGAGCTTTCTCATGAAATCCTCTTTAAACACAGCGTTTTTTTTGTCCGTCCCGCGCCTCATGGGACGAGACTGTCTTTATACTAATATGAGCCACTTATCCTTAAATTCTTTTATGCACATTACGTATCACAGCTTTTAAACCTTATCGTAACGACGCATGCCAATACGATGGACACGACAGGGTGTTTGATTGAATGCCGATGCGAAGAGCACGCTCGCAGAACTTTATACTGTAGACAGTCTTAATGACATACAGGGCAACGACGCAGCCGTGGCGAAGCTGAGGAGGTTCGCGGAGGAGTTCAAGCGCGGCGGGAAGGCGAGGCCTGTCATGCTGTCCGGACCTACTGGAGTGGGCAAGACCTCTTCCGCGTACGCGCTCTCTAAGGAATACGGCTGGAACCTGATAGAGCTGAGCGCGAGCGAATACCGCGACAAGGAGACGATAGAGCGCATCGCTGTCGCTGCTTCTACAAGGAATATATTCGGCTCCAGGAACCTGATACTACTTGATGAGGTCGACGACCTCGCAAAGAAGTTCGACAAGGGGGCGGAGGCCGCTATCGCGAAGCTTATTGAGAATGCATCCAACCCCGTCATCCTTACGTCAAACAATGCGTGGGATAAGAGCATAAGGTTCCTCCGTGGAAAGGTGGATGGCATAGACTACCTTAGGGTTAGGCCCGACAGCATAGAGAAGGTGCTCAAGAAGACGGCCGCGAAGGTGGGCTTCAGGATAAGCGGGGACGGCATAGGCATAATATCAAGGAGGTCCAACGGCGACGTAAGGTCGGCGATAAACGACATGTATGCGATAGCCGGCTCTGAGAACGAGGATGCGGTCGATGCGCTGGGCCTTAGGAACACTGCACAGGAAATATTCGTGGTGCTGAACAAGATATTCTACTCAAACACGCTCACTGCGCCGCTCGCTGCGGCGAGGAGCGTGGAGCACGAGGTCTCGAACGACCTACTGATAAGCTGGATAGATGAGAATATACCAGGCAAGTACAAACATGCCAACGACATATACAGCGCGTATGACAACCTCGCCATGGCTACCATGTTCAACTCGAGAGCGACCAGAAGGCAGTACTACGGCTATTGGAGGTACATGAGCGTGCTCATGACTAGCGGCATATCGCTCGCGAAGACCAGGTACCCAGAGGAAGGGGCGCGCTACATGTTCCCGAAAGTGATCAAGGAACTCAGCGCATCGAAGACCGAGAGGCTGTCGATGAAGCAGGTGGCCAGGAAGCTCGCGGAGCGCATACACTTCAATACAAGGTATATCATAGAGAACGAGATTCCCATGCTCAGCAGCATGGCGAACGCCGCTATGAGGGAAGGCGCGGACAAGGCCGAAGTGCATGAGTTCTTCTTGAATAGGCTGGGCCTGGATTCGAAGGAGGCGGACCTCGTCATCAAGCAGGGGGCTTGACTGCCGACAGAACGGCAAGCAGGGACTCTATGACGTCATCTATCTGCTTGGGGTCGCATTTTATGCTCGCGGCCTCGTTGTGGCCGCCGCCGGTCACATTGAGCGACTCAAGCCCTTTCAGCTCCTCTATCCTTTCCAGTATCAGCACGGAGCCGGATATGGACTTGCTTATCCTAAGTGATATGTAGCTGCCTCCGTGCACGACCGTTATTGCGCCAGCCCCCGCCTCGTGCTCCAGCCTATCGTGCAGCCTGGAGCTGTACTTTCCCATCGGAGGGTATCCGAATCCGAGGACCGTGATCCTGTTGAAATCCACCACGTTTACAGGCACGCCGGAAGTAGTGACATATCTTTCCATCGTCCTGATGCCTTCCTTTATTGATTCTTCGAACGCGTTGGATATGAGCCTCAACGTCTCGT
Organism: Microcaldota archaeon; assembly: GCA_027365565.1. Lineage (GTDB taxonomy): Archaea > Micrarchaeota > Micrarchaeia > Micrarchaeales > Micrarchaeaceae > JAMCYG01. The sequence continues at coordinate 29,832 of DAHXMI010000010.1, forward strand.
CCCGCTTTTCGCTGTCGTCGAGTATGCTTATTATCTGTTTTGGAGTGGCCTTCTTTCCGCGGCCCATGCCATTGTTTGAGGTTAGGAAGTCGAGCAGCGCTGCAGTGGATTTGGAGGATTCGTCTTCGGGGTCGGCGTATGCGCTGTAGTCGCTCGTGAGAGAGGCCTTCTCCATATCATCGTAGCTTTCGCCGGAGAGCAGCGACGCGAGTATGCAGCCGAGCACCCCGGCAGTGAGGTTCGAGTCGCTTCCTATGTCCCATGGGTTTATGTATTCGAAGACGCCCTCTTTCCTGAATCCTTTCGGTATGGGGTGGTGGTCAATCCATATTATGTCGATCTTGCCATCGGCATACGACATCGCGTCATCGCTCTCGTCAGACGTGCCGAAATCGATTATTACGACAAGCGGCTTTTCCGCTGACGAATACAGGCTGAAATACGCCGCGTCGTCCGAGACGGATTCCATAGAATATGATATGCCGCGGTTCATGCGCCACGACACTGTGGATGAGACGCACAGTTTCTGGTCTGCGAGCTGCTTTACTGCCTTGTAGAGCGCTATTGCGCCGCTCGACCCGTCTCCGTCATTGTGGAACCTCACGACGACCGGCGAGCCGCTTGACAGGCTTCGCGCAAGCCGCGCTGCGGAATGCGATAGAGAGGGAAGCAACCTGTCTAGGCCAGCATACATGCCGCTCTTGGCGCTTATCTTGCCCGTATTCTGGTCGATGTGCATCTTGCTTATTATCTCGCTCATGACGCGAACATACTCGTCATGCGCGGACTCGCCCAGCAACTTCGGAAGCTTGGGGGAGCCTATGCCCTCATGCAGCCCGGTCTTGAACTCCAGAATATCATACACGTTGGGCCTGATGCCTATTTCAGCCCCGGTGGAAGTAGCATCCTCCATGTCGATTATGGTACATGCTGAGCTCGACTTTGAGGCGGTGGCCTTCAACGATGTAACTATTCCCCTCATTCCAATACCGTACGCAGAAAGCGATTTTATGCATACGCATTTATCGCCCAAATATATAATTCCTACCCATGCGTCCATCCGTTTATCCGTTTATCTGCCCATCAACCTATCTGCCCCAGTTACTAGGAGTAACAGGAAGACTGCGCGGTGGAGTTCTTTATGTAGGAACAGTACGACGTATTGTTGTAGTACTGCACCATTGCATCTATGCATGAGTAGTAGTACATGCTGTTCCCTATGCCCGAACAGTATGATACGTTGTCGTACAACTCCGCTGCGGCAGTGTATGCTGCCGAAGAGCACACCTGCTGTATCGCACCCGGGGCCTGATTGCATGACGCAAGTATGGACGTCAGGTTGAATGTCTGTGTGGAATTCTTCTTCTGCTGTGCAAGCGCTTCCAGGGAACCATTGCATAAGCTGCCTATGGTGCCACCTATAGTGTCGCAGGCGGACGTGCTGTTGTACTTTAACGCAAGGTTGAAGTAGCAGTATGCGCGCGGAGTGAAGTTGTAGTACTCGTAGTACAGGTAGCTTGTGCTATTGGCGCCTGTTGAAGAATAATTGAAAAGCAGGTAAGGCAGCTTGCTGTCGGTGGTGTTTGTCACATGCGTGCAGTAGCTCTGGTTGCCAGTATTGATCGCGAGGTTGTAGTTGCTCACGGCGTCGCAGTACGCCTGCTCTGTCAGATTGCTCATATAACTGCAGATTGTGGCGTTGGAGAACTTGTTCTGCTTGGCATAGGAATAATAGCACTGTGATGTGTAGTTGCCTAGGGCGGTGCATGCCGAAGGATTGCCGGTGCGGAGGGATACGTTGAGCGTGCATTGGTATTTGTAAGTGCCATTGGCGAGCAGGTTGCAGGTGCTTTGGCTACCATAATGCTCCGCCACGTCTACTATGCACTGCTGGTTGCCCGGACTCACATAATTGCAGACGCTCGCATTGTTTGACGATACCGCGAGGGCCACCATGCACGTGTCTCTCGGGCCGCTCAGGAGCACGCCTTTGCATTTTGATAGTGCGGTGCTGTGCCCTTCCACAAGCAGTACGGCCGATGCCACAACAATAAGAATGATTCCGACGGCAAGGTACATTAAGTACCTTTCCCTGTTGCCCAGGCTGATACGCTGGCGTGCGCTTTCACCTTTACCTCCAGGGCCATTCCCACCGCCGCGCTTCTCGTCTGCCATGATGCTCAGGCCACAGTCATAAAGCTGAAACCTTCAGGCGTTATCTCGTACGGCGACAGAACCCAGCTGTGGTTTGTGCCCCTCGTCTTGATGACTTCGGCAACCAGGCTCCTTTTGTCATCCTCCTGGGACTGGTATAGGATTATTACGCCGTCGAACATGAAGAATTCCTTGGTGAATTTCAGGTCCTTCCTGCTGGATGTCTGCAACTCGTACGTGAAGAATGCGGTAACTCCCAGCCTGTGAAGGTTCTGCGTCAGGGACATCATCGCCTTCCTATAGGAGAAAATGTCTTGGAAAAGCAGTTTTACTACTGATATCGAGTCTATCACTATGAGCTTGGCATTATTCTTCATGAGCACGTTCTCTATCTCGGATACTATGTGGCCGAATGAGTAGTTTGACGTGTCGTCCCCCTTCTGGTATATCCTCTCATAGCTTTTGGCTTTCTCGATGGTGAGCTTGCCGGACGCAATCAGGTCGTCTATGTCGTCGAAACTCGAGAATACCTCCTTGGCATTCCTGATTATGTCCTCGGGCTCCTCCTCGAACGATATGAGCGCGGACGGCGTGCCGCTCTTTGCATTTTTATAGAGTATCTCGAATGATAGCAGGGTCTTGCCCGCTCCAGGACCGCCAGCGAGGATAACCTGCTCGTTCTCCGGTATGCCACCGTAGAGCAGCTTGTCCATGCCCTCTATGCCAGTGCTTATCTTCTTGACGATACTGCCACCATTAGACTTTCCCGCCATCATACCCACTTCTCATTCTTTATCTTCAATTCAAACTTATAAACTTTCCGAATATCGGCGGCCGGGTGTTTTGGCGCGTGATAGACATTTGTCTAATTTTTATACGTTTTGCATGCAAATCGCGTGCGCAGTTCGTTACATAACGCTTTTATTTTATTGAGTAGCATTATGTGTGCTTTGCTGTGGGGGCAGCGGGCCGCACATGGCGCATGACCTGAATGAAATACAATGGTAATGCAGTGAACAAGAGAATAGTGCTTATCGGCATAGTGCTCATAGTGCTCGGCATAATAGCCGCGATTATAGCCTCATCGACGTTCAGCAACAGCATACAGTTGCTCGCGGGCCAGCTGCTCAGGAACGCGACAATACATTCTGCGCAGCAAAACTACGCATATCTGCCGATAAACGTCACCAACGCTTCTCAGATATACGTACTCGCGGAGCTTAACAAAAGCTCCAATTTCTACGTGTTCAACGGCAGCGCCTTCGGCGTTTGGGTTTCTGCGGTAAAGAACGCTACGAACGCATCGGGCATCAGGACTGCGGTTTCGCTCGAAGGCAAAGGGGCGTATTTCATAGCGGAGAACTCGACGTTCGTGGATACAGCCTCTTCCGTCGCCCCGAATTCCACTGAGAATATAGTGTACGCGGCGTCAAACGCTGTAGAACCTGCAGGCACGTACTATGCCGTTTCGGACAACACGAACGGAAGTGCGTCTGCCAACAACGGCACAGTCCTCACGAAGCTCGTGTATTACATGCCAGGCACAATAAGCAGCAACACGCTCGCGGAGTACAGCGGCCCGGGGGATACGGTGCTGGCAAGCAGCATTGCCTTCCTGGCGCTGGTGATAGCAGGCATAATACTTGTCATATATGGAGTATGGAAGAAACCTAAACCAGATGTGGTGCCTGCGCAGTTCCAGGAACCGAAGAAGGATGACACACCGAACAAACCAGGCGAAAAGGCCGATGATTACATAAGCGGCCTGTATGACAGGATAGAAGGCAGGAAGGGCAAGAAGAAGGAATGAACCGTTGCAATGGTGATTTGATAGCGGAGGAGGAGAACGCGGAGGTCGATTCGCTTAAGGGGAAGATCGCTGGAGAGATAACGCTCGCAGAGAGCCCCGGCAGTGCGATGAAGAAGTGGAGGGAGTTCTTCGGCATAAGCCAGGTCGACCTAGCCCGCCGCATAAAGATATCTGCTTCGACTATAAGCGACTATGAGAGCAACCGCAGGCTCAGCCCCGGCGTGGGCGTGATAAAGAGATTTGTGGACAAGCTCTTCGAGCTCGATGCGGAGAACGGCGGCGCGGTGGTGCAGGGCCTGGTCAAGTTCTCCGGCGAACCAAAGCGCAAAGGCGAAGGCAAGGTCTTCTATTCGGTCCACGACTTCAGCGTCCCGATAAGCGGCGCAGACCTCAACAGGATAATAGACGGCAAGATAGTGGTAAACCCGTCCCTTCTCGATTCGGTGAAGGTGTTCGGCTATACGCGAATGGACAGCCTGAAGGTAATACTGGAGATGGACCCGGCAGAGTACCCTAAGCTGTTCGGCTCTACAACCGAGCGCGCGTTCGTGTTCGAGAACGTTAGCAGCGGCAGGTCCCCTATGGTGGTAATACGCGTGGCCCCCATAAAGCCGAAGATCGTAGTGATACACAACGTGTCCAGCCTGGACAAGCTCGCGATAAAGATCGCACAGGTCGAGAGAATACCTGTCCTCACGACGAAGCTGTCATTGGAGGAGGTATACAACCGGCTCAACAAGATATGATTGTGATTCATGGAGTGGAGTAGCCGTTCAACCATTGGCTGGTGAACGTGAGGCCTCCGCTTATCTGGCCGTTGTTGTTATTTCCCGAATAATCCTGCACGTTGCCGTTGAGGGGCCACCAGCCCATCAGGTTCTGAGGGTCGATTGGAGCACCGCCTATGCCTTCATGGTAAATTGCGCCTAATTCGTTAGAGGATAGTGTAGTGTTATAGATCTGGACATTGGAGATATAGCCATTGAACATTGCACCTTGGCTCTCGAATTCGCCGATGTCTATCTCGTTGGCGGATAAGGTGTTCTCCGAACCGAACGAGATTGAGTTTACCTGACCATCCACATACACGCTTAAGGTATTTGAAGTCTGATTGGTGGATGCCGCCGCGAAATACCATGTGTTCGGAGAGATGCATGTTGCAGAATTGACAGCAGGATTTTGAGATGTTGGACTAATGGCGCTCATGCATGCCTGGATATGGCAGTCGCCATTGGGAAACATGGACAGCGCACCGCACGGATTGGCAGGATTGAACCCTACTATACCTGCATTGTTAGTCGGAATGGTCGGTAAATATACCCACGCAGTCAAGGTAAGGGAATTCCTTGCAGATATAGGAAGCGAAGTTGTTATGCGACTGGATGAACCATCAAAACTTGCGACATATTAAGGTAATTCGCCGCTGCACACGCCCATCAGGTTCAAGTTCGTGTTCGTATTGGGCCCTCCAGGCCTGAAGACGTGGCATGAACCGGGCTGCGCCCTCGGACCGAGGTTTGCTGTGTTGAAGACTCCGAGACTGAAAAGCGCTGCGAGGACTACCGCAATGATTAGTATGGCCCAGCCGTACGTCATGAGATACTCCATCGCCGACTGGGATGCGAACTTTTGTCTCATTGGAGAGCCTCGTACTTCATTTACTTAGGAATTTTTTAACCTTTTCAACTCCCAGTGCGTTTATCACCCTGTCCTTGGTGAGCCACCCGCGCCTCGCAGTGCCTATCCCGTACTTGAGGAACCCATAGTCGTTCGTCGCGTGCGAATCGCTGTCTATCGAGAACTTGACCTTGTGCTTCGAGACGAGCATTATATTCGTGTCGTTCAGGTCCAGCCTTTCCGGCTGCGCATTTATCTCGAGCGCCACGCCACTCCTCTCCGCGGCGTCTGCCACCTTCTCTAGGTCGATCCTGTACGGCTCCCTCGTCATTATCTCCCTGCCGGTGGGATGGCCGAGGATGTGCACGTATCCGGACTCTACCGCCTTTATCACCCTCTTCGTCATCTCTTCCTGGCCCATGTTGAAGTTGGAGTGTACAGACGCCACGACGCAGTCCATACGCTTCAGCGTCTTCGCTGCAAGGTCGAGGCTGCCATCCTTGAGTATGTCGACCTCTGCACCTTTCAGTATTGTCAGCCTGCCGCCCAGCTTGCCGTTGACCGCATCCACCTTCTTGAAGAACGCGGAAAACTGCGCATCGTTCATCCCGTGGGCGACCCTCTCGCTCTTGGTGTGGTTGGTCGTGGCTATGTACTTGAGGCCGTGCGCGATTGCCGCATCGGCCATCTCCCCTATGGTAGCATTGCCATCGGTCTCTTTCGTATGCGTGTGAAGATCGCCCTGAAGGTCGCCATACCCGATCAGCTCCGGCAGCTCGCCTTCCTGCGCTAGCTTTATCTCGCCGCGCGCCTCCCTCATCTCAGGGGGGACCCACTGCATTCCCAACTTCCTGTATATGACATCCTCGCTCCTGCTCTCGATGAGCTTGCCCTTCCTGTCAAACAGTCCGTACTCGTTTAGCTTGTACCCTTTCTTTATAGCGATCTCCCTGACCTTTATGTTGTGGTCCTTGCTGCCGGTAAAATACTGCTGTGCTGCGCCTATGCTCTTGGGGTCTATCACCCTTAGGTCGCAGCTGAGGCCCATGTTCAGCCATACCGTGGACCTCGTCGGTCCCTTGGATATTATGCTTTGGACATCGCCCATCTTGGTGAACAGATCCATGAGCCTTTCCGGCTTGTTGGATAATGCGAGTATGTCAATATCGCCGACAGTTTCCCTCATCCTCCTCGTGGATCCGGCTATGTGCACCTCCTTTGCCAGACCGCTGTCCCGTATGATCTTCACTATGTTCTCCGCTGCAGGCATGGCTGCGCCGAGCAGGATCCTTCCCTTGCTAGCTCCGAGCAGCTTTATGCTCTTTGCTAGCTGCTCCTCGCTCCTCTCGCCGAACCCTTCCAGCCTCCTTACCTTGTGGCCGCTTATGGCCTTCTTTAGGTCGTCGACGTTCTTCACATGCAGCTTCTTATACAGCAGCACCGCGCGCTTCGCACCCATCCCCTCCAACTGCGTCAGCTGCGTGAAATCGATCGGATACTTGCGCTTCAGCTCTACATGCTTCTCGATCTTGCCGGTCTTCAGGTACTGCTCTATCTTGCCAGCTATGCCTTTCCCCACACCGGGCAGATCCATAAGGGCCTTGAGCCCGCCCTTCCCGTACACGTTTTCTATAGGTTCCTGCAGGCTTAGGATAGTCTGGGCGGCTTTCCTGTATGCCCTTACCTCAAACTTGGAGCTCTCAGTCTCTTCTATCGCAATCATGTCCGCTATCTCGTCAAAAAGCTCCGCGAGCTTCTTGTTCTCCACCCTTCACGCACCGCGGCTTGAGCCAGTATTAAAGCCCTACGTATGATATTTTATCCTTTCTTGCGCCTTATATACTGATAGGAATGCCAGAAGAGGCGGGTGAGGCAAAGGAGCTATCGGACCTCAACGAGGTCTACCTTGCCATAATATCGCGCTACAAGGAATACATCGAGGATAAGGAGAGTATATCGGTGGCTGAGCTGCCGCGGCTTGTCACTCCGAATGACGAGGCAGTCTCGCGGAAGGCCGGCGACATAAAGACAGAGTTCCAGGACTACTTCTTCGACAAGGATTTCTACGATGCAGGCATGAAGGCATTCGAGTTCGTGAAGGACAAGGTAGCGACGGTCGTCCTTCCGGTGCAGTTCTGGCTCACGCCTGGCGAGACGCTCGGCTTCATGGTCGGCGACCTGATGGACAAGAACGTGCTGCTGTGCAGCCTGCTCATAAAGCTGGGCAACCCATCAGCAAGGGTGTTCGTGGTATCAAAAGGCGGAGACAAGCGGACGTTCGTCTACTTCGAGTTCGGCGGTAAGGTGCACGCGATGGACCTTGACGACGGCACCAAGGAGTATTCCAGCAGGGATGCGATGATAGAGACCCTGAACCTTGACGACGATACTACCGCCTACGAGTTCAACGACAAGCTTTACATAGACGTTAGCTGAGATAACATCCGCACATGATAGCGCAACTATTTATATGTTTATATACATATATAGTATGGTTGGATGGCTAAACTGATCGCAATATCTGAAGAAGCATACACTAGGCTCAGAAGGCTGAAAGGAAAAGACCGCTCTTTCACAAAGGTAATACTAGAGCTCGTTGGAGAGAAGAGCGGTGACCTCGGCGACCTTTTTGGGGCATTGAACGTAAGTACTGAAAGACTGAACCGCATAAAGCGTGAGATAAAGAAGGAGCGCGAAAACATGTTCTCAGGCAGATGAGATGGCAATCTTCGACACGAATATAATGATTGATTACTTGAGCGGCTCAAAAAAGGCCGAAAGTTTTATACTGAAATATGGAGAGGCTGAAGCTATCGGCATAACGTCTATTACTGCATATGAGCTCGTAAAGGGTATATCCGATATTGATGAAGAGCTGTTAGTAAAGCTTTTCGAGAGAGTAAGAATTTTCGACGTTACTTTGTCCGTGGCATGGACAGCAGGTAAACTGCATCGAAGCCTGAAAGCTTCTGGAAAAACACTAGGGGAGGCGGACCTGCTTATCGCTGCGACAGCTTTCGCGAACGATGAGACGCTGGTAACCCAGGATAAAGATTTCAAAAGACTTGGGACGAAGCAAGTTGTCGTGATTTGAAACTTGCCGTGGTCAGGAGTGGTCCTTGTTCTTCTTCAGGGCCTTCCTTGTCGCCTTCTTGAGCTTGCTTATCTTTACCTTTCGGTACGCCCTTCCGACCTTCCTCTTTGATTTCTTTCCGTTCTTCATCAGAATCACTTGTGATTAGTGTCATTCTACCGTTATGTTTATTGTCCTTGCCGCGAGAGGCTTGGACCTGTTCATCCTTATTTCGAGTATGCCGTTCCTGTAATGCGCCTTTGCACTGGCCGGGTTAACGTCATGCGGCAATGCGACGGTCTGCGTAGCCTGCGCGACGCGTGTGGCCGAGCGCACGCTTACCTGCCTGTTTCCTACGCTCAATGTTATGCTGTCCTTCTCTACGCCGCGCATCTCCATCGTCACAGTTATCATCTTCTGCGTTTCTGATACGTCCACCAGAGGCGCGGACTCGTGCGGGGCCGTCCTCGGCTGCGGCGGGGCCTGATAGTGGTACGGCGGCTGCGGCATCTGCGGCATCTGCCCCTTGGGTACCTTCACCCTTTCTATTATCGGCACGCCGTCCTTGTCTATCTTTATGTTGAACCCGTACGGTACACCGTTAGGATTGTCTGTGGAAAGCGACTTCATCATGTCCTTGACCGCGCGCGATACGAACTTTGAGAGCTTCTCGAACTCCTCTGGGCTAAGCGCACCGTCAGGACCTATAGAGATATCGTTCATGTTGTCATCAGCCATTCTACCCACCCTGCACAACAATTTATTGCGTGCATTTATAAAAAACTATTGCAGGCACAATGTTAAACGGCGTATATGAAATGGTTTCCATGTCACTTCATCCATTTGCCTATGCCCGACTGCCTGGCCTCGCTGGTGATGGAGACTATCTTGTCAGCATACTTGCCGACCCGGTCTTCCGAGAACTCGTGCTCCGCGCACATTAGGCGCATTATGTCTTCCTTGTTCGGCTTTATCTCCTTCATCCTGTCTATCTCATCCCTGCCAAACTCCTTCACCTCGGGCTTCATGAACATGTCCTCAAGCTCCTTCGGCTCCACCTCGAACGAGAACTGGTACTTCTCCCTTAAATAGGACGTGACCTCCTCCAGCGACTTCGACGCTTTCGCGATCTTCAGCGCGGTCTTCGGGCCCACGCCCTTCACGCCGATGTTGAAGTCGGTGCCTAGCATCATGCCTATCCATATAAGCTGCTTCCTGTCTATGCTGTTGAATGCGAGCGTGTCGTTCAGGGATGCGAGCTCCGTGTCCACGCTGACGTATATGTTCTTCTTCGGCAGCTTCCTCTTGCCGGTAATCGCCATGTTCCTCACTATACGCTCGGCCCCGAGAAGCAGGGTGTCGTAGTCCTGGCTGCCAACCGCATATACCATACCCTCCTTGCACAGGTAACTGGCCTGCGCCTCACCCTCGCTCGGGGCGCTTATGTAGGATATGCCCATCGCGTCGAGCAGCTGCTTCGAATCTGCCACTATGTGCTTCGTGACCCGCGTGGCCTGCTGGGCATAGGTTCTCGCCTCCTCTTCCCTGCCTTCCTTGACTGCCTTCTGCCAATCCTCGTACGCCTGCTCCCTCCTCTGCATGCGCGCCTGTATGGTCTTCTGCTTCAGCATAGAGGGTATGCCGTCGAACACGTATATCGGCACAACGCCGTGGTCCATCATTTCTATGGACCTGTAGAATAGTCCTGATAGATGGCTGGTGACGTTGCCCTTCGAGTCCATCAGAGGCGTGCCGTCCGGCTGCCTTATTATCGACAGGAACTGGTATAGAACGTTGTATGCGTCTATCGCTATTGTCCTGCCCCTCAGGTCGTCGAGCGTTATCTTGCGCTTCTGCACCAGCTTGCTGAGATCTACTGACATCGTACGCCCTCACAAAACATTCACTTGAGCCCAAGGAAATCGCCCAGGGACGCATTCTCCTTCCTGTCGCTCCTGATGCGTTCAGGCTGCTCCTCGTCGCCCTCGCTGAACAGTTTTATCCCGAGGGTGCGCTCCAGCTGCTTCACGGTCTTGCTGGTAGGGACGGTCTTCTCCTCCTCTATCCTGCGCAGGAACGACTCCTTCTCGTTTATCATTTCGGCAAGCACCCTCAGCGGCAGGTTCATCTTCTCCCTGGCGCGCCTTATTAACATCCCATAGCTCTGCACTATCGCCTTCTCTTCGTCAGCCTTGGGCTTCGGCCTTGCGAACTTTGGCATGCCGGGCCTCTTCTGCGGCGCGGGGCGCGCAAGTATCCTCTTGCCTTCGGCACAGACCGGGCAGGCCCTGAGCTCCGTTCCATCGACGTCAACCGTATACATGCTTGACGCACGTCTGCCGCAGATCTCGCATTCTTCCATCCAACCACCTATGGATATATAATTCTGCCACACATATTTATTACCTCTTTAGAAAATTAGAAAGTTAGTGGTTTTGTGGAGAATAGAAGATCAGATCTGCTTGTTGCACTGGTAGTAATTGCCGGGATTACCGCACTTTACGTGAGCTACACCCAGGCGTCGCTCGGCGTCGCCTTCAGGTGGCTTATCGCAATCGTGGCGCTCGTTCTCGCCGGAATGGCGATAAAGGAACTGAAGGGCCTTGAGGGGGGTTTCGGGATGTACCTTCTTGGAAGCAGGAGGGGCATAAGCACCATAAACAGCATATCGAAGAGCCACAAGTCTTTCTGGAACAACATGGCAATGTGGGGGGTTGTAGTCGGCTTTGGCCTGCTCTCATACCCGTTCCTCAAGGGCAGGATAGACAAGAGGATGTATGCGTTCGGGATGCTCTCGCTGGTGGTGATGATGTTCTTCGTAGTCCCATACACAGGGTCTGCGCTGCAGTTCATCCACCTTTCGATCATACAGACAGCGATAAGCAGCGCTAATGCGGCGCACGCGTCTTCCGGGTTCAACATAGTCGGTTATGTGATAGATGCGGTGTCGGTAATAGCGGGCTTTTCCGGGTTCGTTTTCATATCCATATTGTACAATGCGGCAAGCATACTGGTAGGCATAGCCAGTTTCCTGGCCAGCGGCGCGACGAATACCGGATCGCTGACAAATCAGATACCAGGTGTAGCTCCTATAATACCAGGCATAGACCTTCCGCTCATAGCAGGCATAATGTCGCTCGCGATACTTCTGATAATACACGAGATGTCGCATGGGGTGCTTGCAAGGGTGTTTGGCATCAAGCTGAAGAAAGTAGGCCTCGTGATGCTCGGCCTCATACCTTTCGGAGCGTTCGTGGAGCCGGACGAGAAGGCGGTGGTCAAGCTCGACAGGATAAAGCAGACCAAGATAGTATCTGCAGGGATATCGATGAACCTGATCGCGATGCTCATCTTCTTCATACCTATGATGCTGATGGGCGCGTTCGTCGTGCCGAGCCTTTATTCGCACGCCGTTGAGATAACTAATGTCGCCCCAGGCTACCCTGCCAACGGGATACTGGAGCCCGGGATGATAATCCAGAAATGGAACGGCTACAACATAACAAGCATCGGCAGCTTCACGGTAGCGGCCGCGAACGATACGCCCGGGAAGGTGATCCCGATAGTCACCAACACCGGGACGTATGACATAAAGGCGGTGGCGAACCCTGCTAACGGCATTGCGGGTATAGTGGGCATAGAGATAGGCAACCCGCTCTCCACTACGGCATCGGCGCGCTTCCTATTCTTCCTATACAGCCTCTTCTCGATATCCTTCCTGCTCAACTTCCTCGTCGGGATAATAAACCTGCTCCCGATACCGGGATTCGACGGCTGGAGGATATACAAGGCCAACATAAAGAGCAACAGGTTTATCAACGCCCTGGTCGCGATAATAGTGATAGGCCTCCTGATAAACGTGCTGCCTTGGCTCTACGTGTGAAGGGATGCCGCCCTTCTGAGTTCGGATACCGTTCCGAAATCCATCGTCGAGCCGTATCCCACCACTATTGCCCTCATGGAGTCTATCTCCAGCCTTTTCAGGACAGGGGATAGCAGTTCGCCCTTCGGCACGGTGTTCATCTCGGTGCCGGTCGAGAAGTAGCCGATTGCAGGAAACACTATTATTCTCGTGCCGTTGTACGCGCCGACCAGGAAGCATCTCAGCTTCTCTTTCCTGTCGACCTCATTGTACACTGCTACAGCAGGGTGCTCATGCCCCATTATCAGCGTATGAGTGCCTTTAGGTATTTCCTTAGGCAGCTCGTCGCCGTGGAAGAAAAGGTAACCGCTGGCAGCGAACTGCTCCGCGTGTATCTTCAGCCCCATGCTCTCGCGATACCTGTCGACAAAATTGTCATGGTTGCCCTTGACGATCGTGAGCGTCGCACCCCTTCCCTTCAGGAAAGCCGCGAGGTCGTAGAGCTCGTTGAACTCGTCGGTTGCGACAGTGGAAAAATCGTTCTTTATGTCGCCGTTTACTATTACGCTCCTGGCGCCGGTCGCGGATAGCGCCTTCGAAAGTGCCTCAGTTATGCCCTTCAGGTTGACCTTTGGCATGAATACGCCGCGGGAGGCCTGCGCGGCCTCATAGCCGAGATGCGGATCTGATATGACGAGCGCGCCGAGGCTCTTTACATGCGCAATGGGCATGCCGTCAATCAGCTCTATGTCGTCGTCCAGACGCATTTCAGCACCGTCACCTTGATTGGGCGATCTGCTTCAGCACCAGGCTGTGAAGCCTCTTCAGGTACTCGCGCTTGCCCTTCATCATTATTACATCTGCATGGCCGAACGTTATTATGTTGTGGGAGAATGGCGAGGGGTACTTCGTCGTTATGAATCTCACCTTTATCTTTCCGCTCTTTATCTTGCCCACCACCTCCTCCAGCCTTGGCAGGTCCATCATCTCGTTGAATATCTCGCGGTAGGTCTCCTTCAGTACCGGGAAGTTCTGGTCTATGCTCTCTACGGCCTTGAGCAGCAGCTGCGAGTTCACCTGCTGCCTTCCGACGTTTATCTTGTAGCCCTTGTAGTTCTTCAGTATCATGAAGCTCCTCGCGGCGACGTGCCTGAACTTCCTTCTCATCATCTCCGTGTTCCTTATGTTCCTCTTCAGCAGGGACCTTATGTCGGTGGTGCCCAGCTCGGCCATCACGTCGTCGACTGTCTTTTTCGTTATGCCCATGCCTCCCTTCGCATATATCGCGAAGCCGTTGTCGTTCACCATTATGTTCAGGTCGAGGTCGAGCTCCTCGCTGAGCAGTATGGCGACCGCCCTGGAAAGCGCGTCGTTCACGCGCCGCCCGAACAGGGAGTGGAAGACGAGGTACTCTCTGCCCTCGTCTATTTCCTTGGTGCGCTCAACCAGGATGGAAGTGTTGCTCGGCACCTCTTTCGCGAAAAGTATCTGCTCGAGGAAATAGCCGTACATCGATTCCTTCGCGTTCGCATCCACTGGCAGCGACGAGAGATAATCGTCGACCTTCTTCGGGATCTTCATCGATTTGCGCATCAGCGGGGCCCGCTTGCCCTTGATTGAATCGGTTATGCTCTTTGCAAAGCCCGCCCTGAACTCGCCTATCTCGTTCGCAAGCTCGTAGCTCAGCGGCAGCTGCTCCGAGAACCACGGAGGTATCGTCGGGCTGCTCGACTTCGCCTCGTGCACATAGCACTTCATTCCTTTCGCGTATTGGAACTCATAGAGCCTGCCTCCAAGGGCGAACACGTCACCCTGCTTGAGTCTTGTGAGGAACTCCTCCTCTATGTTTCCGACCCACCTAGTGCCGTTGAAGACGTTTACCGCCACTTCATCCGGTATCGTCCCCAGGTTTAGCATGTATATTACCTTGACGAGCTTGCCCCTCCTGCCAATCATGTTGGTCTTGTCATCATACCATATCTTGCCGTAGACCCTCCTGCTTTCCAGGCCCACATAGTTGCCTGCCAGGTAGTTTATCAGCGACATGAAGTCGTCCTTGTCAAGGTCGACATACGGATACGCGCGCCTCACCGTGTTGTACGCCTCGCCGACGTCCCATTTCCTGCTTATCGCCATTCCGACAATGTGCTGCGACAGCACGTCGAGCGGATCCTTTGGCACGGTGAACGCATCGAGGTGCTTCTTCCTTGCGGCGTCGAGCATGACCGATACCTCGACTAGGTCGTCCCTGTTCATGGCGATCATCTCACCCTTCGCGGTCGCCTTGTACGAGTGGCCGGCCCTCCCTATCCTCTGGACCGCCCTTGTGACGCTCTTCGGCGAGCCCAGCTGTATCACGTTGTCTATCGTTCCTATGTCCACGCCGAGCTCCAGGCTTGTGGATGATACCACACAGCGCAGCGCACCCTTCTTCAGCATGTCCTCCACTTCAAGCCTCGACTGCCTCGACAGTGAGCCGTGGTGCGCCGCCACGTCGCCCTCGCCGTACTTGAATCTCTTCTTTAGGTTGAACACTACGCGCTCGGTGCCGCTTCTCGTGTTAGTGAATATTAGCGCGGTCTTGCTCTTCTTTATTATGCCGTTTATCTCCTTGTAGAGCGCATTCTCCAACTGGGTTTCCGACACGCTTATTATGTCCTTGACGGGGCTGGTGGCCGTGACGTCAAGCTTCTTGCTCCATGAAGCGTCTACCACTACGCAGTCGCGCGGCGCGCCCTTCTCGTAGCCCACAAGGAACTTCGCCGCCTCTTCCAACGGGTGCAGAGTGGCCCCCAGGCCTATCCTAGTCGGGTTGTGCCCTATCTGTTCCGCCAGCCTTTCGAGCGATAGCACAAGGTGCACTCCGCGCTTGTTGTTCGCTAGCTCGTGCATCTCATCGACTATGACATACTCTAGCGAGTTGAACTTCTCTATGAGCTTCTCCGAGTTCAGCATTATCGCGAGGGATTCCGGGGTGGTGACAAGTATGTTCGGGGGAGTGAGCAGCTGCTTTCGCCTCTCGTTCTGTGGCGTGTCGCCGGTCCTAACCGCTATCGTGACCTTCCTGACGCCTTCCTTTATCATGGCTACCCCCTTCTCTTTCTTTATCACCTCGTAGATCTCGTCGAGCGGCCTTGTCAGGTTGTTGTATATGTCGTTGTTCAGCGCCCTCAGAGGCGATATATACAGGCAGTATATCTTGTCCTCTAGCTTGCCCGCAAGGCTGTAGTCGAAGAGGTGGCTTATTATGCTGGTGAACGCAGACATAGTCTTGCCGGAGCCGGTAGGTGCGGTGACCAGCAGGCTCTTCCTTTCGCGTATCAGCTTGAACGAGAACTTCTGCGGTGGGGTGAGCTCCTTGAAGTTGTGCGTGAACCATTCGCGCACGTATTTGTTCATAGAGTCGAGGCTCTCCCTGTCGTCAAAAGGCTTGTCAAGGTACTCTATCATATGAACACCGGCATTGCCGCGAAAAGGATCAGCTATCGCGTAATCAAATCGGCTTCAACTGATAAAAACCTGCGCCAAGAATGCGTAGAACCAGGTGCAAGTTTGCCTTTGCTCCAGGGGCGCGAAAGGGTTAAATATTTCCTAGCAAAATTGGGAAAAGGGGGATATGATGGATGCATTAGGAGATTCGTATTTTGTCCATAGGCGCGGATGGGAATTGCTTCGGGCCGTTGAAAGGGGGGACCCGAACTACTTGAAAGAGAGACTTTATGGGGGAATGTATGCGCATCCCTATTTCCAGAATGACGCTGACGGGGCGCTGGAAGCGGCGCTGGAGTATGAGAACCAATCCAAGCTGGTACCCGTCCTATTGGAGGATGTGGGATTTGTGGCATCGCTCTCGTATAGGACGCTGCTGGAGGCCGCGGGCAAGGCAAGGGGCACTCCGTTAGAGAAAATATTCGCTGAAACGCTTCGCGAGGTAGAGTCGGACCGCTTCGGAAAGCCGGACGGGCTGATTGAATATATGAGATATGTTGAAAGCGTTTACAACAAAGAAGACGGCAGAAGCATATTGAAGGGGCAGGACGCCTTCGTCTTCGCCGCTGAGAAATGCGACCTTATGAGCTTATTCTCGTTAATCTCTTGCGAGTATAAGAGATACATTGACGAGGAGACGGCCGAATTCGTAATCAGGACACTGCAGGGGAATGGCACTCCTGAAATCGAGAGGGAACACCTGGAATTACTTTTTAACAGTGCAATCAGGGAAAGGGAGTTGGCGGTGAACGCTGGCCGCTATAATGGATTAGAGAGTAAAAAGGCGGCGATAGAAAGGGAGGAAAGGGAACTGCTGCGCCAAACCGCAAAACTCGAGGAAAGGAGCGCGGCAGAAAAGGAGATACTGGGCAACATCGAAGAGTTTAAGGAAAAGGAACGCAGCAAGGGCTAAGCGCATTTATCAGGATAAGAAGTACAGGCATGCACATTGCACATGCCTGATTTAGGAATAGAAGCTACTTGTATATGGAATCGTACTGCGTGCCGTTGTCGTCGACTATGTGTATGCACTCGCCCTCGCACTCTATCAGGCATGCCTGGCAGAGTATGCATGCCTCGCCGTTGACCGCCACCGACTTCTCCTTGAAGTGGTTGTGGCCGTCCTGCACGTCCTTCCACTTCGCGTAGACCTCAGGATTCTCCTGCCCCTTCCACTGCTGCTCAGGTGGTGCGACGTCGCTGTTGACATCCTGCGCGTTCGAGTCCTTCATCTCGAACACCGCTACCGGGCACACGTCATGGCAATGCGTGCATCCCGTGCACTTCGGCTTGTCTACCCATACCTTCATGTGAACGCCTTTTGCTTTGCAGTTACGTCTATCGAGAGCTACTTATATATTCGTTGCCGTGCGCCGCATGAACGCATTTACAAAAAACAACGCGGCGTCACGCGCGGCATTACTGCCGGGATTACCCGAACAGTCCTGCGAGGCCTCCCGCGGCCTGCTCTTCGCTGGCCTTGCTCTCCTCAGGCTTCTTCTCCTTCTTCTCGGCACCTGCAGCAGGCGCAGCCTGTGCGGCAGCCGGCGCGGCCGCCTGAAGAACGCTTGCGTTCTTTATGGTCTCCTCGATGTTGACGCCCTTGAGCGCCTCCGCGACAGCCTTTGCCCTCGCCTCGTCAGGAGACATGCCCGCGGCCTTGACGACTTCCATCAGGCTGTTCGCGCTTATCTCCTTCTTCGCGGCATCCAAGAGCAATGCAGCATATACGTATTCCATACATTTCACCTTTTATCGCAATGTGTAATCCTAATTCTACCTAATTCTATTTCACAATAGTGTCTATCTGGGACGCCTGCACGCCGGCCTTGGCGAGAAGCCTCTCTATTATTCCAGGCTCATACAGCGTCCTCTCTACACCGAGCGCAATTGCATTCGTGTAAGCCTTGCCGATCATCGGCTTGATCGTGTACCTATTGACTATGTTGGCACCAGTGCTGAGCGAGACGGCCTTCGCGAATGCGGTGGATATGTCGATAACCACGCTCTGCGAGTTTATTGAAAGCACTTCCTGCGTGAACAGCATCTTGCCAGAGATGGCGAGCGCAGGCGCAATCGATGCGGTGAAAGGCCTGAAGTCGAGCAGCCTGAGCGCCTTCGCGACAGCAGGCGTTATGACCTGGCCCTTTTCCACGAGCACCTTGCTCTTTGCTATAACTACCTTGCCCTTGTCTATCTTGACGTCTATGCCCGCGGACTTGAGGTCCGTGACACCCTGTCCGGGTGGTATCGCAGTCTCTCCCGCATCTATGCTTATGGATGTGGGGGCAATCTGCTTCGGCTTAGCCGCGAGCTTCAGCTCGTTGGAGCGCAGCTTCTTGTTGAGCTCGAACGGTGATAGGTTTGTGAATACAAGCGCCGATGTGTTTGTTATCCTGTCCGCCAGCTCCTTGCCCTTGTCCATAGATTCCAGGGCGCGCAGCAGCAGGTTCTTCCTGCCGAGCATGAACTTGATCTCTGGCTTCAGCCTGTTTCTTGAAAGCTGCAGAAGCTTGTCAGGCACGCCCGTCAGCTGCACCACGCCCACTGTAGAGTAGGAGTTGAGCGCGGACTTGGCGTCCTCGACGAATTTAATTTTCTGCTGCTTCGATATTGCCATGGTAACACCCTCAGATCAGCCTGACCGGCTTGCTCATGGTAGTCTTCACGAACAAGGACTTTATGTTCTGCCTGCCTACCTTCTTCGCGACCGTGCTGACGACCGCGTCGATGTTTGCCGCTATCTTGTCGACATCCATGTTTTCCATGCCTACGCTGCAATGCGCAGTTGGAAGGTTCTTTCCCTTGCTCTTTATCGTGATTGTGTTGGATGCCGCGCCTACAGCCGCGTTGATGTCCGAGCCCATAAGAGGCTTCGGTATCCTGTTTCTTGGACCCAGGAACGCACCGAGAGCCCTTGCAATCTGCGGCATGAGGCTCGGCTGCGCGAGGAGAGTAGACCCGAGCAGCTCATTGAGTGCGGCCTTGTCGTTCGACATGGACTGTATCTGCGCACCAGGTATCACCTTCGCGCCGGCCTCTGTCGCCGAGTCGACTATCCTCTTCTCGTCTGCGAATACTATGACGTTCAGGGCCTTGCCCCTCCCGTTCGGCAGCCTCACGTCGAGGTTGAGTCTGTTCTCCTGCTTGTTGAAGTCGATATTGGCGAAGTTTATGGCAAGGTCCACGCTCTGCGTGAACTTCCGCTTGCCTTTGTTCTCCTCCATGAATGAGCTGAGCTTCTTCAGCATCTCGCTTTCCATATTTGATCCCTCCTGCGAACGCAGTGATTGCGGGAAAATGAGCAATCAATCAGTATTGCTACTTCTGCCCTTTTGCTGTTGCTATAGTAGTTATCTCGCAAACGTTTATAAACTTTTCCTGATGCGGCGCTCACTCGCACTTTGTGAAGCCGCAGGACTTGCAGTTGTAGCAGCCGTTCTCATTCGCAAGGGTGTGCTCGTGGCACTGCGGGCAATCGGACAGCCCTATGGGGCTCGAATCGTCCGAATGCGCGGGCGCCGCCTTGGGCGAGTGCTCTTCGACCTCCGCCTCGGTCAGCGGCATCTGCTGCCCGGGCTGCATCTCCGGAGTGATTATCTGCGGGGCGCCCTTAGCCTGCATCGACATCATCATCTCCAGGCCCTTGGCTATCGCATCAGGTATGCTGTACAGCTTGAGGCCGTTGTTCCAGAATACATTGCTTGACCTTATGCCCTTCAGGCTGTTTATCGCCTCGTGCACGCTGCCTCCCTGCTGCAGGTATTTGCTAAGCATGCGTCCTATAGCCTCGCAGTAGCTCTTGTCCTCGGTGCCCGCCTTGCCGAGGTCGACGAAGACTTCGCGCACCTTCGCTTCCTCATCGAAGTTGGCCGTGACATACAGCGTGCCCTGCTGAACGTTGAGCTTTACTGTGGAGCCGTAGAGCATCTGCGGCCTTGGCCAGTTCGCCTGGAGCGGCTTCTGCTGCGGCGCGGCCGCCTGCGGCGCGGCATTCGCCTCGTCTGTTATGAGCACGCCTTCCCTGGAGCCTTCCCTGTATACTGTTATGCCCTTGCAGCCGGTCTTCCATGCCTGCATGTATATATTGCCGACAGTTTCGACGCTCGCATCCTTTGGAAGGTTGACTGTCGAAGATATCGCTGAGTCTATGTGCCTCTGTATCACACCCTGCATCTTCACCCTGAATTCTGGGTCTATCTTGTGCGACGGTATGAAGAAGTCAGGCAGGTCGTTCTCGTCGGATATCCCGGCTGCAGCCATGTAGTCGACCGCTAGCGGGTGGTACACCTTGAACTGCCCCTTGCTGAGCGATTCCGACCTGCGCGTGTAGCTAAACGCGAACACCGGCTCTATTCCGCTCGATGTCCCCGCAAGCACCGAGCCGCTCCCTACTGGCGGTATGGTGAGTATTGCGACGTTCCTCAGGCCGTTCCTTGAGATCTTGTCCCGTATGTCCGCATCCAGGTTCATCACGAAAGGCATGGACAGGTGCTTGTCCTTGTCGAACATCTCGAACGAGCCCTTCTCCTTCGCGATTTCCGTGCTCTCGTCGTAGGCCACCCTCTTCATGCGGTTGAACAGGTCGTCTACGAATGCCAGCGCCTTGTCGCTGTCATACTTTATCTTCAACTTTATCAGCATGTCAGCCAGCCCTGTGACGCCGACGCCTATCCTACGGCTGCTTCGTGCCGCATCGGATTGCTCCTTGAGCGGGTGCTTGTCCATGTTGTACTCAAGCACGTTGTCAAGGAACCTTACGCCGTACCTCACCGTGCGGTCAAGCTCCTCCCAATTCAGGTCTGCGCCTTCCTGGAACGGCTTTGTCACAAAATATGAGAGGTTGATGTTGCCAAGGTCGCATGCGCCGTATGCCTGCAGCGGCTGCTCCGAGCATGGGTTGGTTGATAGTATGTTCATGCCGTTGTATTCGCTCGGGGACATTTTCTTCATCGTGTCCCAGAAAATCAGGCCGGGCTCGGCCCAGTCCCTTGCGGACTGGATGAGCTCATCCCATAGCTCCTTTGCGCGGATTGTCCTCTCTATCTTCTTGACGTTGCCGTCCGGCAGCTTGTGTGATGGATTCTCAAACCTGAGCACGAACTCCGAGTCGGACTCCACAGCCTTCATGAACTCGTCGGTTATCTTCACGCTTATGTTCGCATATCTCACGCTTGTTTTGTTTCTCTTTACCCTGACGAAGTCAAATATGTCAGGATGGCTCACGTCCATCGTTATCATCAGCGCGCCGCGCCTCCCGTGCTGCCCTATGACATGCGTAGTCTCGCTCATTAGGCTCATGAACGAAACCGATCCTGATGATACCATGGCGGAGTTGTTCACAGGAGCATTCTTCGGCCTTAGGACGCTGATGTCGCCTCCCACACCCCCGCCGAAGCTGTATGTCCTTGCCGCCTCCTTGCACCAGTCAAATATGGCCTCTATGTTGTCTTCCTTCATTGGTATGACATAGCAGTTGAGCAGGGTCGCCCTCCTTCCGGATCCGGCACCAAACATTATCCTGCCTCCAGGAACGAACCTGAAGTCCTTCATGAGCCAGTAGAACTTCTCCTCCCATTCGCTCTTCAGCGCATCGGTGGTTTCCACGGAAGACACCTCCTTCGCGATTCTTTTCCACATCTCCATTGGTGTCTTCTCTAGAACAGGTCCGTCCAGATTATTCCCATGAGAGGCATATTTCTCAAAGAATACACGGGCTCTTATCTCGTCCCCATGGAAGAACTCCAGTGTCTCGGAAGGCATGTCATCCGCGGCAGCCTCAGTTTTCCCAAACTTGTTCTCCGTTTTCTCCTGCTCCTTTTCCTCCATTGCGACCATAATGCCACCTTAAGCGTTATCCATCATTTGCTGAACTTCTTTATCATCTCCATGAACTCGCTGGGCTCCTCCACCTCCTTGTAGATGCTGGAGAACCTTATGTACGCGATGTTGTCAACCTTCAGCAATTCCTTCGTTACTAGGTTGCCTATCTCCCTGGAGGATATCTCGCGCCTGCCCTTGAACCTTATGCCGCGCTCTACCCTGTCGGCCATCTGATCCATCTGCTCGCGCGTGATGGGTCTCTTCTCGCAAGCCTTCATTATTCCAGTTAATATCTTGTTCTTGTCGAACGGCTCGCGGGTGTTGTTTTTCTTTATAACGGTTATGCGCTCAAGCTCGGTGCGTTCATATGTAGTAAACCTTTTGTCGCACTTGGAGCACTCCCTCCTGCGCCTTATGCACCTCCCATCATCAGCAAGCCTCGAATCCGTGACAGAGGTTTCCAGGTTGCCGCAATACGGGCACATCATGCAGTATCACCCAATGGGAGAGATCTGCGCCCTCCCAACCAATATACAACATGTTGTAGTATGGTTTTGCGCATGCACAACAGTTGCGAAAATACATTTGCTACGCTTCTTTAAAAAGCTTCTCTGGCGCGTTCTAGATGCGTAGCTAATATAAGGTATTCCACTAAATGGCAGTGTAGTTTAGTAAATAATATTTACTTTGGTATCATCGCTTCCCGCCGTACCAAGAGGTATTTGGAAACGGCTCATGCAGATGGAATTTATAGGCCGAGCAGTAGGGGCAGGGCGTTCAGGCGATCGGTCTGGCGGTCTCGCACCCTTCGCTGAACTCTTTCTTGAGGTTTTGCCATGCCTCCTTGTATGTCTCGTGCATATCTTTGCCCACATTGAAGAACAGCCATGTGGAAAACGCATTGTCACCGATGTCGTTCTTGGTTACTTCACGGACGTCGTTGTTCGTCACTCGTTTCCACTTCTCCAACTTGGCCTCCTCATACTCTCGCTTTATCTCAGGGCTGTTGAGCCTCGAAGGATTAGTTGTTATCATATTGTATGTCTGCCATGAAAGGTTCGAGGACAAGGAGGCTATTATTATTGCCTTAGCAAGTATTATGTCGGGATCTTCGGTTGCGCTATACGCTTCGCTCTCTATTTTGTACGACGGATCTGTGCTGCTGTTCTTTACTGAGAGTTTGTGTATCCGATTAGCCAACATATCGTAAGTTGTCAGATTGTACTTTATTGGCATGTACACACTCTGAAGCTTTCCACCGAACCCTACAACTTATAAATAATTATGTACAATAAGATATAAAAGTATTGATGTGGTGTGCACTTGAAGCTTTTTGGACCTTTTGGCAAGAAAGACGTTTCTGAAGACCTCACAAAGAAGTCACCTTTCCGGATAATGACGGAATGGGTGCCTTACAAGCTCTACTCAGGCAAGAAGAGTTCGTCATCCCTTACAGTGAAGCTGAAGAACTCGACAGGCGAGTCGCTGCTTACGTCCATAGTGGCGGAGGTTCCCAGACAGTTGGGATTTGATGAGATAGGCGTAACTAAGCAGAAAGAGGTGAGGCTCGGGTATCTTGCACCTGGAGAGGAGAAGGAAGTTAGGGTTGACGTTTTCAATTC
Source organism: Microcaldota archaeon (assembly GCA_027365565.1). Taxonomy (GTDB): domain Archaea; phylum Micrarchaeota; class Micrarchaeia; order Micrarchaeales; family Micrarchaeaceae; genus JAMCYG01. Next base: position 53,282 of record DAHXMI010000010.1, read on the forward strand.
GTCCGGTGCGGATCCTGGTGAGTACACTGTGTCTCTTACCGCTATCGCGCATTACAGAGATTACGGCCATGTCCTTAATGCGATACGCAAGAGGACGACGATAAGCGTCGTATAAGAAGTCAGGCAGTCGCGCTCGGCTGCTGGACCTGCTGTGCCTTTTCGTTGACGATAGAGTGTATTCCCTCTACCATGTCGGCCAGCTTCGCGCCCTTTTCCGTCAGCTTTACCGTCTTAATCCGGCCGTGCCTCTCGCTTGAGACAATGCCCCTCGACTCGCAGAGTATGAGGAAGTTGCACGCGTGTACATAAGTTGTTCCGGCAGCCTTCGCAAGCGCGGATATGTTCCACTCCTGTGCATTGTTCTTCAGCGTAAGTATTATCATGGCCTGCTTTTCCATCAGAAACAGGTTGCTGCCATTGGCCACGTTAATCACTCGTACGCATACTATTCTTGCGGAAAGGATTTATGCTGTGTGTTGAATGCTGTGTATAATGCGCTTCTACGCCGTGTAGGCATAGGATATTAAAGTGTTTCTATATTATAATTTATAGTTAGGTGTTCGGATGGTAAAGTTCATAATCGCGAAACAGCTGGTTGGGAAGAAAGTGATAACGGTCGATGGATACGACCTCGGTAGGTTGCTCGATGCTGAAGTGAGCGAAACGACAGGAAAGATAAACTTCCTGCTCATAGAGCCAAACCCAGACTCGGGCATAGCGAACAAGATAAAGCAGGATAGCGGCCAGATAAGGGTGCCGTACTCTGCAGTCGTCGCTGTCAACGACTTCATGATGATCGACAGGAAGCACATTTAAGGTAGAAAAATGAAGGTATAATGAGTTGAGAAGATGATTGGTGGGACGTCAAGTGGATGAGACCCCACACCTCATGTGCTATTTCTCTGTTTTCTTCTTTTCCTATTAATTTTCCCGTTTACAGTTAGGTATTTATTGTTTAACAGAAGTATAAATTATATGGATTCTATAATGGCATATAAGTTCAGGATTTATCCAAATGACAAATGCCAGTCAGAGATAGATGCGCAATTCACTCTCTCAAAGAGCTTCTACAATAAACTTCTTGAGAAGGCAAAAGAGGCGTACCAGAAAGACAAATCATTCAAACCAAAGAGAAGCTCGTTCAACAGAATAAAGGCAGATATAATTGTAGAGAACAAAGAATTCATGAAAATATACTCACAGACAAGGTGCGAGATAGAAGACAGAGTAATAAAAGCATACGCAAACTTCTTCAGAAGATGTAGTGAGAGAAAACAGGGCAAAAGGGTAAAGGTCGGATTCCCACGTTTCAAGTCAAGGAACAGAAATTATAGTATTGTTTATCCGCAGGACAACGGATCTTTCTCGTTAGAGAAGGAACGAAAGACCGATATGATTAGGGTTTCACGGATAGGCAGGATGAGGATTGAATTGCATAGGAAGATTGAAGGAAAGATAAAGACACTCACTATAAAGAGGGAAGGGAAGAAATATTATGCAATCTTTACGGTGGAACAAATAACAATGCCAAAGGAAGTAATCGACACGAACCCTATCGGCATAGACATGGGCCTGAACAACTTCGTCGCCTTGTCTAACGGCAAGATTATACAGAAGCCCGGATTCTTCAAGAAGAGGGAGAAAAGAATCGCAAGATGGCAGAGGATAGTCGCAAGAAGGAACAAAGGTTCAAAGAGGAGGCAAAATGCAAAAGGAAAACTTCAAGAGGAATGGAAGGGCATAACAAACCAGTCAAACGACTTCATGCACAAACTCTCAGACAAACTCACTCATGAGGGATATACGTTCTTCGCAGTCGAGGCATTGCACATAGGCAACATGCTGAAAAACCATAGACTCGCACAGTCAATCCAGAACGCTTCATGGAACAGATTTATTCAGATGCTTTCATACAAGGCTGAAAGTGCCGGTATGCGAGTAATAAAGGTGGATGCAAAGGACACTACAAAGACGTGCAGCAACTGCGGCAACACAATGGACATGCCGCTCTCGCAAAGAACGTACATCTGCAATGCATGCGGCATGCAGATGGATAGAGATATAAATGCCGCAATAAACATACTCAAAAGAGCTACCCTCGGGCAGAGGGAAAGTCACGCTCAGGGAGACAGTGTAAGACTCCAGCAGGGAGCGGTTGTCGAGGAACTGAGAACATACCCTGCAATTGCAGGGGAAGCCCACACTCTTTAGCTGTGGGAGGATGTCACATGAGCATTAGCTTCGGTTGTCTGAAGGGATTTTATGATAATAATATCCGGCGGGGATGAGGCTGGTCGCGGGGCGATACTCGGCCCCCTCGTAGTCAGCATGGTCTCGATAAACAAGAGCATAGAGCATAAGCTCACCGAAGTCGGCGTTAGGGACTCGAAGATGCTTTCCAGAAAACGCCGCGAGATAGCGTTCAAGGAGATAAAGAAGCTCGCCAACAACATAGAGGTCGACAAGATATATCCGGAGGAGATAAACAGCGCCATGAAGAGCGGGATATCGCTGAACGAGCTTGAGGCAGTGCATTTCGCCAGGCTTCTCGACAGGGTCGGCGACGTGAGCATGGTATACCTCGACTCGCCGGACGTCATAGCGGAGAAGTTCGGCATACGCGTCAGCAACATCAGCAACAAGCAGACGAAGGTCATGGGCGTCAAGGGCAAGACCGAAAAGGGCGTTCATTACACCAGGATACTCGCACGCCACAAGGCCGACTCGATATATCCGGTTGTATCAGCAGCCAGCATAATAGCGAAGGTGACCCGCGACCGCGAGATAGACCTGCTGAGCAGGAAGATAGGGATAGACATAGGGTCGGGATATCCTTCAGACTTCAAGACGATAGACGCGATAAGGGACAGCATGAAGGACGGATCCCTCAATGCCCACCTGAGGCACCAGTGGAAGACCATGGAGAACATACGCCAGACAAGGCTGTTCAACTTTAACGGCTTTGATGGATTTTAATCCCGTGACCCAACACTATTAAAACTGCAATCACATTCATGCGTATGCGGATCTGTGGCGCAACTTGGACAGCGCATCTGGCTTCGGACCAGACGGTTGCGGGTTCAAAATAACGCGAGTTGAAGGAATTCGCCTATGAAAATCCCGCCAGATCCGCTTATTTTTCACTTACGGCGCAGTATAGCCGTTCATCCACTGGCTGGTGAAGGTGGCGCCGTTCACTTCCTGCCCGTTGTTGTTGTTGCCGGAATAGTCCTGCGCGTTGCCATTGAGCGGATACCATGCGACAAGATTCTTAAGGTCGGTCGGCGCGCCGCCTATGCCCTCCTGATATAGGCTCTGAATTGTATTGGAGGAAAGGGTGGTGTTGTATATCTGCACGTTGGATTCCATACCTGCGAAGTAGCCGCCGCCGTTGCCGTTCCCCATATAGAAAGGCGTCGGCGTGGTGTTATATGAGTTGTACGTGATCGATGACGCGGAATACATTTCGCCGGCTGCACCCACATATCCGATCTGCTCCTGTGCGGACTTGTTGTATTCGTACGCAACAAAGTACCAGACGTTCTGCTGCGGATTCCCGTATATGCCCTGGTCGGTGCACCAGGCGTTCATTATTATGCCGCCGCTCTGGATGTATATCTGGAAAAACCTTGGAGGTACGCTCGGGTTTGAGCACGTGGTGGCGCCGTACCAGAACAGGGTAAGCCTCGGACTCACGTCCGAATCGCTGAACCATGCGGTGACCGTTCTGGATGAATTGCCCGTCGGCATGCCCGTAACGTTGGAATAGATATATTGGTTGTTTCCATTGAAGCTGGCCGCATACTCTGGCAGCGCGCCGTTGCATACCCCTTCGAGGTTTAGGAGTAGGCTGGTGCCCGGGCCGTTCGGCCTGTAGACATGGCATGAGCCCGGCTGCGCCCTTGGTCCCAGGTTAGCAGGGTTGAACACTCCTAATTCAAACAGGACCCCTAGCACTACCGCGATGACAAGTATCGCCCAGCCGTACGTCATCAGGTACTCCATCGCCGACTGGGCGCGCCCTTTGCCTGTCAACTCTCGCATGTCCCTCAAGAAGGTTTGAGAAGGAATTGATATATTCCTTTGGTTGCTTTCTCATTTCGTCAGTACTTCACATGCGTCCTTTGTGACCAGCATCTCCTTTTCCGACTGTGATACCGTGCCGCCGGCGGCCTCTATGAGCATCGGGTACGATTCTATCGCACCTGCGACCAACAGTTCCCTGACGGCCGCATAGAGCGCGAATTTCGATGGCAAGATGTTCGAGAGCCATCTCACAGCGAAGGGCTCGCTCTGGTACTTCGACGCGATCTCGGCGAGTATGCTCCTAGCGTTCTGCGACCTTACCGGCGCCGCTTCGACAAAGCCGTATATCTCGAACGTGTCGCTGTCATGCACTATACCCCTACCGTTTGCCGTGGTGGCGAACGGTTCTATCGCTATGACCTGCCATTCCTTCAGTGTTGTCGTGTCGCCGTTGTCGAAGTTAGGTATGAATATCTCGGAATGAAGGTCATGCTCGCTCACCCCGTGGCCTCCTAGGTTCCTTATCGGCTTGAAACCTGACGCCTCTATGACGCGGGCGATCTCCGCGCCTATCTTCCTCACCTCTACCCCTGCCCTGACGCTGTTTATCGCGGCCTCGAGCGCCTCGTCCGTGCTTTCCACGAGGTCGCCGTGCTCTCCAGACAGGTCTGCAGTGAACGCGCAGTCGCCGAGAAGGCCGTCCTTCGCGGCGCCGAAATCGACCTTTACCACGTCGCTTTCCGAGAATGCCTTTCCATCGTCCATAGTTGGAGTGTAGTGAGCCGCCTCGTTGTTTATTGATAGGTTGAGAGGGAAGGCGCATCCATAACCTTGCTCCTTCAAATAGCCCTCCAGACCGTTCGCCACGTCTATCAATCTTGCTCCGGGCTTTACCATGTCCCTTGCCCTGCTTAGCACCTTGTATGACATCTTGCCGACGTCCCTTGCCTTCTCCAATGTTGCACTATCCATATTAGCACCGTTCGCATTCACAGTTTCTTCTGGGAGCCCTTATTCTTCAGTTGACCTTCGTCGTAGTTCAGCTCCTTGAGTATCCTCATGACCGCAGGGAGCACCTGCTTGTTTATGTAGTACTGCGGGTCATAGTCCTTCGCCGTCTCGAGTATCATCGCCTTGTCGGATACTGACGATCCTTCCTTCGTTATCACGTAGCTTATGACGGCGTGCTCCACCTCTTCCTTGCTCTTGGCACCGGACTTCACCGCCTTCTTCGCCGCTGAGAGTTCCGGCGACTGCACATCGTAGCTGTCTATCTTCCTCCTGAGCTGCGTGTTTATCGCGAGGTCCTCGAGCGGCACCTTTCCGCTCTCCAGCTCGGCTATCACGTCCTTGACGATCTGCGCGGCCTTCTCTGCGCTACCTTCCTTGAGTATGGTCTCAAGGACCTTCCTCTGCGTGTCCCTTGCGACCTTCGACCAGTCGCGCCTCACTAGCTCGAACCCCCTTATCTTTATCCTTCCAGATTCGGATATCATCGCGTACTTCTTCTTCGCGCCAGCTACGTCCTTCTCCTTCTCCACCTTCTTGCCGACGAATACACCCCTCGTGTAGAAGTCTTCAAGCTCTAGTTCCATGTTTCCCGGCAGGGATTTGTTGTACACTTTGACGAATCCGAGTGCCTCCTCCTTCGTCTTGCTGCCCATGACAAGCACCACTGAATCTGTATCGCCGTATATCACCTTGAAGCCGTTCTTCTCCGACTCGGTTATTGTCTCCTTTATGTACTGCCTGCCGTAAGCGGTGACAGCCGCGGCACATTCCCTCGAATACCACCTCGACCTCGCGTAGCCGAGATAGCCGTAGAACGAGTTGGACGTTATCTTAAGCGCCTGCGACCTGGACCCGAGGAAGAGGTTGTCGGGATCCTTCTTGTAAAGCTTCTTCACCTCCAGCCTCTGGTCGACCAGCAGCTTTATTGTAGATGGCATGATGCTCTTCCTGTCCTTCGAGAACCTTACGCCGTTCGGCGCCTCGTAGTACTCCTTGCAGTCGCTGCATATCGACGACGGGTCTATGTTGTGCGATATTATTATCGATGGGTACAGCCCCCTGAAGTCGAATATGGCGAGGTTGGAATATATGCCTGGCTCAGGGGTCTTCACGAACGCTCCCTCTATGGGATTTATCGTTCTTGCCTTGATCTCCCTTTCGTCGGGCTTGTTCGGTATTACCTCGCCGAACTTGCTCGAGTAGAGCATCATCAGGAATTCTACAAGCTGTCCTGTAGTCGACACGCAGACATCGCTGAGCATGTCGCTTGTGACCCTCGCCAGCTCCACCATTATAGGGATGAAAGATTTGTACACGGTCTCCAGCGATTCGGCATCGCCGAGGTTGTACTTCGCAAGTACGCCTATTTCCTCCTCTGTGCCATCCCACAGCTTGCGCATGTCCTCGTACTGGACTATTACCTTGTCGCTCTTACCCTTGCTTATCGCTTTGTACACCTCCTTGAGCGTGTACCTGTTCAGCTTCAGTATGCTCTCAGCGGCGCCCACGATCGATATGAACTTGACTACAGTATACATGTCGACGTGTACCCTGCCTGCTATCTTCACTCGGTCGACCATGCCGTGGCGCTCTATCTTCGTGGAGCCTTCCCTGAACCTGTTAAGGCTGAAGTCTATGCCCAGCTGCCTCGACCTGTCAATCAGGTACCTTATGTCGAAGTTGGCCGAGTTGTAACCCGTGATGATGTCGGTGTCGAGCTCGTTGACCATCCCCATGAACCTGTTTATCATCGCTTTCTCATCGGCAACCAGTTCGACGAACGGTTGGTTTGTCTTCCTGAACGTTATCACGCCGCTTTGATTCCCCTTCGCGCCGGTATATGTGTAGCCTATCATGGTTATAGGGTCCTTATCCGGCCTGGGCACCGTCAGGGGATTGTATACCTCTATGTCGAAATACAGGACGTTCAGGTTCGGATCGGTGAACTCCTTCTTTTCCTCCTTTGCGGAAACCAGTTCCAGCGCGCCGTTCCCCTGCCTTGCGAAGCGGAACCTCTGGTTTATCATGGAGCCGAGTTCGTTGTCTATCACATACCTCTTGGCGAAGGGAATGTCAGACTCGTATGCCTGCCCATACTTCGACATGTATGCGCTCATCTTCGGCACGGCTGTAGGGCTGGGTGCCACGACCTTGAAGAAAGTGCCCTCCTTCCCGAACAGGCTCCTCTTCACTGCGGTAACACGCTGCGGTGCTATGGTCTCATCACCCTCGCGATACGATGCGGACTCGACGTCTGCCTGCGATACCCCCTCTTTCGGGAGAAGGTAGAAGTAGGGCTTGAAACTGTGGTCGTAGACCTCGTAAGTTTTCCCGTCAGAGCCCTTCACGGCCAGCCTTATCACGCCCGCGCCGTTCTCGTAGATGTAGTCGGTGTCAAGCACGAAGCCTTCTACCTCAAGCTCCGCTTCTTGGGCGGCCTTCGGCTCTTCGGCCTCGGGGGCTGGCTTCTCTGCTCTGCTAGGACTAGCCATGAGTATCTATCTGAAGGAATAATTAAAATTGTGCAAGGTGGCCGATGAGAGTTCTGGCCACAGTGCACGTGCACTACCAATCAGGCTTACTTCTGGTCCTGGACCTTGACCGCGCTCATTATTATAGGCGGTATGAAGCCAAGAGAGTATGCAACCAGCGTGCCTGTCGCACTGCACCTGAAGTTGAGCACGTTTATTATCTCCTCGGTCATCTCTGCAGGGAGGCTCTTCTTGTCGCTCCACTTCTTGGCGGCCTCATCGACTGCTTTCTTCTCGTCCTGCAGCTCGACTATCCCGGACAGCTTTATGCTTCCTATGCTCTTCTTGCTGGAATCGGCGCTGTTGAAGTACTCCGCGGTGAAAGAGTAGTTTACCTTCAGCTTGTTGCCCTCGCTCTTCGCGTCCTCCAGATTTATGTTTATCGAAGGAGGCATCTGCTTGGAGAGCATGTCTGCCGCGCTTACGTTGCCCTCTACTTTTGACATACTGAGTCCTGTTATCATGTTATCACAGCATTTGTATAGAGATGATTTGGTGAATATATTTAACACTATCGACACCATGAGAAGACGCCTGCACAAAAAGCTATTTATACATATTATGGGAATCTTAATTATAGTCTTCAATGGTGGGTATTTTGTACAAACGCGCAGTGGTTCTGGCCGCAATGGTATCTGCCTTAGCAATGCTCGTGTATGCGCCGGGGCTAAGCGGCGCCTCATATACTATCTTGGGTGTGAACTCCACAGTTACATTCAACAGTACGACCAACGCGCACGTCGATGAGGTATTCCAGGTGTTCATCAGCAACACCTCGATGGACCAGTATTCCACAGCAAGAGTTGCATTCAATCTCACGCTGAGCAAGTGGCAGCAGCTGATCGGATCAGGGCTCGTGCCGCACATAATAAACCAGCGCAGCGGCATATACAACTTCAGGCTGCTTCCAGGGCCGGTGAAGAACCTTTATGATGGAGGAATGGCCTACATAGAGATGAGCTACGATGTGCACGGAGTCGCAAGCGTGAAGCAGACATCTCCGCGCGAGTTCACTTACACGTTCAACGACAGTGTGTTCAACTTCGAGCATGCGGCCAGCGGTGAGGCGCTAGGCACGAACATGACGCTTAATATAGACATACCGAAGGGCGCAGTCATAACGTCCGCATATCCCGTCCCGGACTATCCGGCTTCTGCGTTCACAACCAACTACAACAACATCACCAAGCTGTCATGGTTCAGGGGCGAGCCGCTGTCAAACTTCGCGCTCGTATTCAACCAACAGCAGAGCCTGCAGGATGAGGTGACGTCGTTCTTCAGCGGGCTGTACAACGCGCTGGGCATCTTCGTGTATGTGATAGTCATAGCCGCAATAGCGCTGGTTGCCGCGTACGCGTATTACAGGACTAACGGCTGAGGTGCTTGCTTTGGACGAGATGCTCTTGAGGGTTCTTAAGGCGATAGAGGGCAACCCCGGCGCCGAAATAGACGGCCTGTCGAAGTCTTCCTCCATAGACAGAGGTACGCTTATATCATCAGTAAAGGCCCTTGAGGCCGACAAGTACGTGCGATTCAAGAGCGAGACCTGGTACAAGGTGGAGCCAACTAAGGAAGGGTTATCCTACAGAAAGGCATTTCCTGAGGAGGAGCTGTTGGAGTCCCTACACGGCCATGGGGGCGACATGCCACTCTCAAATGTAAAGAATCAGATAGGGCTTATATGGGCAAAGAAGAATGGCTGGATAGAGATAGTGGAGGGCAGGGTAAAGGCCCTGAAACCCGAGAAGGGAGAGTACGCCCAGAGGAAGCTGCTGGAAGCGCTTCTGTCCAGCAATAAGGATAGTGTAGCAGAGGCGGTAAAGTCGCACAAGGAGCTGGTCAAGAATCTTGAGGGTAGGAAACTGCTGTCGGTAAGCAGCTCAGAGCTGATAAGCGACATACATGTTACAGAAAAGGGGAAAGAAGCCGCGAAGGGGACCGCTAGCAAGGGCGAGATAGCCGAGCTCAGCAGGGAAATCATAGCAAGGCGAGAATGGGAAGGTAAGGAATTCAGGAAGTATGACATAGATGCGGTAGTGGATGGCGTATACCCTGCAAGGCGGCACCCGGTCATGGAGTTCATAGACATCGTCAGGAACACATGGCTGAGGATGGGGTTCACCGAGATAGAGGGGCCGATGGTTGAGAGCGCATTCTGGAACTTCGACACCCTTTTCGTGCCGCAGGACCATCCCGCCAGGGACAAGCAGGATACCTTCTTCCTGAAGAACCCCTCGTCCATCGAGATCGACGATGCGGAGCTGAAGTCCAGCATAGCGAAGATGCACAAGAAGGGATGGCAGATGCCGTGGAGGGAAAACGCGGCGCAGCAGGCGCTCCTCAGGACACAGACGACCGCATCGACAATAAGGCATGTGAGGAAGATCGCTTCATCGCTGAAGAAGGGAGAGACAGCGAAGCTCTTCTCTGTCGGCAGGACATTCAGGAATGAGAGCATAGATTACAAGCATCTCGCAGAATTCTACCAGATAGACGGAATGATAATAGGCGACAACCTGGGCCTGTCGAACCTCATACATGTTATATCGGAGTTCTACTCCAGGCTGGGCCTTGTAATGGGCAGGGAGGTCCACATAAGGCCGTCATACTTCCCGTTCGTAGAGCCGGGAATGGAGGTATACTACCTGCCAGGAGACGGCAGCAGCGTGGAGCTGCTTGGAAGCGGAGTGATAAGGGAGGAGATATCCAAGGCGATGGGCACCAGGAAAAGCATACTCGCATGGGGCGGAGGTATCGACAGGCTGCTCCTGAAAAGTCTCAAGGTAGACTCGATAGTGGAGCTTTACAGGAACAACGTCGGATGGCTTAGGGATAGGAGAGAGATAGAGTTGTGAGCATGGCAACTATAGCGTTCAAAGTGAAGGACCTGGAAAGGGACATCGGCAGCATGAAGGAGCTGGGGGAGCGCGTCCAGGATCTTGGCATGGAAATAGAGGCTTCGGACGGCGGCGAGATTACTTTTGACATAAGCCCGAACAGGCCTGATATGCTCGACTATACGGGATTCGTCAGGGCTTACAGGCAGTTCCTCGGCAAGGAGAGGCCGGACATCGGCAAATACAGGGTGGGTAGGGCTCCGTTCCTTGAAGTAACGGTCATGCCTTCCGTGAAGGGGGTGAGGCCGTTCATCGCCGCGATGGTTGTGAAGGGCGTAAACCTGAAGGACGGGAGACTGAAATACCTGATAAACTTCACCGAGAAGTTCAGCATAACATATGGCAGGAGGAGGAAGAAGATAGCCATGGGGCTGCACAACCTCGATGCGGTAAAAGGTAATCTCATATACGAAGCCTCGCATGATGGAAGGTTCGTTCCTCTCGGATCCGATAATGAGACGTCGTTCGCGGAGATACTCGAGAGGCACAGCAAAGGAGTAGAGTACGGCTACACCGTCGCGAGGGGCAGGGGCAGGACGATGTACCCATACCTGAAGGACTCGGAGAAGATTCTCTCTATGATACCTATCATTAACTCGAAGGCCACTGCAGTCAGGGAGAGTACAACCGCACTATTCATTGACATAACAGGCACGGACAGGAGGGCTGTTGAAAGGGCGCTGGACATACTCGCATGCTCGTTCATAGACCAGGGATGCGAGGTGCACCCTTGCATTATAAAGTATGGTAGCATGGCGGAACACACCCCGAGCCTGGGTGCGAGAAGAATAGCAGTAAGCACAGCAAAGGCGAGCAGCAGGATAGGGGTGCCAATGACATCCAATGAAATGCTGGCACACGCATCGAAGATGGGATATGGCACAAAGGCGGAAGGAAAAAGGGCCGTGCTGGAGTTGCCGCCGTACAGGCTTGACCTGATAAATGACCAGGATGTCATAGAGGACATTGCGGTCGGGTACGGCTACAGGAACATCACTCCGAAACCGATCTTCACTGCCGGTGCGGCCGGTGCGGAGCATAAGAACCCAGTTGTACGTGCTGCACTTGAGAAACTCATGGTGGGGCTCGGCTACACGGAGGCGCTCAACATGCACCTCACCAACGAGGAAATAAACTTTTCCAACATGGGGAGGAAGCATGATGAGAAATCGGCGGTCGAGGTCGCCGAGTCCAAGACGGAAGCGATAACGATGCTCAGGACGAGCATACTTCCACAGCTGCTCCAGAATCTCGGTGCATCCACTTCGGAGAGGATGCCGCAGAGACTGTTCGAGGTAGGGAGTGTCTTCCGTGTCAGGGACGGCATAGTGGTAGAGGATATTACGATCGGCTTCCTGAGTGAGCACTCGAAGGCGAACCTTGCCGAGGCGAGGACGGTTGTCAACTACATCATTGACCTGCTGAAGCTGAAAGCCAACATTAAGAGCGGGAACGATCCATCGATGATAGAGGGCAGGACCGGGACCGTCGCGGATGGGGCTGGAGCCGTGCACCGGGGAGTGTTCGGAGAACTGCATCCGGAAGTGCTGACCAAGTTCGGGATAGAGGAACCGGTTGTCGGCGGTGAGATAGTCGTCGAGGCCGACGTTAAGCGCTGATCGGCGTTGCACGTATCAGGATCAGGCGGTCAGCGCATCTATTATCTTCCTGTCCTTGATGCCGTTGGTGTGTATGTCGGCTTCGGTTCCCATGAGGCCCTTGCTTTCGGGGCCGGGAACCGCTATGGTTTTCAACCCCTGCGATTTCGCTGCAGCTATCATGTCGGGATTCGCGCTCAGGACAAAAATATCATTTTTCTCAACGCTGCCGTGCTTAGCCTTTATCGCCGCGAGTGCGGCGGCGAGCAGGTCGGCATATGTCCTGCCGCTGGAACCGTAAGTCCCGATGTCGAAGTATCCTTTTATACCTGCGCGGTCCATGTTGAGCGTAGCTATCCTCTCAAGCTCGCCGGTAACCACGCAAAGCTCTACTCCCTTTTCCCTTATTGACCTTAGCGTATTATCTGCACCGCCGACCATGATGGATTTGTTGCTTGCGATATGCGCCATGCCGCCGTAGTTGTTGTACGAGTACTGCAGCTCCTCGAGGAACGGCCCCATTTTCTCCTTTATCATGCTCTCCTGCACGCCTTGCTCCTTCAGTATGGCCTCCGCAGTCATGCGCGCCGTCATTCCGGCATACCTGCCGAGATCCAGCGCGCTGAGCTGCAGGCCGAATATGTTCCTTATCGCCTCTATGTAGTATGCGCTGTCAGCACTGTAGTTGAGCAGTGCGCCTTTTATGTCTATCAATGCGAATCGCTTCTGCATTCTAACACCAGATTAAGATTTATTTGCAAAAATAAAGTTAAAGGTATAGGTATACGTAGTGAAAGCGCGGGACTGCAAGGAACTGGTTATATCCCGTGGAACCAGTGGCCTCCGCTTGTCCCCTTCACTTTCTTCTTTCCGAAAAGGCCGCCACGCTTGCTTTTAACTTCGGCCTTCACGTACTCGTTCAGGATATCAGGGTGCTCGACGGCATACGAGTCCTGCCATTCGTGGAACTCGCCCATCTTCTTCTTGAACGCATCCTCGGTCTTGGCCTCGTACTCCGGCCTTATTTTTCTCCATTCCTCAGTCTTTATACCGTATGGGGCAGTCTCCCTGACCCTCTGCGGATTGAACGTGTATCTGAAGAACGCGTTGTAGTAGTCGTAGTCCTGTTCCTCTACCGCCGCAGGGTCTATGTGAATGTTCTGCGTTCCGAGGAACTCTATCAGCTCCTCGCGGCTCATCTTCTCCTTCAGGTTGCCGGAGCCCACGTTGTTGTATGTGACGAGTATGGTGCCCTTGACGTAGTTCACTGTTGCCTTTATGACCGGCTCGAGCAGCATAAGCCTGTACTGCAGCCTTGCGGCATGGGGTATGTCTATCAGTTCCTTCTGCGATATGTTCGAGAACATCACTCTCTTAATGGTCCTGTAGGGAACTACGTACTTCTTGCCGTTCTCCTCAACAGACCATTGGAAATTCTCGCTGCCCGGTTCGTTCTTCCTTGCTGTAGCCCTCTTGTTGAAGTCCGATATTATCTCGTCTATTCTCTCCATGTTCGTCACTTGCTTCGTATTGCTTTTTCGTGGTTCTAACGCTACGCTCAGTGGCCTCCGCATCCGCATCCTCCGGAGCCGCAGTCTCCTGAGCCGCATGTGCAGCCCGCGCCATCATGCATTCCGGCAGACATGCCGTCTGCTTCGTGCTCATGATTGTGGCCGTGCTCGTGGCCGCTCTCATGTGCGGGCTTCGGCTGCTGCTGTGCAGCCGCAACCTTCTGCTCCTGGACCATGCCGCTTCCGGACGAGACCGGCACGCTCTGTGCAAAGGTCTCGTTCACGAAGTTTGCGACCGACTGGCCGCCGTTCACCGGCAGGGCGAAGTAGTCTATCATCTCGCCGTACGTCTTCATGTACTCGGGCGTGGCCTCGATGGCCTTAACGTCCCTTCTGTACTTGTCGGACGAGTATGTCCAGTCCGGGTGCGATGTCTCCCACTCCTTTACAGGTATGCTGTACTGCTTCTGCACTTTGTCCCTGTACACTTCCGGAAACACGTTGAACGTGCAGAACGGAAGCACCTCGCCGTCAGGCATTGCGTAGTGTATGTCACACTTCTCTACCCTGTGTATGTCGTAGGTGTACTCGTCCTGGAAGTGCATCATTCCGATGAAGATCGACTTCATCTGCAGCTTGCCCATGCTCCCGAAGTCGTGCTTCAGGAATATGCTCATCAGCAGCTTCGAGAAGTTGACGGACTTGGGCTGGTTCTTCTTGTCTATGAACTTCCTTATTCCGATCAGCGTCTTCACTGCTATGGCCCTCTTCACGAGCTTGCTCTTGCCTTCCATCTCGTCTACGGCCCTCTGCAGGTGCTCGATGAGCCCTGCAGCGTCGAGGAACCTGGTAAGAGGCACTATCTTGTTGTCGCTGTCTATGAATATGTATGCGCCTGCACCACACGCGAAGTGAATCGACAGGTCGTACTTGTACTCGCCCGTGAGGGCTTCTATGAACCTGTTTATCCCGCCAACATACGGCACCGAGAACCAATCGTCCTTCTTTATCGCACCATGGGTCTGCTCCTCTATGAGCTTGATGGCCCCTGGAATCGATATGCGCTGGCTCTCCCTTTGCCTGGAAGGCATCCTCCCCACCAGCGAAACCGGCTGGAAGTTGACAGCCCTGACCACGTCCGCGTTGTTTATCGCGAAGTTCACCATGTCCCCAAGCTCATGCTCGTTTATGCCCCTTATCACAGTGGGCACGAGCACGGCATTCAGGCCCGCCTTCCTCAGTGCTGTGAGTGTTGCAGGAACCTCCCAGTGGTTCTTCGGGTTCGCCCTCTTGCTCACTCCGTCGAAGCTCATGTAGAGAGTGCTGACTCCAGCATGCCTGAACTTGACTGCAAGCTCAGGATCCTGCGCAATTGTTATTCCAGTGGTATTGAGCTGGATCTGGTCAAAGCCGACCTCCTTCGCCATCTTCACTATCTCTACTATCCTAGGATGTAGAGTTGGCTCGCCTCCGGTTATCTGTATCGCGTTGGCCGGTATCGGCTTCTGGCTCCTGAGGTTGACGAATATGTGCCTTATCTCTTCAAGAGTTGGCTCGTATATTGGCTCTCCTTCCTTCGCGTAGAAGAAGCAGTACCAGCATGAGAGGTGGCACCTGTTCGTAACCACTACGTTTGCAAGTCCAGTATGCGACTTGTGCCTGCCGCACATTCCGCAGTCGAACGGGCAGTTGGCGCCATTTGTCTCGGAGATGAAGTTCGGGTTCTCGAAGCCCCTCCCGAAGTAATTGTACCTGCGCATCTTCATGTACATTTCGTAGTCTTCCCAGTACTTTTCGACAGTCCACTTGTGCTCGGGGCAGTACTTCCTTATCATGACGTTGTCTCCGTCCTTGTATATTGTGCCAGTCACTATCAGCTTGCACTCCGGGCAGACGGTCTGCGTCCTCTCTATCACAGGCATCTTCTCGATCTCTTCCATCGTCCTGTGGTAGGGCGCCAGCACCGGGTTTGATGAGTAATCCACCTCACCCTCTTCTATAGTGTCATTCTCTGTGATTTCTATCTGTTGCTCTCCAGCCATATCATCACGTGTTTTTATCCCGTTCGAAGGTATTTAAATCCTTTCGGTTTAAAAATGCACAGTGTTTCTGAAAATGCAAAGAAAGTATACCGAGGTAAACTTTAAGAGAAATTGGATAAATATGAAAGAAAATCGATTGGGATGGGGGAGGTAGTTACTTGTATGTTGGCGCACCCTTTATTTCGCGCGCTATTATCCCGGTCTCGAACACATCGTCGAGCAGCCCCTTTACCGACTCGCGCCTGCGCTTGTCTGCGATAGATTTAAGCAGCCCGGCTTCGGTGACCCCTATTATCTTTGAGGACTTTTGATCCGGGGCGACCTTTGATTTGGCCACGAAAAGGTAATGCGTTTCGGTACCAGTGGCGTGCTTGCATCCGTCACTGTCAAAGCCGTAGAGGTGATTGGTCTTCCTGAGGAAAGATATGTCCTTGCCTGATATGCCTGCCTTCGCGCTTATCGCCCTGATCATCGCATCGTGGTGGCTCTCGTTCTTCTTGACGTCGCCACCTATGAGCTCGAATCCGCCCTTCTCCTTCGTGACGTAGATCTTATCTTCATTATACAGTAATGAGTACACGCGTTCGCACATTGCTGCCACCGATAATAAACGCTATCTAAGAGTTTTATTTGTTATGATAAAAAGCAGGGAATATTGGGCATTTTGTGTTTTGCCCATTAAGAATGCCTGAATTTTTTCTTCGGGAAGCGCTTCTTGTTATCGCGGCGTTCGTTGCGATTGTCTTTATTCCACCTGTTGTTACTGTTACTGCTGTTGTTATTGCTGCTGTTCTCATACTTGTTACTGTTGCTGCTGCTGTTGCTGTTATTATACTTATTATTTTCAAACTTTTTATTTCCATACTTATTATTCTCATATCTGTTATTGCCATACTTCTTATTTTCATACTTCTTATCCCCATACCTGTTATTTTCATACCTGTTACTGTTGTTATTGCTGCTGCCCCTATACCTATTATTGCTATTACTACTGCTGCTTCCATACCTGTTATTGTTGCTGTTCCTATACTTGTTATAGCTATTACTGTTGCTCCCATACCTTCTATCACTGCTGTTCTCATACCTGTTATTACTATTGCTGCTGCTGTTGCTGCTTCCATACTTGTTATTACTGTTACCGCTGCTGTTCTCATACCTGTTATCGCTGCGCCTTTCGAAAGGCTTGTTAGGTCTCTTGTCGAACTTGTTGAATCTGTCCGGCTTACTGAATTTATTAAATTGGCCAGGTCTGTTCGGCCTGTCGAACCTGTTGCCGCGGTCGAACTGTTGCCTGCCATACCTTTCCGACCTCTCGGGCCTCTCAGGCCTCTCTGGCTTGTCAGGGGTACTCTCCTTCATGCGTTCTATGCTCTTGTCGAGCGATTCCTTCAATTCCTTCGCTATGAAGTTCTTCGTGTAGTAGTCGGCCTTGAGTGCGATGCTGAGCTTCGCGGCGTACATCCTTGCCATCTTGCCCTTGACGGACTTCTTAGCCGCGTTTATGACAGGCAGTTTGAACAGTATGCCGTACTTCGGAGGCTTGCTGCCGTACTTTATGTGCTTGAAAAGAGCCTTTTCCGCACCTAGAAGCTGTATGGTGCTTGCAGGCATCGTCGCTAGCCTCTCCATGGAACCGGCCTTGCTGAGGAGCTCTGCTGCTATCTTCTCATCCGTCAGGTATGAGGTGTTGGGCAGCACCCTCTTTGATGCCGCTGTTATGTAAGATTCAACGACCTCCATCGCCGACTGCATCCTGTACGCCATCTCCGCGAATCCAGAGAGCGCCGACCTCTCTTCGCCGTCCAGCTTCCTACCCATTGCGCTGTTGAGCTTCGATAGGATGCTTTCCGCCTTCTTCTCGTCGTTCAGCACAGATATCAGCTGCTCTTTCGTGGGGTTCTGGTTCTCGGCCATGAGCATGGCCAGGCCTATGAATGTCTGCGGATTGCTGATCTTTATCTCAGGGTAGTATATCCCGTACCATTCGCTGAGCCTCTCGTATGCTAGGTTGTATGACTTCGATGTCTCTATGTAGGCGTTAATAGACTGTATAAGCGCGAATTCCTCTGACGAGTATGCCTCCTTTATTTCGCTCTTAGCCTTAGCTATAGCCTTTTCCCTCAGTTCCTCAAAAGGATCAGCCAAAATATTCACCGTTTCGCCGGCGGGCACGCGTTTCATGCGCGGCACCACCTATGCTAATATTCACACATTACGTTCTTTAATATTTGTGCACACCTATTTATTACGGATTGCTTAATCCTGTCCTCAAAAGGTATGGTAGAATGCAGAAGCAGAACATTGACGCGCTAGTCAACCTCGCGATAAGAAGGAATCTAGTCATACCATCGTTCAGCGCATACGGCGAGATGAGCGGTTTCTACGACCTGGGTCCGGAAGGCACGAGGATAAGGAACAACATTATCAACGCGTGGAGGCGTTACTTCATAGACGGGATGGGCAATGCCGAAATAGACACTACTGTAATAGGCCCGGAAAAGGTGTTCGAGGCCAGCGGCCATCTCGAGAAGTTCTTTGACTTTCTCACGTACTGCAAGGACTGCAAGACGAGCTATAGGGTAGACAAGGTTCTGGAGGAGTACTTCGCGTCGAAGGACGACACGAATTCGATAGACAGGCTGAAGAGCGCAACGGCCAAGGATCTCGACAATATGGTGAAGGAGAATAAGATAAACTGCGACAAGTGCGGCGGCGAGCTCGGCCCTTCTGAACCGTTCAACCTGATGCTCCAGACTGGAATAGGGCCGAAGGGCGCGATAAGGGGATATCTCAGGCCTGAGACTGCGCAGAGCATATTCCTCGACTTCAAGAAGATATTCTCCGCAGGCGGCATGAAACTGCCGATAGGAATAGGCACGGTGGGCAAGGCGTTCAGGAATGAGATATCACCCAGAAGGATGCTTATAAGGCTCAGGGAGTTCTCGCAGATGGAGTTGGAGTACTTCTTCGACGCAGACGCAAGCGAGATAGTGATAGACGGCAGGAAGGTCGAGGACAGCGAGTTCATGGATGTGGGCATAAACCTGCTCACCAGAGAGGACCAGCTAAAGGGTAGGAGCATGAAGAATGTTCCGATAAAGGAGGCCATTGAAGTGGGTGCAATACCGAACAGGATGTTCGCCTATCTTGTGTTCAAGTACCTGGGTTTTGTAAGATCCCTCGGATTCAAGGACGAGGCGATAAGGTTCAGGCAGGCGCTGCCTGAAGAGCTACCGCACTACTCGAAAGGCAATATAGACGCCGAGGTAAGCATAGACAACAGGTTCGAGGAGATAACTGGGATAGCGTACAGGACGGACTTCGACCTATCGAACCATCAGAAGTATTCAGGCATGGACATGTCGGTCAGCGTAGACGGCAGGAAGGTCATGCCGCATGTCGTGGAGATAAGCATTGGCATAGAGAGGGCTTTCTGGACACTGCTGTTCAACTCGCACTTCTTCGACCAGGAGCGTGGATGGGATGTCATGCTGCTCAACAAGGGGATAGCGCCGTACGATTACGCGGTATTCCCGCTGCAGAAGGACGATAAGCTGATGGCGCTAGCGAAGAGCATAATCGACGACCTGAAGTCGAAGGGAATAAGCGCGTACTACTCTAACACGGGCAGCATAGGGAAGAGGTACGCGAGAGCAGACGAAGTCGGCGTAAGGGGAGCGCTTACCATCGACTACCAGAGCCTTGAGGACGGCACCGTAACCGTGCGAAGCGTCGGGGACGCGAAGCAGGTAAGGAAGAAAGTGGAGGAAATATCATGACGGAAAGGGGCGGCAGGCCGTTCAGGACAAGAGTTCGCTGCTTCAACATGAAAGAGACGTTCGACAGCGCCCAACCCCTGACCTTCCACGCGGACCTGCACGATGGAAAAAGGCTCGTCTACTTCGAAGGCAAAGAGGGATATGAGGTTGTGCATGACGGCAGCGTCGACAACGGAAGCATACTGCTCGAAAACCCAAATGCCGCGAAGATAAAGAAGATGACAGGCAGGCTGAGGCTTGGCGACGACCTTGAAAGGATATATGAGGGTATTAACACGGACAGCTTCATCGGCGCCTCGATAATAGAGTATAGGGGCATGAGGCTCACGCTCAGCGACCCATGGGAGACGACCGTATGCTTCATAATATCGCAGTTCAACAACGTGAAGAGGATAAGGTTGATAACCAAGAGGCTCATAGAGTCTCTAGGCTCCCCGGTCTACGGCGATGATGGGAAAATAATCGGTAAATCCTTCCCGACCAGCGAGCAGATGGCGGACGCAGGCAGCAGGGCACTCTGTTCCATTGGCGCAGGGTTCAGGGCAAAATATCTGGTGAGCGCGGCGAGGTTCTGCTCAGAGAGCATGGACTTGTACTCGCTGCGCAGGAAGGGTTATGACAGCCTGAAGGAATCGCTCATTGAGATAGACGGTGTAGGGGACAAGGTGGCGGACTGCATAGCGCTCATGGGCTATGGCAGGCTCGAGGCATTCCCGATAGACACATGGATAAAGCGCATGCTTGAGAGCGTATATTTCAAGAAGGAGAGCAGAAGCGTGGCTGCGTTGCACGATTTCGCAGATGAGAGGTGGGGC
Organism: Microcaldota archaeon; assembly: GCA_027365565.1. Lineage (GTDB taxonomy): Archaea > Micrarchaeota > Micrarchaeia > Micrarchaeales > Micrarchaeaceae > JAMCYG01. The sequence goes on from DAHXMI010000010.1 coordinate 73,492, forward strand.
AGTCTAGCGGGCTATGCACAGCAGTACCTGTTCCATTACGCGAGGAACTACAAGAGTCTGCATAACTCAACCGACATACGCGATGCGCGCGTCATACTTTCTTAAGGTGGCACAATGGCAAAAAGGGGCAATGGAGGCATGGTAAACGACATAAGCAGGGCGATAGAGCACCTTGAGGCGAAGCAGAAGGACTTCGACAGCGTGCTCTCCCTGTCGAGGCTGATAGTTAGGGACTGCTCAAGCTCCATGACCCTGCTTCACAAGGGTGACAGAAAGGGTTCGCATGTCCTGCTTTCGAAGATAAAGTCGGATCTCGAAAAGCTGAAGAAAATAGATAATAATTTCAAGAGCCAGTCGTCTCAGGCGTATCAGGAATATGCTGAGGCATACTGCCTATACGACATAGTCGAGCGTGACGAGATACCGAGGATGGCGGAACTAGGCATGGCACCGGAGCTCTACCTGCTGGGCCTGATGGACACGGTCGGCGAACTCAAGAGGGAGGCGCTTGAGGAACTGCGGTCAGGCAACTACTCGAAGGCGGAGAAATATTACAGGCACATGACCGAGATATACGATTCTACGCGCGGGCTTCGATTCCCCGATGCAGTCATTGGCGGATTCCGCAAGAAACAGGACGTCGCAAGGATACAGATCGAGCAGACGGGAAGCGACCTTGCCGTGCATGCATCAAGGCTCGGCGGCAGGGGCAAAGGTAAGCGCTGACGCCTTCGCAAATACACGGTCGGACGACGCGATCGCGTCTATCTCTTTCGCCACACTGCTTTTGCTCGCGTTCCTCGATATTCCCCTTGCGGCTTTCTCCGCGATCCCGCTCTCTACCATAAACTTTGCAAGCATCGATATCTTTCCTGAGAGCTTACCATTCTCATACTTGCTTATCGCGGCCTGGGCCACTCCGAGCAGCTTCGCTATATCGCTCTGGTTCATCCTGCCGTTGCGCCTTAGCTCCACCGCCACGGCGAGCCTCGCCGCCGGTATGGATATCCTTGTGAGCCTGGCGCAGTCGGCATACATTCACCCACCCTTAACTTCCGATCTTACTCTATCCCAAGCGAGTCCTTGAGCTTGCCGAATATGCCCATCCTCTGCCTCTGCGAGGCGGTCTTCTGGGGGCGCTCTGCCTCTCGCGCTTCCACTTCCTCTTCAGCATCCCTGCTTTTTCCCTTGCCCTTCTGCTTATCGTCGGCTTGGGTGCGCTTCTGCACAGCAGGCTGGCGCGGCGCATACGCAGGCTGCGGCTGGATCTGCCTGACAAAAGGTATCATCTTCTGTATGCCGGTCGCGGCCCTGCCCGGCATCGAGGAGCTGACTATGCCTGATATTATGCTTGCATACTCAGGCCTGCTCACGGTCCTGAGGTCCAGTATTATTACGTTGGCGCCAGCGTCCCTGCTCATGTTGACGTACCTCTGGCTGTCGCAGAAATATGCCCTGAGGCCGGGGCGCTTGTTGGCCTCTATCGATGCGTTTATCGGGTCTGACGTGACCATGAAGAACATGTCGAACGAGCCTGCCTGCGCGGCGATCTCGTCTAGCATATCACGGTATCCCTTGGCGCGCCTGTTGGATATTATCGGCGTTGAACCGCTAGCGCTCACCACGTTTGATACGCTTATCGCGCCCTCGGGCGCTTCAGACATTATGTATGCGCGCATTTCCAACACTCACAATCCTATATCAAGTAAATAAAGATTTTGCAAAATGGTTATTAATCCTTTTGATTTGATAATAATAAGAAAGGTGTTTGTTTTGAGAGGAAAGTCGACTTTAGTCACATGCGAGTCCTGCGGCCGTGCAGTGCCCAGGGACAAGGCAGTCATATACGAGAAGGGAATAAGCTTCAGCACCGAGCTCAAGACTACTAACGACGTTAGGTTCTTCGAGAGGATGAAGGTATACTACTGCATAAGCTGCGCTAAGCACAGGGGAATCTTCGAGAAGAAGAAGAGGGACGCGATAAACAGGGCTGCTAGAAGGGGAATCTGATGGCCATAGACCCTGATGAGGACCTCCTCATTTTCAGGGAGAGAAAGAGCCTGAAGAAGAAAGGCGCAAAGGGAGCGCCTGCAAAGAAAAGGACCAGAGCGGAAGCGCCGCGCGCCGCTGCGGAAGAGGAGGAAGCCGCGGAAGAGGCACCCAGGACCACAGTTTATAAGACACCCGGAGAGGCCGCGGTGGAGGAAGCTGAGGAGCTCGAGGTGGGCCAGGAGCTCGCCGAAAGAAACGGCAGGCTCACAAAGGCGGAGGAGGACAGCATCGGCGCGGCGAAGGGGATGTACTGCGTCTGGCACCCGTGGAGGGGCGCATACGCGGTGTGCAGCCACTGCCACAGGGCATTCTGCTTCGAGGACATAGAGGAATACAACGGCAACTATTACTGCCTTGAGGACATAGACAAGGTTGGTATGAAGTATACGGAATCGGTGACAGCGAAGTACGGCAACATCAGCATGATAGCAGCCGCGCTTTTCATAGCGGTGTTCGCACTCTACCTGTATTACACTTATTCGCAGCTGTTCTACATAATAGGCTACGCCAACCAGATAGGCTTCTTCACGTTCATGGCCAAGGCGACGCTCGTATACTTCATGGTGCTGGCCGAGGCGCTGTTCTCATTCCTCGGCCTGATAGCCGCGGTGCTTATACTTGTAGGCTCGCCAAAGGGCTTCGGTTTAGGGATATTCTCAGGTGTTGTCATGGCCTCTGTAACGAGCTATGAGTACCTGAGCACTGGCACGCTCTTCATTGCAGTGCTTAGCGGCCTGGCCTTCGCATCGATAATATCGCTCTCCTATTCGAGGGTCTACTATACTAGCGAGGCGCCTGCGCCGTACACAACTAACGACGTACAGGTCGAATGGCCGAGTGCAGGGAGATTCTAATTCCATGGTAGGGCCTTACGCAGTGTCAAGCGTCCTTGCCTTGTACCTGCCCCTTCTTTCTATGGAGTTGAGCCTCCTAATGACCTTTGCCGCGTCCGCGCACCTCTTCCTGTAGGAAGACTCGATTATGTGATAATCGTCCTTTGCTACGGCCCTTTTCATCAGCACGAGATCCATCGCCTTGTCCTCTGCCGTCGGCAGCATTGTGGCAAGGCCAAAATCTATCACCGCAGCGTGGCCCCCGCTGACTATTATGTTGGCAGGGGTGAAATCGCCGTGGGCCACTCTTGCGTTGTGCAGCTCCGCTGCGATATGCCCTATCTCGTGCATTATGCTGCGCCTTTCCTTTCCGCTCTTCATGTCGCGCTTCGACAGCATAACCCCTTTCATCTCGCTCATGAGTATTTCATACTCCGTCACAAGAAACACGGTGGGTGATGGAACGCCGGCGTTGGCCGATGCGGCAAGGGCGCGCGCCTCGTTCTTTGTCCTCTGGCGTCGCAGTGCCGAGTCTATGGAAGGTTCCCTGTAGCTTTTCTCTATCCTTCTCTTCAGTATGGCGCTTTCCGACATGAACATTGTCTTGTATATGACCGCTTCGGCACCTTCCCCTATCCTATTCATTGCCATGTCACCCTAACACCGTCTATCCTGTATTTCTGGTCGACCGTGCAAGCGCCTGCGCTGAACCTTGACCCGGACCTGTGCATCTTCTCGGCGACCACCGCTATCATCGCGCCATTGTCGGCATTATAGCCGTTAGGCGCGACGAAGAAGCGCGCGCCGTGAGACTTCGCCATGAGCGCTATCATCTTCTGTAGGCGCTCGCTCTGCGCCACACCACCGCAAAGTGTTACCTCTTTCTTCATAGTCAGAAACAGCGCCCTCTCCATCGCCTCGGTAAGCATGGCGAAAGCGGTTTCCTGCAGGGAGTATGCCACATCCCTGACGGATGCCTTGCCGGAATGCAGCAGAGAGGTTGCATGCGTGAGCAGTCCGGTGAACGTGAAGTCCATGCCTTTTACGCTGTACGGCATCCCCACATACTTGCCGCTCTCTGCGACTTTTGCTACTGTGGAACCCCATGCTGGAGAGAGCTTCGCTTCCCTCGCGAAGTTGTCTATCATGTTGCCTACGCCTATGTCGAACGTCTCGCCGTACACCTTATAGTGAGTGTACGGTTCGTTGTCTAGCGCCACTATCTGCGAGTTGCCGCCGCTCACATAAAGCGTCAACGGATCCCTCGAATTGAACAGTTGTTTGGTTATCTCTATGTGCGCTATGGCATGATTCACAGGATATATCGGTATGTGGTGCTCCGCGGCCAGCGTCTTCGCGGCTACCTGCGCGACGCGGAGGCACGGCCCTATGCCAGGACCTTTCGTGTAGCCCACTGCCTCCATGTCAGACATTTTCAGCCCTGCTTCCTTGAGGGCGTTCTTGATAACTGAGCGCACGTTGCCCGCATGAAAATCAGCCACCTTCATGGGGATCATGCCTGTGCTGCCTATGCTGTACATCTCTTTCGCATTGGCGATTACCCTGCCGTTATCAGCTATTCCAACGCCAAGGGTGTGCGCGCTGCTCTCAATCCCTATCACAGCCATGAGAATTGCACCAAGATACAGAGATATGGATATGGCTGGAGGGTATTAAATCCCTTTAGAGGGCGGATATGATTACGCCGCTACGTCTATCGCGGATTCCGCGTAGCCTATGCTTACCAGGGCTGCCTTTGCCTTTTTCTTGTGCTCCCCCTGCAGCTCTATTATGCCTTCGTCGCTCTTGTAGGTGCCGCCAGTGGCTAGCACCCTCTTTATGCTCTTCGCGGTCTGCTCGAGCTCGCTCGATGGTATTCCTTCGATGACGGTGACGAACTTTCTGAACTTCGCCTTTTTCGTGTATATCCTGATCTTAGTTTCGGTTTCCCTTTCTAGGACCTGGCACACGCATATTTCCTTGGGCAATCCGCACTTTGGGCAAATGTCCGCCATTTACTTAGTCGCACCCCTTTCATTTAGCACTGTCTTTATCCTGGCGATGGTCCTCCTGATCTCTCTGGCCTTGACTACCTTGCTTGAGACTCCTGTTGAGGCAACCTTGCTCTTCTCGATCTGCAGCTCCAGAATAAGGTCGTTCATCCTGTTCTTCAGTTCGTTCTCGTTCAGTGCCTTTATTTCCTTGATCTTTATACTAAACACCTGTCTGTGTTAATCTGTTTATGCTTCTATATATTAAAGCCTTTTGGGTGCGCGCTGCGATGGATTATGCAATTGTTGCAATCGTCGCGGCTTCATGCATTCCTCATCGGTTTTCCTCAAATCCTGCGCAGAAAGGTATATAAGAGCTAAGGGGCGAGTATCTAATGCGCGCTTAGCGGCCGTGATGAATGATCAGCATGGCAAAATTCAAGACGACCAAGGATATAAGCATACCCGACAAGCTTATCGACCAGGTGATCGGGCAGCAAAAGGCAGTGGAGATAATAAAGAAGGCCGCGAGGCAGGGCAGGAACGTGCTGCTTATAGGCTCACCTGGCACCGGCAAGACGATGATGGCGCAGGCGATGGCCGAGATGCTGCCGGCAGCGGACCTCGAGGACGTGCTCGTCTACAGGAACCCGAACGACGAGAACATGCCGCTGATAAAGGCAGTAAAGACTTATCCTGAAGGAGACGGCCACGACAAGAAGAACGAGCCAGGACAGGGCAGACAGCTGCTTTTGAAAGAGAGGATGAAAGGCAAGACCAACATGAGCATGGGCGGTTCTATAGTAACGCCGATCGTGTTGGCGCTTGTGATAGTCCTGTTCGCGCTTTCGCTCAGCGGCTTCTTCAGCGGATACGAGATAATCGTACTTGCGGCGCTGATACTCGGAGTGATGATATTCGGTTCCATGGTACTGTTCATGGGCGGCCTGACTAAGAGAGGGGGAATGCCAGGGTTCGGGAATTCGATGGATGAGCCGAAGCTCATAGTTGATAACACAGGCATGGCACATGCACCTTTCGTAGACGCGACAGGAAGCAAGGCGGGCGCGCTCTTCGGTGATGTGCGACACGATCCGCTGCAGACAGGCGGCCTCGGAACGCCGGCCCATCTCAGGGTCGAGAGCGGGGCGGTGCACAAGGCCAACAAAGGCGTGCTTTTCATAGACGAGATATCCAGCCTCGACATGAGAGCCCAGCAGGAACTGCTAACAGCGATGCAGGAAAAGAGGTACCCCATAACTGGACAGAGTGATATGAGCTCTGGGGCGCTTGTGAAGACGGAACCGGTGCCGTGCGACTTCATACTCATCGCCGCAGGCAACATGCAGGACATACAGAACATGCATCCTGCCCTCAGGTCAAGGATAAGGGGATACGGTTATGAGGTCTATATGGATTCCACCATAGACGACAACGCTAAGGACAGGGAGCTGTTCGCGAGATTCGTGGCGCAGGAGGTGAAGAAGGATGGGAAAATCCCCAGCTTCGAGAAGGACGCCGTAGACATGATAATTGAGGAAGCCAAGAAGCGCGCAGGAAGGAAAGGAAAGCTGACGCTTATACTGAGGGATCTCGGAGGCCTCGTAAGGGCTGCCGGCGACCTGGCTGTCGAGCGCGGCAAGAAGATGGTGACCGTAAAGGAGGTGGCTGACGCTAAGGTGCTCGCATCTTCAATAGAGGCGCAGATAGTCGGACAGGAGATAGATTTCAGGAAGGATTACAAGGTGTTCCACACCCGCGGCTTCAACGTTGGCAAGGTGAACGGCCTGGCAGTCATAGGCTCCGCTTCATCGACCCTGGCGGGAATAGTAATACCTATCGTAGCTGAGGTAACGCCGGCTAGCTCCAGATCGGAGGGCAAGTTCATACCTACAGGAAGGCTCGGCAAGATAGCAAACGAGGCTGTGAAGAACGTGAGCGCAGTCATAAAGAAGCATATTGGCAAGGACATCTCAAATTATGACATGCACGTGCAGTTCCTTCAGACATATGAGGGAATAGAGGGCGACAGCGCCAGCATATCGATCGCAGTGAGCATACTTTCTGCAATGGAGAACCTGCCAGTGGACCAGTCGGTCGCGATGACAGGCTCGCTTTCCGTGAGGGGCGAGGTGCTGCCTGTAGGAGGCGTCAGCGCGAAGGCGGAAGCGGCTATAAACGCAGGCATGAGGAGGCTGATAGTGCCGGCAGGCAACAAAGACGACATATTCCTCCCGAAGAGCATGCTTAAGAGAATAAAGATAATACCTGTAAAGACATTCGCTGACGTGCTGCATCTGTCGATAAAGCCAAGCAGCAGGCGCGATGCGCTTATACGCGGGTTGAGAAAGTATGAAAAAGGCTGAGGCCAAAGGAAAGGCGGCTGCTCCAGCCGGTCCTGAAAAGGAAGACAAAAAAGCCAAGGCGGAGCTGGAAGGACTAGCCGAAGGAATAGTAAAGTCGATAGGCAGGAAGGAGAACCCTAAGATAGTGACGACCAGCAGGACGAAATCCAATGTGATATTCGACGAGAAGGAGGGCGTGCTGAAGCTGGGCGACTCGACGGAGGAGAGGACGTTCGTCAATGTCGGCCAGGCTAAGAGGTTCATGCAGACCATAGCCGTTGCCGCCAAATGCTACAAGTTTGTTACAGAGAACCTTCATACAAGCATAAGGGGGCTTTTCTACCAGCTCAAGTACTCCCTCGGCGAGGATATAGATGAAAACATATTCAACGAGCAGGGCGAGTCAAACCCGCTCATAGAGGATCTGGAGGTTGCGCTCGGCGTGAAGAGGGAGGACCTCAACCTCAATGCCACCAGACGAGGCGTCCTCGCTGGCAACATGAAGGTGATCGACAGCTTCGGCGACGAGCGCCTTGAGATAGACACCGGCAGGATGGGAAGGAGCGGATGGGCGATACCGAGCGACGTCGATCACGACATAGAGTTCGTAGACGTGAAGGCGAACTACGTGCTGGTGGTCGAGAAGGATGCGGTGTGGCAGAGGCTGAACGAGGATAGGTTCTGGCAGAATGAGAACTGCATACTGATATCACCGCAGGGGCAGGCGACCAGGGGCACAAGGAGGATAATAAGGAAGCTCTCAGACAAGGGGCTGCCCGTATACGTGTTCAACGACGGAGATGCATGGGGCTGGTACATATACTGGACGATAAAGACAGGAAGCATAAACCTCGCTTACATAGGCAGCGACATCGCAACGCCTAGCGCAAGGTTCATCGGCGTGACAATGTCCGATCTGGAGAAGTACGATTTCCTGAAGAAGATGACGATGAAGGCGTCCGAGGTGGACCTGAAGAGGGCGCAGGAGATGCTTGGTTATCCCTGGATAAACAAGCACAAGGAATGGGTCGATGAGCTGAAGAAGGTCCTGAAGAGCAAGACGAAGCTTGAGCAGGATACGCTGCAGGGACCGAGGCTCACGTTCATAGACGACTACATCCGCGAGAAAATAAGGAACAAGGACTATCTTCCATGATGCATGAGGCAGTTGTGCGCTTCAGATGCGCACTACCGGCGACAGATTGAGCTCGAGTGCCGAGAGCGTCCTCTCTGGATTGTCATAGTAGTCGCGCACTACCTCGCTTATGCTCTTTATGTCCTTCTTGCCCACCTGGTTCAGTTTTTGGAGTATCGCGGCACGCACCTCCTCTTCCGCGAGTATGTCTGCTGGCGGCACGCCCGTCGCCTTTGACAGGCTGTCCCTGTATGTTACGCTTGGAAGGATGGACGAGCCGGCCCTTGTCTTGTAGTCGAACTTGTACAGGTCAGAAAGGAGCACCTGCGCCTCTATCCCTGATATCTCGGATATTTCTATTACCTTCCTGACAGGTATGCCGTTCTCGTAAACTATACCAGTGTTTATCAGCGCGTCTATGACCGGTATTATGTCCTTCGGAACGTTCATCGGGGTGTGCTCCAGCCTGTTTATTATGTCCCTGCCTGAAGAGGCGTGTATCGTGCCCATCGATATCTTGCCGATGTTCATCGCAGTGATCATGTCGTTGGCCTCTTCGCCGCGGACCTCCCCTATTATTATCATGTCGGGCCTCATCCTGAGCGCGTTCTTTACCAGGTCGACCATGGGCATTGACTCGCTCGTCTCGAGCCTGACGCAGTTCTCCTGTGTCCTCGTGTCGAGCTCGTACGTCTCCTCTATAGTGACAATCCTCTGCTCCGGCCTGAAGAACGAGAACATCGCGTTCAGCAGCGTGGTCTTGCCTGAGGCAGGCATGCCACCGATGAGGATGTTGGCTGGCCTTACCTTGAAGCCGTCAACGTATAGCCAGAGCCTAGCTGCTATCTGGTAGTCTATCTCTCCCGCATTGATCAGGTCTATTATGCTCATCGGGTTGCCCTTGAAGTTCCTGATCGTTATGTCGTAACCCAACGGTGATGCTATTATGTTGGCCCTGCTTCCTGTAGGAAGGTGCACGTCCATTATGCTGCCGCCTGCGCTCTCGTTCGTGGCATAGAGCTTCATCTTGTTTACGAACTTTTCCAGTTCTTCAGGGTTCTCGAATTTTTCCTCGAGCTTCTTCTGGCCTTCCCTGCTGTCGTACACGAATATGTTCTTCGTGTTGTTTATCATTATGTCTTCTATGTTCTGGTCGGCGAGCAGTGGTGCTATCTTTCCCATGTCATTCATGTCTTCCAGAATCTCATTTATGTTTTCACTGCTTATCTTCGGGTCTATGTTCTTCGCGGCTGATGTTATGAGCTCCTTCCTCTTGACTTCATCGACTATCGTCACGAACTTTCCTCTCAGTTCCTTTGTTATCTTTGCTTCCATTTCAGCGACATAACCATCCATGAAACCACTCGCTTCGCTGTCCGACTCACTATAGAGTAAGAGAAGAGAACTTATAAATCAGCTCTTGTGCTTGTGTGGGCGCGCTACTCGGGAAGCACAGAGTCGACCACGTACTTTGGAGTGTACCTCAACAGCGCATCGTAGGCCTCCCCTGTGCCGAGGTATATTATTGGTATGCCAGTCGCATGCGCGATCGATATCGCTCCCCCTCCTTTTGCGTCGCAGTCCATCTTCGTGAGTATTATTCCATCTATATTGACGTTCTTCTTGAATTCCGCCACCTGATTTTCTATAGCATTGCCGGAGGTGCTCTCGCCCACGTATATGGTAAGGTCCGGTTTCGTCACGCGCACCATCTTGGACACCTCCGCGAGCAGGTTCTTGTTCGTCTCCTGCCTGCCGGCGCTGTCTATAAGCACAACGTCGATCCCGTGCGCAGTGGCGTAGTTTATCGCGTCGAACGCGACGCTTGCAGGATCCGCGCCGTACTTGCTCTTCACTACTGGCACGCCTATCTTCGCCGCATGGTACTCCGTCTGCTCTATCGCCGCCGCCCTGAAAGTGTCGCTCGCCGAGAGAACAGCAGTCTCGCCCTTCTTCTTGATGGCGTATGCCACCTTTCCTATAGTAGTGGTCTTTCCCGTACCGTTCGGGCCGAGGAACAGGATTTTTACAGGCTTTGATCCTTCAGCTATCCGCTTGTCGATGAATGCAAATATGTCGACACCCTCGCCGACGCTGCCGAGCACTTCCATGAGCGATGCCCTGACCTTCTTCACCAGCTCGGCCTCTATATTCCTAGAGGGTATCTTTTCCCTAAGCTTTTCCTTCAGGTCCTCCGTGAACGCCGTTGCGGTGTTGAATGAGACGTCAGACTGCATCAGCGATGTCATCATGGTGTCGCTGAACCTCTCTATGTCTGAGTCGCTCAGCCTGACACTGCCTGAGAATGCGCCCTTCAGCTTAGTAATCTTAGATATCTTTACGCCTGGCTGCTCCTCTTTCTCGCTGACATCTCTATTAGTTGTTGCGGCCGGTTTGTTATCTTCTGTTTCCTTATCATCCGCTGCGGCCTCTTCCTTAGGCACGGCAGGCTGCTCCATCTCGTTCTTGGCCGGTTCCTGCACATCTTCCCGCTCTTCCAGCTTTTCCTCCTGCTCTTCCTCCTGCGCCTCCTCTGGTGAAGCAACAGTTTCAGGCTGCGTCTGGTCCTGCAGTTCCAGTTCCGGTTCTGGCCGCTCCGCCTCCTCTTCAGTCTCCTCCTTCTCCCGCTTCACCGCCTGCTTTATCGCATCGGACAGCTTCTTCCTTATGCCTTCGAACATCTTATCCTCTGCTATACAGGTTATGCCCGCCGTCCAGCTTCATATGTGCTGGACGAGCTCGTTCAACCTGTAGGATATGTCGTTTATAGCGTTCTCCGTGTTCCTCTTCGCCTTCGACAGCTTGCCTATCTGCTCTGTGTACCTGACAGCCCTCTTATCCAGCAGGACCTTCGCGGCCTTGGCACCCATCTTGACCACATACGAGGCACCCACAGGCGCCATGACATCATCGCTGCTGCTCATCTTCCCTATGGCGTAAAGGCCGGAGCCGATAGGTATCATTGCATCGCCGCTCTTCAGTTTCGGCATGCTGTCTATTGCCTCCTTCGTGCTCGAGGCGCTCGCGTACGCCATCGTCAGCTCGTCGAGCTGCTGCGTCAGTATGTAGTACTGGTTCTGGTACATCTGCTGTACGTACCTCAGCTCGTCTATCTCCTTCGATATGTCGAGCCCCTCCTTTGCCACGTTCTCTTTTCCTGCCATGATCGCACCGTTCCCGCGCGCTGCTTTACACGCGATAAATAGAATTTGTTATGCGCATTTATTATGGTTGCTCATGCGCCTTCGAGAGCGTTCGTTATCCTTGCCATCTCGTATCCGGTAGTGAGCTCACCGAAGAGCACGGCCTTCGAGTTGGCGAGCACGGAGAGGCCAACGCTGAGAGCGCCGGTGCTTGCCGTGCTTCTGGCCGGCTGCATGCCTATCAGTTCCTTTACCTTCTCGATCTCTTCCTCGGTGCACCTATTGTTCAGCACCGCGCCATTGTTCGTGAGTATGTTGTTGGCACCGACTGTCTTGAGCCCGCCTATCTGCATCTTTACGGTCTCGACCCCGAGAACGTCGCCTATCGACTTCGCCTCTTCCGTCGTGTAGTTAGGATTTATTAGGGCGATCCTGTCGTTCGCCAGCACGTTGTTCCCTAGGGCGTTCAGCCTGCTATGGAGCACCTCGGCCCTTATGTCAAGGCCAGCGTTCCTTATCGCAGCCCTCTCCTCATCGCTGGCCATCTCCGATATCAGTATGCCGTTAGAATTTGCCCTGCACCATATCCCTAGCATGTCAGATTCGCATATCGCCAGCGGAACCGTATCGACCTTCAGCTCTTCGGAGAGCCGCCTGCCCATCTCAGAGTCTATCATAGGGCTAAGGAACAGAAGCTTGTCAGTCAGCGAGGCAAATGCACCGACGGAGTCGTTTCCCTTTATGTTGTGCTTTTTTATTTCCATGTATGCACACCGTCTGGCGTGCTCACTTTTTAGGTGCGCCTTCCGTAGCGGACTTCTGGCCGCTAGAAGCTGGAGCTGCCGGCTTGGGGGCCTTCTGCTTCTTTTGGCCTTCTGCCTTGGCCTGGATCGGCTTCGCCGCTCCCTTCTCTTTCTCCGCCTGCTTCGGCTTCTGGCCTTGTGCGGGCTTGGGGGATGCAGGCGCTGCGGCCTTCGATGCGTCCTTGAACAGTCCGACCTTTGCCTTGCCTTCGGATATGTCAACGCTCACCTTGAGGGGCTTCATTGACTTTATGTAGTGCTTGAACATCGCCCTGTTGAGCTCGTCGCTTATGCTGACCTTGGATTCATCGGTCTTCGTGTAGTGCGCTATCCTCTCCCTGAGGTAACGCATCGACCTCTTTATCCTCCTTGTGCGCGGCTGCGTCGAGAGGTATTTCCTCAGATTTATCGTCATTATCCTTGTTGACATTTGCTACACCGGTTCTCTTGCTTCGTTTAAATGCTACTTCTGCTGGATCCTGAGCTTCCTGCTCCTCCAGGACCTGCCGAGCTTGTTGCTCGATATCTTCTTGTGGGTCCTGACTACTACCAGTACTGGTATGCGCCTGGACTTCTTCTTCGCCTTCACGAGCATTCTCTTCTTAGCGTTCGACTTCTTCGACATTATGTCACACCTTCTTCATTTCCTCTTGAATTCAATCTTTGTGTCCGGTTTGAATGTCAGTCTTGCAATCAAATCCTTCAGCTGCGCGTCAGTTACTTTCGATGCGATCCTGTTGCTTTGCGCCAGTGATATTATGACATTGACCAGCTGGTCGTACAGTTCACTGTTCGTCAGTCTTATGTTCATGACGCGCTCATACGCCGCATCATCGAGAAACTTCCTCAGTATATCCTTTTTTTGCTGCTCCAACTGCTGGTTCTTTATCAGTTCAGCCATTCTTTTTTTGTATCTCTTCTCCTCTGGATCTTCCTGTCCTTCCTCGGCGCTCATCGCTCTTCACTTACTTCTTGGACATCTCGGAGCTTATCTTGTCCATGAATGACTTGCCCTTCGGGGTTATCACCCTCCCGGTCTTGGTCTTCTTTATGAACCCTTGCTCCTCGAGGGACTGCAGCGCATCCCTTATTATGCTGCCGCCGGCCTTCATCGTGTGCATGTGGTGCACCACGTGCTGCTTCTTGCTGCCGTACTTCGTCCTGAGCCTCTCTACGCCGACCGGCCCATTCAGGTAGACCTGCCTGAGTATTGATGCGCTTCGCTCATACCAGAAGTCCGGGCTCTGTGGAATCCTTTCCCTGCTCGGCCCGCTCTTCACGAACAGGACGTATTCCGGCTTCTTCAGCTTGTCTTTCAGCCTTTCGGCTGCCAATTTGACCAGCTCCTGGCCGTTCACTTCGTATACATTAGACATAGAATGCACGCTTGGATCGAGTATTCACTATATAATTCGCTCCGAAACCCTCGGAAGCCTCAGGATATAGCGCTTATTATTTAGACCAAAAGCATATTTAATGTTTCTTTTGCCACTGATAGCCCCTTACGGCCCATACCCGGCACGCGGCCGGCACTCTTGGAGCATTCTTATAATGGTTGCATTCGAATTGGTAGTATGGCAGCCAAGAGATTTGTTTTTGATGACTATGTCAGGATATATGACACCGACGCGCAGGGTGTTGTGCACTATGCCGGATATTACAGGTTCTTCACCGACGCAGTAGAGAAGTTCATGTCGAAGATAGCAGGCGTCAACTATCCGCTGTTCGACAGCAAGGTATGGTTCGTGGTCGTGGAGTCGGAGGCACAGTACCACAGGCCAGCGGTGCTGGGCGACAGGCTCTCAATCACATTGACCACAAGCATGCCTTCCAAGAAGGCCCTGAGGTTCGACTTCAAGATAAGGAAGAAGGGTGTAGACATATGCAGCGGCCATATGGTCCAGGTGGCTATAGACAGGAAGCACTGGAAGGCAACCAATATACCGGCGAGGCTCGCCTCTCGTCTCGCTATGGGCTCATGAGGTGCGCAACCTCTTGTCCGCATGCGCCACCGCATCCTCAAGTATGTCAAGGCCCTTTTCCAGGTGATCCACGCTTATAGTGGCGGCAGGTATCACTCTTATCGTTGACGCCCCTGCAGGCAGTAGCAGCAATCCGTTGGCGAAGCACTCGTTTAGTATGCTTTCGCGCTCCTTAACCGCTGGCTCCTTTGTAGTCCTGTCCCGCACCAGCTCGACACCTATCATCAGGCCCATGCCCCTGACGTCTCCGATTATGCTGTAGCGCTCCTTCATTGCGTCGAGCCTCTTCATGATAATCCTTGATTTGGTGCTGACCTGACTTTTTATGCTTTTCATGTTCCTCTTAAGATGAGATAGCGAGGCATCAGCAGCCGCAACAGATACGAGATTGCCGCCGAACGTGCTTGCGTGCGCGCCTGCAGGTATGTTTCCGAGGGATTTTTTCACCACTGTGGCACCAAGCGGCAGGCCCGCGCCGAGAGCCTTTGCCATAGTATATATGTCTGCGGTGACGCCGAAGTTCTCCATTGCCAGGAATTTGCCCGTGCGCATGTATCCCGCCTGTACTTCGTCGGATATTAGCAGTATGTTGTTCTCGTCCAGCAGGGATTTCAGCTCCTTGAAGTAGTCCTTTGGCGGTACGATGTAACCACCCTCACCCTGAATTGGTTCCACTATCATGGCCGCGACCTCCTTTGGGTTGACCTCCTTCGAGAGAGGGTACTTCCTTATGTAATCTATGCAGGCGAACCCGCAGTCCGGATATTTCTGCTTGAACGGGCACCTGTAGCAGTACGCAAATGGCACGTGGACCGTGTTCGAGTATGGGCCGAAGCCAGCGCGCTGGACAACGTTGCTCGCGGTAAGTTCCAGCGAGCCCTTTGACCTGCCGTGGAATGCACCGTAGAAGGCCATCATGTACTGGCGCTTGGTGAACAGCTTCGCGAACTTCACCGCCGCCTCGTTCGCCTCGGTGCCGGAGTTCGATAGGAATACCCTTCCGAAACCCTTCGGAAACATTTTGAGCAGCGACTCCGTGAACCTGACCGGAGGTTCAGCGTAGAAGTCGGTGAAGGCCGAGTGCATCAGCTTATCCACCTGCCCCTTCACCGCCCTTCTTACTTCAGGAAGCCCGTTCTCGCCCATCATATATACTGCGATGAAAGTCGAGAAGTCTATGAACCTGTTACCCTCTATGTCGTATACGAAATCGCCAGAGGTGTGGTCCGCAACGAAAGGGTATGACTCTCGTGTTGTAGTAATCATCACTTTTGAGTCTCTGGCTATGACCTTCCTGCTCTTGCCGGTAATGTTGACCTTCATCACAACATACCCTTCCTGTATTTTGAATAGTTTATTAGCGCTGCGAGAGACCTCGTTGCAGCCCCTGGCGACGCATATACTGGCACGCCGGTGCTCTCCAACATGTTCCTGTGCACCTCGGTGTAGCTGCCGCCTATGCTCACCACAACCAATGGCTTCTTTATGACACCGTTGAAGTGCGAGATGGTCGCCGCAACCCTGGAATCCGCACCCGGCGTCTGGAACAGCGCTATGACGATTATCGCATCCACGTTAGGGTCTGCGCTTATTGTAGATAGTGCGGCACTGAACCTTTTGTCGTCCGCATCGCCAGCCATGTCGAGAGGCTGCCTGACATTTACTATCGGAGGCATCGCCTTCCTCAGCTTTGCGTTGGATTCCTTCGCGAGTTCGGCCAGAGCAAGGCCGTTCTGGTATATCGCGTCCGTGGCTATGACTCCGGTGCCGCCTCCGTTTGTTATTATTGCTATCCTGTTGCCGGTGGTGAGTGGCTGCGTGTCGAATATCTTTGCATAGTCGAGGAGTTCCTGCATGTCCTTGGCTATGGCGAATCCGGCCTGCTTGAACATCGCTTCGTAGGCCTCATAGCTGCCGGCGAGCGATGCTGTGTGGGAGTGCGCCGCCTGGGCCCCTTCCTCAGTTATGCCGCCTTTTATTATTACGGTAGGCTTTACTTGGCTTGCCCTCTTCGCCGCCTCGAAAAATTCCCTGCCGCGCTTCACTCCTTCTAGATAGAATACTATCACCTTGGTGTCGTCGTCGCCGGCCAGGTATTCTATTATGTCTACCTCATCTATGTCGGCTGCATTGCCGTACGATATGAACTTTGCCAGGCCGAAGCCCTCATGGGCTATCAGGTCGAATATGGAGCTACCCACGGCACCGCTCTGCGACGCGAAGCTCACCCCTCCCACTTTTGGCTTGTCGATCTTGAATGAGGGCAGGAACATTGTGTTCACCCTTGACTTGGGATCTGTTACGCCGAGGCAGTTGGGTCCTATTATCGGGATTGAGTATTTCCTAGCCTCAGACAGCATCTCCTCCTGCAGCTTCACGTTTCCGACTTCCGCGAATCCGCCGCTGACTACGATCGCTGACCTGACGCCTGCAAGGCCGCAGTCCCTTATCGTTGCAGGCACTGCCGCCGCAGGTATGGCTATTACTGCGAGGTCTACCGGAGCCTTGATGTCCCTTATGCTCTTGTACGCCTTGAGGCCCAGTATTTCGGAGTCGCCTTTGTTGTTGACAGGGTATATCTTGCCTCCGTAGCCCTCGTCAAGGTAATTCTGGAGTATTATGTGGCCCACCTTGTCGGGATTGTTCGATGCGCCGATGACCGCTACGCTCTTCGGGTTCATCATTATGTCTATGCTTTTGTAATTCCCGACCTTCGTGCCCTTTGCCTTTGCAGCTTTCTCCATCTCTATCACCATAGCCGTTGCTCTTACTCGATTATTCTCAGGTCGACCGCATGGTATGTGTCATCGTGCAGTATTATGGGATTGAGATCCAGTTCGCTTATGTCGTTGTCGACCATGAGTCTTGACGCTTTCATCAGCAGCTCCTTCACCATCTTGAACTGTTTCTCGCCGCCCGCGACCAGGTTCCTCGACTTCAGCTGCGATATCATAGACTCGGCATCATAGCTGGTTATAGGGCATAGCCTGAGCGAGAAATCCTTGAACACCTCGACGTTTACTCCTCCAAGGCCGATGAGCAGCAGCTTGCCGAACTGTGCGTCTTTTCTGCCGCCCACTATTATTTCGGTGCCAGTCACCATCTTCTGCGCGAGTATCTTGTATGGCGCGAACTTGTGTGCGGCCTTCCGAACCCTGTTGAAGCCGCTGGCTATCTCCTCCGGTGTTTTCAGGTCGACAGCAACGAGACCGCTCTTCGACTTGTGAGCCGGCTTCGAAGGTATGGCCTTGAGGACTATTGCGTCACCCTCGGCAAATCCCACTGCCTCGTCCGTGTTCTTTATGTACTTTGCCGGGACTACCTTTATCCCGTACATATTGAGCAGTTCCTCAGCCTTCATGTATTCCAATTGCTTTACCATCAGACCATCCACCACTGGCCAGGCAAGATACCGGCTATATTATACCTCTCGAAAACAGCAACAGAAGCACGATTATGATTATCACTATAGCTATTATTGAGAATGTCTTCCTCTTCCTCCTGTTCTTGTCCGCCTTTATCTTCTTCTCGAGGTCTTCGAGTTCTGGGAATTCATCATGCTTCGCAGCGCCGGCAGGCCTCACCTCCTGCGGCTTGGATTGCTGCACTTGCTGCGGCATGGGCTGCGGCATCTGCTGCGGCTGGGCGGAATGCTGCACGACTTGGGGTGCGACAGGCGGCGCGCCCTGCTGCGGGGGGGCGGCCTTATTTTGCTCTTGCTCCGGCTGCACAGGCATGCCCTGCTTCACCTGCATAAATCCCTTCTCGGTGAGCATTATGCTAAGCTTGCCGCTCGATATCTCGTAATCT
The DNA here is from genome assembly GCA_027365565.1 of Microcaldota archaeon. Classification (GTDB taxonomy): domain Archaea; phylum Micrarchaeota; class Micrarchaeia; order Micrarchaeales; family Micrarchaeaceae; genus JAMCYG01. The sequence continues at coordinate 91,586 of DAHXMI010000010.1, forward strand.
AGGTACTGCTGCGCCGACATCTTGTAGAGGTGCAGCGCAAGGTCTTTAGGCCTCACGTTCACGGCGCCTGATATGTCGGTTATCGATCTTTTGCCTCCTGATAGCTGATTGAGTATCTCGAGGTCGAGATGATCGAAGAGAGTTGGCGCCTTCATCTCCGCTTCGTTTATCAGTTGCTTGCCAAGGTCTGTGAGCGTTATCGCGTTCTGGCTGCCGAATATAGTGGTGAAGTCTATGAGGCCTTTCTGCTTTAGCGTGCCGAGCACGTTGGATGCGTCGAAGAACGATGAGTTGATTGCGGACCCGAACCTCTCGACCGTGCTGTCGGGCTTTACCCTTAGCAGCGTAACAAGGTCCATGAAGTTAGGTTCGTCAGGCATCCCGCATCCCGTTATATTATATAAGAGAAACCATAAATGCATTTATATGCTTATAGCGGCCAAGCATATTGGCGGCCAGAAACTGTCTGTTGCCATATTCCAGTCGTGATTGAAGATGAAACTGCATTTCTACGGCGGAGCCTCCGAAGTCGGAAGGTCAGCCATAATGATACGGGACGAGAGATCATTCCTCTTCGACTATGGTATAAAGATCGAGGATGACCAGATGGATTACCCGACGCAGGTCCCTACGGTGGATGCGGTGCTCCTGAGTCATGCCCACCTTGACCACAGCGGGTCTGTGCCTGTGATCTACACGGAGCAGTCGGCACCCACATTCGGCACCGAAGGAACGCTCATGTTATCGGAGCTACTGCTGGAAGACGCGCTGAGCATAGCGAAGAAGGAGCACAGGCATCCGAGATTCCACAAGAAGCAGCTCAGTACTTTGATGAACAGATATGTGCGTATGGGCTATGATAAGCCTTACGAGTTCGGCAACTACACTTTATCTATGCATGACGCTGGGCACATATGCGGAAGCGCAGTGACGCTGATTGAAAGGCACAAAGCGCGCAGCAACCGCAGGATAGTATATACCGGCGACTTCAAACTGCAGCACCAGTACCTGCATTCCGGCGCGAAGAAGATCCCATCAGATGTGCTCATAATCGAATCGACGTATGCAGGAAGGGAGCATGGCGATAGGAACCAACTCATCAACAATTTCATAAGCAAGATAAAGGAGACACTTGACAACGGCGGAACGGCATTGGTGCCTGCATTCGCCATAGGGAGGAGCCAGGAGATTCTGGCGATGCTCTACAAGCACGGCCTCTCCGAGTACACCTATCTGGATGGCATGGCGAAGAAGGCCACCAAGATAGTCATGAAACACCCGGATTCGATATCCGATACGAAGCTGCTTAACGACGCTGCCGAGAGCGTAAACTGGGTTGAGGACCGTACGCAGAGAAGGCACATAGTAGAGGAGCCATCGATAGTAGTTACCACAGCAGGCATGCTGAATGGCGGTCCGGCAATGGAATACATCAAGAGGATAAACAGCGATTCGCATATATTCCTCACCGGCTACCAGGTAGAGGGCACGAACGGCAACACGCTACTTGAGAAGGGTTATGTAGTGGACAATGGCAACAGGATAAAAGTGAACGTACCAGTTACCAAATTCGATTTCTCAGCACATGCAGGAGAAGCGGATTTGCACGAGTACATAAGAGCCAGCGCGCCGAATACCGTAGTATGCGTGCATGGCGAGGCCAACGCGACCAGGCTGTTCGCTGAAGAGCTGCGAAATGAAGGATTCGACGCTCACGCCCCGAAAGTGGGCGATACCATAGACCTGGCAGATTAAGCGTCCGACGCAGGCAGAATACTTTATATCCTTTTGCAGATAATATTTGTCGATCAGTTCAGAGGTAAGACCATGACAGAATCGCTCAGCCCGGATGACGAGGAGATATTGAAGTTTATTGAGAGTTCAAAGCCCAAGATATACATAGTAGGCACGGGCGGAAGCGGCAGCAACACGATAAACAGACTGAACACTATTGGAGTGCAGGGCGCGTCGCTAATCTCTATGAACACCGATGCGGCGCACTTGGTGAAGATGAAAGCCGATAGGAAGCTGCTGCTCGGCAAGAAGCTGACAAGGGGCCTTGGCGCTGGGAGCGACATAAAGGTGGGCGAAGAGGCGGCAATTGAGAGCAAAGATGAGATAAGGCACGTACTCAACGACGCACAGATGGTATTCATAACGTGCGGCCTTGGAGGAGGCACTGGCACCGGATCCATAGCAACTATAGCGCACGAGGCGAAGGAGGCTGGCGCGCTCGTCACAGCGATAGTCACTCTTCCATTCTCCAGTGAAGGAAAGACAAGGATGCGGAACGCGCTGGAGGGACTTGCAAAGATAAAGAGAGTTACCGACTCGATAATAATCATACACAATGACAGGCTGCTTTCTGTAGCGCCGGACATGCCGTTGAACATGGCGTTCAGGGTATGTGATGAGGTGCTGGCGAGTGCGGCCAAGGGCATAGTGGAGATGATAACCAAGCCAGGCATGGTAAACATAGACTTTGCGGATCTGAGGAGCGTGCTGCGCGACTCCGGCTATTCCGTAATAGGCACTGGCGAAGGCATGGCGACGAAGGGGCAGAGCAGGGCGGTAGTCGCGATAGAAAATGCGATAAAGAGCCCAATGCTCGAAGTCGACCTGTCCTCAGCGAAGAAGGCGCTCATCAACATAATAGGCAGTGACAGCCTAACCCTCAGGGAAGCGGAAACGATATTCCAGGAGGTTGCAGGTAGGATAAGCACTGACGCGATGCTCAAGTGGGGGGCGAGGGTAGACGAAAACCTGCAGAAGGACTCGATTAGGATAATGATAGTTGTCAGCGGAGTCGAGTTCCCGGAATACACTACCGAAGGGATAAAGAAGACGATAGAGAGGTTCAACACTGTTGAAGACCTCGATGAGGTCTTCACGGACTTATCCTGATTTCCTTTGTGCCTCTTTTCCGCCTTCAGGGAAGGACCTCGCGGCCCTTCTTATCGCCACGATATATGAGGCAGCGCCTATCACGACCACCACGAATATTACCAGGAAGAAACCGACGTTCAGAATGTCCAGTCCACGCACTTTCAGCCCAGTGCTTATGCCGTAGTTAAGAAGGCCTGGATACGCGAGTATCACCGCCCCCATTATGGCAAACGCCATGCCGCCGTAGTAGAGCACATTGCTGCTTATCTTCTTCGCAACATACTCCATTCCTTCCTTGGTGATCCTCTTCACGCGCGTGAGCCAGCCCCCGAATACGGAACCTACGACTATCTGCATCACCATTGTGCCGACGCCGAACAGCATGCCAGGGAGCCATGCAAAGTAATAGTTAGGCATTGCCGGCACGAGCACCGTGTACAGGATCAGGGCGAAGGCGCCGAACCCGAAGCCCGCTATTGTGCCGTGCACAAAAGCCATCTTCAATGGCACGTTATGTAGGACTTGCGCTTCGCTAACCGGGTTTATCTTGTGCCTGTATTCCTCAGCCTGCTCCTTTGAGCCCTTCCTGTGTATGCCTGTAATGTTGGCCATGACCTCTTCTAGGAAATGCCAGTGAAGGTAGTATCTCTTATTGGCAATGTACGCGCCTGCGACGAACATCGCCAGACCGACGACGATATAAGTAATTCCAAAGGCGGCCGCCGTGGTGAAAATGGATGCGAGGGCGAAATACGCCAGCTCCGAGAGAAAGGCCCTCTGCAGTGTAAACCCAGATGAAAAAATGAGGCCTGCCTTCGCTCCTTTCTTGGCGCTGAAGCTCCCTATCGCATATGAGAATGTTATCGGCCACGTATGCTCATCAGGCACTATGCCGTGCATCAATCCGAGCAGAACAGAGAGAATCAGCGCGCCTGCGAATGTGACATTGGTTGGGTTATATACGTTTATCGGAAGCATCGGCTACACTTCTCGCAATCCAGATCTGCTTTCATTTTCTGTACCATACAGTGCCTGTTTTAGTGTCTTCCAGGGCTATGCCGAATTCCCTCTCGATCCTGTCCCTTATCCCGTCTGCGCCAGCATAGTCGCCCTTCTTCCTCATCTCCTCCCTCTCGTCTATCAAGGCCGCGGCTTCCTTTGATACCGTCTCCTTGTACGCATCGTTCTCCAGTATGCCTATTATCGATGCGAGTTCCTTTACTTTTGATATTGCTGCCTCCTTCGTCTCGGCGCGTATGGATTTGCCGCTCTTCGAAGCCGCAGCCAGCTTAGCCGCGATGTTTGCCAGCGACATCAGCGCGACCGGGGTGTTGAAGTCGTCATTCATCGCCGAGGAGAACTCTTCCTCGAAGCCCGTCACGGACAGCAATATGTCCTCATCAAGGGGCTCCCCGGCTTCAGGGGCGTTGTAGAACAGTCCTATGTCCCTGTATATATGGTTTATCCTGAGCCTCGCCTCGCTGACAAGCGCCTCAGTGTAGTTTATCTCCTTCCTGTAGTGCGTAGACGCTGTGAAGAACCTGAGGGTCTCGGATGAATACTTTGCGAGCGCATCCCTTATAGTGACGAAGTTGTGCAGGCTCTTGCTCATCTTCTCTCCGCCGATGTTGACTACGCCAGTGTGCAGCCAGTACTTAACAAACGGCTTGACGCCGTATGCTGCCTCGGCCTGCGCGATCTCATTCGTGTGGTGCGGAAAGATGAGCTCGCTCGCACCTCCATGTATGTCATACTGGTGGCCGAATATCGCGTCGGTCATCGCTGTGTCCTCTATGTGCCAGCCGGGCCTGCCCTTGAATTTTATGTTGTTGCTGTCAAATTTGAGATTTATCTCCCATGACGGCTCTCCAGGCTTCTGCTCCTTCCAGAGCGCGAAGTCGTAAACATTCCTCTTTCTAGGATCTGGCTCTATCCTGTGCTTGACAAGGTCGTCAATCCTCATTCCTGAGAGTTTCGTGTAATCCCCGAACTTCGATACGTCGTAGTAGACATCACCTCCCGCAGGATAGGCGTATCCCTTGTCGGCCAGCGCCTGTATCTGGCCCCTTATCTGGCTTATGTAGTCGTGCGAGTGTGGGTACTGGTCGACATCCTTCCTTATGCTTAGAGAGTCCATGTCCTCCATGAACCTCTTCTCGTAGTATGCCTCCAGGTCAAAGGTATCCATCTTCCTCTCTTGGGCCCTCGCTATTATCTTGTCCTCTATGTCGGTTATGTTCTGCACGTACTTGACGCGGTAGCCGATGTGCCTGAGCCACCTTGCAATTATATCAAAGCAGATGTACGTCTTTGCATGGCCCATGTGTGCATCGTCGTAAGGAGTCTGGCCGCACACGAACATGTTGACGCTCATGCCGTGCATAGGCTTGAACTCCTCCTTGCTTCTTGACAAAGTGTTGTACACGATCAATGCCATGCGATCACGCGTTATGCGCGCCGGCAGCCTGGCCGTACGCCCTGCCGAGCTCTGCGCTGAGCCGCTTCATGACCTTCTGCCCGTCATCTCGGCCCATTCTTGAACTAGATACTATCTCCTTCATTTTGTTGATAACGTCATCGTATCTTTTTAAGCTTATTCTGTAGGGTATGCCATCCTTGCCGCCCAAGTTGTATGAGTAGGCTATCGGATCACGTTTGTATATCTCCTCGCCATATATCAGCGAGGATATTATCGCGAGCGATCTGAGTGTTTTCCTGCCTACACCCCTTATTTTCATCAGCTCGGTGTATGATTCCGGGTTCATGTCGCTCGCGGCCTTCAGCGCTTTCTTGGCACGGTCGGACACGTCCCCCTCCTTTATGTCGTGCCTTGCCGGGAGCCTGTACACGCTCGGATTGAACCCCATTATCTTGCCTATGTTTTCATTGACGAGTTCAAGGCTCTTCGCCTTGACAATGCGGTTGGATGCGAAGGTCAGGTCGATCGTGGGCGTGTTAAGCGTGGACCTGATTGCCGTGTTCGTCTCATTAGTTATGTCGCTGGCATCTATGCCCTTGCCGGATACCTGGAACCTTATGGCGGTTGACGACTTGCCGACCATGCCTTGCTGCACCACGCTCCATGACCTATTCTTCGAGAATATGAATGCATGATGGTATATTCCTATGTCGTCGTACACCAGAGCGGAGTCGATCTTTGCTACTGTTCTGCTCAGATCCTTGAACCTGTCGGACTCGGATGGCACAGTGAGATAATCCGTCCCCTTCTCGATCGCATTGGGCGTATCGATGCCCGCCTTGCCCTTGCCACCTGCTATGTATACGTCGGATTTCCCATTGAGCGCCTCCTTCAGTGCGCCTATCATTACCGTGGTGGTGCCACTGCTGTGCCAATCATATCCGACGGCGCACGACATTGCCTGGAACCATTGCGGGTCTGCCAGCCTGTCAACTAGCCAGTCTGGGCCATACTCGTCGATCACGGCCTCGGTTATGAGCCTGCTTAGTTCAACCATCCTGGAAAAAAGCCACCTAGGGGCCCTTCCGCCGTGCAGCGGAAGTAGTGTCACGTTCTGCAAGCAATCACTACCTTGCCGTGCTCATGTTGACGACTATTCCGGGATCCTGTTCCGGAGTGTTTGACATCATGAAGTTGGTAGCGGATATGAATCTCTCCGTTGAAAGTGTCGCTGACACGATTCTTACCCTGACATCGGAGCCGTAGAGGCCGAAGAGTGGTATCGATGCGTTCTCGAACTTGGAGGGAGTGGAGTTCGCCTGTGAAAGGTTGTACGTACTGTAATGTGCGGTTGTTATCGGTTTGCCAGCTGATGACAATACTTCCACGTATAGGCCGTTGTTCTGGGAGCTTATCACCTTGAAATTCAGGTACGCTGCTGTGACCTTGAACAGGCTCGATGTCAGGTTACCGAAAGTGACGCTAGTGCCGCAATGGTAAGTTGACGCGGCATAAGTCCCGTTGTAGTTTGTGAATGGCTTGTTGATGTAGCAGTTGTTTTGGTTTGCATACGTGAGGTTGAGAGGGGCCGTGCCGAATGCCTTGCCAGTCTGGTTCCAGCCAGTGTATTTGCCGTTGGAGAAGTTGCCGTTGTACACGAAGTCGTACACTGCGCTGAGCGGAGGTGTGGTCGTTGAATTCATCTGCACTGCAGCCTTAGGGCACTCGGCGTTTGCTGCTGTCCTGCCTGTAGTCAGCAAAACCGTATAGTCCTGCCTAGGCAGAGTGTAGTTGTCATAGAAGGTAAGGCATGAGTATCCGGAAGTCTGATTGACGTACGTGACGTTGTCCTTGCCTACGATCCTCACATTCTCAGTAGAGTACTTGCCAGCAGCGACCCACATGCCGATTGTGCTGCCGTTTGAGGAGCAGTATATTGCCTCTGTTGCGTTCTGCGAAGAGGCCTGAAGGTACAGATTGCTGCAAGGCACTATGTATCCTATAGTGGTCGTTTGTGAAGTCGCATTAGGCGGTACCGTGGAGGTCGTTCCAGGGAAGAGGTTTATCGTCGGAAAGTGGAACCCGGTGACTAGGTATGCCAATATCAGTATTATTACTATTATAGTAATCCATGCGATGACAAATCGCTTCATATGCTCACTCGTTGCCAATGTATGGATTAGTATGCATTTGTCAATTTATATATGTTGCATTTGCCGTAGCACATGAGGGCCGCAGCCCGTCAGCAAAGCTTTTAAATTCTAAAGATGCTAATAATAGCACTTGTCGTTGCATATTCTACGACCTTAATATGATTTAGGCAGAGTGATGTTTTGGGAGGCATTCCTAGAAAATGGAAGAAGAAGGGAAGGATGCGCTGGAAATGGCTCAAAAAGAGGAGGAAGAGACTCAGGAGAGCGCAGAAGAGGAGAGTGGGCAAGCTCTGATGAGCTAGCCCCTGCTTTTATTTTTCCTTTATGGAGACTGAGCGGCAGCGCTGACCGGCAGGTTACAATCAGTGCTCTTCTCACTTCACAAGCTTCTGCAGAACCGGATAAGTATCGTACAGGTTCTCCTGCAGCAGCTGCTGATACAGCATGTATATGATTCCCACGGTTAGCAGTATGCCTATACCCGTTCCTATCGCGCCTGTGAGCGTCGCTATAGCGGCGAGCAGACCTACGAAGAGGCTGCCAAGGACGGTTACCGTTGGTATGTACCTGTTAAGCACATTCTCGACAATCCTCGGATCCCTCCTGAAACCTGGAATCTGCCATCCCATGCTGCCTATCTGGTCGGCGAGGTTCTTCGGGCTCTGTCCTGTCATCTCTATCCAAAACTTGCCGAATACCACGCACATGAGCATGAGTACGACCGTGTAGATTATGACGTGTATCCATTCGGGCACAAGCACCATTCCGCCCCACGGCAGGAACAGCTGCGTCGTATGCGTCGCGAGATACGTGAAATATGTAGAATAGCTGCCTATACCTCCATACGAGGCGCTGTACGGCAGCGGGAATGATGGTGATATAAGGTAGGCTATACCCCCATTGAGTTGCAGCGTCGTTCCTGTAGGCTGGTAGAACGCTATGAATCTTGCAAGGTTAGAGAGCGAGCCATGCACCCCTGCAAGGAATCGGAACCAGAAGGTCATGCTTTCTATCAGCGAAGTAGCTAGTATGACCGGCAGCACCGACACGTACAGGAATGGTATTGGAAGCCTGCCTCCGACTCCGCGCAGCTGCTCGAATGCCAAAGGAAGCTCTACCTTCATCTCGAAGAAGTATATGCTTACCACGAATATCAGCATGGCAAATATCAGCGGTCCGAACGCCATTATCGCGTTGGATATGGCGGCTGCGCCGCCAGCCTGTATAGCGGATACCACCTCAGGTATTATGATTCCAGCCGTGCCTCCCACTATCGCGTACGATACGCCGCTCGCTATGAAGATGTTTATGCCGGAGCTGATGCCGTACTTGGTCATCATCTCGTCAAGAAACACGATTATCACAGCACCTATGGCCAGCTGCAATGCGACGAGACCGAATGCTGCAGGGCCGTTGATTGGCACGAACCCTGTCGCTACGTAGACTACCGCTTCTATTACCGCTATAGACATGGCAGCCAGCTTCTGCACGGTCTGGAACCTTGCCTTCTGCTGCATGTCATTCATGTCTATGTTGAGTATTCCGGACCCTGAAAGCAGTTGCAGGACTATGCTTGACAGAACTATCGGGCCTATTCCAACAGTTATCAGGCTGCCTATCTTGGCGGCGAATATTATGCTTATTAGCTGAAGCGCGGGCTGGGAGACGCTCTGCTGGTTGACCCCGACCGCGTATGTGTTGTAGAGCACGAAATAGAGAAGTATTATTGCCCCAGTCCAGTACATCTTCTCTCGTAGGGAAAGGGGATTCTTGGGCCCTTTTATCGAAGGTATGAATGGGGAAATCTTGTCTATGAATTCAAGAGAAACCACGCGAACACCAGAACTGCGGCACTGCCTTGCCTCACTTTATCCTTACTGTCATGCTGTAAGAGTTATCCTTTGCTGTGTTTATGCTGCTGTTGAACCCATCCACTCCGAAAGCGGCAGAGACCGCTCCTTCGACGAAGCGGCGCATGAGTTCCACTGCGCCTTTCCTTGAGCTCAGTTGATCAAAGCTCACTCTTACATTTGTTGGGCTTACCCTTTTAACACTTACTGCGCCGGGGTATGCCACCCTTATCACCTTCATGACTTGGACTGCGGCATCTTCGCTTCCAGCGTGCTCCGCCGCTATTCTTCCACCTATCCTGGAACCCAGTTCGAAAGCCCTGTTGCCCAGCGCTTCGATGTGCTCGCCAGATATCCCGGAAGTCGCAAGCGAATAGTACTCGCGTTTCAGCGATGGATGCTCATGCGCATCCTTCTTCAGTGCGCCATACACGCTTTCAGCCTTCAGCCCCCCTGCTTCTGGAACCCTTGATTCTGATGTAACGAAATCGCAGTATTCGGAGCCGTTTGAGGAGCATTCCCCCTCATTGACGTGAACCAGCTGCCCCTTCGCGGCAGTCAGGAACCCGGAAATCATTCCTGCCTCGAACGTATGCGTCTTCGCCCCTATGTTGTGGGAGCGCTGATGAATCTTTATTGAAACAGAGAACGGGAAAAGTCTGTATGTGACTGCGCCGTACCCTGCCTTCTCAATGAAGCTGGTGAGGTCAGGTATAGCCTCGCCGTACCATGAATAGCGCTTCCCTGCGCCTACCATGTTGAACAGCTTCCTGCCGACGTTCACACCATGCTTGTAGTCAAGATTGAGAATGCTATCAGAGGTCGAACTTATTGCAGAAACCATGTCGAGCGACAGCCTGCTTACGCTGCCGGTCTTCGATCCGGTAAGTATGCCGTATATCATGATATCGTCGAGATCGCGGAGAACAGGAGATATCTGGCGCGGGTATGATATTATGCCTGCAGCCTGCTTTGCCGTCATGGCGCCGCTTTTTATCCTTGCCGTTTTCGCCTTAACTGGCCTGGCGGCGGCCCTTTTTGGCGCCCTTCTCCTTTGTGCTGTCCTCTTTGCCATGCGATCGCCTGTTAATGCGGCATTTCGGGTCTGAAAGCCTGTTCAAGTAGTATATCGATATTGCAATATTTATAATTATCAGGACCAGGAATATTGGCGTCGCATAGGAGGTGAGAAGCACGTCGGCCGGGAATGCGGCACTGCCGAAGCCGAGCAGCGCTATTGCGGATACAAGTATAGGGGCGTGACATCCGCATCCGCCAACAAGGCTGCCTGCGAACGCGGTCGCTGTTCCGGTCATGCTCCCGGTGCCGCCTGCGTGGTTGTTCCTTGCGTTGCCTATGGAGTAGATTCCTATAGTCAGGCTTATCGATGCGGTTATAGACAGCAAGTATAGGACGTACGGCGGCACGCTTATTATTAGCACCCCGTAATTCTGGAAGCGCAGAAGGTATGATATGAATAGGAAGTATGCAATTGCCGTGATAACGTTAATGGCTATGTACTTCGGCCTGTATATTACCTTGAGCATGCTTGTGATACCCATTTCATATACCTAATTTTCCTTCTATGGCTGTTATCGTGCTGTTGTGGCATATCTGCGGGGACCCACCTGTAATGGATGCGCATACCTGCGCTATGTAAACGTCGGCAGCAGCGTATTCGCCGTAAGCGAACTGGTCGCTGAACGACTTGAACTGATTCAGGACCTGCTGGTGCGTCATGTATTCCAGCGGAATAGTAGACGAGCTCGGTGTTGTGTTGCCGAACACTATCCCATCAGCCCCAAGGTCGAGCGAGGATCCCCAGAGGGTGAACGGAGTACCGGTGAAGTTGTGCGTCGCGTTCATGAACGACATCGCCCCGTAGTATGTGGAGTTCGGCGCATGCTGTATGTAATATGTAATTGGATCGGAGAGTGCGGGCAACTGGAACCCTTGTGTTATGTTGGAGTCGTAGTCCGCCGATATGAAGTTGATGTAGCTGCTGGAATAGTAGTTGCCGTAGCTCACACCCGGCGAAGTGTAATTGTCCTTCGTCCAGTACAGCGTAGGCAGGTCTCCGTCGCCGAAGCTACTATATCCTATGAAGAGCTTGCTGAAGTTGCCGAAGCGCGACAGCGCAAGCGCCATCGCCCACCTGTTCTCTCCACAGTATATGCAGGATATAGCGCCTATGTATATCACGCTCTGCTTGCCCCCTATGCTGTAGGGTGTCGTCTGTGGGTTATGGTTGAGCATTATCGGATCTGAAAGAGTGCCGTTCAGCAGCATTTTGCCTGCTGTAATGAAGTCGGACTCCGGAGCATTGTTTATCACTGAGAGTTGCGGAGCAGACAACTGCGTGTCTATTCCGCTGGTAGTTTTGCCAAACTGCGGACCTATGTTGACAATCTTGACTATATTGTAAGCCAAGAGGAGCACCAGTGCAACTGCCAGGATGATAGTACTGTATTTGTATGGATCCCTTCTGCGCGCCGCCCTTGCTTTCTTTGTGGCCATTGCCATCACTGCATATTATTCAGTAGTTTAATATGCGTTAATATTTATGCTTTTAATATGTTTAAGCATATGCATGCTATTCGCTTTGGCGTTAGCCTGCAAATCGCACGTTTTTACTTGGGAGGGGGCGCCGCATGCCAATGAAGACGGTTATGGTAGACCATGGAATTACAATACAGAAGACAGAGCTAGCGGACGCGCACTGCCATTTGGACATGCTGGACAGCAATGATGCCATATTGGATGCGGTCAACCATGGCGTAGCTACAATGGTGACGAACGGGGTGGACACGATGTCCAACATAAAGACGCTCGCGATGGCAGATGGCAGGCACGTGTTCGCCGCACTAGGCATAGATCCGCAGCATGCGGTTTCGATGCCTGACGATGAGGTCGAGTTCAACCTCAACATGATGAGGAGCAACAGCAGCAGGATAGTCGCTATAGGTGAGGTGGGCCTCGACTACGTGATATCTGCTAGCCCCGAGCAGCTCGCGAAGCAGCATAAGATTTTCGAGAAGATGATAGGCATCGCGCTTGAGCTGAAAAAGCCCATGTCAGTCCACTCACGAGGGGCTATCGGCGATGTGCTCGACATACTCGAGGAGAAGGAGGTGAAGAACGCGCACATACACTTTTTCGAGGGCGACGAAGAGCACGCTGCTAGGATAATGGAGTTGGGGTATATGATATCTGTGCCGCCTCCGAAGTCCGGAAAGAGGAGCAGGGCGTTGAAGATCATGAACGCCGCAAGCATAATGGCGGAAAGCGATGCTCCGGCTGCATCCCGCTTGCCTAACAGCGTGGAGGATTCCATAAGGATAATAGCCGAGGCGAAGGGCGTGGCATACGAGGAGGCCGCCATGTTCACTACGGCAAACACGAAGAGATTCTTTAATATTGGAAATGTAATAGGTATCAGGAAGATATAGGGGCCCGTAGCTCAGCTTGGACAGAGCAGCAGCCTTCTAAGCTGACGGTCGCGGGTTCAAATCCCGCCGGGCCCGTTTCCCTTCTCCATATAACAGCGCAGCATACCAATAGGTACGGCTCAAAAGGAATAGGAAAAAGAAGACCTGCTGAGTTATTCTTCTCCGGAGGAGAACTTCCTCTTGCCACCGCGCTTCTTCTGCTTTTCTGTGCGCGCATTGGCGAACTCGATTTCAAGATCCTCATGCGTCTCGGTGTCCATCCACTCCTTTATATAGGAAGCTATGTTCCTGAACGGCTTCGAGAACCTGTCCGTAAGCAGGTAGGTGTTGTTCTCGTGCTTTATCAGGCCTATCATCACTGCAAAATCAAGGTATCTCTTTGCAGTTGCAATCGGTATGTGCGAAGGTATATCCTTAAGATGCATCCCGTTCCTCTTCTTCACCTCAGAAAGGACGGTGGCGAACCTGTACGCCTCTGTTTCGTTGTCAAAGAATATTCTGGCTATCTCCTTGACATTCACGGACTTTACCTTTTCCTTGAAGGGGGCATCTTCGAATTCCCAATATCTGATGGACAAACTATCACGGTTTTAGATACGACTGCAACGTATAAATTTATGACGTTAATTTCGAATGCATGGAAAAAATTCCATATATTCAAAATCGTTTAACTATACCTAATGATATTTAAAAGTTTATATATAATACGTGATTTTGTTTATATTGTCCTGCTTTTTTTACCGCTTTTGTAGAGAAATTAGGTAAATTATTTTTTTGTTATGAAAGTGACGGTGTCGCCCTCCATCAGTATGTGCATGGCTCCGACCCTCTGCCTCCTGAATTTCGCGCTTGGGCCGCTCACGTATGCACACTTCAGCTCGTCGAATATCTCGGTGTGCAGCTTCGACGCCGCATCCGCAACTGTCGCGCCTTTGGTCAGTATGAACGGCACGGGTTTCTCGTACTTGTCTTTCGGCTGGAGGTACACCGATATGATGTTCAGGTTATCGTATATTACCTCCTTGAGCACATTGATGTTTATGCCTTCGGTGACGCTTATCGGTACAACCTTTATCCCGTACTTGTGCGATATCTGGCCGGCCACCTCCTCGTAATCTGGACGCGTGTCTATCTTGTTCAGCGCTACTACCGCGCTCGCGTACATAGCCCTGTTTGAGATGATCTCTATCAGTTCCTCTTCGTCGAGTTCATCCCCTATGCTAACTGTAGCGCTATGAACCCCGAACTCCTTCAGCACGGCCTCTATGTGCTGCCTGCTTATAGATGACTCGTTCTTCTCTATCTTTATCCCGCCGCTCTGTTTTGAGTTCACTATCACGCTAGGCTTCTTCCTGTTGAGGCGTATTCCCATGTCCTTTATCTCATCGAGTATTATGTCGAGGTCACCAGGCTTGTTTATATCAAGCACGATAAGCATCAGGTTAACGCCCTTTGCCGCAGCTATGACAGTTCTTCCGCCACCTGCGCCAAGGTGTGCCTCCTCTATTATGCCAGGCATGTCCAGCACCTGTATGTGCGCGTTCCTGTAGACCATCGTACCGGGTATTATCGACGTGGTGGTGAATTCGTATGCTGCAATCTTCGAGCTGGTATTTGCAAGAGCATTCAACAGCGATGATTTGCCGGCGCTGGGAAAGCCCATCAGTGCGACAGTCCTGTCTCCTGTCTTCTTCACAAAGAATCCCTGGCCGTGCTTTCTTTGCGTTGCTCTTACGAGTTCTTCTTTCGCCTTGGCAATTCTTGACATTAGGTACTTCAATCCCTTTTCGGTCGCCTTATTCTTCGTTATTTTGCGGCGTTCCTTCTCCATCTCCTCCAGTTTGTCCTCGATATTTCCTGCGGGCGTCGGAGCCAAGACATCACTTTTATTTTCTGTTATCTTAGTAAATTTTTATATATGAAGATAAACATGTTTTATATTAGTCGTGTGCGACTTGCATATGTATTTAAATAATTTCTATTACGTTAGAAAATCGATATAAAAGTGGATAAAATGGCAGCAAAGAAAAAAGCAAAGAAGGCTAAGAAGGCAAAGGCCAAAAAGTCTTCTAAGAAGAAGAAGAGATAACTTGGGTGGTTTTTTCCACCCAGTTTTTTGTGTTATTCTCTTTTTTCTCTTCTTTACCCCTTTTCTACCGTCGATTTTTACCATGTCATACTCCAAACTTCGCGAACCTCTTCCTGAAGCTTCTGTCGTTTTTGAACGTGTTAAACATCTTCTTCATCTTGTTGAACTGCGATATGAGCATATGGACATCGTGCTCCGTTGTGCCGCTTCCAGCAGCTATCCTCTTTATCCTATCGGGATTGTGAAGCAGCCTTTCATCCTTCCTCTCGTTCTGCGTCATCGACGATATTATGACCTTGAACTTGTTCAGCCTGTCTTCACCCTGGTCTAACATCTCCTTAGGCATGTCTGGAGCGCCCATCATCCCGAACACATTCTTCAGCGGGCCCATGTGCCCCATTGCCTTCAGCTGCGTGTAGAACGTATCGAAATTCAGCTCCTCTACCTGCATCTCCTCAGGCTTTAGGTTCGCCTCAGTTACTGCCTTGTTCACCTTCTCCAGCAGCGATGATATGTCTGGTATGCCGAGAAGAGATCCTATGAACTTCTCCGAGTCGAAAGGCTCAATATTGCCTACTTTCTCTCCGGTGCCGATGAACATTACGCCGGCCTTCGCGGCGTTGGCGGCACTTATCGCACCTCCGCCTTTTCCGGAGCCGTCCATTCTGGTGACCACCACGCCGCTTATCTTTACCGCAGAATCGAATTCCCTCGCCTGCCTGCCTGCTATTTGGCCGGTGTCAGCCCCTACAACGAGCACCTTCTCGTCTGCGTTAAACTCCCTCGCGACGCTTTTGAGCTCGTTGATTAGATTGTCGTCGAGGGCGTTCCTTCCGCTCGTGTCGCATATGACGACGTTCTTCCCTTTGAGCACCTGGTGCGAAGCCTTCAGCACCTTGACTGGGTCTTTTTCTCCCTTTATGCCGAAGAATGTAATGTTAGCCTGCGCGGCAAACGTCTCTAGCTGCTCATATGCCGCAGGTCTTGTCACATCGCAGCATATGACCGCTGCGCTCATCCCCCTGTCCTGATAGTACTTGGCGATCTTGACAGAAGTAGTCGTCTTCCCGGACCCGTAAAGCCCCATCATCAGTATGCGCTTGCTCTTCATCTCCGGCGCATATGTGGAGCCCATCAGGTGCACCAGCCTGTCGTAGACTATGTCTGTTATGTAGTCCTTTGGGGTTATGCCTGGCGGCGGCCTGCTCTTGAGCGCGGCAATTTCTATGTCTTTTGATATCTGGAACACGAGGCTGACTTCAACGTCGGCGCTGAGCAGGCTCTTCTGGAGCTCCTTCGTAAACTCCCTTATGGTCTTGGAGTCTATTATTGTGGCCCTCGAAAGCCTTGCTATGGCCTGCCTCAGGCCCTCGCCCAGATCCATCGCAATCACTGTTGCATGCACATCGCATTCGCAAAATTAGCGCTTTGCTATAAGGCTATTGAAACGCCAAAATATAAAATTCTTACATGAGCTTAATCCTCTATCGGTGCTTGCTTGAAGCTCATAATAACCCAATCGAACCTCACGCTCAGGGGAGGGGCGGAAAGGGTGCTGCTGAAGATCGCACAGCACTACGACGCAACGATATACACTACCGAATACGATAGGAAAGGCACATTCGAGGAATTCGGCGGCCTCGACGTCAGAGTTATAGGAAAGCGCAATGGCATGCTTCCCTATGGCAGGATATCGCAGGGGCTAAGCATGGGCTTGGGGTTCTACAATCTCAAGATAGATGAGGACTATGATGTCATAAACGCCCACATTGCCCCGAGCCACTGGGTCAGGAAGAACAATGAGCGCGTGCTTTGGTACTGTCATACACCCCTCAGAGAGGTATATGACTTGTATGGGTACAGACTGTCCATGAGAAAGACGTGGCAGAAGCCGGTGTACATGCTCGGCGCGGCCATGGTTAGGAGGATGGACCAGTCCATTGTGAAGGACATAAGGCACATAATAGCGAACAGCTCAAACACTCAATCCAGGATAGAGAAGTATTATGGTAGGAAGGACTCGATAGTGCTGAACGGCGGCGTAGACAGGCAGAGATATTCCAACATGGGCGACGACAGGTATTTCCTGTACCCATCCAGGTTCTCGCCGAACAAGAGACAGGAATACGCGATAAGCGCATTTGAGAGATTCAGCGCGAGAAACAAGGGCTATAAGCTGATAATGTGCGGCTCGGTCTCGAAGGACAGCATGTACCGCGATTATTACCATAGGATAGAGCGCCTCGCAAAGAGGACTAGATGGGTGGAGCTGCGTACAGACGTCGATGACAAGGAGCTCGCCAGACTCTACGGAAGGTCGACCGCAGTGCTCTTCACCGCAATAAACGAGGACTACGGCCTAGTGCCGATAGAGTCGATGGCATCCGGCAAGCCGATAATAGCGGTTAACGAGGGAGGTATGAGGGAAACCGTAGTGGATGGTGAAACGGGTTTCCTAGTGGAGAGTCCGAGCGAGATGGCAGAGAAGATGGAGTTCGTAGCAAAGAACGCAGCCGCCGCAGAGAGGATGGGTAAGAATGGAATAGATAGGGTGAGGAAGCATTACTCGTGGGAGTCGTTCTTCCGTGCTTTCGACAGGGAGCTCAGGAAAACAATGAAGGATTAGGTTTCACTTTTCAACCGCTATTACGTACTTCGCTATCGCCTTGGCGGCGTAGTCGAGCACCTTCTTTATGTTGTCTTCCGAGTTGGTGCCGGTGCATATCATCTTGCCGTTCTTGAAAAGTATTATCACGGCCTTGGGGCTGTCTATTCGAAATATGGCACCAGGGAACTGCTCCGGCTCGTAGTCGACAGATTTCACACCCTTTGAAAGAGCGTATAAATCTACAGTCGCGTGAAGCTCTGCGTTCGCGACTATGTTCTGTATCTCTATTACAGGATGTATGTCAAGCCCACCGTTCTGTGACTTGTGCGTCTCCTTTGCAGCCTTAGCCTCACGTTTTTTTGCCGTGCAATCCTCCCCTGTTAGCTAATAACACAATATAAATATAAGTCTTGCCTTTATATAGCTGCGGGGTTCCTTAGGCATGAATGTAGTCGTAGTCGGCGCAGGCATCGTTGGCCTGTGCGCAGCAAGGTTCATAGCTGAGAAAGGCATTGAAGTAGACGTTTACGATTCGAAAAAGAGCCTTGAGGATGGTGCGGCGAAGGCTTCGGGCATATTGTCGGTAAGAGGCCTCGAGAGCCTTGGGATAGACTACTCCGATGCCATAGTAAACTCGCTGAGGGGTGCAAGGCTCCATGCGGCAGGCAGGAGCCTGGTGATAAAATCCGACAAGGTGGAGGCGCGCGTAGTCGACAGGGGTATCCTGGCGAGGGAGGCAGGGAGGGCCGCTGAAGAGGCAGGGGTAAGGATCCATCTTTCGGAGAGGCTCGGCAGGGAGCGCATCGCCGATATAGGCTCATCAGAGGATACGATACTGGTAGGAGCGGACGGTGCGGTGTCGAACGTGGCCAGCACGTTCGGGTTCCCTAAGATCGGGGAGTACGTGCTGACGTACAAGGCAGAGGCAGATATGCCGGCCGGAGGAGAAGGGGATTCCGTTGACATATTCTTCTCGAAAAATATTTCACATGGCCTATTCGGGTGGTCGGTACCCTACTCCTCGGACCACGTAGAGCTAGGGTTGGGTGTAGGCGGAAAACAGAAGGTGTCCAGTAAGCTCGCCTTCGACATGTTCATATCTGCAGATGCTATCAGCGGCGTGAGCCTGGGGAGCATCCATAATGGGCATGCGAGCATGATACCGCTAAAACCTAGGTCGAAGACCGTCCATGGGAATGTGGCCCTTGTGGGAGATTCTGCGGGCCAGGTAAAGGCGACTACCGGAGGTGGCATAGTCTTCGGCGTTGGATGCGCGAAGGTGCTTGCCGATTCCGTAAAGAGGACAATAGATGGTACATCGCGCCTTGACGGCTACGAAACGGCATGGAGGAAGGCCTATGGCACCGACTTGATGATGCACAGAATGATACACAGGTATTACATGGCCGCGGGAGACGCGTACCTTGGCGCTACATTCTCAATAATGAAGTTACTGGGCTTTGAGGGTTTCTTTGGCAGGCATGGTGATATGGACAGGCCGATGCGCATGCTGAAAAGCCTATTGACGTTCGGCCTTGTAGGATGAAGGCCGAGTCACGGCAGTGTTGTGGGGCCGGGCCATGTACTGATTAGCGAGTTGCCTGCCAGCGCGGATGCATGCATCAGAAAGCCAGGGAATATTCCAATTACCACTGTAGCTACAAGCAGCACGATAACAGCTGCTGCCACCGAATCGGCCATCCTGATTCTGCGCTCCTCCCCGTCGCTGCCGCCGTACATCGAGACGATTACGCGGCCATAGTAATATACAGAGATGGCACTGTTAACTATGCCCAGGAACGCAAGATACAGCAGGTTTGCGCCTATCGCGCTGGAGAATAGCAGGAACTTCCCTATAAAGCCGATTAGCGGCGGGACGCCTATCATAGACAGCATGAATATCGTGAGGGATAGCGCCGCTAGAGGGTTTTTAGCCCAGATCCCAGAGTACTCGTCGACAGTCCTCATGTTCTTTTCTGCAAGCCAGAGTATCACCGTAAAGGCACTCACTATCATTATCGCGTGCGCGACTATGTAAAAGATGCTGGCCGTGAGCCCGGCTGCGGTCATCGTAGATATGCCTATCAGTATGTACCCGGCCTGCGATATCGAGGAGTATGCCATCATTCTCTTAACGTTCGTCTGCACGAGCGCCACAAGGTTGCCGAAGAACATGGTGGCTATCGCGAGAGGCACGAATATAGGCTGGAAGTTGAACCCGGAATAGAGCATCATAGAGAAGAAAACCTCTACCATTGCCACGAATGCCACCTTCTTGTTCAAGCCGGCGAGCATTGCCGTGATATGGCCCGGAGCGCCTTCGTACACGTCGGGCACCCACATGTTGAAGGGGAACACCGCCGCCTCGGTGGACAGCGATGCGGCGAACAGTACGATAGCGAGCGCTATAAGCGCGGTGCCGCTGGTCAGCGGGCTTGGTGAGAGATGCCCTATCGAAAGGGTCGGATCGTATGGGGAGACCAGCGCTATCGCGAACGCGAACAGCGCTATGGAAAGGGCGCCCAGCACGAAAAGCTTTATTGCTGCTTCCGTGTGCCTGCGGCCGTGGGTCAGTATCATGAACACTGTTGGTATGCCCATCAGCTCTAGGCCTATCAGCACTGTTATCAGCGAGTTCGCCAATGCAACCGATAGCATCCCCGCTATGGAGAGCCCGAAGAAGAGCGAGAACGCGATGAAATCGGTCGAGTACTCGTACGCGAGAACATCGATTACGATCAGAAGCGACGCGAATAGGGTTATCACCAGCTCGGAGAACGGGTAAAACCTGAATATCTGCAATAGCGTTAGGCTTGCCTGGTGTGATAACATAAGCGCGGAAAGCACTGCGATTGCCGCTAGAATCGTGGCGCTGCAATATAGCCACGCCCTCCTCCTCTTCGCAAATAGGGATGCGAGCGCTCCGACAGGCAGGAGGCCCGTCAGGGCAAGTATCGCATATCCAATCAGCATGTAACTCATTCTCGCACCATCATATGTTGACAAACCCGAGCAGTGTGAATGGCAGTATCCCGAAGAACAGTATTGATCCGACTAGAAGAGCGTAGCCGAATGCCTGCGCGGGCCCTGTGTGTGCTATCGCTTCGGACTCTTTCCTTGTAGAGAGCACGGACCTCTCTATGAACAGGTACATGTACGCGCCGAACAGTACTATGGCCAGCAGAGGCACGACTCCAGCGATCCCGAATGCGGAGAACGCACCTATGAATATAAGCAGGTCTGCAACGAAACCGGTTGTCAGAGGAAGCCCCGTAGCCGCAAATGTTGAAATGACAAGCGAGTATGCGGCGCCCCCTGCTTTTGAGACCGCGCCTGAAAGGGTCCTTATGTCCCTTGTGCCGAAGACGTGCATGAGAGAGCCGGCAGCCAGGAACATTAGGGCGATCGTCAGCCCATGCGCCAGCATAGCGTAGACCGCACCATATGTTCCTATAGTATTGAGAGAGCTAAGGCCTATGAGTATTATGCCCATCTCGAGAATCGAGGTGTATGATATCATGCGCTTCACGTCCCTGTGGCTCATCATGATGAACGCAGCATAGAATGCGGAGATGCCACCTAGCACCGCGGTGTACTTGGCGAGCTCGGTGCCCATAGGCAGCATCGCGAAGAGCAGGAACACTCCGAACGCGCCGAACTTCGAGAGTATTGCTGAAAGCACCATCGACCCCTGGGTGGATGCCTCCGTATACGCATCAGGTAGCCAGAAATGCAGAGGGAATATTCCCATATTGACCAGGAATGCGAGTATCATGAATGCGAATATTAGTATTTGCGACTGCACGCCGATCGATGCCGCATGTGCGATTATGTAGGCTATGTCGAAAGAGTGGACTGGCGTGCCGAAGTATATCGTTATTATTCCGAGCAGGAGGAACACGCTGGCGAGCATCTCGTATATCAGGAATTTCATTCCTGCGGGCTTCCTCAGCGGCGACCCGAGCGAGTATATGAAGAAGAACGATGCGACCACCCCTATGTCCCAGAAGATGAAATAGAGGAAGAGGTTGCCCGACAGGAAAAGGCCCGTTGCCGCAACCTGGAGCAGCAGCATAAGCGAAGCCGCAAGCTTCTGCGATCTCTTCTCGTGGTTCCCGGCTACCGAAGCCGCGATGAGCACTATGTATGACATGATGAGAAGGATGAAAGAGGCAGGGATAAGGCGCAGCGTAAACGATACCGGAATATAAGATATGTAGCTGAACGACTCTGAGAAGTTAACCGATGAGAATGCGGCTGTGGATGCGAGAATTGCCAGAGATGCGGCGCTTGATATTGCCGCGACTGCAAGGCTGCGCCTGCTGTCCACCACCGCAGCCACAGCTAGGAACGCAAGCGGAAGGAACGTCAACAGCAGCAATATTCCTTGCATTCGATTACCCCACGTAAAGCATTATGATTATTATGATGCCAATGGCGAACGCGAGTAGGTATATGCTCGTCTGGCCGTTGACCATCTTTCTCAGCGCCTCACCCATGTCGATGAACGCCAGTGCGCCGGACCTGAACAGCGAATACAGCACCGCATCGAACCTGTACGCGGCTGCACCTATCGAGACGAAAAAGGCCGCGACCGATGAATAGGCCATATTGGTCAAGGGCGCATTGTACACCGCGCGGCTCAGCAGCGTGTGCGTATAAAGCGTAGGTGCCCTGCGCCTTGCGTACAGCAGGAATGCGGCGTACGCCCCTATTGCTACTGCTATGATCCCGATTGATGCATCTGCCAGCCCTATTATTGGCACAGCGCCAGAAGATGCGCCGAATGCGGCGCCAGGCACGTATGGCGACGAGGTAAGCAGCAAGGGGATGTAGTAGTACGCTGCGGCTGAGACCGCGGTCAATAACGCCAGCAGCAACAATGGAACCACCATGCTCTTCGGCAGGAGCTTGTACGAGTTGCGCATGCGCGTAGCTTCCGCTTGCGGTGGATTGCGCATTGGTATGATGTACCAGCGGAACGCATAGAACCCGGTTGCAAGCTCTATCGCAAGCAGTATCACGTATGCCACCACATTAGTAGAAGCAGCCGCAGATCCTATGGAGGCCTTCGCGAAGAAGCCGCCTAGCGGGAATATTCCAGCGATTGACACAACGCCGAATAGGGTGGCTACCAGCATGGTCTTCTTCATCCTTGACCCGTAGATCTTGAAGATGTTCTCATTCTCTCCGTTGGTGCGCATTAGGACCCCCGCATCCATGAAGAGCAGGGCCTTGTAAAACGCCTGCACTACGAATAGCAGAATCGCTGCGGCAAAGGCGCCGAGGCCCAGCGCGACGAACATCAGGCCAAGGTCTTCCACGGTTGAATACGCGAGTATCTTCTTTATGTGCTTCTCAGCAGAGGCGTTGGCGGCCCCGAATGCGGCACTGACCAGCCCGAATACGAGTATTATCGGAAGAAGATGCGCATCAAGGTACAATGTGAACAGAGATGCAACCATGAAGACGCCTGCCTTGACCATGGTGGACGAGTGCAGGAAAGCCGATACTGGCGTAGGGCCAGCCATTGCCGCAGGCAGCCACTCATGGAACGGGAACTGGGCCGACTTCGTGAATGCCGCGAGCATTATCAGCACAAGCGGTATGTAGAGCGCACTGCCGGGACTTGCTATTATGCCGCCAATGCTGAAGGTATGGTATGAGTTCCACAGCATGACTATGGCGGCGAGCATTAGTATGTCCCCGAGCAGCACTATAGTTATCGCCTTTCGTGCAGCAGGGGCCGCCTCGGCCTTTCCGTACCAGAACCCTATGAGCAGGTAGCTGGTTATGCCTAGGATTTCCCAGCCGATGAACATAGTTATCAAGCTGCCTGCTATCGCAAAAAGCATCATGCCTGCGGCGAACAGCCCCATCTCGAAGAAGAACCTGCTCTGCTCGCTGTTCTTCTCCATGAAGCCTATTGAGTAAGCAAATATGAGAGGAGTTATTATCCCGACCAGCCAGAGCAGCAGCATGTTGAGTGGATACGTATAAGTTGAGAGGCTTGCAGAGAGGCCGCCTATGCTGAACCACTGCAGGCTCTGCGTTTGGGAGGCGTTATGCGACACCAGATAGATTAGCGCCAGCGAACCCAGGCTGCCGAGGAGCGATATGTACTTCACGGCAGTGCTGCGCCTGCCGAGAAGCAGGGCTAGCAGAGAAGACACGACCAGCGGCGCTATCACGAGCAATGCAAGCATACTACCACTTCATTTCCGAGAGCTTCTTTATGTCCATACTCATGTCAGCCTTCTGCAGGTACCTGTACACCGCGACCACGCTAATTACTTCTGCGGCCATGACTGCCCATACTGCAAAAAGGAAGATGCCTATGCTGGAACTGACCCCATAATAGTATATGGCAGTGGCCGCGAGGGTGCTCGAAAGCAGCATTATCTCTATTGAGAATATCATTATCAGGAAGTGCCTGCTGGCAATCAGTCCGCTGAATCCGACTGCGAGAAGCTCTAACGCGAGTATCAGGAATAACAGCATGCTCATCTTTTCCTACCTTTTGCATCCTCCTTTTTGAACATCTTGAAAATCATTATGGAGCCCATGGAAACTGAGAACAGCATGAGTACGATAAGGTACAGCAGGCTGATTCCAGAGAACATGGCCAGCACGCCACCTGTGGAGAAACTGTTTCTAGGCAGGTTGGAGAATTCTGTGTTGTATACGGAGTAGTCGAGCGCTATGGACAGGAGGATTAACATGGCCGTAAAGGCAGAGAGCCTTACGTGCCTGAAGCCCGTCTTCTGCTGGGCCGCGGTGGCTACTATCAGGTAGGTTGCTATGCCTCCTATCACCACGAATGCCTGCACGATCGCAAGCAGCGGCTGCCCCAGCACTAGAAACGCTATTGAGTTAAGCAGGAATAGCATCGCGAGCGCCAGGGTGGCGTGCAGCACGCTCCTGAACAGGTAGACAGACGCTGCCGCAGCGAGCTCCAGAACGGCGACAGCCGCGAACACCAATAGGTACATTCCACCACTTGACCCTTATTCAAGCTCCTCGGGCCTCTTTATCAGGTCCCTGCGATCGTACACTTCGTAGTCTGTCTGTTTCGTCAGAACCAGGCACTCTGTCGGGCACACCTCTGCGCAAAGAGCGCAGAACAGGCACCTCTCCCAGTTTATCTCGGGCATCTTCTTCGTGCCCTTATCCGTTTCCGTGTCAACCATGGCTATTGTCTGGTTGGGGCATATCCTTGCGCATGCGGCGCAGCTTATGCATGTCTTTACATCGAGCTTGTGCTTGCCATTGTAGCAGTCGTTCCTCCTCTCATTATGCTCTGGAAATTCTATGGTAGTCGGCTTGCGAGCCACCTGCTTTGCAACCTCCACGAGTGATTTTATTCCATGACCTGCCATCATCCAGCACCGCTATTTACTCTTACCTTACAAACAATAAAAATGTTATCAGAAGGTTCAGCATTGACAGCGGCATAAGGTAGTTCCACCCCGTCCTTATGAGCCTGTCAAGTCTCATTCTGAAGAATGTACCCCTGAACGCTATCATGATCAGAGATAGGAGAACCGCCTTTATCGCGATCCACATGAACGGAGGCACGGGCGCGGGCCCAAGCCAACCGCCGAGAAACATGACGGATATGATCAGCACGCCGAAAAGCATCCTTGCGTAGTCGACTAGCAGCGCGAGGGCATAGAAAGGAGGGCTGACGTCGGTAAGCCAGCCGGATATCAGCTCGCTGTCTGCTTCACGCAGGTCGAATGGAGGCCTCTCCAACTCTGCCAGCAGCACGATCAGGAACACGATGAAGCCTAATGGCATCGCAACTATGTTCCACAAGTGGGACTGCGACGACACGATGTTCATGAAGTTCAGGCTGTGAGCCGTCATGGCCGCAGCGACCACTACGAGCATCAGCGGTATCTCATAGCTTATCATTATTGCGACCGACCTCTGCGCACTTATGGAGCCGTACTTGTTGCCGCTCGTCCAGCCCGCGAGAAACATAAGAACAGGCGAGATGGAGAGAAGTGCAAACACAACTATTACAGCCACGCTCGTGTCAGCGCCGATGAATCTAGGTGTGAACGGAGTGAAAGCCAACATGAGGACGAAAGAGGCGAACACCAAAGGCAGGATGAACGGGAACACGTGCTTGTCAGCCTTGTCTGGTACCATATTTTCCTTCGTGAGCAGCTTTATGAGGTCCGCCACGTTCTGCAGAAGGCCGAACTTGCCCAGATACGTCGGGCCGTGGCGCGACTGCATCCTCGCTATCACCTTTCTCTCAGCCCAGCCGTACATCAGGCCGAACAGGGATACCAGTATCGCAATTATTATGCTGAATATCGCCACGCCTATCAGCAGCGACAGCGCAGTGTTGGCGATTCCGCTGCCAAGGTATGGATACAGGAAGCCGTAAATGGCTGAAAAATAGGATTTCACTGCTAAGGAACTGATCTCCATCCGCCACCGCCACGCTTCGCGTTTTTATTGTTTGTGATAGATTATTAATTATTGTATGGTTGGTGGAACAATGGTAAGCGAGAGCGCGAAGAGGATAATAGCGGCTGGCACGTACAGCGCGCGGGTCAAGAGATCAGGGATGCTGCAGATGCTGACTTTCACCATCAAGAAGGTGGACGTCGGACAGGGCTACTTCGTCGAACTCTACACACACAGGACCATAGACATGCCGGAGATACTCAGGCTTGCTGAAGAGGCCGGCCTGCCTGTCGAGGCAAGCGGCAACAGGGCCTTTCCGAGCGGGATGGGCATGAAGGACTTCCTCAACCTTTGAGGAAGCCCAGTCCTCAACTCAGCCCTGGAAGAAGTTTGTTATGCTCATGTTGCCGTGCAGTTCACCGGCGGTGCCGTTGTACGTGTACATCGTAGTGAGGTTGTAGACGTCGAACGCGCTCACAAGCGACACCGGAATGGTCGTGCACGTTGTCGTGATATTGCCGGATGTGTGAGGCGCTATCGTCTCGTTCACGCTCTCGGCGGTGCCGTTTATGTACATGGCGCACTTGACGCTGTTGATGGTTATCGGCAGGCTCCTGTCGTTCTTCAGCGATATGCTCGCCGTGTTCGTTGTGAAGTTGAAACTGCTGACAGAGCAGCCTATCGAGTTGCTGCCTGTGCTGCAGGTGTTCTTGAACGCGCTGGACCACGCGGCTGACGGACCTACCGTATTTGAAGCGTTGAACAGCGCTATGGCGCTGTAGTGCGCGGAGAGCAGGTAGGTGTTGTTAACCACCGAGTACAACGTGAAGGTGTAGTTGGGCATTATCTCCGTCGTATTCAGCATGTCGTACGAGCTGGCCACGCTGTTCGATGCAGGCAGTATGATAGATGAGCACGCGTTGAGACTGTTTGACGAGTAAACGACACCGGTGCAGCTCAGGTTGAGGTTGTTTATGTCTAGGGTCTTATGCTTAGTCACTACTGATATGAAAGTGCCGGCATTGTTCTGGTAGAAGTTCGCAAGGCTGATTGAGTTGTCGGGGCCCGCAGATGCGAGTTCTCCCAGGCCTGTCGAGTTCTTGTATATGAGAGTTGATGTATAGTTGTATACGTGGCTCGCATTGAGCGCGGCGACCAGGCTCGTGTTGAAAGTGTTCTTGTATGTAGCGTTGACGGTAGAGCATGCCTGCTGCGCCGACTCGTTTCCGATACCGTTGTACTCAAGCAGCCTGGTCCAGCCCTTCTGGTAGAAGGCGCACGTTGCTATCCCGTTGGAGCCGTAATAGTAGAGCGTCGAGTTGCCGAACTTGATCGAATTGGCCGCAATCTTGTACGCGTGCAGGGAATAGTTCACCCAGAATGGGGATACGCTGCCCTGCATCCACATGGAGTTTATTGATGTGCCGTTGTTGTACGTGACAGTGGCACCCTCAACGTCGTTTATTATAGACGCGAGTTCGCCTACGTACATACTGTTGGTGAACATGCCGGTAACGCCGCCGAGGCCGAAGCTGCTCGCTAGCACTATACTGTCCTCAAGGCCCCTTTGGGAAAACGCATAGAAGTTGTTGGATACGGTGGTGCCGTTGGGCATTGCCGTGTAGAAGTTAGGGGATTCCGGGACGGTGACATGCACATTGGGTACCGATGCGGCCGCATGCTGCCTGTCGCTTATCTTGTTTATCAGGCCGGGATCCGCCACGGCCTTGAACGTGTAGTTGCCAGGATTGCCGAACGAGTAGGTTATGTTGACAGTTGCGCTCTCGTGGATCGGGACCGTGACGTTGTAGAAATGCGTCTCGTTATTATTCACATAGAAGCCAAGAGGCATATTCTTTATTTCAGAAGAGCCGGTGTTGGTAACGTTGACCTTGAACACCGTGGTATTGAATGGGTAGACTGTGCTAGGTATGTATGCAGTCATGCCGACTGTCAGACTGTATGCCGGGTTCATCAGGCTGCTCGCCACAAGGTAGACAGCGGCTATCACGACTACCGCTATTAACGCGTATACTGCTGTATTGGTCCTGCTAAACTTCATGCCGATCACTTTATCCATTTCCTTACCGCCTTATCGCTTTATACAATCCGCCGCTAATTGCGCGGGAATAAATATGAAACGTTACCTTCCTTTTAGCTCTCTCATAGCGACCGCAATCTTCTCCTTGATTGGGTCTACTTCGCGAGTGAAGTAGCTTTCTAGCCATGCCCTCTCGTCGTACTTGTCCCCGACCATAGGCTGGGAGAAGTAGTACTTGCCCTTTGAGTTATTTAATATGTTGCTCTTTTTCAGCTGAAGTAGATGATACCTGAGTGTTTTCTCGTTCATGGGCTCCCACGCACCGCCTATGTATTCGAGCATGTCGCCCACGTTAGGATCCTCCTGCTTGCTGAACTGGAAGTAGAGCATCGCATCGAGCACCGCTATCACGCCATACCTCGACTCCCCAGGGTTGATCACGCCGAGCGCGAGGGCAAGCCACCTGACAAGCGACCTCCTCGTCTCGGTTACCTCCTTTGTGAGGCGCATGTTCCTGAGCGTTATGCTTCTCTCTATGAGCTTCGATTCGTTTATCGGCATCCGTTCGCCTGTAATCCCTATAAGCTTTTATGTTCATTTATACATGGCATCTATAAATAAATTGCTAATCATCGGCGTGTTATCGTGGTAGACATCAGCGTGAACGTGGACCCCCCTGTGCTTAAGGCATTCGTAAGGAACGAGGCATCCGTATCCCTCTCTTTCAGCAATGGTGACGATGCGATATACTGGTGCGAATGCGAGGTGAAGGTTGCAGCGCCACTTACGCTGGCGCATGACAGGGACCTCAAGAGCGGAATGACGAAGGTGGGAATACTAAAGCCGAACGGCAGCGCTGAGAAGAGGATAAAGGTGTACACGTCAAGCAACAGCTTCCCGGACACGTACGAGGTGAGCGTCACTGCGTTCCTGTACGACGAGACTGGGAGCATAGCGAAAAGGATAGACCACAAGTTTGGCATAGAGTGCTCCGAATCCCCCATGCAGAGCAAGGCATGAGCAACTAGCTCGCGCTTTCGTACACTTCAGCCGCGCCCCTTATCACTATGAACGAGGCGAGCAATGCTATCAGCGCGTATCCTATGATTATCGAGTATCCGGAAACGTATACGAGCACCAGATACGAGAATGTGACAAGCTTCAGCATGTTTACGGCGAACCTGCTCGCGTTCGAGCCGTACAGCCACATGGCGACGCGCGTCTTCATCTTGGACGAGGTGCCCCTTGCACCCATGAACGCATCTGCGAACGAGTGCCTTATGACCATTATCAGAAGTATGAAGAGCGGCACTATCCCGGTATAGGCGAAAATGATCCATAGCAGGTACTCTACTATCCTGTCGCCGGCTATGTCCATCCTGGGGCCGTGCCTAGCCACCTTTGATATGCTCTGCTTGTACTTCT
Source organism: Microcaldota archaeon (assembly GCA_027365565.1). Lineage (GTDB taxonomy): Archaea > Micrarchaeota > Micrarchaeia > Micrarchaeales > Micrarchaeaceae > JAMCYG01. Next base: position 120,930 of record DAHXMI010000010.1, read on the forward strand.
TGACAAGCAGCCCCATCTTCTCGTTGCCGAATGCCGCTTTAGCATACTCGACAAAGCCTATCTTCCCCTTGCTTATTGACCACACCGCGACCATACCGTCGACGGCGTCCAGAGCGGTAACAATGACTATCAGCAGTATTGTGATGATTGGATTGAACTTTATCAGTATCAGATACACTACCGCAACTATGGCTGGGATCCTCGAAAGCGTCACCGCGTCTGCTCCTCTCATAACAACACTATCTTAGTAATCTATGGCAAACTATAAAATATTATGACAGAAATACACTACACATGCCAGGGTGGCAGAATCTGGTAACGCGCCGGTCTTGAAGTCTTTGCCTCAAGAGCTGATTAGTGATGCGATATGGCGCACAGGTAAACCGGTGCCCGCAAGGGCTTTTGGGTTCAAATCCCAACCCTGGCGCATGCTCAAGTCATTAATATGCGCTAAACCGCAAAAGAAAGGAAACGGATTTTCACCCATTTTTATTCTGGGAATCATTTCGCGCTCTTTATGTACACTCTCAGTTTGTACATGTTGCAATACTCCGGTATCAGCGGTGGATTTATTGTATTTGCAGCGGCGGGTGCGAACACCTCATCTAGGCCTGATATGCTACCTATCCCGCATTCCTGCGGAAAGCCTGTGGGATTGCCGGCAACCACATATGTACCGTTGTCTACCTTTGAGGAATTTACAACCACAACGCTGGTGATGTTATACCCATTGTCGACATACGCCGACAGATAGACATTGTAGGGTTTAGTGATGCTGGTTCCGGCCGGCAGGGAATTGATGTAGTTTCCGATCTGGGCCAAGGGCTGGACGCTCACGTATTCCGAGGCAGAGAGGTACCATATCAGGTAAACGGACTGCGCGAACAGCAAAGCCACCAGCGCTATTGATATGATTAACTTTGCGGCAAATTTATAGTCGGCGCGCTTCCTGCGGTGAATGGGGAGCCCTATGAAGTTTATTACTCCGCGACCGATTAACAGAGCCATCGCAGGGCCGAAGAGCATGGCGTACCTGGTGGCGAACTGGATGATGTTGTATTTGAAGAGGCTCATGGTGCCGTATGACAGGTATAGCAGCGCGGCAAGGAACCACATCACCGGCAGCATCGATCCTTTATCCTTTCTTATGATCAAGTATGCTGCCGCAAGTATTGCGGCATACATGAAATAGCCCGATAGATAATTGTCCGGATTGTAGTTAACCGGAGTTATCGGAGATGAGAGCGAATAAGGCATCATGGTGCTCAGGTACGACATTAGGTTTCCGTGCGTGTTTGATATGGAAGTATAAAGGCCGGAAATGGCCGATAGCGCGTGGAGAGGGCTGCCCGTGATTGCGGCGCTGGTGAGCATTATTATCCCGAGACCCGCTATTACTCCGAGGAAGACATACCCCAGACCTTTCAGTGGTGAGAAATCCCTATTGTAAAATGCCGCAGCCGCAAGGAAACCGGCGATCGGGACCAGTATGACTACGCCTTCCGCAGTTACCAGCAGGCCGATAGTCGCAATGATTCCTGACAGAATGTATAGTGGCACACTGCTTGGCGCTCTGCGGCCCCTCTGGCGTGGTGCCTGGCTGGCTCGCTTGTATGCCAACACCATCAGGAACACTGAAAGCGCCGCGAAGAACGCCATCGGACCCGTATCGCTCACATTGGCGCCGTATATCACTGCCATGGGGTAGAAGCTGTAGAGCAGCGCAGCCATCATGGCCGACTTCCTGCCGTACAGTTCCTTGCCTATAAGGTATACCAGAAGCACAGTGCCTGCAAATGTCACTATCCCGAACATGGCGAACGATAGCACGCTCTTGCCCATCAATGAGTAGAAAGCGGATATGCCGAATATGAGGAAGTACTCTGACTTGAAGACGCTGCCGCCGTACTGCAACGTAGAGACGCCGTTGTCTATCACACCCCTTGCAATCTTTGTGTACAGGAAATTGTCCGCTGCGTTTATCTGGCTCGGCCCGTAGAAGAAATAGACCTCCATGAACACGGAGAACACGAGCAGGGCGATGAGTGCGATGGTGTACGGGTCGATGCCTATGCGGCGCCTTAATCGGGAGCGGTGGCTGGTGGCCCTTTTCTTCCCGCCTTTCTTTCTGCCTTTTGGCACCGCACTACACCAGTTTATTAAAATTCCCTATTCAACAGTATTGTAAAACAATATAAAAGTAATATCATGCTGCTTTGGATGGTGACGCTGGCCCTCACCGCGGTGCTGGGTTTCTCTATTGCATCGTTATTCGGAGAGAAGCTTGCGCTCAGGGCGCTGTACGCCTTTCCGCTTGGCCTGCTCGTATCGTCGTGGCTCTTCTTCATCCTGCTTTTCTACGCAGGGTTCGCATATGCATATGCGATTTTCACCACACTCTCATTGGTTGCGCTGGCGTACATATCAAGGAACGGCGCTTGGAAGAGGGCACCGTCGAAGGCATATTCGCTCGTAAAGGGCCTTGCCACTGCAGTAGTCGGATTCTTCCACATGCGTGAGATCCATGGGGACAAAAACATGTTCTACAGGAAGCTTACCGCATACGCCATAATATCATTCGTGTTCGCGTTCATCGTAGCATACTTCCTCTTCAGCGTGAGGTTCGACGCCTTCGGCAACGTGATAGCTTACGGAGGGGCCGTTACTGACCTGCCATGGCACCTTGGCATAGCGAACCATTTCGCATACTCGACGCCTGCGACAGTCCTCGACTTCCCATACTTCCACGGCGCGAAGTTCTTCTATCCGTTCCTAGCCGACTATTACCTGTCGATCCTGATAAGGTCCGGTATGAATTCTGTAGCCAGCACAATAGTGGTAGGGGCGATCCTCTCAGCGCTTCTGGTGTCACTTTCATATTTCCTGGCCTACAGGCTCTCGAAAGACAGGCTTGTCTCGGCCGCAGCCGCATTCATATTCCTGCTGTTCTCCTCGCAGATATTCTCTTATGCACCGCACGTACTCGGTGCGCTCTGCGGCCAGAACCAGTTGACATTCGCGTTCGGAGCGGGAATAATAGAGATGGTGCTGTCACCGCAGAGGGATACACTCACTGCGCTTGTGATTGCGCTGGTAGCTCTTCTCATCCTCTTCAAGGACGGCTTCTCGAAGAGGCATGCTGCGATACTCGGGGTGCTGGTCGGGCTCATGCCGCTCATGCAGGGTGAGATATTCATCATCTTAAACATACTCATGCTCTACATGCTGCTGAAGAGGAGATTCGCCGAGTATGGCGTGTTCATTGTCATAATGCTCGTCCTGGCCCTGCCGCAGGTGTTTTTCATAGCATCGCAGGAGAGCGTGCACACCTTCCTCTATCCTGTGCTCAACAATGACATCTTCTACTGCGGATACGGGCCGCAACATGCCGCGGTGCCTGCGCTGGGCGTCTTCTACAGCCTGGCGAATAGGCTGGTGTTTTGGTTCAAGTCGTATGGGCTGTTGCTGCCGTTTGCCCTATACGGTGCATACGTCCTCCTATTCCACAAAGAGGGCAAAGTGGGCAAAGATGACGGAAGAAAGGCAATGGGCAAGGCAGGCAAGAAAGGGCCGGATGGAAGCGTAAGGAGAGATATGCTCCTTCTCAGTGTGCCTTTCCTGATACTGTTCGTGGTATTGAACATAGTTTCCATGCAGCCGTCCTTTGCAGATAACAACAAGGCATCGATGGTTTTCGCGTTGTTCATGTCGCTACTCGCCGCATACCCGTTGAAGTATTCAAAGGGTAAGAGGTTCTTGCTGGTATTCGTGGTGCTTGCTTTGGTTGGAGGGCAGAACGCGCTGTTCCTGTACGGGCAGATGGTGGGCTCAGTAGGCTATTACAACACAGCGCTGTACCATGGAGGCAACCCCCAAAGCAACATACTGTTTTCCCCTGCCGATTTCAGAATCGCAGGGCTTATCCTGAACGATACCAATGCCAACAGCGTCATGATGAGCATGCCTTCATGGCTAGGTTCTCCGGAAGCGTCAGGCGTATCGCTCAGGAACCCGATGGCGGCCCTTACCGGAAGACAGATGGTCACGGCGATGGGAACTTATGTAGGTGGTATAGGCATACCTTTCAACAACCTAGTCAATGCAAGCGACAACGAACTATTGATATACAAGAGCTGGAACTGCAGCCTGATAAGGAGGTACAACGTCAGCTACATATACGTCGGGTATTACGAGAAGAACCTGACCGGAACGACACCTGCCCCGTTCCCTACCGTGTTCAACATAAGCAGCGAGGGACAAAACTTCGCTTTGTACAACACCACTAGCTGTCTTGGCCGCTGAAGAATATGTTGCAATAGGCAAGCACTGGTTTTATGCTTGTTGTCCCGTTCTGCAGAAGCGCCACCTGCGAACCATTTAGCGCACCGCTGAATACTTCTATGTTGCTTGCCCTTCCCCTGAAATATTCGAATGAGGGTATGCCGTTAACGTAGAATGCTGATGTCCTCCTACCTATGAATGTGACATGGCTGTCGTTGATTGGGGGATATGGAGTCGGCGTTGATGATACCTCAGTTCCATTCACATACAGGCTGACATGTGTGGTATTGTACACGCCAACGACCCAATATTCCCTGTCATAAGACACGTTGGCCGTGGCGAACCTCCATCCGAAGGTGGTGCTGTTGCCTGTTGGCGCGTTGCTGAACACGCCGAACCCCAACATGCCGTTTGTCTCGCCGCCTATGCCAAGGTACCATTCAGCATGGGAGTTGTTCCCTTCACCTTGTGATATGAGGATTCCGGGCTGCGTGAAGTTGACGTATGCCGACACAGTGAAGTTACCCTGCACGATGATGTTCGAAGAGAAGAATGATGTACCGTTGAAACTGCAGTACCTCGGTGTTGTCTGTATTGCTGCATGCTGTGTGCTGATGCTTGCATATATTATGGCCACTGCAACGGCCACCAGGATGATGGCGGATATGGATAGTAATCGGGAATGTTTCATTGCCGGACCACGCACTTCATTTATATTAGTGTTTTTAAATTAATCTATAAATAAATGTTATCTGATTCGATGAACCCAATTCTGAAAGAGTACAGGAGAGATCGAACTTTTTTCATTGCGACCTCACTGGTAGCCGCACTAGTGGTAGTCCTGATCATAATAATAGTGGCCATGAATGCGGTGAAAGGCGCCGCGCATGCCAGAACACCAACGACAACCGTGCCTCAGGATGCCACGACAACCGCGAACGGCGGCACACCTGCCCACAAGTACATTGCAAAGATAAAGAACCTGACATCTGAGAGCCTCTATTACCAGAATAATATGACGTTATTCGAAAACGTCACCATAAGCAAGATAAACAGCGTGAACGTCTCCGCATATCCTGGTGCGGTGCAGCCTGGAAGCACCCTATACGTGAATGTCACGTACACTGGCGAATTCGGATTTGACCTTTACAACTCGTCCCCATACCTTAACGCGACAAGGGAAGTACACTACTTCGGCTTCTACCAGCAGGGCACCGACAAGATGCTCGTCTACGAGAACAAGGCCAACGTGAGCAGCTATTTCCAGCTCCTTTACAATAAAACAGTGATAGGCACGCCGCGCGGGTACAACGACACGAAATACCTTTCCATAGACTTTCAGGTGGTGCCAATGCAGAACGCATCAGGCAAGTCATGGTACTTCTGCGGCGGCGCATTCATGTCCTATGCCAACAATACGAATTGGGGTAATGAGTTTAACAACCTGACGTTCAACATGAAGGATGCGTCGAACGCGACGGTATTCAACATCATATCCAGCAGGTGCACTCTTGTAAAGGTGAACTGATTGAAAGTGAAAAGGCAGGGGGACTTGAAGGGCGACCTGGCTGCATTTTCGAGGAAGTATGCAGTGCTGATAGTGCTTGCCATCATACTGACGAACGCAGCTGCATTCGCATTTACGCACTTTGAGGGCCCGAGCGAGTATGGCGATGACCCGAACTACCTGTTTCTAGCATACAGCGTGATAAACGGCACGTACAACGTGAATCCGCATTACATATTCTCGCTCAGGCCGATGAGTTTCCTGCCTATAACGCTGATATACCTCGTATTGGGCGTAAACGGGTTCACCTCTTCGCTATGGAACATACTCTCGTATATGGGAAGCATAGTCGTTGTGTTCCTTGCCGTGCGGCTGCTATACAATAGGAAGGCCGCGCTCCTCAGCGCCTTCGTATTCAGCATATATCCGCTCGCTACGAAGTTCGCGGTAAATGTCGGGGAAGACATGGGGCTGACATTCATCGCCTCTCTTGCCGTGCTTTTCTTCCTGTACGCGAGAAAGGGCAACAACCGCTGGTATTACCTTGCGAGCGGGGTATTTCTCGTGTTTACCTGGCTGGTTAGCTACGAGGGTGCAGTAGTGATACTGTTCGTGCTCCTGTACGCGCTTTTCCTGCTTTACAGGAAGAGCATACGCATTGACAGGAATACACTGTTCTTCGTCTATGGAATTGCGATGGCGTTCTTGGTGGTATTCATAATCAGCGCGGCCAACTCAGGCCATCCGTTCGCCACGATAACGGGCAATTTGGGGTTCTACAGCAATGTAGGGGTACTCAACGCCACTTCGGTGACAATACCGACCACGAACGACAACCTGATGTTCTACGTTAATGGCATGTTCCAGTACCATATGCTGTCTACACTGTTCGCGGGCGGGAGCGTAGCTGCGAACCTGAACAATGCCGCAAATGTGCTTTTCTCCCATGGCCCGTCGGACTACGGGATATTATACTATGTCGTGGTCCCGATACTGGTGCTGCTCCTGGTATTAAGGGAGAGGCGCGCGTTCACCTTCATAGCGTGGTTCGCAGTCGTAACGCTCTTCCTCGAGTTCGGACCGATGTCGATGCACATAGTCCACACGGCTAACAGCGGATTCGGCATCGTATACAACAATATCGGCTACGTGATCAGCATAGGCCATACTTCCATAGTGTACGTGCTGGCTTACAGGCTGCTCAGATTCATGCTTGTCGGAGGGGTGCCTATGGCCGCCATAATAGGGATAGGGTTCGCCAAGATGCTCGAGGTGAAGAACAGATACCTCCTGGCATTGGATGTTGCTGTGATAGCTTTCATCCTGGCGGTGATGTTTGCGAACAACTACGTAATAGAGCACTTCTGGTACAACTGGCAACATTACCCTGAAAGCATTGTCTCGCAGGTGGGCAACTACCTCAGGTACAATACCCCAGTAGGATCGCAGATATATCTGGAGAACGTGCTTGGTGAGGCGTACAGCGCGAGCACGTTGCCGACATACCTAGGCAATCCGGATACGCGCCTGGTGAATTTCAATGTCAATGCGTCCACCCCGTGCTCGTCGTTCTCCAGCAATAGCTATGTTATATGGTCCGCCACGGCCACGTGCCCGGACTGGCAGCTGGTTTACACAGTGGTAATGCCGTCCAACATCCCGCAGTATGTCATATCCGGAGAGACGCCGGAGCTGCCGTACCTGCCAAAGTATATATACCATGTAGGATAATGATTTTTATGCGACCTTATGAGATGATGGTGTTTCTTTCCGTCGCGCTTGTAGCTGTGCTCTCTATTGCCGTGCTAGCGCATACAGCGTATGCGCAGGGCTCGTCGTGTGAGATAAACGTCACAGGCATAGGAGAGACGTACCACGCGTCCAGCGCAGGGGCGTGCGCCTCAGCAGTGGTTAACGTAGCGGCGCATTCCTCGCAGGACAAGGTGCTATGCAGCGGGGCAAGCCCGCAGATCGGCGGCGTTACATTCGGGAACGACTCGTTCAACAACACGCTGTTCAACTGCACGTTCGCATCTGCGCAGATAGCCAGCCTCAAGAACGCGTCTAACAACCTCATAAGCCCGTACGGGACCTACTCGATGTCATTCTCCGATAACCTGTCGAACGTGGCTATCGGCCATTACTTCACCTTCGTGTCAAAAAACTATGACGGCACGCCATCGACGTCGCTGTTCATAACCGTAGTGCCGTATGCGATAGCGAAGGTCGCTTCGGTATTCATAAACTCGCAGAACCTTGCCATGAACGTGATAAGGCAGCAGGCGTTGATCGCCAATTACACTCTGCCGAGATTCGGATATTACGCATCGGTAAACAGTACGGGCATAATACACTTCGCGCTCGAACAGAAGGAAGTCTACAGGAATAGGACGGTCGGCTTTAACCCCTACTGGTTCGTCACGCCTTACTGGGGCTGGGACGAGCTGTCATACAAAGAGTTCAACATCACAGGCAACATGAACTACACGCCTACGTTGGTGTATCCGACCATGCAGGAGAACGTGAGGTTCCCAGACAACACGACGATATACTGGAACTACACGGTAGTAAGGTACAGCAACGCCACCAACATGACGCTTTACATAGACAGGGGCTGGCAGGGGGACCAGAACAACACCCTGGCCTATGTGCAGCACAATATAACGAACGGGAGCATTTCGTACAAGGTGGGCAAGCAGGCTCCCGGCATATATGAGTACATAGCGATCCTGAAGTCGCCGCAGGCAAACGAACACGACAATTCTACCACTGAAACGTACGGCGTTGGCCTGCCTTATTGCCAGATAGGCGATGCAAGCCAGATACTATTCCCAGGCTACTACTCCATGCCGTACAAGAACCTGAGTATATTGCACACGTTCTGGCTCAATGGCAGCCTTTGCAACATACCTGTGGATGTAATCGTGAACAACGTCACTATAAACTGCAACGGAGGCAACATAAACTCGAAGAACGTTAGCATAGAGATATCAGGAGTAAACAACACAAAGATAGAGAACTGCAACATATACGGCAATGGGTTCAGGGTATACAACTCTAACGGTGTGAATGTGACAAACACCAACATAATCGCCGACAACTCCAGCAACACTGCCTTATACGTAGATGACTCGAAGAACGTGACACTTTCTAACGTATCGATAATAGGATACAAGGGCGGGAACCAGATAGTAAACATCAGTTCGATGATATCGATCGGAAGAGTGAGCTTCAGCAACCTGACTAATATATCGAAGAGCGCCAGTACGACCACAATAAACTATACGAAGAACTACACGACCAATGAGACAGGAAACACGGCGAGCAAGACGATAGGCATCGGTGTCCCGTCAAGGCATGCTGCGGCGCCTTCCATAGACTACTATTACATAGCGCTCCTTTTTGCCGCAATAGTGGCTATATGCGCTGTGATATATTACCTGGTCTCACGCAGCATCGGAAGGAGCGGCTGATGATTCGTGTGGGCTGGTGGTGGTGCTGCCGTCCATTTCCTCGAAGAGTGATATCGACTTATCGATTATGGCCTGCTCTTCGGAATCAAACACCTCTGCCTTTGCAAATCTTGCGCTGTTGTGTATATAGTCCATGAGATCTGCCCTGCTGCCATCATGGCCTTCGGCCGCAGCTTTCGCTATGACATTGGCAGTATCCGATTCATTCACGTACATGCTCACGGAAGAGACCATCTCGTTCGCTGCCGCGCTCATTGACATCAGCATCTCTATCTCTGAAACGGCAAGCAGCATCTTCTTGAGTTCCTCGGTTCTCTCCACGACTTGGGGATCTGATGAGCCGGAGCCTGCCGCTTTGTTCATGTATTCCGAGTACTGGCTTCGTATGCCGTCTGCCTCTTTGAGTATGTTGTTAACTATGAACAGGTCTCGGTCGAGATCGGAGGGCTGCTCAGGCAGTGTGACAGTGTGCCCCTCGATGGATATCCTCTTCTTGTTCACCTGCTCATGCAGCACGTCTATTGCCTCCAGCACCAGCTCGTCCTTCACCTTTGTAAAAATGTCCTGAGCTATCAGCCACGGCTTTATCCCCTTGATATCTTCCATTAGTCAGCACCAGTATTACGTGTCGAATTGTCGCACGAACGAATGTCGATGGCCATCCTCTAAGGACTCCGACATCCACGCAACGGTTATTGTTCTTTACGGCTGTTTTTAATCCTTGCTGCCTTTTGGTTTGCTTTCATGTGCTTTTGTGCCGGGCGTCACGACTACGACATAGTCGTATCCGCTTTTCCTCCTTTCGAGCATTTCCATGGTAGATGCGGAGCTCTTGCTTCCAGTCTCATACTCGATTGCTATTATCATGCCATCCCTGTATGCCACTATGTCCGGATTGTTAGCGTTGTCCTCTATCCTGTTTGTCAGCCCCGCGTTTGTGAGAAACTCAGCTATTCGCTTTACCGCAAGCTCGTGCTCTATGGTGAACGCACCGCTCTTCTTCATCACCCATTCTTCAGCGTTCCGTCCAGTGTAGGAAGTCGCGGCCGTCAGCTCGCCGCTTGCGACCATTGATTTTACCACACTGCTGCCGACTGTGGATTTAAGCTCGTCTGCCCTTACCGGTTTTATTGCGAGTGCCGCAGTCTTGTCTCGCAGCGGCGCTTTCGCTTCCGGTGCTCGCGGCTTCGCCATGACGCGTGCGGTCTTGACCAGCACTGGGCCGACGCTGCTGCTGGTCAGCAGTAGCTCGCCCTTCCCCAGCCTTGGCAGCACGGACATTATAGCGCGGTCAGTACCCATACCTGATGATACCAGCTTCGATATGTAGGAAACTTCGGTGGGTTCCCTGAGGGCAAATGACATTATGGTAGACATGTTGGCCATCATGCGGCGATCCATGCTCGATATTGATGGAGTAGCAAGCACCATAGCTATTCCGTACTTCCTGCCCTCCTCGACTAGCCTCCTTATCATCGATGCGCTGTCGGCTGAGCTGCCGACCAGGTACTGCGCCTCGTCTATCACTATGTAAGTCGAGACCCCGTTGTTTATGCTGTTGGATCTCATCATGTAGTACACCCTCTCAAGTATCGTGGTGACGTACACGTAGAGCTCTTCCTTGCTCTTTATGTCCGCTAGTGATATTATGTTCAGGCCGCCCATCAACTGCCTGACGCTTATCGTGTCCTTTATGAAGCTGGGCTTTGACAACCCGCTTATCTTGGCCTTGAGGTGCAGCAGTGCGTTCCTTTCCGTGGCGCCCTTGGCGTTCGATATGAATATGCCTATCTCGTTTACGAGCTCGGCTATGGTTGGCGAAGTCTGTATTTCTGTGGAATATTGCGACATTGCCCCGTGCTTCCTGTACATATACCACAGGCACTGGCTAAGCTTCGTGGTTTGTATGTGCCCGAGGCCGTACAGCGATTTCAGCATCGAAACGATGCCAGAAATGCGCTGGTTGACCGTCATGCCGTCCAATGCCAGCGGATTAACGCTGTTGTAGTGCGCATCGACAAAACGCGCCATTCCCCCGCCTATCCCGCTGTGCTCATTGTGCACGTCGAATACCAGGACGTTCTTGCCGTTGGAGGAGAGCTGTTCCGCTATCGCCTCGAGAAGCGTGCTCTTCCCATGGCCGCTCATGCCTGTTATCAGCATGTGGGGGTTAGGCTCGCCCTCGACATTTATCCCGACAGAGCCGCGCTTCTTCGACCATTTCCATTCCAGTAAAGAGTCGACCTGCATCGACCTTCCATTATGCGTGCAACTGATTATGCGCTGCTTTTTGAGCCCTGATATGGACTCGCCAATATACAAAGAATTCCCAGCGCGCTTTCTGGGCAGTGCTATCGCTCCGAGGAACTTTTTTACCCATGCATGCATTAGATCACCAATGCGCCGCTACGTATTGAGGCCTATCTGAACGCGAGGACCGCTATGTCCTCGAAGCTGTAATGGACCTTTGTCACTTCTGCCTTTAGGAGTTCCGCATCTTCCTGATATCCGTTAAAGGAGCTTTCAACAAGTAGGATTATGTGTTTCTCCTCTACATATTTCGAATAATTTGCGAGGAATCGGTCTATGAGTTCCCTTCCCAGCCTGCCGCCGTCCAGCGCGTATTCGCGCTGCCTGCCTCCCATTATGGGTTCCGAAGGCAGGTATGGCGGATTGAATGATATAGTATTGAACCTGCCGGTTATCCCGTCGAACAGGTCCGAGACGATGAATTTCCCGTGTACCCCGTTTGCCTCTGCGTTGGCCTTGGCGCATCTTATCGCCTTCTCGTCTATGTCGGCAAATGTGACATCGCAGCCCTTCTTAGCGGCAATGATGCCCTGTATGCCAGAACCGGTGCCCATGTCAAGGAAACTGCCGAAGGCATGCTCCTCGACCGCCTTGGCGAGCAGGACAGAGTCCTCTAGCGGCTCGTAGATCCCGCCATCGCAAGACTTGAGCTCTATCTGGTCTATCAGCATGATCCTGATTCATTCTCTGCATTTATAATAAGTGTGGAATGGAAATAAAAAAGAAAAAGAAAAACCGTCACTCGCTGGCGCCATCAGAGATGGAAAACTCTAGGCTGTCCGAATCTACCAGCACGCTTATGCTGTATCTGAGGTTTCTCAGCTCCAGATCCCTGAACCTTTCGCAGAGCTTCCTGTCCCTTATCAGCTCGTTCACCAAGGTCTTGAGATCCGTCACGAACCTCGCATCGGAAACCTTCATTCCCTTCCCGTTCGGACCGTCTTCAGTCCCGTATAGGCTATCCATGGCTTTCGCCTGGCCCTCTATGGCATCGTAGAGCTCGCGCTCCGCGTTTCTCTCTTGTTTCATAGAACCCACTCGAGACATGCTGCCTGCGCTGAGACCGTTGGAAAAAGAAGACCAGAGACTGCCCTATTTCTCGGCGCAAGGCTTGCGCATGTCTGTGCTTTGCCTTCTCACTGAGATTTTATATATTTTACTACCATATCATGCATTTGTCTATCTACTATTATATTTTTGTCTAAGCATGTGGAAAGGGCTAAATATTGTAAGGAAAAGGATTACTTGCCCGCCACACTGGGCAACTCTTGGAAAATAGAACCTCCAGGGACATGGGCCTGCTTCGGCAGGCCCAAATCATGCTCCGCTGATCCTTTTGTTGCAGATAAGTAGAATGCGATGCCAAACAGCAATATGCTTTCCCACCGGTTGGGCAGTACACACATATCGTGGGCAGGCTTAGCTTCCGAGTTCGGAATGGGATCGGGCGTTTCCCTGCCCCTATTGCCGTTTGACAGTACCAATTAGCAGGGTATATTATATAAAGCTAACGCGGCATGCCGATTAGCGGCTTTTTCCACCATTGGCCGACTTGCCGCGCATGCATGACGTGCATATGCCGTGTGTCTTGTCATAGTGCGACGTGCATGCGCTCTTGCCGCAGAGGGCGCATGTATTTGATGCCGGTTTGCCGCATATGTGACATAGCCCTACCGTCCTCATCTCACGCCACCATTATTTGATCCTGTACACCGAAATGTTTTGGTTTTCCGCGGGTAAGTTGTATTCATACATTAATGATGTGTTGCTAATACTTGAATTTATAGGCTTGTAGGCCAACTCGCTCGCATTCTTGATGATGCTCTGGTTCCCGTTGTATGCCATCACTACATACTGAGGTATCGGATTATTTGGTAGAGAGTGGTGGCGTACTGGGGCTTCGAAATTTATCCTGTGGTAATTCATGTATGGCGGGAGGAGTAATGTAAACGCGCCAGGTACGCTGATTATAGTACCGTTTGGAAGCGTTTCCATGTACGCCGCGATTCCTCTTGTGAATATAGCGATAGGCGAATGCGACATGGAATTTGACATGTAGCTTATCAGGAATATCGATTCGGCGAAGAGGACCGCAACGACCACAACCACAAAGGAGATTGATACCGCCCTGTGCCTCTTCTTCAGGGCCGAATACGCCTTCACCAACGCCATTGCTATTAGGAGCGTCAGTGCTGGCACAAATATTGCCGTGAATCGGGTAAACTGGTTAATTTGGATATATGCGGAAAGGCTCTGCGAGCCGAAAACCAGGTACAGGAAAGAGAAGGCGAACCATACCAGGGGTATGAACGCCCTTCTTTCGATCTTTATTGCCAGGTAGATGATTGCCGCTATCGCAGCGTAGAAAAAGTACCCGTATAGAAAGAAATCGGTGCGGGAACTGACTATGCTAGAAATGTAGTTTGGCATAATGAGGCCCCCGAAAAATGAAACTCCTTGAGCCGAAGTATGCCCGTAATAGCCGAAGAACTGGTTGAATGGGAGCATGGTGCTGAGGTAGTATTCCATTCCATTGATTAAATATGGCACAGTGGCGGCACCATATGTGGAATACCAATGCTCGCTTACAGTTACGGAATAAAATGGATTCCCCGAGGCGAGATAGCTGAAAAATATTATTATGAAAACCGCGACTGATATGCCGGAGGCAAAGGAAGCGGCCGATTTCAGCTTGCTCTCTATCCTGCCCCTCGCGGCTAGGTACGCCCATATCGCGACCATAGGGATAATTATTATCAGGCTCTCAGCTACTATTAACTCCCCGAGAGTTGCGACAAATCCGGCCAGGACGTAGTACATCTTGTTTTTCCGTTTTATGGCGAGAACAAAAAACATCATGGCAAGCGACGTTGCCGCCATCATAGGTATGTCATCACCTATTATCGCGGCTTCTACCACCACTAAGGGGAAGAAACTGCAAAGAGACGCCGCCAGCAGGCCGACACCCTTTCCGTATATCTCCGACCCTATCTTGTATATGGCAAATATCGCAACAACGGCGCAGAGGGATTCGAATACCGTGGCCGCGAACACTCCCGGTCCGAATATGGCGTACATTGAGGCCATACCTAATATGAGCAGATATTTCGTCGATAGAACGCCGCCTTGTGCAAGCGAGGATATGCCGCTGAAATGGACCATAGCAGCATAATTCATGTATATGTAGTTATCATCCCCGTTTATCGGTAATGGGCCGTGATAGGATAGGAAAATAAGCATTACTGACAGGGCCATCGGAATCAAAAGTGCTAGTCCCGGCATCGACATATGCAGCCTGCCGGCTATGTTGGTTAGCTGCGTTATAACAAACGGACTGCTATTTTTCTTCTTTTTGTTTTTCTTCTTTTTTGTCCGCATCACTGGCACCAACAGAACCCTTGACGGGTCTGATCAGGTTTATGTCTATCACGTGCCCTAGCAGCTCCTTCGCGTTCTCGAAAGACATTGGCTTGAGGCCCCTCCTCTTCGCATAATTGCACTGGTACTTCACGTATGATGGAGTTATGTTGGTGGCCGGGTCGACCTTCTTGCACCGCTCTATGTAATCGTTGATTATCTTTGCCGCATCATCCACTCCCATCCCCTTGGTATTGACCAGATAGGGTGCGAGTATTATGTTGACAGTCCTGTGCCTCACGTCAGCTATCGGATTCTGCAGCAGCCTGTCTATCCAGGTTTCGCCCTTGAACGACGTGCTGTATTTGTACCTCTTGCTTATGCTCACGCCTTTGGCGTAGGCTATGACCTCCTTTGGTATGCTCTGGTGGTCTATTGGGAGGCCGGCTTTTATCCGTGCGGCAGAAACGTCCCTGATGAACGGTATTAGGTGCGCCTTTGAGAGATACACCATGCCTCCATTAATAGGATAGTTGGCAAGAGACAATCCCTCCTTCTCACCAACTGCGGCCAGGAAGGCAGGCAGGCTCATTACAAATGCGTCGGCACCTCTTGCCTGCCCAGGAACAACATTGAGATTCATAGATTCCATGATGCGCAGCAGGATATCTGCAGGCATGCTTTGGACCGCGGCTGCAGACCTGTATGACTCGGCTTCCGAGAAGTATTCTATAAGTTCGAAATCCCTGAGGGCGCTCAGAAGCATGCGACAGTATGCATAAGTCTTCAGATAGTCAAGCTTTATTGAATCCATATTCGTGGTGGTAAACTGCATGCGCCTCCTCATGTGCCCGTTCTGGAACAGTTTGGATATCTCGACCAGATGGTCCCTGGCCCTGTCAAGATACACCTGCTCGACCCTGTTCAGGCTCAGGGAGGCTATTATGCCCTTCGCGGCTTCTGAGTATGGGACCCTATAGGCCTCGTCTAGCTCCGCGGCGCTGAATCCTGCCATGAAGGTATTTTGGACTTACTTCTATAAATTACAAACTGCGGGAGAGAGTTTCAGCAGGTTTTGGCGAATAGCGGAAGTCCGGAAGGCATTTAAACCTTTCTTGAGATTTTTATTTATGATAGGGTACCAAGTCTCTTACCCCACCCATGCGAGAACGACTTGCCCTAGCAGCGATTCCTGAGTTTCCTTCTTCTTTTCATTTGATTTGTTCTGTATTATATCGCCCGAAATGGCTTTAGGTGAGATGTTTTGAACAGTGAAAAGAGCGTCGTGGTTGCAGGTGCAGGCTGGATATGTGCAGGGATAGTTATGCTGATCGTAGGGTATATCGAAGTGGTAGAGGGGGTTTCATCTGGAAACCCTGCCGCTGCCTATTTAATGGCAGTTCTTATCATGCTGCTCGGGTCAATTGCCATTATTTCAAGGAAAAGGATAAGCAATATAATAGATTCCAAGCATAAATAGAGTTGCAAAAGGGGTCGTACGCTAACCTGGTAGACTACCGCGTTCGGGTCGCGGCGATCTGGGTTCAAATCCCAGCGACCCCACTCTCGATATGGAGGGTGGTTTGATGGAAGGTCCTGAGATAATCCATGATGAGGGAAGGTTCCATGCAAAGACAGGGCATGGGGAGGCCGAGCTCCTTTATAGGGTAGAAGGGAGCATGATGAATGTGTACAGGACGTTCGTGCCCGATGAGGACAGACACATGGGCATAGCGAAGATGCTCATGGACAAGGCGGTCGCATTCGCGGAAGAACGAGGGCTTACTGTTGTGCCTTCGTGCGAGTACGCGCATGCGTATATGGATGAGAGGGCGAAGGGCGGCAACGGCCAGTCTGCCGTCACTACACAGTAGATATTTTATACTTTGTCAGGCATGTATATTTGTGTTGCTGGGGGCAACCCTGATGCTTATGGAGTGATCTAATGTTCGAAATAAAGATCGATGACGCAAAGTACTGGAAGAGCTGCATAGACTCGATTGTCAGCCTTATAGAGGAGGGCTCGTTCAACATATCGAAGGATGGCATATCCCTCAAGGCGATGGACCCGTCCGGAATAAGCATGATATCATTTTTCATACCGAACAAGGCATTTTCCACCTATAAGGTAGAGACCCAGGCCTCCGTCGGGCTCAACCTAGACAGCTTCAGCAAGATACTTGCGAGCGCTAGGAGCGGCGAGCAGCTGCAGATGAAGGACTCTGGCAAGAGGTTTACCATAGAGTTCATAGGTAAGAACAGCAGGAGGAGGTACACTCTGCCGCTCATAGATGCAAAGAAGGAGCCGGACAAGGAGCCGAAGATAGAGTTCGAGTCGTTCATAGAGATGAGGAGCGAGGCCCTCAAGGACATATTGAAGGACGCGAACCTGCTTTCGCCGTACATAAGCTTCAAGACGGACAAGAACTCGTTCGCCATAAGCGCGAAGGGTGACGCAGGCGATTTGGAGGAAGAGCATCAGAGCGATGGCGAGTACATAAAGAAGTTGAAGGTCGACAAGCCGTCGTCTTCCACATTCAATCTCGACTATCTTAGTAGGATGATTTCCGCTACTACGCCAAACTCGACAATCAGGCTGGCGCTAAAGAATGAGGAGCCGACCAAGATAGAATACAGCATCGGCGACGCAGAGGTGGCTTACTACCTGGCGCCGTACATGGAGAGCTAAAGGCGCATAGGCCTTGGCCTCTTGAAATGGGATATAGGGATGAACTTCGCCGTTTTCGTGCCTCCGAGGGAATTCAAGGATGAGTCCCTATCGGCAGTCAGGCTTTTCCTGGATAAGTGGGGCGTCAAGTACAGCATAGCAAGCTATGGCAACAGGGATTGCACCGGCTACCATGGCTCAGTGTGCAAGAAGGATATGGACGCCCTGAAGATAAATCCGATGGACTATGACGGGATTATAATAGTTGATGGGGTCGGCATCGACTCGACGAAGCTGTACGAGTTCAGGCCTCTTCTCGACACGGTTATGCTTTTCAGCAGCTCGGGCAAGAGGGTCATCGCGCTTGGCAATGCGGTGAAGATACTTGCCAGGGCGAATATCATAAAGAACAGGAGGATAG
Organism: Microcaldota archaeon; assembly: GCA_027365565.1. Classification (GTDB taxonomy): domain Archaea; phylum Micrarchaeota; class Micrarchaeia; order Micrarchaeales; family Micrarchaeaceae; genus JAMCYG01. The sequence goes on from DAHXMI010000010.1 coordinate 138,947, forward strand.
CTGTGCGCGACGCTGAGGCGAAGAGGCTCGTCATCCTGTTCCACGGCGTTCCCACGGAAGAGCCCATTGAGATATCAGACGGCCTGATAACTATAGACAGCAGGATCGACGTCGAAGGCTCGATGAAGAAGATGCTGGGCAGCATGGGAATTATATGAAGTCTCGCGGCGATAAGGCCCTTTTCAAACGGATTGCGCAGGAAAGGGTATCTATTCTGGACTCTCTTTCTGTCAAGAGCGCAGGTACCGAACCTGTGCTATCCAAGTATTATACTAGACTCATGCAGCGCATTTCAGAGCATTACAAGGTCAGGCTGCCGAAAGGCAGCATCCCGGTGTGCAAGCACTGCCACACGCGCATGGTACCAGGAACAAACGCAAAGGTAAGGATATGCAGCGAAGGCAGGTATGTAGCGTATGCATGTCTCGGATGCGGATACGAGAAGCACGTGCGCTATTAGGCAGGGCAGCCGTGCCTGTCAATTATGCTTTATGCCGATAGGAGCCTCTTCATCTCAGCTCTGTATTCATCGCTTATTTCAGCATGCTCCTTGAAGCCCGGATGGCTGTTATCATGCCCGTAGCGAGGTATCACGTGCACGTGGAAGTGCATGATTATCTGCCCGGCGAGCTCGCCTATGTTTGTTGCAACGTTTACAGCTTCGGCATTGAGTTTTGCTACCTGCACCTTTGCGAATGCCTTGGCTATCTTGAACGCGTGACAAACCATGTCATCAGGAGTCTCAATCATATTTTCATAATGCCCTTTTGATATGACTAGAAGATGCCCATATGATGATGGATACATGTCAGGCACGACGATACATTCGTCGTCTTCATAAATTATAGATGCCATGTTCCTCTCAGCGTTCGAGGCGATTTCGCAGAATACACAACCTTCCATTCTACCACACTTGTAAGCACTGGCTATTGTTGCGGAACAAATATATAAGTTGTTTGGCAATACGTTGCTCGTGGTTGGATGGTGAAGTATATTTTTGTTACAGGGGGCGTGATGAGCAGTCTAGGAAAGGGGATTGTTTCTTCGTCTACAGCGAACCTTATGCTAAGTGCCGGATATAGGGTCGCTTCAGTCAAGATAGACCCGTACATAAACGTGGATGCCGGAACGATGAACCCGTACGCGCATGGAGAGGTGTTTGTGACGGACGATGGATACGAAGCGGACCTCGACATGGGCCATTACGAGCGATTCACAGGCATGCTGACTTCTAGGGACAACAACATAACCACGGGCCAAGTATACCAGTCTGTGATAAGCAATGAGAGGAGAGGGACATACCTTGGCAAATGCGTGCAGCTTGTCCCACATATAACTGACGAGATAAAGAGAAGGCTGAGGGAAGTGTCGGCGAAGAACGAGGCCGACATAACCATAGTTGAAGTTGGAGGCACAGTAGGCGATTTGGAAAGCCAGCCGTTCCTTGAGGCTATAAGGCAGATGAGGCTTGACGAGCCAGCAGGCAGCGTCATGTACATGCATGTTGCGCATGTGCCTTTCCTGAAGCACACGAACGAGCTGAAGACAAAGCCGTTGCAGCACTCCGTACAGGAGCTTAGGAGAATAGGCATACAGCCCGATATGATATTGTGCAGGTCGGAGGGAGATATAGGCGATGACATAAGGCAAAAGGTGGCTCTGTTCACCAGCGTGCCGTACGAGATGATAGTCTCTGATCCGGATGCCTCATCCATATATGAGGTACCGCTCATTCTCGAAAGCCAGGGGATGACAAACAAGGTATTGGAGGTATTGCACCTGGAAAAAAGGGAGGCAGACACTGCGAAATGGAAGGGGTTCGTGGATAACATGAAGAGCGCCAAGAAGGTATTGGAAGTTTACATGATTGGCAAGTACACTGATGATAGGGACAGCTACATGAGTATAACAGAGGCAATTCACCACTCGGCCGCGGCCGTTGGTGCGACGGCATCAATCCACTGGGTCGAATCGACGCATATCGAGGACGGCATGATAAGTGTGGATAGTATACTTGATGACAATGCAGGATATGTGATACTTCCAGGGTTCGGAAAGCGCGGCACGGAAGGCAAGATAGCTGCGCTCAGGGAGCTGCGTGCGAGGAACGTTCCAGTATTAGGGATATGCTTCGGACTGCAGTTGATGGCCATAGAGATAGCGCGCAATGTTGTTGGCATAGAAGGTGCAGGGTCGAGCGAGTTAGATCCCGGCACGAAGCACCCGATAATTGATATGCTTGAAGAGCAGAAGAAGGTCAGGAACATGGGGGGTACCATGAGGCTGGGATCCAAGAGGGCGGAGCTTGTTGAGGGCACCATGACGTACGGGATATATGGGAAGAAGGAGGTGTTCGAGAGGCACAGGCATAGGTACGAGATCAATCCGGAATATGTGGATGCGCTCAGCAAGGCAGGTTTCGTGGTGAGTGGATACAGCGATGAAGGATTCCCTGATTTCATGGAGCTTAAAGGCAATGCTTTCTACGTGGGGACGCAGGGCCACCCTGAGTTCAAGAGCAGACCCCTAAGCCCCGCGCCTCTTTTCCGCGCTTTCATGGAGGCAGTCGCTAAGCGAAACATGATTGTTGCGGACAGCATAGAAGGCGCAGAGATTCAGAAGAAATAGCATGAAAATGGGCTTGGAGAGATTTGGACTCTCGACCTACGGCTTATAAGACCGTCGCTCTAACCAGGCTGAGCTACAAGCCCGCGCAAACTATTTGGTCAGGATATCATTTAAAGGTTACTGGATGTGCTCGATGATTAAGCGATGCGCGCCTACGGCATCGTATAGTTGTTGTGCACGTACGAAGGCTTTGGCGGCACTGCTGGAAGGCTGCCTGTGAAGTTGTTCAGCGCGAATATCCTTAATGGCGCCGAGCTGTTCACATAGTTAATCCCAGTCGAGTTTGATGGATAGACCAGGTGGAAACCAGGCAGTTTGCCCAGGTAGAAGCCGTTATAGTAGTTGGAGTTGTAGAACTCCGACGGCGCATCTGTTATGGTTCCGTTCGCAGAATTCGGCACATATATCATCATGAACTGCACGAACGTGGTGTTGCCTACGCCCACCGTGCCCAGGTACTGCGATGACTGTATGTAAGCGTTCATCTTCGTGCCGTTCTTGTAGTAGACAGGCAGCGCGCCGTTCGAATTAGATAGGGTGCCTACGCACGCCGTCTGGTTCGAGAGGCTAGTGCCGGTAAGCAGGAAGGCCTTTATGAACTCTTCCGATGCGTTCACGCTCGGGAGGGAGCAGTAGTAGCCAAGGTTCTGCGACGTGCCGTTTGATACGAAAGCTGCAAGAGGCAGAAGCGCGAACTGTGGGTCATGCGAGAGCTCGCATGGCGACGTGCCGAGTATGTAGGGGGTACCGGAGTTTGCAGCTGCTGCAGCAGCCTTTGCGTACGCCTCCGATGTGGCATTGATGTTGACGCATGCTAGGAAGTCGAGGGCCTGCCACTTGCTTACCAGGCCTTTGCTGAATACCACGTACTTGGTCTGGTTGGTGTTCATCGTGTTGGCCAGCGTTGTAGCGTTGTAGCCGTACTTCGGCCCGAGCACGAAACTTGCTGCCGTGGCGTAGTCCTCCTTGGGGACTGAATTGTCGCCCCTCAGCACGGCGTTGGTGTTGCCGAACCAGTTGATCCAGTCGCCATAGTCCCACCATGCCAGTACCCTAGGCGCGTATGGGCCCACATTGGTGCGCATCCATGTGGTAGCTGCCAGCCAGTATGACGGGATGGTGTTGCACTTCGCCTCGTATGCAAGCGAGTTGCCCGCGCCAGCTATCGAGTTGCAGGTGCTTGTAGCAGCGGCGAACGACGCTATAAGGTTGCCGCTCTCCCCATATATGAACGAGCCGTGTGCAAATAGTGCGCCCACCTCTATTAGTATGAACAGGACGAACATTGCCCAGAGGTACTGCCTGTTGCCGACCTCCTTCTTCATGAACAGCAGGTAGAGAATTATTATGAACGCTAGTATTGTCGATATGAAGAACGTGCCGACTATGAGCAGCAGCGCTACATATATGCCGTTCTCCGAGAAGACTGTAGGTATGTGCAGTTCCTTCCTCTCTACGCCCTTCTTGAACAGGTTGAGCTGGAAGCGGCTCGAAGCCATGTATGCCAGCTCGCCGATCATTATGGCGAATAGCATTATGAATGCCGTGCCGAAGTGCGGTATGTACTTGACCTCTATGAATCCAGCGACCATGAGCGGCAGGGATATGGCGAAGTATAGCACACCTGTCTGGCTCCTCCTGTAGAATATGCTGATCAATATGAGTATGAATGAGAAAGCTGATATGAACCAGACGAGGAGAGGTATTCCAGCGACGCTGGCACCTATGAGCCCGAAGCCGTTGGAACCGAAATTGAACATGAGGCCGGTCGGCGTATATTCCGCTACTGTCATAAATAGGGCGCTTGATGGGCTGGTGAACTTATGGCTGAGGGCCAGATAGCTCCTGACGGCTTTGCCAAGAGGCGTAGCGAATATCGCTACGGTTACCAGTATTGCAAGGACCACAAACCATTCGGCGTATGCCTTCCAGTTGAGCTCCCTGAACAGTATGTTGCGCTCTTTGAGAATCTTCGGCACGTACTGGAACAATGCCACAAGCACCAGCGCAAGTATCGGCCCCGAAACTGTTATGGGTATGCCGAGTATGCTCGGTATGCGGCCGCTTAGCGTGGCCCCGTACGGGTGATAGAATGCGAGGAATATTGCAATTACAGCTATGACTATTACGTTCATCTTGTAGAAGTCCTTTGTGAGGTTGTTCCTGAAGACGTCTATTATGCCCTCGGCGAGTATGTATATTACAAGGACGCCTGTGTCGACCGTGTAGTAGTGCGCCCCGAGGAACGTCGACGCAAACGCTATGCCTGCGAAAATCGCGAGCCTGACGCTCTTCATGTTCCTTATCGCCAGCATGTATGCAGCGAAGAAGAAGAACAGCGTGAATATGCCCCACGGCTCTAGAAGCTGCTCCCCTGCTATGAATGTAGATATCAGTATGGGCATGGAGGCAGTCAGCCCTGCCGCTATGAGCGCTATTTTATGGTCATACTCGTGGTATATCAGCATGAATATCGTGAAGACGAGCAGTGCCGCGGTTATTGGCGGATAGAAGCTGCCGGCGTAACTCATCAGCGACGTGCTGAATGTTGTGAGGTGCGGGCCCAAGTAGTTTGCCAGATCATACCAGTAGGCCTCTAGGTACGGCACTATCGGCTGCAGGCGCATGTTGGTTCCGGCAGCGACGACTGGCCACGCAGAAGGTGACAGTAGTGCCTGCTGGCCGTAGGTAAGTATGTATTGGGCTCCTATCATGTCGAAATATGGGTCAAACTCGAAGAAGTTAGGTGCAGAGGTTATGTTTGAAATGCGCGAGGCAAATGTGGCTATCATTATGAAGAACAGCAGCCACCAGACCCATGACGGCGTATGTTTGCCGTGACCCTCATGTACGGCTGCAGGCGCCTTTGCAGATACTTTCTCCGATATGAATGCCTTTATGTCGTCGAGGACGCCATACTTGTAGCATAGTATTAGCCCTACTATGGTGAGTATGAGCGCGTTCGCCTCGAAGAGGCCAAGCGAGAATGAGAATGCATGCACGTACGTTATCAGATATGACTCGAGCCATGTGAGCGTTGCAGGGGCTATCAGACCGAATATGAATCCGACTGTGAGTTTCTCGAACTTGGACAAGGGGGTGTTCTTGAGAAGCGCAAGAGAGAGTAGGGTTCCGGGTATGAAAAGTGTAAGGAACGCTATTATTATACTCTCAATTATGAATCCCATCTCACCACACGAAATCTAATTTAGTATGAAAACTGACATAACTCTTATCATTATAATCAGTATGTCATTATAGCTTTCGGTATACTTAGGTTCTTTACTTCCTTGTCTGGGAATACGGTTCCTGGCGGAACTATCCTCACCTGAATGCCTATTGCGCCGTATTTCGGGTATGCTGCGGTGACGGCCTCGCGCACAAGTTCTGTGACGTTGCCGGCCTTCGGCATGTATCCCACGCTCTTGATTATGGACTTTGACCTGGCCTTCTTGGCCACAAGCTTGCCGCCGATCCTTATCTCTGCACCAAGGGCACCGTTCTCTATTATGCTCCTAAGCGTCGACTGCAGAAGCCTTCTTGGGTTTATGCCGCGCTCCAGCTTCTCGGCGATCATCTTCGACACGAGAAGCGGCTCGAGCATGCGGTTTTCCACCTCGACGACGCTTATCTGCGGGTTGTCTATCCCGAACCTCTTCTTTATAGAGTCTGTAAGCGCGTCTATAGTCTTCCCGCCGCGACCTATCACCCTGCCGGGATTGAGGACGTATAGAGTTATCCTTGTTATGACAGGAGTCTTCTGTATGTCTACCCTAGAGAAGCCAGCTCTCGAAAGCTCGTTGCTCAGATACTTGGATATATTCATCTTCACTATAGAATCTTCTATGAAGTTCTTCTCTATCGTCAATCAAACACCATTCTTTTCTTCGGCATGGGCTTCCGCCTTTGCCGCTTCCTTCGGTTTATCGCCATTGTTAGCTGCTGCTTTCTTTTCCTGGGCTTTCTCCTTTTCTGCAGACGCCTTCGGGGCTTTCTCCCTCTTTGCCTTCGCGGCAGCAGGTTTCGGCGCTGCGGCATGCTTCTCTGCGTAAGGCTGCGAGCGCTTGATTGCGAGCTTCATGTTCTCGCTCAGGCCGGGCTCGGTTCCTATGGCAAGGCCTATCTCTATCCTTGCGTGCTCAAGGTTGCTCACCCTTGAGCTGAGGTATCCCATCGTGTGGTTGCCAGGGACTGCCCTGACGCCTTTTGGCGGCATGCGGCCCCATGTCTCCGTCTTGTTGGCTGCGGCATGCACCACATACATCAGCTCGGGCTCGTAATCCTTGTTCCTTGCATTTGCCGCTGCGTTGTTCACGACCTTCATGACAAAGCCTGCGCACTTAATCGGCCATCTGCCCTTCTTTCCGCCGAGTTCGTGCCTGTGGCCCATGCCCTTGTTATGGCGCTTGAATTCTATCGGTGATATTCCTTCGGAAGTCCTTGTGAGTATATCTACCGCCTCGGCATAGCTCTTGTACCTTATGGCTGAGCATACGTTCGAAAGGTCCTTGAAGCTCGCATTGACACCGCTCAGGCTGGCGAAGATTATGCCTTCGCTGTTCCTGTTGAAAGAATACTTTACCATATCACTTCACCGATAAGAACTTGCTTCCACGTGTGGCCTTTATTCCAGGTGCGGAGTGCTGCACGCGCTTCGTCGAGAACGCGAACTCGCCGAGCTTGTGGCCCAGCATGTTGGCGGTTATGTCCATAGGCATGAACTGCTTGCCGTCGTACACCTCGAAGCGAAGACCTATCCATGATGGAAGTATGACAGCTTCGCGGCAGTGCGTCTTTATGGGCTTGCTGCTGCCCTTGCCCTTCAGCTTCGCGACCTTCTCGACAAGGTTTCTGTACTCCAGAGCATTCCTCTTCATGCTCCTCCTGATGTGAGTGTTTACCATCTTCCTGAACTCCTCATCGGAAAGCTGCAGTGCCTCTGTGGATGTCTTGCCCTTGAATGCTATCTTCTCCTTCTTCTCTATGACTTCAGCCATGTGATCATCCCTTCTTCTTCCTGCCTACGCGGCTCGCCGCTATGTGGCCCACCTTTCTTCCTGGAGGTGCGTTCCTTGCAGTCATGCTGCTCTTGCCCTTGTGGTGCTGCTTGCCGCCGAATGGGTGCTCGGACGGCTGCATCTTAACGCCGCGCAGCCTTGGCCAGTACCTGTTAAGCGCATGCTTTATGTAGAAATTCTTGCCTGCCTTCATTATGGGCGCCTCATTCATTCCTCCGCCGGCAACAATGCCGAGCTGGGCCCTGCAGTCGTTATTTATCGTTACCTTCTGCTTAGATCTCAGCTGGATTATACTGCTAGAATTTGAGTGTGCAAGTATGTTTGCAGAAGCACCTGCCGCCCTGGCAAATCTCCCACCGTCGCCTACTATCGATTCGATGTTGTATATAGGAGTTCCCTCAACTATGTCGCCAATTCTCATGACGCTGCCAAGCGAGTACTTTGATGCGTTGATTTGAACCTTGTCGCCGATTTTTATTCCTTCCGGAGCGATCAGGTAGCCTGTGCTCATGTCTTCGTACAATATGCGCATCAGCGGCGCAGTATGTCCTGTGTGATTGATGAGTTCCACTACCTCTCCAGTAACCCTGCTCTTCCTGTCCTCCGAGTAGGTCGGGTCTATGTCATACGTGCCCGGGGCCTTTGTATATGCGTTGGAGCCCTTGCCCCTTCTTTGCATGCGGAGTTTCTTTCCCATTAATCACACCAGCTTCAGCTTGACTGCCACGTCGCTGGCCTTGTAACCAGTCGCGAGCTTTATGAATGTCTTCTTCGTGTTCTTCTGGGTGCTCAGCGACCTTATGCTTTGCACCTTGACTGCAAACGCAGACTCGAATTCCTTCCTTATCTGGCCCTTTGTGGCCCTCGAGTCCGTTATGTATGTTATCACATTGAGCCTGTCTATCATGCCGACGGCCTTTTCTGTTGAGACAGGGTGTACCAGTATTGCCATAATATCATCTCAGTGACCACTTCTTTGAGCTCTCATCGAGCGCAGATATGGCGTTCTCACTCCATATGGTTATTCTGCCCGGACTTCCACCTGGAGCCAGAAGGCTCACTTTTATGTCCTGGGCAGTGCACACGTCCACACCAGGCAGGTTCCTAGCGGCCTTTCCTGCGCTGCTGTTCTTGTCTCCGAGTACCAGGAGCACCGACCTTTTGTATTTCCTGCTCGCGGACCCGCGCTTGACCTTTGACGAGTTCCTTTTCATCGCACGGCTTTCATCGACGTACTTGTCGAGACCAAGCGCCTTGAGCGCTGCCGTGAAATCTTTAGCCTTCGTCACGGATTCTATGTCATTTGAAAGTATTATCGGAAGCTTTGTATTTTCTATGAATTTTGTGTCGACATATCTGGACGCGGTGGCGGCTATAGCGCTCATTATCGCTTTCTGGTATTCGCGCTTGTTCATCTGTTCGATTATATTTTTTTCAACGTGGTGTGGGTGAGCCCTTCTTCCCTTTACTGCGGATGGTATTACCTTTACCTTTCCTTGGCGGCCGCCTCCAAGATGCTCCCTTGGCCTCTGCGCCCTTCCCGTACGCCTTCCGGAACGCCATGTATACATACGACCATGATATGATGTTGATGTTTGCATTCCAGCGCGGAGGTAATGGCCCTGGGGCTGTATGTTGGTCGTGCTCTCGGCCAGCACCGCCCTCCTTATTATCTCCGGCCTGACAGCTTCCGAGAATGCCCTCGGCAGGTCAACCTGGCCCTTTGCCTTGCCGTCGATTGAAAGTATGTTAGCATTCATTCTATCACAGTATTGACGTTGACATGTAGTTTAGTTTTGGCTCCTTTATGCCCTTCACATTCCTGTCCCTGATGGACTTCCTGACCCTCACGAGCCTCTTCGCCGGACCGGGAACAGAGCCTTTTATCAGCAGGTAGCTGTTCTTCACACTGCCATAGTTTAAGAAGCCTGCCTTTGGGTTTATTGCGGTTGTATCGCTCGCTGTGCCGAGCTTGAGTATCCTCTTGTCCTGCTCTATCCTGTAGTTGAATCCCATCTGTCCTGCCATTGGCACGGTGTAATAGACCCTACCAGGCCTCATCGGGCCGAGAGATCCTACGTGTCTCCTCTTCTGCGTCACCTTCCTACCCTGGACCTTGACACCGTGGCGCTTTACTGCACCCTGCCATCCCTTACCCTTGCTTATAGATGCGATGTCCACATATTCGCCGGGTTTGAATACATCAGACAGTGCAAGTTCCTTTCCGAGCCTGGATAATGCATTGTCGAACTTTTCTCCTACTGTAGAGCCAGGTATGGAAGATTCGAACCTTATAATATGATGCTGGCCTGTGCTAGTACCGCGCGGCTGCGCTGCAAGAAGCAGTTTTATGTCATAAAATTCTGACAGTTTCTGTTTTGCTTCTTCGGGCTTCGCGGCGGTCTTCATCCTGATCTTAAGTTTCTTTGCTGTCGCGTCGTCGTATACCTCCATCACGGCCTTAATGTATTTAGTAGAGGGGTCAATCCTGTACATCCTTATGCCGTAGGCCTCTGTCTTCGGCATCTCGAGTACGGTGCATGGGGTACTTACCTCCATTCCCTTCGTAGCACCCTCCGAATCGTCAGTCATGATAACGTGCATCATGCCAGCCTTGAAAGTAACGATGTTGGCCACGCTGCCTTCTGATAGCGATGGCTCTGACCTTATCCTCGGAAGCCGCCTCGAAGCACGTCTGTGCGGCCAGTATTGAAGTGATCCATGATGGGGCATAATAACGCCGACAAATACATATAGCACAAATCGTCTCTGTAAAATCAGCAGCCTTGACTGCCGTATGTGCTGTTGTGGTCTTTCTATTGACCTATTATTTTAATATGCTGTTAATTTAAATACGTTACCTCGGTTCCGTTATTATCAAGGTAAAGTCAAAGCCCAGATGAAGCCTCAAATATCTGCAGATCTCTGAGAACTGAATTTGCTGAGGCACGCAACGCGGTCGCGTCTGACGCCCTTATTTCTATTATAAAGGCAGATGCGGAGCGCTTCAATGTTATGTCGCTTCTCTTATACCTGCCGCCCTGCAGGACCGCCGCGTATTCCGACGCCTCGACGCCCGGCAGTGTTATAGTGCATGTATATCTGTCAGTCTGTTGCTTCCTCGACGATATTTTTTTTGCCATCTGTCGCACCATGCTTCCCCTTTATCACCATTCCGGCGCCTGACTTGCTTATTACATACTTGGACAATATTGAATAGTAGCCGCCTGCTTTATGTGTTTTTATGAGTGTGGCAGCAGCCCCTCCCGTGCTGCTTTTACCAATTATTATTATTTTGCTGAAACCCTTCGATCTTGCATCAATCATGGTTTTTTCTAATGACTTGCTTCCTCTTCTCTGCACCACGCAACTGCCGAACAGTCTGCCCATTCTGGTGCAGTACGAGAGAAGTTGTGGGTTGTTTCTGGAATGGGTTATGTATGGCATGACATTACCTTGCATTTTGTATGTTAGGTAATGCTTTTACCATATTGTGGTGTTACGCCCTGAGTCCCCTGTACTTTATTGCAGTACTGGTGAGACCCCTTGCCGCCCTTCCGTTCTTCCTTGCTATGGTAGAATAAGCCGGCGATTTCGAAGCAGGTGAGTCTTTGGAAACCATTATTACTTCGTAGTACTTGAACGAACCTGCGCTGCCTACAAAGTATGAGTTTAGCACTTCACAGTTGGAGAATTTGACGTTAGCCCTGTTCTCCGCTATCGCCCTCATCGATATGCCACGCGTGAACATCCTTCCGGATTTTGAAGGCTTTCTGCCTCCATCAGGAGCAGCTCTCTTCTTCCTGCCTCCCCTGAGTCGGACCCTGACTACGATTATGCCCTGCTTTGCCTTATAGCCAAGCTCCCTGGCCCTGGAAAGGTTAGATGGACGCTCGACCCTCATTATTGGCCCTTGGGCGTTCCAGCCGGTTATCTTGTCTTTGTAAATCTGCGACCTTTCCTTATATTCGTTTATAATTGTTGACCTTATGTGCTCGTACATGCTCATGAGTATCACTGTCGTGTTAGAACATAGAGTAATGTCCAATAAGGGACTTCATGCTTATTATATTTTTCTGTGTGGGAGGTGGTTGCGGACTGCTGCACATCAGAGGGTAAATAATATCATACCGCAGCAGTTTATTAGTATGGGCATCAATTAGACTCTGGGACAAAAGTCCTCTTCTAATCTTTTAGGGGGTTCCCTTACCTTTTGTTATTACGACATAAACTCTTCTTCCAATATACCTCTTAGGTATATCTGCCTTTGCAGACGTGCCTATTGGTGTAACTACACGTTCT
>DAHXMI010000002.1:0-43496 GCA_027365565.1 Microcaldota archaeon
CAACCCATATTCGAGGGAAGAGCCGTCAGAGTTCATACAGAGCGGGATATCCAGCATAGACGCGATGAACACGCTGGTGCGCGGGCAGAAGCTGCCCATCTTCTCGGCATCGGGAATGCCGCACAACAGGATCGCCGCGCAGATAGCGAGGCAGGCGAAGATACTCGGCGAGTCCGAGGAATTCGCAGTAGTGTTCGGCGGAATAGGGATAAACAGCGAAGAGGCCAACTTCTTCAGGCGCGAGTTCGAGAGCACCGGCGCTCTCTCAAGGGCAGTCATGTTCCTGAACCTCTCGTCAGAGCCCTCCATGGAAAGGATAATACTACCGAGGCTGGCGCTCACCACCGCGGAATACCTCGCATACGAGGAGGGCATGCACGTGCTGGTAATACTCACTGACATGACGAACTACTGCGAAGCGCTCAGGGAGATATCAGCCGCAAGGGAGGAGGTCCCGGGAAGGAGAGGCTATCCTGGATACATGTACACCGACCTCTCGTCGATATACGAGCGAGCCGGCAAGATAAAGGGCAGGAAGGGATCGATAACGCAGATACCCATACTGACGATGCCCGGGGATGACATAACTCACCCGATACCCGACCTTACCGGTTACATAACGGAAGGCCAGATGGTGGTCAGCCGCGACCTCAGCAGGCGCGGCGTTTACCCGAACATAGACGTGCTGCTGTCGCTTTCAAGGCTTATGAACCAGGGGATAGGGAAGGGCAGGACAAGGGAGGACCACCGCGGAGTGGCCGACCAGCTGTTCGCCTCATACGCAAGAGGCAAGGAGCTGAGGAACCTGATAGAGATCGTCGGCGAGGAGGCGCTGAGCGAGAACGACCGCAAGTACCTGCACTTCGCGGACGCGTACGAGTCTAAGTTCCTGAACCAGGATTACTATGGCGACAGGAGCATAGAGACCACGCTCAACCTCGGATGGGAGCTGCTTGCGGACCTGCCGAAGGTGGAGATGAAGAGGCTCAAGGACGAATACATAAAGAAGTACGGCAAGTGGGCTTCCGACGCCGCCACGCCTCCCTCTCCAAATGGGGAGGACGAGGAGAAGGGGAAAGGAAAAGAGGGTAAGGCAGAGAAAGAAGAGAAAAAGGGGAAGCCCGCAAAGCACGGGAAGGAATGAGGCGCTGACTGATGCCCGCACAGACCAACATAAGGACCACAAGGCTGGAGATGATCCGCACCAAGGCCAGGATAAAGACTGCGACGAAGGGCCTTGAGCTCCTGAAGATGAAGAGGGCGAGCCTCGTCCTGGAGTTCTTCGAACTGGCAAAGCAGATCGAGTCGCTCATGTCCGGCATGAAGGATTCCGTAAAGAGGGCGATGGACAGCACGGTCATGGCGGAGTTCAGCGTCGGCAGGATAAACCTCGAGAGGATAGCCGCGGAGCAGGCCGAGATAATAATGGGCGTAGACGCCAAGAACGTAATGGGTGTCAAGATGCCAAGGCTGCAGATGCAAAGCGGCTCATCTCCGGAGAACGCATCCGGGCGCATATACGAGATAATATCGCTGCCTACCTCGATAGAGGATGCGAAGCACAGCTATGCCACGCTGTTCAAGCTGATGATAGAAGTGGCCGAGAAGGAGAACTCGCTTCGCATGCTTCTCTACGAGATTGAGAAGCTGAACAGGAGGGCGAACGCGATAGAGAACGTTGTAGTTCCATCGCTGAGCTACAAGGTAAGGTACATCAGGCAGAGGCTCGAGGACCTCGAGAGGGACCAGGTAGTCTCGATAAAGTTCATGAAGAGGAAGATGACGAATGCAGTCTAACGGCGCGTCAGCGCAGCTGAGGGCGTTCAAGCGCATTACTGTGCTGTCCGCGGCAGTGAAGATAGCCGCGGTAGCCGTTGCGATAGCAATATTCATTCTTTTGTACGGGTTGTATGCATGAGCAGCGAAAAGAAATCCGGGAAAGCAGGGAAGGCAGAGAAGAAGCACGCGGAAAGGGGGGAAGCCAGGGTGGAGCGCAGCGAGGTGCTTCTTTCGATAAAGGGCAAGGAGTCGGAGGCCGCAAAGAGGCTCGATGAGGAGCAGAAGGCGCTCGAAAAAAGTATAGGCGATGCGAGGAAGAGCGCGGCGGAGATGGTCGAGAACGCGAGGAAGGCCGCGGAAGCCGCACTGGACAGGGCGGAGAGCAGGGCCAATCTCGAGGCCGCAGCCAAAGGCAAGGCGGTGCTCGCAGCGGCGAAGCGCGACGCGACAAAGGTAAAGAGGGTAAGCAAGGAGGACGCCCTCACAATCTTCTCTAATGTGGTAAGAAGGAAGTTCGGGATAGGTGCAAATGATGCTTAAGCCGGCTCGCATGTCAAGGGTGAGGCTCATAATTGGTCAGGGCCATGCGGACGAGGTGCTATCCGCGCTGCAGGACGTCGGTGTAATGCAGGTGGAGCAGCTGCCGCAGGAGCTTGCGGCTCTGCTCAGCAGCGGCGTGGTAAAGGACAAGACAACGATATCGGATCTCGCGCAGAGGTTCAGGTCGCTTGAGGGGTTACTGGAGCCCCAAGGCGCAGGCCAGCGCATGTCGTTCGAAAGCGTGGAGGACATCGAAAGGAGGGCGCGCGAGATAAGCATAGATGCGCAGGCCGCTGGGATATTCAAGAGAAGCGAGGCGCTGAGGGCAAGCATCTCGAACAACGAGGTCCTTCTCAAGGTAATATCGAAGCTGGCGCGTTTCGAGAAGGACCTTAACATACTATCCACAAGGAGCGTTTCGTCGTATGTGATCTACGGGCCGCAGATGGAGCGCTTCAGGAGAGAGCTTGCCTCGAGAGGGAGCGAGTTCAACATAATCGACCTGTCAGATTCGCTGGTGGTCAGCATAAGGAGGACCAGCTACAAGGAGTTCAGCCTTGTCGCCGCGCCGTTCAAGGTGTACATGGAAGTGATACCGGAGATGGAAGGCTCCGTGGCAGAGAACGTCCGCGCAATAAAGTCCGACATCGAGCGCGACCACAAGGAGCTGCATGAGCTCGATGCAGAAAGGAGGGAGCTTTCCAGGAAATACTTCCACAGGGTCAGCGCGATAAGGGAGCAGCTCGACCGCGAATTGGAGAGGGTAGAGACCCTTTCGAAGCTCGGCTCCACTGACTCGACAGTGGCGATGGAGGGCTGGATACCAGGGAAAAACCTGTCGGCGCTCGAGTCGCTCATATCAAGGATAACCAACAACGTCTACGTGATGGAGAAAGACGTCCCGACGAAGGAGCAGCCTCCGACCAAGATGGAGAATCCCGTGACGCTGAAGCTGTATGAGTTCTTCATAAGGTTCTACTCGGTGCCGAAGAGCAACGAGATCGACCCCACTGTGATGTTCGCGCTTATATTCCCGATATTCTTCGGTTTCATGATAGGCGATGCGGGCTATGGCCTGGTGATGCTGATCGGCGCGATCTGGCTTGTCCATAGGATAGAGCATCCGCCGAAGGTGAGCCGCCTGCCTCGCAAGCTCACGTCGTTCGTCAAAACAATAATCAGCCCGAACGGGATGAAGGTCGTCGCCAAGTCGATCCTGCCAGGATCGGTGATAGCGATAGCGCTCGGCATACTTTTCAACGAGTACTTCGGATTCCAGCTGCCATACGCGACGCCGTTCGACGTCGTGAAGAACGTAGGCACGCTTCTGGTGATATCGGGCTGGATAGGGGTGTTCATGGTCTCGTTCGGATTCACGCTCGGGATACTGAACAACGCCGCGGTAGGCAACAAAAAGCACGCGATAGCGAAGCTCGGCTGGCTTCTCGCCGCGATCGGCTTCGTGATATTCGGGCTCAACGTACTCCACAAGGCGAACCTCGGCCCGTCCAACATCATGGCCCTCGCCTCTTACGCGCTTCTCGGCATCGGGATAGTCACGATACTTGTAGAGGAAGGAGCGCAGAGCCTAATGGAGCTGCCGTCGCTAATAAGCCACATACTCTCATACACCAGGCTTGTGGGGATACTCCTTGCCTCTGTGATACTCGCGGAAGTGATAGACCTGATATTCCTATCGGGCATACACCACTCCATACTGCTCGGCATTGTAGGAATATTCATACTGATACTGGGCCAGGTGTTCAACATCGTCATAGCGCTTTTCGAGCCGGGCATACAAGGGGCCAGGCTCATATACGTGGAGTTCTTCTCCAAGTTCTATGGCGGCAATGGGAAGGAGTTCAGGCCCTTCGTCTACAAAAGGCAAAGGACCGAGCCGAAGTTCAAGCTGTAAGGCTACACGTACTCAGGCTTCATGAGGTGCTGCTGGTTCTGCTCGTCGTACGTGTAGAGCTTCCCCTTCTCCTCGCTCTTCGCTTTGGCATGGCTGCCATCGCAGTACGGCTTGTTCTTCGAGAGCCCGCACGCGCAGAGGTGTATCTCGAACTTCAGCAGCTTCTCATCGCTCGTCAGGTTCTTGAATCCCGGGCGCTCTTCCAGCTTCACCACATACGGGTGGTCCCTATCATGCACCAATATTCTCGCCATTCCAATCACGCACAGATATGCATGATTGGATATTTTAATACGAATGCAGCAAGCGTGTATCGAAAGCCAATATCCATATGGAAAGGCATCGCACAACGCAGCAGGAGATTTACGACGGCAGCAAAACATATTTTGCGTTGCCCGACGGGAAAACCAATTTAAGCTTTTTCATTTAAAACTATTTTGTCGATTGCACGGGAAGAGGTCCGCACTGCGAACCGGCCCCTGGCACGAGCGAGGAGGAGAAATGGCCAAGATTCGAAAAATGACGCTTGAGCGTCAGGTCCCTAAAATTATTGGGACGCATGTATACGGAAACATGTCCGGCATCGATGAGAAGCTGCTCACCAATCTGGATTTTCTCTTACTGAAAGTGAAAGAAGCCGCGAAGGTAGGCAACCTTCACATAATAGAGATTCTAACGAAGAAATTCATGCTCCACGGCGCAGATGCAGGGGTATCTATAATAGCGCTGCTCGAGGAGAGCCACATATCGCTGCATACGTGGCCGGAGGGCAACTACGCGACCCTCGACGTTTACTCATGCGGCGCGCAGAGCGATCCGGATGCCGCGTTCAAGCACATAGTCGCGGCGCTGGAGCCCGCTTCCGTAAAGGTATCACATGCCTCTAGAAGCAACTGCTAATCCTTTTTTTTGCAATCGACGGACATTACCGGCCGCCCGTACTGCAGAGCCTCCAAAATAAAGGCTTAAAAGCGTTATGAGAGATGCATAAATATCTGAAAAGCGCCAGACAGGTATGTGGTGGAATGGCGAAGAACGTACTGTTGATGGAATCGGACTCTTCCGGGCGTCGAGGCGCCAGCTCTGGCGAGATAGCGGAGGTGTACCGCCAGTTGAAGAAAGACAGGAACTACAAGGTCTGCGTATTTGGCAGATCCCTGAAGGGCATGCCGAAGGAGGACTGCATCGACAGGAGCAGCCTCTACCATACAAGGTTCGACGCCATAGTCCTGTGCTCGCTCAGGGATGTCATGTACGTCAAGACATACAGGCTTTTCAACAGGGACAATCCCGGCACCAAGTACATCTATGTCGACAAGTGCGGACTGGCATCCGCGCTCATGGCAGGCAAGACAAGGAAGATGCTTCCCGCCCGCCTTATAGAATGGAACCTTTTCCTCAACCTCTCATCATGGCTCGACCACTACATCGCGACCTCTCCTGAGGAAAAGCGCCTCGCCGAGGAACATTTCGATGGCGTGGGCACGAAGGTGCACATGGCCTCAGGGCAGGGCTCCTCACAACTGGCAGCCGCCTGCAGGCACATAATCAGCCGCAGCTGAATGCTCAGATTATGTGCAGGAAGCCCAGTATGACGAGCACCACCATGGTGCTTATGTAAATCTCGAGCAGGAAGAATGCTATCTTTATCCATCCCTTTATGCGCGCCCTTGGCACCGGTATCTTCGAATAGTCCCTTATCTTCTCCCTCTTCAGGAAGTTCTCCCACTCAGCATCGTTTCTTATGAATCCGTAATCTTTCGGGTCGAATGCCATCATGTCACCTACAGCAGTTTGGGAAACACTATCGATAGGCCGTAGAGGCCGCTCATGGTCACGAGCACAAGCATTATCGCAATGATGGCAATGTTTTCCCACCTCTTGTTTGCATGTATGCCCATCACTTTCCTATCGTTCGCGAGAAGCAGCAGGAAGAGCAGCGCCGCGGGCATGAATATAGAAGCCACGACCTGCACTGTTATGTTCATGAAGCCGAGCGGCACTTTCGGGATGAGCACTATCCCCGCTGCGATTAGCATGCTGGCTAGCCCAGGTGCATAGAATTTCCTTCCTTCTAGGAACGGCAGGTTTATGCTCTTCGGCCATTCGAACGCCTCGCCGACGGCCCATGATGTGCTCGCGGTCAGCGCAATTGAAGATATCAGGCCCGCATCAATCAGGCCGAGCGCGAATAGCTTCACGGGCAACATCCCTACCTTTGCCGATATCGCACTCAGTATGTAACCTATGTTGTAAATGTCGCTGGTGGGGTTGCTGCCGCCGAAGACGAGCGTGCCTGTCAGCACCAATATGGATATCGCCACAAACGACATGATGCACGCGCCTATGAACGTGTCTCGCTTGCCTGCGCTTATGTCCTCTGGAACCGTGCCCTTATCAACCTCTGAGCTCTGCTGGAAGAAGAGCATCCACGGCGCAATCGTCGTGCCGAGGTTGGCGAGCAGCACGTATATGAATATAGGCGTGATGCCGCCGTTGATATGCCATGTGAGGAATGTGCTCGCCACAAGCGCCCAGTCGGGCCGTGCGAACAGTAGGAGCGGTATGAAGATCAAGTTGAACAGCGCTATGATAAGGCTCGCCCTCTCCCACTTGTGGTACCTCAGCGTCATCATGATGGTCGATACGAAGGCGATTCCTATCAGTACGGCTATCCCAGGCCTGATCCCGAATATGCTCATGCCGAAGGTTATGCCTATGAACTCGGTCACGAGCGTGAGCGAGTTGGCGATGAGCAGGTCGATAAGCGAGAACGATCCCCAGAACTTCCCATACCTTTTCCATATCATCTCAGCGTGCCCGCGCCTGGTCACCGCCGCCAGCCTTACAGTCATGCTCTGCACGAGATATGCCACAGGTATCATCAGTATCATTAGAGGTATGAAGAATCCGAGCCCGAAGAGCGAGCCAGTCTGCGCGTAGGTTATCACCCCTCCTGCATCGTTATCCGACACCATCACGAGTATGCCTGGGCCTATGAGCGCGAGTATGAGGAGGAGACGGGCCCAAGCGCCGTGCATGTGCCTAAGCCTCGCTACTTTCAGCCGGTCAATGGCCCTCAGCCTGAGATCCACCGGCAGCTCGCCCAGCTTCCTTTCCAGATCGAACTTCTCGCCCGTTCGTGGTGCGCGTTGCATTTCGCCCAAGAGACAACCTTATATATTATATTTGCGAAATTCTTTCCACGTTCCGTCGGTGCGCAGAATCCGCACAAGAGTAGTTGAATGGCAACCTTTAAATATAACCAAGGAAAACTCTTGGAAAAGTATATATATTAAGGGAGATACTATATCATCTGTGAATCTGTCGTCAGCGGCGGTTCGCACATGGAGTTGCGACAGGATTCAAAGCGCTACCGAGGAAATAGTATTTAAATAAGAGTCAATTAACATATAACCATGCAGGGATGGCGGAGCGGTCAAACGCGGCGGACTCAAGATCCGTTGGCTTAGGCCTTCGGGAGTTCAAAACCTTGAACAAATCTCCCTCCCTGCATACATTTGCGATTAAGGTGCTTTCACATGCCGAAGAACAACAAAAAGACCAGCAAGATGCCCTCAAAGTCAAAGGCGCGCAGCGGCGCGGCAAGCAAGGCTAGCAGTGTCAAGATAAAGGATTCGAAAGTTCTGGACATACCTACTTACGCTCAGTCCGAAGAGTTCACCAGTGCAGCGGCATGTGCGATGATGGCTCTCAAGTACGTCAACAAGAACTTCAAGATGAAGAAGGACACGGAGTTCGAGATATGGCAGGAAGCCGTCCATGGCAGCGTCTGGCACGGTTCCAGGTACGGACTCGCGTTCGCGCTCGCGAAGAGGGGAGTGAAACCCAACATAACGAGCAATGCCAAGGACGAGGGCTTCGAGAAGAAGCTCGCGGTCTACGAGGGGATAAACCTCGACACGCTCTCGGCATCCTTCAAGGAGATACGCGACAAGGCCAAGAACATGAAGGTGGACGAGAAGTACGGCACAGTGACGCTTAACTCGATCAAGAAGCAGCTCAACATGGGCCGCATACCGATAGTGCTGGTCGACATAAGCCAGATAGACCCGTACATGGAGAGCGCGCCGCACTGGGTAGTGATAAAGGGCTACGACAACGACAGCGTCTACATCAACGATCCGTACTCGGACAACACGATAGCGCTGGAGCACGACAGCTTCAAGAACGCAATCGGCTACGAGAACGAGACGCACATGATAACGATAAGGGCGAAGAAGGGCTAACTCGCCTTCTTCCCCTTTTTTCTTTCCTACTTCTTTCTGTTCTATCCTTGCTGTTTGTTTTGCTGTTTGCTTTATGCTCGGCCGTAAGGAACGGGATTTGCTGCTGTAGGAATAGATAACCTGGGTGTATAGCGGGGAGCAAAAGACTTGATGGAAGCGGAGAGAGGTGGAAAGTCCTAAGCATGAAGTATCGCTGCTGGCGCCCTTACGCCTCTACGCTGACTGCAACGTTCCTGGCGTTGGACGGCTGAGCTCTCCTCTGCGCCCTGCCCGATGCCGACCTCCTCGCGAATCTGGAGTAGCACCCCCTGCACAGGTATCTCTTCGCAACAGGCGCACTTTGGGCCTCGAAGAAACTTGACGGCATCACGATCTTGAGATCGCTCCTGCCCAGCTTCTTGCCGCACACATTGCACGCGTCATCACTGAGGAATCCAAAAAGTCCCCGATGCGGCGCGCTATCCTCCACAATCCTCTCTCCACTTCCGATTCTCATCTCTTACCCCCCACTGCTAATGTTACTTCAAACTACACGTAATATATATAACTTCTCCATCGTCGGAAATAAAGGAACTTAGAGAAAAGCGGAAGTGTGCCTTTTCGAGGAAAAACGTCCGGATTTGGGAAGCGCAATCATTATATATGTTAGGGCACTACCTACAATAGGTTGTATAATAAGTAGTCATGCACCCAAATTGATGTATTCAGTGCGCATCTATCGAGGGGAAAGCGTTATGCGATCCCGGTGCGGGAGGGTCTGCAACAATATATTGTATCAGGTGCGGCATCGGCCGGCTATTTCTTCGCAGAGGCCTTTCTGATCGCAGCCAGGCACTTCTTTATGTCCTGTATGCCGCAGTCGCTCTTGATCGCAGAGTCATGCATGTGCGTGAATGACGCCTTGAACCCGTGGCCGTTGAGCCACTTCACCACCTCGTACGGGCTGACGGAGCCTATACCGAGCATCTTCGTCACCGTTGGGATGTGGTAATACATCGGCATGTCGAGCTCCTCGCGCATCAGCGAGGCAAGCCTCCTGTTATCGCCGCCGAGTCCTTCCTCATCGATTTGCGGCATCCCCTTCCTGATGTTTTCGTCGAACAGGTTGCCCAGCCACATCTTGCCTGCGGTTGTCAACATGCCATCGCACTCGGGGCAGGTGAGCATGTCAGGGAACTCGGAAGTTGAAGTGCGCGTAAAGCCGCATTTCTGGCAGTAATAAGCATAGCCCATGTTCCTGATCGACGAGGCGGCCTTCTCGGCCCCATGCCTCAGCCTCACGAATACCCTCATGTACGTGCGGTACGTCATGGACATGATCGGCTCCACCCCGAAGCCCAACGCCGCAGCCTGCCGTGCCACATACCCAAGAAGAATCCTGATGCCTACCTCATGGCACAGGTGGTTGTGCATAGGCACTGCGTCATACAGCCTTATGCATGCATTTTTCTTCGAGCCGCACAGCACGGCCGTGTCAGTCGAAGTCGCGAAAAAGTACGTGCCGTCCCTACACAGCCTCAGGAGGTCGTGAACGTACGGCGTCACCCCGCCGAACGGATCCAGGTCTATTATGTCGAAATGCTCCTCTGTCTCATTGCAAAAATGCTGTATGTCATCGTTGATGACCTTGGCATGCATCTTTGAGGCATTCACATTCCTCTTCGCTGCCAGAAATGCATGCCTGTTAATGTCGACGAGCGTGATGTCCTTGACTGGCGTCTCGAGGGCATACCTCATGCCTCTTATTCCCGTCGCCGCTGTCGGGTCAAGTAGCCTCATGCCCTTCTTGCCTATCGCTTTCACGACGGCCACGCTCAGCTCCCTGGAAAGCCTCGCGTGGGGGTTGAGAAAGACCTCCTTGTCGTAGGAAATCGTCGCCCTGCCTTCGGAGTAGCTATCCCTGTTGCTCCTCTTCTTTCCACTCACGGTTTTCAAACACATCCCCCTTCAGCAGTTCGCGCAGAGAATCAAGCAGGCCATGTGCATAAGATATGCATGAGAACGAGGTATCGGTATCGCCCTTCCCGAGAAAGCTCTCGGAATCGCTCCTGTACATCTTCGCAAGCTCGATTATGTTTTTCATCCTCCTCAGCTTGGGTTCCCCGACATTTCCTTCCCTCCCTCTCTCCTCTTCCAGCATGCCCTCTACCGCGGCGATGCTGCCATCGAACATCCTCATGTCCTTCCGTATCCTTTCAACTACTCCTTTTTCTTCAGCCATGCGCCGCGCCCGCAATCAAAATCCAGAAACTTTATTATATAATCCATAGAAACATATAATGATATAAGGTGTCATGATGGCCGAGCTGTGGAGCGATTATACGGATTCTGTTATCGACGGGGTAGACAAGAAGATAGGAAGCAAGTATGGGATCTCCCTCAGGGATCTGCTTACCGACCCTGGCAAGTTCTCCTCAAAGCAGAACGTGTCCAACACAATATCGAACCTCCAGGAGGAGGCGAACAGCTATCTCGATGCCATGATCGCATCCATGCCTGAGCAGAAGCGCGCATTTGAGAACGCCGGCGCGAAGTGCGATTCCACATCGAAGCAGCTATCGCAGGCCGTGACTATGCAGGCAAGGCAGAACAAGGTGCCGGTTATGAATCCAGCGTCCATAACCAAGGACGACACAATGGACGAGACTATATTCATAAATGCGTTCGATACCACCACTTCAGCGCTTATAGATAAGCTGCTGACCCACACGTTCTACGTCGCGGACTTCAGCTACAAGATAAAGGACTACACAGTGGGTAGCTGGTTATTCAGCGGTAAAAAGAACTACATAATAAGCGTCTTCCTTCAGCCAAACGAGGTGCTCGCCGCCGAAGCCAGCAGGAGCGAGCTTGTGGACCTGCTCACCACAGCAGAGAACTACTTAAAGAGGCCTGGCGCTTGAAGACGAAGATGATCAGGGTAGCTGTCGTCGGCACTCCGGGAACCGGTAAGAGTCACTTCGCAAGAAGGCTCGCGACCGCTTCGCCTTCCGCTGCAATAATAGAAGTAAATGAGATAGCCAGGGCGCGCAGGCTGTTCACCGGCACTGACAGATACGGCACGAAGACCGTCGACATGAAAAGGCTCGGAGCGGCAGTCCGCGCTGAGCTCCGCAAGAAGAGAGCGTTGGGCGCCGGAACGGTGCTGGTGGTCGGCCACCTGGTGCCGTACATCGGATTGCGTTTCGACCTCGCGGTAGTTACGAGGTGCAGGCTGGGTGTGCTTCTGAGAAGGCTCAAAAGCAGGGGGTATCCGAAGGGGAAGATTAGCGACAACATGCTATGCGAGGCAATGGACTGCGTCGGTTCTGACATGGTAGGAAAGGCCGCTGAGATATACGAGATAGCCACTGACAAGGACTCGAGGGTGCTGGCCAGGTACGTGCAGTCTCTCGCATCGAACAGGCGCCATAAAAGGCCTAGGCTGAAGGAGATAAACCTGATGGGGGAGATGTATTCGATGATAAGCAAGGGCGAATTCGGCTTCGGGGCTAAATCCTGAAAGAAGTCTTCTTCACGAAGCTCCTGTGGACGAGCCTCGCGTATTCTTCCGGCATCGTTGCGCCTGTGAAAAGCCTGGCTTCCCTGACGCGTACGTGTGACAGCATGCTTATCTCCTTGGACCTGTTGATGCTCTTCAACAGCTCCTTCACGTTGCTGAATTCCGGCTTCTCAATCGCCTTTACCCTGTCCGCATCAAGATACATGTACGACTTGGAATGCGCCTTGTAGAACATCTCGGCAGCGCCCTTCATGAAGACGCTCGGTCCTGTGGCTATGCGCGAGCCGTTGCTGTGCCTGTTCATGAAGTATGACAGCACTCCCGTATCCTCTTCCATGTCCTGCAGCGCTATGAGCGGCTCGAAGCCGTTCTTCTTCATGAGCACCTGTATGCTCCTGCTCAGCTTCTTCAGCTGCTGCCACTTTATGTCGTTGGCCTTGTCGGCCAGGCCGAACGCGAGCGTGTACACCTCGCAGTCAAGCGACTTTGCCAGGGACGAGAGCCTGCCTTTCGCATATGCATCGGAGTGGCCGTGCCCATAGAATACCTCTTTTGTCGGGTTTGAAAGCAGGTTCCTCGAAGCCAGCACAAAGCGCGAGAACGACTCGATGGAAAGCGCAGCCGCCACATTCCTGTCGCTGTCAGTCGGGTCTATGATCACTATCTCCTTCGAAAATTTCTTGACCAGCTCCGATGCGGTGCCGGACTGCGGCTCTATCCTCGCTGATTCCTTCGGGTCAAGCACCCACGGCAGCTTGGCCGCGCCCGCTCCCTTCAGCAGCGCTTCGAAAGAGCCGTACGTGTGGATCAGCAGTTCGCACAGGTAGCCAGAAAAGCCCTCTATGCTGACCTCCGCGCCGTATATCCCCTGAGCTTTCAGGAATGCCTTCAGCACGCGCACCTCGTCCTTCTGCCTTGCGGAGAGGTGCGATAGTATGAACTCGTTGTGCAGCGGCGTGCGGTCCACGGCCGTGCCCTTTTCAAGTATGTTGCCTATCTTGTAGGCCGGCACTATGTCCGCATTTATGCCGCTGACGTTTATCCTCGCATACGGATGCTGCGCGTACTTTATCGTGAAGCTTTCCCCCTTCTTCCTGTCGATTATCTTCTTCGCAATCTCTAGCGTGCCTTTTTCCATCTTGTCCTCATTGAAGCTCCTCGGGTAGAGCAGGAACATGTCCACGTCGTAGCTTCCCTTCACCTGCGTGCCGCGCGCCATCGACCCTACGATGACAAGCTCCGTGCCCTTGGGCATGAGACTCTTTATTCGGGCCGCTATGCCGTTGGATATTGCCGTGACGCCCTCAATCTCCTTCTTCGAAGGCTTGACGTCGTCTATGACCGTGTCTACGACGGCCTTCAGCCTGCCGGCATCCGCCTTCGATCCACTCCTGCCACTTCTCTTGCTGCCGGCGCCTGCCATGGGGTCACTGATTTTTGATTCTCGTGTAACATATAAATAACTTCTATAATGAATAATCATGCAAGGGCTCGTAGCTCAGTAGTAGAGCGTTCCGTTCGCAACGGAAAGGCCGCGGGTGCGATTCCCGCCGAGTCCATTCTGCTTGTCTTTTATTGGTGCGTGCAGGCCCCACATCTCTCTTAATAGGTTAGCATCCACAGTAAATGGGCGAGAGTCCCTCTGTCACGTAGAGTGGCGGTCGATATGGTAAATTTGAAGGCTTCACGGTCTGAATTGCTGCAGTATGCGGCCATAGCATTCATATTTGCGCTCACCCTGTCCGCAGCACTCAAAATGTACAATATGGGAGGCGCACAGTGGGACTTCATAGCCCACTGGCTTAGCGCAAAGTCGCTGATCACCCCTGCATTCTATTCCGCTCTGCTGAAGGGCAATCTTGCCAATGCAATACTGTATTCAAATTCCTTCTATTTCGAGACGGTTCGGGCCCCGCTAACAGGAGTTATGATGGCGCCCTTCGTGGCGCTTGGAGGTAATGGTGCCATGCCTGCCTACTTTGCCGCGGCTTTCCTTCTCCTCCTTATATCGGTTATCTACGCCTCCCGCAAGTTCGGGATTTCTCCACTGGTGTTGGCGCTGCTGGTATTTACGCCGTATGCTGCATTTTTCCTTCTGCTGCTAAACGGAACGGAGATCGTATCGATGAGCGTCATGCTGGTAGCAGTCGCGCTTCTCTTGAAGAAAGATTGGAAGGTGGGGATCGCAATAGGCCTGGCAGGTCTGGCAAAATACCCCAACCTGATGTTTATTCCATTGGTCTTCCTGCTGCCCCGCAAAATAAGGTATAAGGCGTTGCTGGCAGCCTTTCTTGTCAGCACACCATGGCTTCTGTTCAATGCCGTTGTATACCATAACCCGATATTCAGCTACACGATCGCGGCAAACGCATTTTCTGGCGGAAGCACAACCGGATATTTCTCCATGGCCTCTATCCTCTGGTCGCTCTGGCTGATACTGCCGGACCTCGCGCCAGCGCTCCTTATGCTGGCCGCAGCGGCTATCATGAAAAGCGACGAAGACACCCCCTGGCCCAGGCCTTCCTGGAAACGGTTGGCAGCATTCAATCCTGATTACAGATACAAGGTAATACTCTGTTTCCTAGGACTGGGGGTCCTCGCATGGCTGCTTACCGCTGCAAGGGGTTCCATCAATAATCTGCCAAGGCTGGGCTACCTGGTGTACGGTGGCCTGTCCCTGCTGCTTGCAGTCTCAATCAATGACCTCTTAGCCAAATGGCACGTGAGCCGGCTCGCCCATGCATTCTACATGTCTGTCATGTTTGCGGTAATGGTTGCAATATTGGTCACGTGGGCCCCGTATACTGGATACGTGTTCAATGGCACATCGAATCCTACCCTATCAGCTGCTGCGAACGCGATAAACGTTTCAGGCATATCCAAGTGCAATATGGTGTCCAACGATTGGGTCTACCTAATATACGCAGGGTATAAGGCGCATTTCCCGTATTACTACAACTCTACAGTGCAGCACTATCCGATTGTCTACCTCACCGCCAGGTACGCGAACAACACGGCCGTGAACTTCACCAATGTGACCAAGGAGTTGAAATATCCCGGCCTGCTGATAGCATTCCCGAAGAATTATACCTGCTAACCGTTTCAACGATGCACTCCTGCACTCCCGCCTTCCCTTGATCCTGCTCTTTTACCACATACATTCGGATGGCGGCATAACCCATATGCAGGGGTGTTGTGATCTGCCAGTATAAAATAATAAGGCGCCGCTTCTACTACTAATCGGAAAATGTGATTCATTATGTTTGCCCCTATCATGGTTACTGGTGCCACTTCCCCTCTTTCGATATACGGCGGCTCTTCAGGAACGTCTGCTTCGTTCCTGATACTAATAGCGCTGCTGGTTACGGTGAGGGTTTATAGGAACACAAAAGGCAGGAGGTTTACAAAGAGTTCAATCTACTTTCTCCCAATAATATACCTAATCCTGACTGTTACATCCATATTTGAGGCCGGACCCTCAGTTGCCGACCTATTTGCTACCGCGGCTTCGCTTGCCGCTGGTTTAATGATAGGGCTCAGAATCGCTGGTGGTGTTCAGTTCTTTGATAAGGCGGGAGTTACCTACTTTAAAAGGTCACCCGTGATCATGATTGCCTGGCTGATCTCATTCATGGCTAGATTCGGAATAGAGACGTTTTATCCGGCCATCCCGATTCTAGGCGCTGCAATTGAGGTAATACTTGCGGCCACAACGGGTCTCATAATCGGCGAGGCGATCCACATAAGCAGGGGCTATAGGATGCATTCGCTCAGCCAAAAAGAGGGTGTCACAAATAATAATCAGCAGGAAAAACAATAAAATGGTGAAATCATGTCGGATAAGATAAGGTGTGCGCACATACTGGTCGAGAAGCAGTCCATTGCGAACGAGATACTCGAGCGCATAAGGAAGGGTGAGAGCTTTGCGGTCCTTGCCAGCGAGTACTCGATGGACGGGAGCAGGAAGCAGGGCGGCGACCTCGGTTTCTTCGGCCGCGGCGTTATGGTAAAGGAGTTCGAGAACGCGGCATTTGCACTGCAGGTCGGTGAGGTCTCCGGCCTGGTCAAGACACAGTTCGGTTACCACATAATCAAGAGGACTGCGTGATCCCTTGGCTGCGGCAAAGGCAGGTGTCAAAAGGTGCGGGTGGTCTACGACAGATCCGCTGTACATAAAGTACCATGACACCGAGTGGGGAGTGCCTCTGCATGACGATGGCAAGCTCTTCGAGTTCCTCGTGCTTGAGGGCATGCAGGCGGGCCTCAGCTGGCTCACCGTGCTCAGGAAGCGCGAGAATTATCGGAAGGCGTTCTCCGGCTTCGACCCTAGGAAGGTAGCGAGATATGACAAAAAGAAAGTGGGATCGCTCCTCAATGACAGCGGCATAATACGCAACAGGCTGAAGATCGAATCCGCGGTCTCCAACGCGAAGGCGTTCCTGGCGGTGCAGAAGGAGTTCGGCAGCTTCGACAGGTACATCTGGGGGTTCGTCGGCGGCAGGCCGATAAGGAACAGGTGGGTCACGCTCAAGCAGATACCTGCAACGAGCAGGAAATCGGATGAGCTGAGCAAGGACCTGAAGTCCCGCGGCTTCAAGTTCGTGGGTTCAACAATAGTCTACGCGCACATGCAGGCCACCGGGATGGTCAACGACCACATCCTCTCGTGTTTCAGGTATGGGCAGCTGCGCTGAGCGCCGCCCGAGAACTAATTTATTGTTTCTTATGGCTCTATCTCTTGCAAAGATGAAGGTGATATGGTACAGAATATAAGGCCGGCTCGACGCAGAAGTCGGCATGGGCGCCTGGAGGCGAAGCTCAGGAACGTAACGATACCCGCGCTGCTCACGGCGGTAAGCATGACGTTCATACTCATGACACTCAACTACTTCCATTTCGATGTGGCGTACGGGGCCGGCACCACGGCCATAATCTTTGCCTCGTTCGCCTCAAGTGCCTTCATACTGTTCATGACGCCGAAGGCGAAGGGAGCCAGGGTATCCAGGTTCATCAAGAGCTACCTAATAGGAGGGGTGGTCGGCCTTATAGGCTCGCAGCTGCTCGCTTATGCGCCGCTGTACATGGTGGCCGCGGCAGTGGTGTTCGTGGTATCTGTGCTGCTTTACGTAGCCGACAGCCAGCATGCGCCTGCTGTAGCGATCGCGTTCGCCTTCGTGGTGTTCCACATCGACATGCTCGGAATACTCGTAGTCGTATCCGGAGCGCTGCTGCTCATAGCGCTCAGGTTCGTGCTGGAAAAGTTCGTTTTCATGATAGAGGGGTTTGAGGAGGGAATCTCAGGTGGCGCAGGCGGCACCCGTAAGGGGAAACCGCAGGTATATAAAATGCGCAATTCAATGGTAGTTAGAAAGCAGGGCCGCGACCAGCGGAGGTAATAATCATGGTGCTATCTGTAGGGCCAGCATTCATATTCGTGGCGGCGGTCTCATTTCTTGGATTTGCAATATTCGCGCTCTTCGATAGAATAAGGATAACGAGCGTGATACCCCTCATGCTGATCGGCCTGCTGATAGGGCCGGTGCTCCACCTGATCAACACCTCGGCCAGCAGCACGATAGCGACCCTTACCCCTTACATAATAGCGATAGCGGTCTCGTTCGTGCTTTTCGACGTTGGCCTCAACATAAGGTTCAAGAGCCTGAGCAAGGTGCTGGTGAGCGCCACTAAGTTCCTGTTCATCACGCAGATACTTGTAAGCCTTTTGGCCGCGTTCCTCATCCACTTCTTCATGGGCTGGTCCATAATATACTCGCTCATATTCGGCTTCGCGATCTCGGGGCCCAGCACAATAATAATACCGACGCTGGTGAAAAAGCTCAATGTGAGCGACAACATAAAGACGACCATGGTGTACGAAAGCACCGTGAGCGACGTGCTTCAGCTCATAGTGCCGCTCACGCTCATAGGCATAGTGGTAAATCCCGCTTCGATAACGCTCACAACGGTCGGCGACAGCGTATTCACGCAGCTCGTGGGAGGGGTTCTCCTCGGCGTCATATCCGCCTTCTTCTGGCTGTACATACTCAACAGGTTCGGCGACTACAGCCAGGACTACAGCTGGATTCTCACTATAACCATGATCATAGCCACGTACGGCATCGCCACATATACCGGATTGAACAGCACAATATCGGTGTTCGTGTTCGGGATACTGTTCGCCAACATAGGGTCCAGGAAGAGCGTGACTGACGGCCGTGTGCACGATCCGCTCGGGAAGTACTTCGCTACGAAACAGGACGTTGAGCACACCACCGAGTACCAGAGGGAGATAGTGTTCTTCGTCAGCACCTTCTTCTTCGTGTACATAGGGCTGCTGTTCAACATAAGCAGCATCAGCTACGCGTATATCGCAATAGCAATGATACTCACGCTCATAGCGTTCCTGATAAGGATACCATTGACCACCCTGCTGAGCAAGATAATATCTTCAGACAAGAAGGTAGCCGCAGTGGAGAGGTCGCTGATCTACTTCAACATACCGCGAGGGCTCTCTCCCGCAATAATAGCCACGGTACCGCTGATCTACGGGATAGTGATACCTGGGTTCGTGGACCTGATATTCCTTGTGATACTGTTCACCAACGTCGCGTTCACGATAGGGGTATTCATAACCTATAAGCCGTCGGCCCTGCCGCAGCCGTCTTCCGCATCTTCGGCCTCGGCGTCCGGATCAGGCAAGGCAGCCGCGACCGGGAAGTAGCTGAAAATAGATGGCACGCCAAGAAGGAAGCGCGCTCAGTAGGACAGTGCCTGCGAGCGCTCTTCCGCCTCATTCCTTACCTTGCCGATGAAATCCGCGATGGCAATCGCGTTGGTCTGCTTGCCGTCCCTGTTCCTGACGGATATCGTGCCTGCTTCCTGCTCCTTCTTTCCAAGCACTATGGTGTAGGGCACCTGCTGCAGTTTCGCGTCGCGTATCTTGTACTCAAGGGTCTTGTCTGATATGTCAAGGTCGGCGCGTATCCCCGCGCCCTTCAGTTCCTTGTGAACCTTTGACGCATAGTCGTTGACCGCCTCGGATATCGACACGATGCGCACCTGTGTCGGTGCCAACCATGTCGGGAACTTGCCCTGGTAATGCTCCACGAGTACTCCTATGAACCTCTCGAAGCTGCCTATGAGGGTTCTGTGCACTATGACTGGTGTCGACTGCTCGCCCTTGTCGTTCGCATACGTGAGCTTGAACCTTATCGGCTGCTGGTAGTCGAGCTGTATTGTGAGGCACTGCCACCTCCTTCCCATTGCGTCGAGCACGTCGCCGTCTATCTTCGGGCCGTAGAATGCGCCATCCTTGTCCTTTATGCCGTACTTCATGCCGTTCTTATCGAGCGCGGACTTCAGCTTCGCCTCCGCCTTTCTCCACAGCTCCTCGTCGCCGATGTGCTGGTCGGGCATTGTCGACAGGTACAGCTCGTACTTCATGCCGAATACCTCATAAACCTCCTTCGCCATCCTCAGCAGCACGGATATCTCTTCCTCTATCTGGTCCTCCGCTAGGAATATGTGCGCATCATCCTGGGTGAGCTGGCGTACGCGGAGCAGCCCTGTAAGCGCTCCGCTTATCTCATTCCTGAACAGAGTATCAAACTCCGCGAATCTTAGCGGCAGGTCCCTGTAGCTTCTGCTCCTTGCCTTGTACACCATTATGGCCGAGGGACATCCCATGGCTCTCAGGCCGAGCTCTTCGCCGCTGCCCGAGTCAAAGACAAACATGTTCTCCTTGTACTTCTCGATATGCCCGCTCACATGCCAGAGCGCGAGGTTCGCGACCTGCGGCGTGCTTATTTCCTCATAGTCGTATTCTTCCTCCTTTCCGCGTACGAACCTGACAAGCTCCTTATAGACTATGTAACCCTTGTTGTGCCAGTAGACCATGCCCGGTGAAACCTCCTGGAAGCTGTAAAGGTCCATCTTCTCTCCGATGGTCCTATGGTCCGTATCCGGCAGTCCCGACCAGTCGCTCTTCTTTACTATGGAAAGGTCGACCTTCCTGTGCGCTTTCGGCCTGTTGTTCTGCGCCGCGCCCGCGCTTTCTCCGTAGTTCCTAGACTGTTCCGCGAGCGGGTGCCCCTTTATCATGAGGCTGAGCCTCTTGTTCCAGCCGAACGGCGCTGAGAACACCTCTATGCCTTTCTCCTCCGCCGCGACTGTTCGCATGAGATCCAGCATCGCGAGCGCCTCCTTCGGCGACTCAAGGTTGGAGGACAGGTGCGCGAACGGGTAGATGACCAGCCTCTTCACGCCCTGCTTCTTGGCGAACGCGATTGAGTCAGCCACCGCCTTATTCGCGTGTTCCTCCGTGTCGCCCTTCTCGACCGCAACGAGCATGACGAGCGCATCCGTTACCACTACCGGCTTCTTCTCCGCACTCTCGTAGCTGCTTGCCTCGGGCTCTATGGGCTCGAACTCTATCTTATTCACGTCTAACTGCAGTACTTTCATATGATCACACGATTAGCGCAAAGGATACAGCTGCGCCTGATATACTTGACAAGCTCAACTATATTTAGATTGCTGTTATTGCCGCTGCCGCGGCTGAGGAAAAGCATTGCATGATATGCGCCTACAGGCGCGATGCCGTTTGGAATTGACCACTCTTCACCAGATCAACCTTCTCTGCCTCTTTATCTATATCCTATGCCCCGCGCTACTTTTTATCTTTTTTGTGCAGGATTGGCTTGTCCGCCACCTGGCGCACATTCGTGCGGCCGCGGTCCACCCCTTCATTCCAGGTTCAGCGCAGCGGCGATTATCGGCAGTATTATCGTTGCGTCGCCGTCGACAGTTACGTACTTCGCATCCTCCTTTATCTTGCCCCACGACACCGCCTCGGATAGCCTAGCGCCCGAAAGGCTGCCGTCGTACTGCGTCGCAGTGGTTATGTACGCCGCGTAGTCGAGTCCGCCCTTGAACTGGTTCCACCAGATGACGTGGTGCTTGCTTATCCCTCCCCCTATCATGAGCGCGCCGGTCGTCTTGTGGTCGAACACGAGGTTGCTGAGCTCAAGCTCATCCGCAATAAGGTTCAGCTTGAACTTGTGATCCTGCGAGAAAAGCGTCATCTGCGTGCCGAACGCCCCATCAAGTATCCCCGGGCAGTATATGGGCACGTTGTGGTCGTATGCCTGCTTCAGTATAGAGTTCTCATCGGTCATCCTCTTGCCGAACTCCCTTATCAGAGCGCTTGCGCTGTATTCCGTCTTGTAGTCGGCCGAGCCGTAAAGCTCGTCCATGATCTTGTTGAAAACATCCTCAAGCTGCGTGCCGTACTCCCCATTCTCTATGAAGACGTTGCCGAGCCTGAACACGCCCGCTTTGTGCAGCTCGGTGTCGTCGGCATTGAACGATCCGACGTTGTACACTCCGCCGGTAGCCCTCGCTATGTCATGGTCGAGCGTGCCTCCAGTGGTTATTATCGCGTCGAAGTACTTCACCATGCCCGCGAGCACGCCCCTAAGGCCCGTCGACACTATGTCTGCTGGGAACGAGAGGAAATTGAAGGAGTCCTTGTCCTTTATCATCTTCCCTACTATGTCTATGCTGTCGACCATGTGCTGTGCCGAGAATCCGCCGATGTCCCCCATCTGGCTCATGAGGTCGCTGACTTTCATGTCCTTCGTTATCCTGACATCCCTGACCTTCCTCTTCAGCAAGTCATCCTTAGAATACATAATATCAACCGTAGCCCTTACAAATCGCTTCAGGATAGAGTTACAGGAATATTATCTACGAAAGACTATTTATTTGTTAATGTTGATGTCCTACTGCGCTCTGGCACAGAGGATAATGGAACAGCGTGCTGGCGCACCAGTGATCACGATGGCAGTACAACCGCCTTCTATAGTGAACAAACCGTACAGGCTCGCAGAGATAATCAAGGAGACGCCGGACGTCGACACGTTCAGGTTCAAGTCCCAGGACGGATCGAAGCTGGCTTTCGACCCGGGCATGTTCGTCATGCTGACGTGGCCGGGCAACGGCACCGAGCCGAAGGTAACAAGGGCATTCTCAATAGCGTCCGCGCCGAACTCGGACGAGCTGGAATTCGAGATACACATGATACATGGAAGGTTCACCTCCAAGCTGGACGAGGCGAAGGTTGGCGACATTTACACTGTTACTGGTCCGCACGGCCAGTTCAGGTTCGTGCCAAAGGACGACAGGAGGGTCCTATTCATAGCGGGAGGCACCGGCCTTGCCCCATTCATGTCGATGCTGCGGGAGCTGAGGATAAACGGCCACGACAACGACGTCACGCTCCTTTACAGCGTAAGGTATCCTGACGAGATAATAAGGAAGGAGGAGCTTCAGGAACTCGAGGCGGCGCTCAGGCTGAAGATGGTCATAAGCGTTACAAGGCCCACCGAACCCCGGTCCGAGGGCTGGGCCGGGGAGACCGGACACATCTCGCCTGACATGATAAAGAAGCACGCGCCTGACTTCATGGACAGGACCGCGTACATCTGCGGTCCGCTGGGATTCGTCAAGGCAGTGCAGGAAGCGCTCTCACAGCTCGGAGTTCCCAAGGAGAAAGTGAAAGCTGACGTCTGGGGCTGAAGTCGGCTTACATGAATGTAGAAAGGTTGAACTGCCTCGTCGGCACAGCCTTTGTGCCGATGCCTCCGAACACGTTCTCTATCTCTTCCCTGATAAGCGCAAGCCTCTGCTTTATGTACGGCTCAAGGTCATACCTGTCTGCGAGGTTCGTCGCCATCACAAGGTACTTCTCTATGCCTCCCTTCGATATCGTCAGCACGAGCTTGCCCCTGCACCTGGTGCACACCCCAGAGAGCGGCACGCGCCTGTACTTCGCATTGCACGCTATGCACCTGAACGTCTGCTTCGAGAAAGAGTGCAGGTTGCCTATCAGGTCAGGTATGAAGTGGCTCATGATCAGCCTCTTTGCCGAGTCTGCCTTGTCTATGCTCTCCAGCTTGTCCATGAGCCTGAACTGCATTTCCACCTTCTCCTGCATGGTCTTCAGTTTCGTGTAGACGCTCTGCTTTGGCGAATCAGGTATGGCCTTCGGCGAGCTGGCATGCGTGAACATTATGTTGTTGTATATCGCCTCGCTCTTCAGCCTGTTCGCGACTATTTCCACCTTGACGTCCGGCGGTGCGAGGCCGTTGAAAGTGTCATCGTAGAACTTCAGGCCGTATCCGCTCACGGTCTCCATCTCATGCACTTCGTCATCCACCTCCTCCGGGTAGACCTTTATGCTCAGTATCAGCGGCGCATCCATGGTGCCTCCGACTGTCGTAGGCAGGTACCTCTTCGAGAAGTTTACCAACGCGTCGACGAGCAGCATCATGGTGTCCTCGTCGCCGTCGCAGTTTCTCCTCCTTGCCGATATCGTGTAAGGGTGCGCCAGGCCCACCCTGGCCTCCGTGAACCCTATTATCCTGCCGAGCACGCCTGCCGAGGTGTGCGGCGAGAGCGTAACCACAAGCTGCCCTATCAAACCTTCCTTCGAGCCTATCCCGTAGTACGGCTCCAGCTTGTAATAGTCGACGAGCAGCTGGTCCATGAAGTTCGCCACCTTCATCATGTAATCGGCACCGCGGCTGTTTATTATGACATCCTGATGCCTCATCTCCACGAGCTGGCTGCCGCTCGTCAGCTCGTTGCCCTCGAAATCCTTGTCATATCCGAGCTCCCTCGCCTTCTCGACGCTGAGGCCTATCTCTTCCGGATAGAAATGGGTTATCGGGGCGTCCGTAGCGTCGAACCTCGCGGTTCCGTCCTTGAATATGTAGACGCCGTTTCTGCTTCTGAGTATACCCTTCTCTATCGGTTCTATCATCTTGTCCGCGCTGCTGATGCCCTTCACGCCCTTGAGCAATCTAGGCATGCCTGCGCCTCCGCCGAGGCTCCCGACCGCCTCATTCATCATGGATATAAGGTCTATGCCGTACGGCGCGCTGCCTATCATATCGCCGCCGCAGCTCGGGCACTTGCGCTCAACGCTGGTCTTACCGCACCTCTTGCACACCCTCTCGACTACGCCGCGTACCATGTGCTCCTTGCAGTACGGATATATCATTATCTCCTTCCCGGTTGGGCACCTGTACCTGACGACCTCTGCGCTCAGCTTGTTGTCGCCGAATTTCTTCGTCGCTATGAGGTATGCCTTGTAAAGGTTCCTCTCCTTGCCTCCGTATTCCCCTATCGGGAAGAGAATGTTCGGCGCGGGCTTCATCAGCCTCTCCCTCGCCTTCTCGGGCCTGCCTATCCTGCCTCCGAGGCGCGTCGCCCTTCTCATCACCCTGAATGGTGCATGCGCGTTTATGTTCTCAAGCGCGGTCTTGTCGTCCGAGTACGTGTCGGCGATGGCTCTCTTGAGGGTCATCTTACCCTCCTTGTCGGCGAATCCCATCGACATGAGAAGCGCCTGCGCGTCGCCTCCTCTGATCGTTATTGTGGTGCCGTCGTCATAATGGGGTATGCACAGCTTTTCAATCGGGTCCCTGGCGGAGTCTGCACCTTCCTTTATCCTAAGCTCCCTAATCATGAACAGGGAGTCGGAGTCGACCTCGGCCTTTGCCATGCTCCTTGCGAGTTCCCTGAGTTCTGCCGTGTCGAGGTCCGAGTAGTCGTATATGAAGAGCGGATGCATCGGCACCCCGAACCTGTTCGACAGTTCCAGTGCCTCCTTGAATGTGCCTGGAGCCGGCATAGCCCCCTCATAGCCCTTGCCCTTGAGCTGCTCGTACCAGTACTCTTCCACGTAGCTCGTGGGTAGCATGGGGGTGTTCGTCTTCTTGAAGTCGCCGTACGTCACCAGCATGTCGCCGACCGAAAGTACCTTTGTCACAAGGCTCCTTATCTCGTTTGCCTTCTCCGCGCTGTTGACCCTGAAGGCCTCCCCATTTGAGAGCTTGACAAAAGGCCCCTCTATGCTGTCTACGGGCATCGATATGCAGCCCTTGCCCGGGTTCTCCACTTTTACCTGCGTGCCTGTCGCCACGAACTCGTCAAGTATTATCATCGTTGCCGGGCTGAATCCCTTTGCGGCTATTCCTGTCAACCTCGACCTTCCATACCTGAGGCGGAACGCGCCCCGCGCGTCCGGGTAAGATAATATCGGCCTTCCCCCGACAAGATCCTGCAGGAAGACGCTGCTCTTCTTATCGGAAGATTTCTCGGCGCTCTTTTCCTGGGGCTTGCTTACCTTTATTATGTTGTTCAGCCAGCTCCAGTCCAGGCCCGCAGCCTTCGTGTACTTAAGAACGTTCTTCGCCTTCTGCGCTATCCCCTCGCATACTACCAGACCGAGCGCGCCCCTTATCTTGTTTGGTATAAACTCCTCTTTTCCTTCCGCATCGAGCCTCTTCACATTCCTGTGGACGTTCATCTCGAGGTCGTGCGTGGCCAGCCCGTCCACGCATACGGGGCAGTTCTCCAATATGACCCGGACATCCTCATCGCTCGGCCTGTATTGTAGGTTGGTTATCCTCGAATCGTACAGGTCTATCTCTTCCACGTACCTGTCCACCTCTGCCTGCTGCGGTTTGTATGCGTCTACTCCCAGAATCTGCCTTCCCAAATCGGCAAGGCCGACCGACAGTGCCGCGGCTGTGCCTCCAGCTCCTCTTATCGGGCCTGCGTACACAACTGCCGCATACGTCGACCCGTCTGGATTCTTGTGGAGCTTTACGCCCTGCACTCCTTCTGTAGGTGCAACCAGGACGCCATCTGTCAGCACGGACAATCCTGCCCTCAATGCGAGCGTCAGCTGCTCCTCCACGCCGTTTCTCTTGAACCTGGGATTGATGCACAGCTCCTTCACGATGTCGAACGCGAGCGCCCTTGTGGACTGCCCGATCGACTTGCTCCTTATGAGGTCTGCGAGTCCGTCAACGTTCAGTATTCCCTCCACTCTCGACGCGAGGTCAGGCGCTGGCTTTATCTCCACGAACGTCTCCGGATCAAATCCGCGGTTGCGCGCCTTCGTGGCCACTGCGTAAGCCTGGTCGAAATTTGCTGCAAGCGCATCGAAGTACGAATTTATATCCATCGGATCAGCCGTTGAAATCCATGTTCACGTAGCCTCCTTTCTTTGCGTCGTACACCGGCATCACGCACGGCGTAGGCATGTGCCCGAGCTTTACCTGATAATCGGTCCTGGCCTGCCACGTGCCGCTGTTCACCACATCGACGCCGTGATAGTTTGTTATCCCGTTCTTGTGCAGGTGGCCCATATGTAGTATGTCTGGTATCGTGTCTATGACAAGGTTGTCAGTCCTGCTCGGCACTATAATGTTGCCTCCGTATATCGGCGAGAGGTGCCTTCTTTTTAGCGTCTCAACCATCGCCTTCTCAGGCATGGAGTAGCTCATGTTCGGCACCGCGCTTATTATCGAATCCAGGGACGTGCCATGGTATGCAAGCACCTTTATGCCGTGCAGCGTGAGGTAGCTCGGGTTCGATACGAAATGTATGTTATCCCTCCTGAACTCCTTGAGCATGTCAATGCCTATGGCAGGCTGCGGCTCGGCCGACTGCACCGCATCGTGATTGCCGGGCAGCACGAACACCTGTATGTAATCAGGTATGTTCTCAAGCAGTTCCGATAGCCTCTTGTACTGCATGTATACGTCAAGGATCGCAAGGTCCTTGTCCTGGTTCGGATAGACTCCTATGCCGTCTGCGACGTCGCCAGCCAGCACCATGTACTTTATCTTGCCGGCAAGGCCCTTCGGCCCTATATCGACGTTGCCATTCAGCCAGTCGACCATCTTGAGGAAGTTCTTTTCCATGAACTTCTTGCTGCCGACATGCACGTCCGACAAGAATGCGACGGCAAGGTCGTCATCGATAACCTTCCTCTCCTTTATCGGCACGTTCGGGAATATGAGCTCATTGGCAATTACGAACGGGCCGGATATCCTGCCCTTCACCGCGATTACCTCGTCGTTTATCACTTCGCCTGCAAGCGCGAACAGCGACTTCGCCTTTTCAGAGGTGCCGTTCATGAACATGACTTTTGCATCGCCGGTCTCATCTTCTATGAGCGCCATTATGTTTCCATTCTTCGTCGTTATCTTGTTGCTGACTATGCCGCAGATTGTTAACTCACGGCCGTTCGTGTACGCCTTTATCGACTCTAGATTCGGCACCATGCCGCTTGCAGCGCTGTGGGTGCTGATGAACGGCTTTATCTTCTGCAGCCTGTTCCTGAAATACTCGACGAAGTCCCCGACGCTGCCTTCAGTCCTGTTGCTCTCCTGCTGCTTGCCGTTGCCTATGCTGTACCTCGCTTCGACCTCTGCAGCTGCGGGCCTGAATCCGGCCTTCGCCTTTATCTCGAGGGGCACAGGCGCCTTGTCGGTCTTCAACTCCTCTATTATATCCTTGATGACGCCGCTGCCTACTACCTGTATCGCGGAAGGATCAGGATATTTCTCGATGAGCTTGCCCGAGACCATATCTATATCTATACCTTCAAGAAGCGCATTGTCCACGTCGGATGACAGCAGAATTCCCTTTCCCTCAAGCTTCTTGACAAGGTTCCCAACAGCGTTTGCGCCGTCAGCCATGGGATCAGTCCGATTTGATCGATTCAAGCTGGCTGAGTATGCTCCAGATCATGGTCCTTGCCTGCTGCGGAAGGTTGATGTCGTTGCTCACTTCATCAAGGTTGTATATTGCAGTAGACACCCTCACTATGTACTCACCAGTGGAATTAAGCTCGTTTCTAGCCTGCGTTATGGCGCTCCTAACATTCTTCGGGACGCTCGTGTCGCTTATCAGCATGTCCATCTGTTTGGTCGCCTGCTCAATAGCCG
Source organism: Microcaldota archaeon (assembly GCA_027365565.1). Lineage (GTDB taxonomy): Archaea > Micrarchaeota > Micrarchaeia > Micrarchaeales > Micrarchaeaceae > JAMCYG01. The sequence goes on from DAHXMI010000002.1 coordinate 27,796, forward strand.
CGTTTATTTCGTCGTCGCTCTTCATGCACATCACCTTCCAGCTAAAATTAGCACACTACTGTAGTATTGATACCTAAAACATATTTATAGGTGATGCTGTTCGGAATAGAGCGGTTGCTTTTTCATAATGCCCTAAGCGGATATCGCTATTCCGAAGACGGTCCTGACAAGGAACCCCACGAGCGCGGTTACGAACGCCGTGCCGAGCGATATCGCGAGCATCTCGAGTATCCTGCTCCTTATGCTCGTGTCGCTTATCACCGCTATGAGCGCGGAGGCCGCAGACAGAACAATCGCCACGAAAAGGACCGACTCTGCTATGCCGAAGTAGCTGGAGGTGCCAAGTATGAACGGTGATGTGGCAACCAGCGCGCCCAGGAAGTAGAATACGCCAGTGTAGTAGGCTTCTCTCGATGGCCTGGTCCTCGCCTTGAGTCCGGACCTGAGCGATTCCTCGACAACCTTCTCCGATTTGGAGGAGATGTATGCGCCAGCAGCCATCGAAAGCGTTCCGGACACCCCAACAATCATGCCTGTAAGCGCTACAGTGAAAGCGTTCGTGGCAACCATGGCTATGCCCGCGACGACCGCAAGTATCTCGACAAGCCCATCGTTAAGACCGAATACAATGGACTTGGTGTAGTTGAGCACTGCCTCATGCTTCTGCGCCTGCTGCAGCATTATGCTTTCGTGCTCTTCCTCATCCTTCATTATGTACCTTATCTTCTCGAGCGTGGCCTTGCTGAACTTCTCGCCTTTGACAAGGTTCTTGTAGTCCTCGAGCCCTTCCATCTCGTTCCTTTCCAACAGCTTCGTGACAAAGGCTATGCCGAATGCCTTCCTGGCCATCATGTATGAGAAGACCTTAAGCCTGAGCGTGAACGGCACGTGCACCTCGTCGATGTCCTTTATGCCGAGCAGGGATGCCCATATCTTCGCATGCTTGTGCTCCGTGTCCCTGAGCTTCAGTATCAGTTTCTTCAGCTCGCGATCGCTCTCGTGCTTCGCGGCGCTGTCGTAAAGCATGTAGTCTGATATCTCGTCCCTGAGAAACTTCCCCTCAATTTCCTCGATCTTCCTTCCCACCATAGGATCGCAATATAGGATGAGAAATACCTCTTATTAACATTTCGTGAGATGTTTTGCCTGGCGGCTTCCAGAATATACTGTTAAAAAAAGCGCCTTGGCCGGGAGTCGGACCCGGGTCGCGAGCGTGACAGGCTCGTATGCTAACCACTACACCACCAAGGCGTGTAGGCACAGGTTATTGTGTGCGTAAGGCTATTAACTGTAATGGATATGGAATAATATCCCGCTGGGGTGAGTTGAACACCCAACCTACCGGTATCGGCTTTCTAATCCTCAAACTACAGCCGGTCGCTCTGCCATTGAGCTACAGCGGGCGGATTGTTAGTATTCAGTTGTTACTATTAAATAGCTTTATTGTGTAGGGAATAAAGCGACAGTTATATATAAAATTAACCAAATATAAACCTATTGATGGCGATGCTGAGGCGAGGCGGCCCAGGAGGCAGTGTGGGCGGAGTGGGAGTTCGGTCCAGAAGACTGTCAAGCCGAAGGCAGCGCATGCCCATATTCCTGTACAGGTTCAAGGACCTCCTGATAAACGTTACGACAAGCCACCAGTTCTTCAACACGATGCTCGTTCTTGCGGCCTTCGTATGCCTCGTAACCGCGTTTCCATTCTACCCTATTTTGCTGATAGTAATTCTCATGGTAATCCTGTTCGCAGTCAGCATGTACCACTCATTCCCTGGATACGTGCTGCTGATGCTGCTTACGCTGCCTGTCATAATATACCAGGCGCCGGCGCTCGGCTGGGTATTCATCTTCCTGATAAGCATGTCGCTGATTTACGGATACATGCACCACCGCATGCTAGTCTTCCTGTACATAATAGTACTGGCCGCGTTCTCGCCACTCGGATATTTCGTCGAGATCCTGGCGGTTGTGCTCACGATCCTGATGGTAGGTTTCAGGCGATCAGTCGCCGTGCTTGTGCTTGCAATGCTAAGCATAGTCGCGATATCCGGCGTCATCGGGATGCCGAACCATGCATACGTATCATACAACCCGCTCACTGCCCATAACGCGATATTGCTGAACCCAATCATGCATTACGTGTACGGCAGCAAGCCCATTCTGACACTTTCGACTTTCCTGCCCCATATAAGCACGGCATACGGCCAGTTTATCAGCGGCAATGTAACCACCAATGTATCGTCGGCGTTCTTCATCCTGTTCCAGCCGCTGGCATACAATGTGGGCAGCTATCTGGTCGACATAGCCCTGCTGCTTGTCATGGCCTTCCTAATGGACATGGCGGCATCATCAATGCGGCAAAAGTACAAGGGCACAATAACCAGCACCTTCAGCGTACTATACCCCGCTGCGTTTATCGGGGTCAACAAGTTCTTCTCTCTCGGCCTCGGAGTCAACTATCTGTACATGATTGCCGCGATAGCCATAGCGCTGATCTCACTGTTCATGCTCGAGCTCTACAACATAGACATCGTGAAAGTGCTTGACATAAAGAAAGCTGACATAAGGATGAAGTTCGGCGAGGCGTTCGAGGACCTGGCGGAAGGGGAGGCGCGCGAGACATTCAAGAGCGTGGCTAACTACGACCACACAAAGGAAGAGCTTAGGGCCGCGATAATAGCTCCGATAGAGGAGCGCGGCATCTCAAGGGCGTACAACGTGCAGCCTGTCCGCGGGGTTCTATTCTTCGGGCCGCCTGGCACAGGCAAGACGCTGATGATGAGGGCCCTCTCCCACGAGATACACGGCTACTTCTATTACGTCAAGGCGGCAAGCCTGCTCTCGGCTTATCCTGGCGAGACAGAAAGGATGATATCGAACATATTCACGATAGCGAAGAAGCACAGGCCATGCGTCCTGTTCTTCGACGAGATAGACTCGATAACATCAAAGAGGGAGCTTTCAACGGATGACACCAGGAAGGCCGTCCTCTCGCAGCTGCTAATAGAGATAGACGGCTTCCAGAAGCTCGACAGAGTGATAGTCGTCGGGGCGACTAACGCGCCGGACCTGATAGACGACGCGATACTCAGGCCCGGAAGGATGGACAAGCTGGTGTACATGCCTCCGCCAAACTATGAAGCGAGGAAGAAGATATTCGACATGTACCTGAAGAAGCTGCCGATAGCCGATGACGTGGACCTGGACGCGCTCGCGTCCAAGACAGAGAGGTACACCGGCGCAGACCTCAAGGCGATATGCGACAGCGTGTCGCAGAGGATAGCCCACGAGGCCGCACAGCAGCACAAGATACTTGCGATCGAGCAGTCGGACATACTGGAGAGCATAAAGCACATCAAGGCGTCTACCACGCTTTCGCAGATAGACAAGTACAACAAGTTCAAGGTCGACATGGAGAGGATGGAGTACGAGGAGCAGCCGCAGGAGAAGACATCTGAGATAACTCTGGACGACGTGAAGGGCCTCGGCGATGCGAAGAAGGCGATAAAGGAGTCGATAGAGCTGCCGCTGATGCATCCCGAGCTGATGAAGAAGTACGACGTCAAGGCGATAAACGGCATACTGCTGTTCGGGCCTCCAGGCACCGGCAAGACCATGCTCTTGAAGGCGATCATGAGCGAATGGAAGGGCAACATAAACGTGGTCGACCTGAACGCATCCGACATAATCAAGGCAGGTTTCGACAAGGCGGCGACATCGATCAAGGACGTCTTCTATAAGGCGAGGGAGAACGTGCCATCAGTGATATTCATAGACGAGATGGACAGCCTCGTGCCGAAGAGGGCGACATCAAGCGAATTCACGCTACAGATAACGACCGAGATACTGAAAGGCATGGATGGGCTGCGCAACATGCCCGGCGTGATAGTCGTGGGCACAACGAACAGGCCGAACTCACTCGACGACGCGGTACTCAGGCCCGGAAGGCTAGACAAGATAATATTCGTGAGGCCGCCGAACGAAGAGGAACGCACGCTCATATTCGAGGAATATCTCGCAAAGGTGCCAGGGTCCGGCACCATAGACTACGAGAAACTGGCGTCCGTCTCGAAGGGATTTACCGGCGCGGACATAAGCAACGTCTGCCGCGAAGTGAAGACCCACGCACTCGAAGCTGCCGTCAAGGACGGTGCGGAAAGCGAAGTGGCCACCGATGACGTGCTCAAGACCATAAAGGCAAACAAGCCGTCAGCGCCGGATGACACGATAAGCGAATACCTGCGCTTCCTAGCGAGGTACGGCGAGAGATGATGATATTAGGAGGGCTGTCTCTTAGCCTTGTGCTCCAGCCCGTTGTTCACGAGGACCCTTGAGAGGTCATTGGCGTATATCTCAAGCCTGCCATACCTCTCACGCACATTGCAGAACTCGAGCTTCACGTAGTCGTTCGCGTTCATCGCCGCGGTAACCATGGCCGATGAGCCCCAGAGCGAAGCGTCAAGTGAACCGCCCGAGTCGGCGATCGTTATCCTGGACACCGCAACTGATGAGCCGTTCTCCTTGTTGATGTACCTTATCGGGTATATCGATGCTACCCTGCCGATTACATCGACGTTCTTCATCTCCCTGACGATTTCGGATACGTGCACGAACGAGGAATCCGACACCGCCATCTTCACTATCGTCGTGCCAGCGAGGCTCTTCAGCTCCCCGCGCGCCATGTCTATGAGTGCATTCTTTATCAGGATCCTGTCGCCCCTTTCCAATCCCTGTGCGTCTATGTAGTTCGCGAGCGCGCCCCTGGCCACAAATCTCACTGTGCCACCTTCAAGGCCCAGGACTACGATGCGCAGGTTCACCTCCCTGTTGTCCTTGGTTCTGAAAGTCGTCATGTTGAATATCCTGTACACCACGTCTTCGACATCCGCGTAATATACCCTCCTTTCGGTATCGGAATCCGCTGCAGCAACGGCGGCCTTCTGGTTCCTGGAGAATATGAAATCGGCGACGGCCCTGGCATCTGTCCTGCTGAGCCGTTCAGCCGCCTCGGCAGGCTGCGTATCAGCGGAGGCGTTGGCGCTTATCGCGCGCGCTATCTGCTCCTCCGTAACCATTCCGGAATACCTGTCGAACAGCTCGCTCATGGTGTCGTCGCCATGCATCATAAGCCTCAGCCGGCACAATACCTATTGTGCGGGAACATTTAACAACATTCTGCACCTGTTGCATTCGCATACCCAAATATTTCGGAAACAATTTAAGCACTTGGCGCGTACACTTTTAACATGACTGACAATCAAAGCGGGATAAAATTCGAGAGCGGCAGCGCGATCGTGCCGGACAGGCCAACGCTGCTTTACGTGAAGGGCGACGGCATAGGACCGGAGATAACCGATGCCGCGATGCGGGTCGTTGACGCTGCGGTAGCCAAGGCGTACGCCGGTTCAAAGGGCATCAACTGGCTGGAGGTGCCTGCTGGGATAAGCGCCGAGAAGGAGCACGGCGACAGGTTCCCGGACAGCTCAGCTGAGCTGGTAAAGAAGCACAGGATACTTCTCAAGGGGCCGCTTGAGACGCCGGTCGGTTCCGGAATAAGGTCGATCAACGTGCACATACGCATGCTCCTGGACCTTTACGCGAACGTCAGGCCTGTGAAGTACGTGCCGGGAGTGGAAAGCCCGCTCCGCAATCCGCAGAACGTAGACATGGTGGTCTTCAGGGAGAACACCGATGACATATACCGCGGGATAGAGTGGAAATACGACAGCGAGAGCGCCGCGAAGGTAAGGGAGTTCCTAAAGGGGCTCGGAGTAGAGCTGGAGAGCGACACGGGCATAGGGATAAAGCCGATAGGCAAGCAGAAGACCGAGAGAGTCGCGAGGATGGCGATAAAATACGCGATAAACAGGAAGCGCAAGTCCGTGACGATAATGCACAAGGGCAACATAATGAAGTACACGGAGGGTGCCTTCAAGGAATGGGCGTATGCGCTCGCGCTCCGCGAGTTCAGGGACAGCATAGTGACCGAGGACGAGCTGAACAAGGCATACGAGGGCAAGATGCCTCCGGGCAAGATACTGATGAATGACAGGATAGCCGACAACATGCTGCAGCAGCTGGTGACGAGGCCTGAGAGCTACGACATCATACTCGCGCCCAACCTGAACGGCGACTATGTGTCGGACGAAGCGGGCGCCCTGATAGGCAACATAGGCATTATAGGATCGGAGAACCTGGGCGACACCGGTGCCATGTTCGAGGCGGCGCACGGCACAGCCCCGAAGTACGCGGGCCTCAATGTGGCGAATCCTACCGGGATAATAAACGCGGGAGCGCTCATGCTCGACTACATAGGCTGGCACGATGCGGCTGCGCTCATAAGGGGTGCGATAGACGAGGCGATGCGCAACAAGACCGTGACGCAGGACATAGCGAGGTACATGAGCATAGAGCCTGTCGGGACCCGCGAGTACGCCGATGCTCTCATCGGCATAATATCGAAGTGAGCATGCGTCCGGCGGCGACGCCGGCATCCGTTGCGTTAAGGTGGTTTGATGGTGGAAGGCAAGCCCCTGATAAGCAGGGGACTGGAAGGGGTGTACATAGGCGAGAGCAGCATCTGCAAGGTGGACGGCACTGCCGGCAAACTCTACTACCGTGGATATCCAATAGAGGAGCTGGCGGAGCGCTCCACGTTCGAGGAGACCGCATATCTTGTTCTCTATGGGAAGCTCCCGACCGCGGCAGAGCTGTCGGCATTCGACTCCGCGCTCAAGGGGTCGAGGGCTCTCCCGAAGCACGTCGTGGAAATAATAAAGAACATGGCGGGCAAGGCTGACACGATGGACATACTGAGGACCGCGTTCTCGGCGATGTCTGCGGAAGACAAGGAGGTGGCGGATACTTCTGAGGAGGCGAACCTCAGGAAGAGCGCCAGGATAATATCGGCCACTGCAAGCATAGTGGCGGCGATAGGCAGGGTGATGGAGAAGAAGAGGTATGTCAAGCCGAACGCCTCGCTCTCCCATGCTGCCAACATGCTCTACATGCTGAAGGGCAAGAAGCCCAAGAAGGAAGAGGCGAAGCTGCTGGACATCATGATGATACTCCACGCGGAGCACAGCACTAACGCCTCGACTTTCTCGACGATAGTCACAGGGGCGACACTCTCTGACATATATTCGACCGTGACTGCTGGTATCGCTACCCTCAAGGGGCCGCTGCACGGCGGCGCAGACAGGGCTTCGCTCCGCATGCTCTACGCGATAGGCAAGCCTGAGAATACTGTGAGTTACATAAATTCCGCTTTGGATGGCAAGCAGAGGATAATGGGGTTCGGCCACAGGGTGTACAAGACGTACGACCCAAGGGCAAGGGTGATGCACAAATATCTTGAAGACCTAGAGAAAACGGGCACGGACGACGTCAAGAACCTGATAGCGATATCGTTCGTGGCGGAGAAGATGATGATAGAGAAGCTCGGCAAGGCAAAGGGGATCTGGCCGAACGTCGATTTCTTCTCGGGGCCGATATATGTGCAGATCGGCATCCCTATAGACCTGTTCACTCCGATGTTCGCTGCAAGCAGGACGCCTGGCTGGTGCGCCCACATGATAGAATACTGGAGGGACAACAGGCTGCTCAGGCCGCTGGAGTACTACAATGGGAAGATGGACCTGAAGTACGTGCCTATAGAGGAAAGAAAGTAGCAATTACTTCCTTGGCCTGCTGAAGAACCTGGAGAGAAGGCCCTGCTTCTTCTTTTCCGGAGGCTTTATGTACTCTATATGCCAGGAAATGCCCGGCACGTCAGTGACTATCCTTATGTTAGGGTCCTCCTTCAGGATCTGTATCGAGCTCTTGTAGAGCCTTGAGTCGCTGCTGTTCTTGTGCATCGCATCACCGTTTATAGCGTTCTCGTTGCCTGCCATATTGTTGCCGTACATCCACTCTCACCCTATTGCCTTGTAAGTAGTAGTCATCCTTATATCTGCGATGCGGCCGAACTTCGTGCCGATCCTGTTGCCGATATAGGTTACGACGTTCTGCGGCTCCATACCGTCCTTGAACCGCGTCTTGAGGAGAATAGCATCATCTGCGCTTGCAGTGGTGATGAACACCTCGGCGACGTTCTTCAGCCTTATCACCCTGTTCGCAAGCTCATCGAGGTTCACTTCGCGCCTCGCACCGGAAAGGTACATTTTGTAGAACCTCTTTCCCTGGTTGGTAATAACCAACTGGTACCTATTCTTGTCGGTTTTGCCGTTGTTGTTCATCCACATCCACTCGTTAAACATAAAGGTGGGCAACAGGCATCGGCGCATGGCAAAATTCTTCATGGGTGGGGAAACCTTTGGAGTGCATTATTCAGGTATATAATGGGAACCTGAACATGACCATGCGCCAACACACTGCTGTGCTCCACCATAATTTATTGCGACGTAATGGGTATTTATTTAAAGCGTGGCGCACGCCCCTGAAGGAACCATAAAACCGATAAATATCCTTATTTTTTATAAATATTTTTGGCGTTCTGCTAAAAAGCCCACAAATCTAAACGTAGAAAACAATAAATATTTGTTAAACAATAACTTTATTATATGAAAAGGGAAAAGCTGCCAAAACCTGTGCTCCAGGTAATAGAAGACCTCGAGAAGAAGTACGGGAAGGGCATAGCTGCAACGAACGCCAGGAACGGCAATTTCTACCTGTACTACAACACCTCAAAGACCGACAAGGGAACTGGCAGGAAGACGAGGTTCGCGAAGTACCTGGGCAAGGTGAGTGCAGAAGGCAGGTTCGAGCATCCGAGGCACCTGGATGCCACAGCGGTGATAAATCTCGACACAAGGATGAACAAAGAAGTAAAGGAGACACTGGAAAAGCTGAGGAAGGAATACACAAGCGTAGGCGTGGTCTTCATGAACAACAGGTTCAACGCCTACAACATGGGCCTGATAAACAGGCCGGAGTACATAGGCTGGATAGATGACGACGGCACCTTCTACGAGCACGAGAAGACGAACGAGGACATAAAGGTCGAGGCGGAAGGCCTCGACAAGGCCGACGTAGCAATCCTCAAGTGCCTCAGCATGAATTCTAGACTGCCAATATCCGGTATCGCAAACATAGCCGGCATAGATGTGGACGAAGCAAGAAGAAGGAAAACTGCACTCGAAAAGAAGTTTGGGATAAGATATTTTCCATATGTAGATGTCTATAAACTAGGATACAGCGAATATTTGTGCTTTGTAAAGTTTTCTTCCACTGTACCAAATACTGAAGATCTTCGCAAAGCCTTTTCTGCCGAACCTTTAGTTCAGATGGTTGGTGTAGCAAAGGGAAGGTATGATCTTCTTGTATATATGTTGGCGAAAGATAGCTTTGAGCTAAATAATATTTTATACAGACTTAGAAATACTGCAGTGTTGATATCATACCAATCAGAATGGTCTGCAGTGGCACTGCGTTCTACTTATGGTTATATACCAATGAGGGATATTTTTTTTGATATGATAGAAAAGGAAAAAGTATGGTATAAAGAAAAAGAAGCGCTCAGCAAGCCCAAGGAGATGATGACACCTACAGAATATATTACATTAAGAGAGTTGAATACAAATGGCGGTTCTAAATTCTCAGAAATTGCAGAGAGATATAATTTAAATGCGCAGAACGTAAGATATGCGTACTACGCACTTAAGGAAAAATACAAATTTATAACAAGAATGACTATGACAATGCAGAATCTTCCTATGAGATACAATGAAATTTTTCTTATGAAAATTACTGATATGAATCTTTTCCAACAGACGAGAAAGAATCTACTGCTAAATATGACAGAGGAGAAATATCCAACCAATAAATACTGTGTTATTGGTAATATATTTACCCCCTCAGGGGGTTTCTTTGTTTTGCCTATATATTCAGGGGTAGACGCAGATGCATTAAAAAATAATTTCATAAGTAACATACAAGGTATTGAATTAGAAGAAGGAATAATAACAGAAGTGATTGTGGGAAAAATATGTTACAGACTATATGATAATGTTAATTCTACCCAATACAAAGAACTAGTAGAAGAATACAAAGTAAAAGAGTACGAGAATAAAATAATCTATGATAAGGAATTTCCTATAGAAGAGAAATATCTAATAAACATGGAAGATGAAGAGACAGACTAAATAAATTTATGTAATTAGCCGTTTCCTCCCATTCCAGTTTCTCCTGGACCTTCTGTCATTGCTATACACCCAGACTGTATTGGTTGATAAGCTTTTTAAGCGTTGTCCCCACTGCGGTATACTATATTCGTGCGCCCGCCGAGGCACCTAGACGTTCGCCCCGCTGAGTACGCTGACCGCCGTTCCCTTGCCTATCTTCGCCTCAAGCTTCCCGTATGCGGCTATGCCTGCCACTGCAGCAAGCTCTGCTATTATTCCCATGGAATCGTACAGCTCCTTCTGCTCCTGCCTCATCTCCTTGTCCGTGACGCTGATTACGATTCCCTTGTCCCTTCTCATGTATTCCACGGCCTGCATGCCGAAAGTGGGATAGCCCACCGCTATCGCATCCGCTGCGGTCCTGGGCTTCATGTAGCCCATGCCTTTCCCGCTCTTCACCGCCTCTTCCAACGGGTTGCAGCCCGAGGCCTCAACACCCACGACCAGCGGCTTTCTCCTTATCATGCCGAAACTCTTCATCTCGTCGAGCGCCTTGAACACCCCGCTCAGGAGGGTGGCGTTGCCCACTGGCACGATTATTGCACTGGCTGTCGGCATCTCCTTCATGATCTCGTATGCAATAGTCTTCTGGCCTTCCTTCCTATAGCAGTAGTCTCCCGCAAGAAACGCGCCTTCACGTTCAGAGTATATTATCGCGCGCTTCTGCGCCTCGTTGAAGTCTCCGTTCACCTTAGTTATTGCCGCGTCGCCCACGCTCCTTATGTCTTTTATCTTGTCCTTGCTCGCGTTGTCGCTTATGAATATCTTCGCCTTCATACCGTACAGCTTGGCATAGTAGGATACTGAATAGGCCATGTTGCCCGTAGAGGCGCATACGACTTCCTTGTATCCGTACTCCGCCGCCTTCGCAACCTCTATGATTGATCCCCTGTCCTTGAAGGAGTGCGTTGGATTGTTGACCTCCATCTTAAGGTATAATCCGGCATGCCTTCTGTCCATGGTGAGCTTGGTCCCTCCTACGTCAAACCGCCTGTACCTTGCCTTCGGCAGTACCTCCTCATAGCTCCAGAAATCGCTGCCCCTGAAGGCGGACGCCTTCGGCCTGCCTTTGTAGACCACCTCCAGTATTCCTTTGCACTCGCCGCATATCTGCGACTTGTACTTCGGACCATAAACGTGCCCGCACCTGTGGCACCTCAGCGAGTAGTCCGTATGATCACCTCTATCTCTACCTATTCCTCCTGTTTATGGGCCCCATTTCCTTCTCATACTTGTCCCTTAGCATCTCCATGCCAAGGGTCTTCGCTATCAGTATCGAGTCCTCCAGCCCGCTCGCCAGGGCCGAGCTCGCTCCCGGCGACGGGGTAATGTTGAATATTACATTGTCGCCGTACAGCTTCGAAGTGCCGAGCGAAAGGTTCCTCTTCTTCTCGTCTATTATCTGCGGGCGTATGCCTCCCATGCCTGATGCGAAGTGCAGGTCGCTGACCTTTAGCGACGGCACAATCGGCCCAGCCTCGTTCCTGAAGAATTCATATCTACCTATCTCAGGCAGCGCATAGACGACGTTCCTCCTGAGAATATCCTCTATGTCCTTGTTGAACAGGATGTTTGATATGCTTTCAAAAGTGGGCTCGTTGAAGTCGAACACCTTCGTGTAGTCAATGAAAGTGTCAGGATGGCCTTTCTCGAGCTCCAGCGGCACCGTTACAGTAGGACCGAAGCGTATTATCCCTGGCTTAGTTATATCCGGATCCCCGTGCACTGCCGCAAAAGGTATGCCTCCTTTCTGCACCCTATAGACCTTGCCATTCAGCACCCTCTTCGAGTAGAAGAAGTCGCCCCCGACAGACAGGATGGTGAGACCTTTGCTGTATCCCATCACCTTTGCGAAGTATAAGCTGTATGAGCCCGCCGCAAACTCAACGAAGCCGCCGTAGAAGTCCCCCTTATTTGTAATCACCCTGTAGCCAGCAACCTGCGGCTTGGCCTCGAGAACCTTGGCTCCTAGTATTACATCAATTTTCTTTCCCCTGGCCTTCGCATCCTTTACGAGCTGCTTGGCGAGAAGGCCGAAGTTGACCATGTAGCCGCTGTCAGAAAGCAGCGCGCTTATTTCCTCCTTGGGGTCTCTGCCCTTCACTACGTTGGGCTCCAGTAATGTCAGTTCCTTCTTTCCTACATGGCGCATGCCAGGGAAAACCTGCTTCAGCCATGAGTGGTACCTCTGCTCAAGGCCCTCTACCTCCTCGCTTCCAACGCCCAGGACCATCTTCTGCACAGGCATTATGATCTTGCGTTTGGTGTCGCCGTGCAGCCTCCTCGTGTAGTACAGGACCCTCTCCGCATCGTTCTTGGTCTTCAGCGAGTGCTCCTTCGTGTAGTTGGTCTCTATGTCGCCGAAATGAAGCGTCTGGCTGTTAGCAGACGCGCTTGAGTTGAGCGTCGCCAGTGTATCATATTTCTCTAAGAGGAGGATGCTCTTGATGCTAGTATACCTGCTGAGTGTGTAAAGCAGCGCGCATCCCGTTATGCCTCCGCCTACTATTATCACGTCATAGCGCTTCTGAATCAACCAACCACTCGCATAGATTACCTGCTTACATCTACGCTCGCAATCTTTTTAGCAACATAGTTCAGGATGCCGCCCTCCTTGAAATAGGCGAGTTCCACAGGCGTGTCTATCCTGCTCCTGAGCGCAGCCTCGTGCACCTTGCCGTCATTCTTGCTTGTGTAATGCATGGTGATCTGCGCCCTCGGCCCCATCGCCTCTCCCAGGTCTATGTCTATCGGCTTCGAACCCTCTATTGCGAGCGTGTCAAACGACTGCCCTTCGGTGAATTCGAGCGGCATTATGCCCATCCCTATGAGGTTGCTCCTGTGTATCCTCTCGAAACTTTTCGCCACTACTGCCTTCACTCCAAGGAGCATCGGACCCTTTGCGGCCCAGTCCCTCGAGCTTCCGGAGCCGTATTCGACTCCGCCGAACACGACGACAGGCCTGTCCTCCTCTTCATATCTCATCGCCGCATCGTATATGGTGAGCTTCTCGCCCATAGGATAGTGCAAGGTGTATCCTCCTTCAACACCCTGGAGCATCAGGTTCTTTATCCTGTTGTTGGCGAAGGTGCCCCTCATCATCACCTCATGATCGCCCCTTCTTGATCCGTAGGTGTTGAAGCTGTCCTTCGTAACGCCGTGCTCCATGAGATACTTCCCTGCAGGGCTGTCCGCGCCTATTGCCCCTGCTGGCGATATGTGGTCCGTAGAAACCGAATCGCCGAACACCGCGAGCACAGCTGCGTTCTTGATCGGCTTTATCTCATGCTTTGCACCCGTGTCATAGTCCGACAGGAACGGCGGCAGCCTTATGTAAGTGCTCGAGTCGCTCCATGCATAGAGGTCGCCCGCAGCACTCTCCAGTTCGTTCCAGTACTGGTTGACGTCGTATATGTTGCTGCCGTACTCCTTCTCGAACATGTCTTCGCTTATCGCGCCGTGGACTGCATCCGCTATCTCTTTCTGGCTGGGCCATATGTCCTTAAGGTAGACGTCCTCCCCATTTCCGTTCTTCGCAAGCGGCTCTCTAGTTAGGTCCTTCAACACCGTGCCCGCTATGCCGAAGGCCACAAGAAGCGGCGGCGACATAAGGTAGTTCGCACGCACGTCCCTGTGTATCCTCGCCTGATAGTTCCTGTTCCCGGAAAGCACAGCCGCGACGGCGAGGTTGCTCGCGTTTATCGCCTCGCTCTGCTTGTCTATCAGCGGCCCGCTGTTTCCTATGCATGTGGTGCAGCCGTATCCGACCAGATCGTAGCCTAGCTTCCCTAGAGGTTCAAGCAGGCCTGCCTTCTCGAGGTACTTGGTCACGACCCTCGAACCAGGGGCCAGGCTTGTCTTCACCTTCCTCTTGTCAATGCTCAGGCCTTTCTCAAGCGCCTTCTTCGCGAGCAGCCCTGCCGCGATCATGACAGACGGGTTGCTCGTGTTTGTGCAGCTGGTTATCGCCGATATTACTACGTCGCCGTCCGATAGTGTGACCTCATAGCCGTCGTCATACCTTATTACCGCAGACTTTATCTTCACGTGCTTGAGCTCCTCCTTTCCTTTCGAAGAATCGGGGGCGTTAGCACTCTCGCCAGACCACCTGCTGCTGTCACCGCGCGTCGGTTTTTCAACGTCTACTACACCGTCGTTCGGATCCACGAACGCCTTCACGAAGTCGTCGCTTATCTTATCAAGAGGCATCTGTTCCTTTGGCTGGCTCGGTCCTGACACGCTGGGGACTATCGAACCGAGATCCACTTCCAGGACGCCGCTGTACTTTATTTTGCTGTAGTCAATGTCAAACATCCCCTGCGCCGTATAGTACTTCCTTATCATCTCAGTGAGCTCCTTGCTCCTGCCGGTGCTCTCAAGGTACCTGAGCGTTTCTTCATCCACAGGAAATATTGCTATCGTAGCGCCGTACTCCGGGCACATATTGGACAGGGTTGCCCTGTCAGGCAGTGATAGGTTCTTCAGTCCCTCGCCGAAGAATTCGACGAACATGTTGACGACTCCCTTCTCTCTTAGCTTTTTGGTGAGCGTCAGCGCGAAGTCGGTGGCCGTCACTCCATCATTCAGCTTTCCCTCGAGCTTTACCCCAAGCACCTTCGGTGTCGTGAAAGATACTGGAAGGCCGAGAAGCGCCGCTTCGGCCTCTATGCCGCCTACGCCGAACCCGACTACGCCCAGTCCGTTTATCATCGTCGTGTGCGAGTCTGTGCCCACCAGCGTGTCAGGGTATGCGACCATCTCGCCATCTATCTCCTTCGTAGCAACGCACGTTGCGAGGTACTCGAGATTCACCTGATGGCAGATGCCTGCAGAAGGCGGGAAAACCTTGAACGATGAGAAGGCCTTGCTTGCCCACTTGAGCAGCTGGTACCTTTCCCTGTTCCTCTTCATCTCAATTTCCTGATTGAGCTGCAGCGCATTCGGGACGTCGAATGCGTCTACCTGCACTGAATGGTCTATTATCAGGTCGATCGGTATCTGCGGCTGTATCCTTCCGGCGGCTATCCCCTTCTCCCTAGAAAGGTAGTCCCTCACCATCGCAAGATCCACTACGGCGGGCACGCCGGTGAAGTCCTGCATTAGTATTCGCGATACCTTGAACGGTATGTCCTCGTCTCCCGGCTCCTCCGGGTTCCAGTTGGCGAGGTTCTTGACGCTTTCATAGGTTATCTCGGTCCCATCAGCGTTCCTCAGCAGGGATTCGAGTACTACCCTTATCGAGAAGGGCAGCGACGACACATTTCCGATTCCTGCCTCTTCAAGCTTCGGCAACGAGTAGTACCTCAGCTTCGAGCCGTTTCCGAGTTCGAAGTGATCAACAGAACCGCTTTTCAGGCTATTAACGTCCCCACTGTTCATACCTGATAAATCGGCGATCTGTTTTATATAATTTAATCTGCTGGCCCTTTACTGCCATATTTTTTGCGCATCAGCCCCTCTTCTTCAAGCCATTGGCAACACGTAGAATGCGCCGTTCGGCCTGACCACGCTTATCGC
>DAHXMI010000003.1:0-16408 GCA_027365565.1 Microcaldota archaeon
TCTCCGCGTCATCCCAGTTGACCAGGTTCCACCATGCAGTTATGTAGTCTGGCTACTGTCCTTGTCCTGCCCTTGTCGCTTATGTGGAAGGTGTTCTTCGTCTCCATCACGACCGTGCCTGATATCCCTATCTGGCCCGGATCGCTGCAGTTGACGACCCTTACGCGCAAGCCGTTGAGCTCGTGGAGCACTATGTTCCTATTATTATAAATCCCCATAGAATTTAAACCTTTCTGTCAGACGTGTATTCAAGACGCGCATGCAGTATGCGCCTATACCTGCCTTATCATGACGCGGTCCGTTATGTTCGTCACGCGGTCTATGTCGAACCTGAGCGTCGATCCGTAGTGCGTCTTTACCAATATGCTGTTCCTGTTCAGGTCTATGTCTTCGACGCGTCCTATGTATGCGCCTATCTCGTTTATCACTTTCTTGTTCTTCATCCTGGAGTTCTTTATTGCCCTCTTCTTGAGGAAGTTGCTGAACTCCGATATGCCATAGCCGAACATTATAGAGACCGCGCTCAGCAGCAGGAATTCCCAGAAGTATATCTGCGCCGCGAACCACGCCGACAGTATGTACAGCAGCGCGAGCGATATTATTCCATAACCTATGTAAGTGCCCTGATTTATCGTCCTGTACCTCTGCCTCTTCTTCCCCAGGTCTATCACCCTGCCTATGAAGTAGAGCATAAGTGAAATGGGGAACATCATGAGAAAGCCCTCGGCGCCGAACGAGAACAGTACAAGCGGATTGGAGGTCTTTGCCGCAGCGCTGCTGTAGCTGCCGTAGCTTATGACCAGCGATATTATGAAGAATATTATCGATGCGATGTAGAATATGAAACTTACCCTGTCTATGCTGAATCCGAGGCCCCTGAACGACCTGACGAGCGCTTCCCACATCCCGAATCCGTATAGTATCAGGTATATTCCGACAAGCGCTATCGGGAGATAGATGCCCAGCCCAAAATACAGGCTTACCGAGAACAGAAGCAGCAGGGCTGCCGGTATGCCGAAGACTATCCTGGCGTAGTGCGGCTCCTTCAGCTTCTCGAGGAGCGTGAAGTATGCCTTCTCGAACTGCGGCGCCTGGTTGATGTGGACGAAGTCGACGCTGTTGACCTTCACCCTCGTTTTAAGTATTGGGAGCACGCGGTTGTCGCTCTCACCATCTGTGACGAGCAGGCACGAGTCGGCCTTGAATTCGTCGAGGACCAGCTCTATCTGCCTCGCTAGCTCGGCGTCGGCGGCATAGCCCTCCTTCTCGGCCCCAGTTATGGTAGCGACGCCGACGGTATACCCGTCCCTCTTGAGCTCGTCGTACCTCTTCACGGCCTCGAACATGGTGTTGCCGTCGGAATCCTTAGGGTCTGCGAGTATCAGCTTAGTGGCCGCCTCTATGTTCTCCTTCCTGCCGACGACAGGGCCCGTTACCTTCGTCTTCCTGTACAGGTCGTTGTCTATGTCGACAGCAAGCACTAGAATCCTTTCAGCCATCGGATCGCCATGGTTTCGCGCACGTTATTGACGGCGCTGCTATTATAGAATAAAGGATGATACAGAATAAAAATACATAGGATAGGGAGAATGAAATGGAAGAGGCAGGCCTTTGGGACCGCCTGGCGCACTGCATTCAGCCCTTTATCTCGAGCTTGTTTACCTCGACGCTTCCTATCTCGGTTATGTGCCTGAGCTTTGATGAGACTTCGGCCTGCAGGCTCCCGTTCACGACTGCGCTCACTATGCTGTCCTTCGTGTTTTCACTGCAGTAGCCGGCCGCGAACTCCGACGTCTCTTTCCTCATTCCGGATATCTTGGAGCGAGCAACTCGCCTCTTCGTGACCACCAGCATCTTCAGCACTATGGCCGCGCCGTCGCTGGACTTCGCAGGTATGACCGCATTGACGAGGCTCCTGTGCCTTCTTATCAGGGACCTGAGGTAGCTGTAAAGCGTCTCAATCCTGATCACGCTGGTTTGCGCCGCGTTGCCCGAGACCGCCGTTACCTTCAGCCTAACGTTAGTGTTCATCTTCGACATGTTGTGGGTAAGCGAGTCGAGACCGATCACTATGCTCCTGCCGATGACTGCCTTGTCATCGTTGCCGGGCATCTCGCCTATTATCGCGCCGTCGAACACCTTCGGTGCGTATACGTTGTACCACTTCTTCAGCTTGAACTTGTCAACTTTCCTTTCCAATGCCATCAGATCAACCTACTAGAAAATCACTTTCACTTGCCCTTTATCAGAAGCGCAGCCTGCTCCGGATCGTACCTCCAACCGGCGGGCAGCTTGCCCTCCCTTGTGTAGTACTTGGTAAGGCGCCATATCTTCGCTTCGACCCTCTGGAGGCCCAGCGTATTGCCTTTGTCGTGCTTGTTGTGCGAGAGATGGTTCCTGAGATTTACTGCCTTCTTCATCAGATCCATGAGGTCTGCAGGCATGCTGCCGGCGACACCCTTCTCGGCCAGTACCTTTCCGAGCCTCTTGCCCAGGAGGTGCTTGATGTACATGACATTCTGCTCATCCTTCAGCTTCTGGCCTATCGCGGTAGGCGACATACCCTGCTTGGCGAGCGTGACGATCTGTTTCTCTACATCCTCATTGCTGAGCTCCGTGACCCTTGGCGCATCCGCGCCCAGTACCGGCTTCCTTGACTTTGACTTGCCATGCCTCTTTGTATGCATTCTGGCCATGTACGAACCCCGATTTAACGTCTATGATATTGCTATTGTTTGATTGAGACGGCTGCATTGCGGCGCTTCACACTTCTATAGATACAGAGTATTCGGCCGCTCTGTTTACCTTGACCTCAGAAGCCTTGCAGATGCTTTTGAGCTCGCTCTTGCCGATCTCAACGGCTTTATAATATTCTTCAGGAACATTTATATTGATTGATGCTATCTCCTTGTTAAGCGCGAGCCTCTGTGCCGCCTTCGCCTTCCTCACATCCGCGACTATGTCGTTGAGGAGCGCGCCTGCGCTGCCATAGTCGACCTCCACTATGTCGCTTGAGAATATCACACCGTTTATCACGAAAGACGGCCCTTCCGGCTTCTCCATGTGCTTCGGGAACTCCCCCCTGAATATGCTATCCTTCGAGAACCTAGAGTTTATCTCCTCGCAGATGTGCGGCGCTATAGGCGCAAGCATGCGCAGCGTCGTGTCGAGCACCGTCTTCAGCGTGTACGCCGCCGCCTTCTTGCTCCCGTGCATCGATTCCTCTTCGGAATAGATGCGGTGTTTCACGTCCTCAAGGTAGTAGTCGCAGAACTCATGCCAGTAGAATCTTACGAGAGGGCCGGCGGCATTGAAAAGGTTCATCGCGTCGTAGCCCTCAGTCACCTGCCTTACCGTCTCGTTGAGCCTGTCGAGTATCCACAGGTCGAATATGTTCATGTACTTGTGCGGCTCCTCTGCCGCCTTCGTTATTTTCCCGGCGGCCTCTATCGCCTTCGCGACTACGTTCGTAGAGTTATCCAGCTTCCTGAGGAAGCTCTGCGCGTAGTCCATATCCTCGTAGGAGAACACCTTGTCCTTCTCCAGACTGCCGCTGAGGGCCACCCACAGCCTTATCGCGTCAATCGGGTATTTCACCATCAGCTCTTTCGGGGTCACCCCATTGCCTGCGCTCTTGTGCATCTCCCTGCCATCGGTGCCGAGTATCATGCCATGCACGAGCATGTTCTCCCACGGCTTGTCACCCGTGAGCTCCCTTATCCTATGTATAGTATAGAAGTCCCATGTCCTTATTATGTCCCTGCCGTTTATTCTCATCGCCGACGGCAGCGCCCTCTTCATCAGCTTCTTGTCGTCAGGCCAGCCTGCGATTACCAATGGGGTTATGGCCGAATCGACCCACACGTCGCAGGTATCGGTCTCGCCTTTCATCCTGTGCCCGCACTTGGGGCACTTCTCCTCCTTCAGCTTGTCCCTTGCCGGATCGACAGGCAGGGATGCCTCTTCGGGCCTTGATATGTATTCGCATTCCTCGCAGTACCAGAAAGGTATGGGAGTGCCGAACATTCTCTGCCTAGATATGTTCCAGTCCCACTCTATGTAGTTTGCCCAGTCGTACAGCCTCTGGATCTCAGAGTTCGGTATCCACTTTATGCTTGCGGCCGTCTCCTTTATCCTCTCGGCATGCTCCTTTATCTTTATGAACCACTGCATCGACGAGAGCAGCTCGGCTGGCGTGCCGCACCTGTCATGCACCTTCACCGTGTGCGTTATGCTTTCCTGCTTCACGAGCGCGCCCTCCCCCTTTATGTCAGCAAGCACCTGCTTGCGGGCTTTGTCCGACGGCATGCCATCGTACTTGTCCGTATTTTTAAGGCCGCCAAGGCCGTCCATCGCATCGATGAGCGGCAGCTTGTGCTTGTACATCATTATTACGTCGTTCTTGTCTCCGAACGTGCACACCATCTCTGCTCCAGTGCCGAACTCCTTGTCGACGATGTCATCCGCCAATATTTTTACCTTCTTCTTGTAGACAGGCGTCACTGCGGTCTTTCCTATGAGCTTCTTGTACCTCTCGTCATCAGGGTTTACCGCTACGGCGACGCATGCGTGAAGCAGTTCAGGCCTAGTGGTCGCGATCTCCAGCTTTTCTTCAGAACCCTCTATCTCGAACAGTATGTGGTTCAGCTGCGTGCCTGTTTCCTTGTCTTCAGTCTCTTCCCTGGCTATGGATGAATTGCAGTGCGTGCACCACAGCACTGGATGCTTCGCCCTGTAAAGCATGCCGCTATCATATGCGGCTAGCAGGGAGAGTTGCACCCTCCTCCAGTGCTCCTTTGACATCGTGATGTATTCGAGCGACTCGTCGAAAGACGCGCCCAGCAGGCGCATCAGCTCCTTCATCGCGTCCATGTTCTGGGTGGCTACCTCAATGCACTTGGCGCGGAACTCTTCCCTTGATAGGTTCTTGCCGTATTTCTGTTCAGTAGCGACTTCTACCGGGAAGCCCTGGGCGTCCCAGCCCTGCGGATAGAGTACATTGTAGCCCTTCATGCGCTTGTACCTGGCCATCGCGTCGATGTAGCTTACCCAGTAAGCCTGGCCCATGTGAAGATCCCCGTTGGTATTCGGAGGTGGAGTGTCTATGACGAAAAGCTGCCTCTCGGTATCGTCCTTGTCGAACTTGAACATCTTCTTTTCGAGCCAATAGGCGTTCCACTTCTTGTCCACTTCTATGTCGTACAATGTGCCACCTTCCCTTCAGCAAGCGTCCGCTTTCTCAGCGGATACAGAATAATGAAAAAGTAAGAATAAATAGGCAGGGGTACGCCCTGCCGAATTATGCGGCGTCAGACTGCTTCGCCAAGCGCAAACCTTGCCCTGACCTCTGTTATCCTGACTTTCAGGTGGTCGCCCTGCTTGGCTCCCTTTACAAAGATCACGAAGCCGTCCTTCTTCGCTATGCCATCTCCGCGGGATGCGACGGCCTCAACCTCGACCTCAACCTCATCTCCTACCTTGACAGGCTTTTCCATGAAGTAGTTTGCCTTCATAGGCATTCTGCCTCTTCCTTCCCTTCTTCCGCCAAAATCGCGGCGCTCTCCTCTTTCTTCGAAGCCGTTATCTTCCAGACTGTTGTCTTCCATTCTATCTGTCCTTCTACGTAGAATCAGCAGTTACGCCTTACTCCGTATTGTAAGTAGATACCTCTCGCAAATATTTAAACCTTGCTCTCGGTGAGAATTGGCCGTGCCATTGCTGCCATAGGCGTAATGTTTTTTTGCAAAGGTTCTAAAAAAGACCGCTTTACTTTCATTATGGGTGAAAGAATGAACGACGCAGATGAGACATTGAAGGGGCTACACAAGTATGAGATACCTCCGCTGCCGTACAAGGTGGACGGCCTTGAACCGTACATAAGCAAGGACATAGTGGACGTGCACTACAACGCGCACCACAAGGGATATGTCAACACGGCCAACAAGCTGATAGACAGGCTTAACAGCATAATAAAGGAGGAGGAGAAGAGCTACGACCTGCACGGGGTTATAAGGGGGCTCACGTTCAACATCAGCGGCGATAAGCTGCACACGCTCTACTGGAACAACATGACCGAACAGGGCAAGGGCGGAGGCAAGCCCGGCGGCAGGCTCGCGGATCTCATAGAGAAGCAGTACGGCAGCTTTGACAGGTTCAAGGCGTTCTTTACAGAGGCCGCAAACTCGAATCCTGGCACAGGCTGGGCCGTGCTCAACTATGACCAGGAAAACGGCAACCTCCAGATCATGACCGTGGAAAACCACTTCATGAACCACTTGGCTGAGATGCCAGTCGTGCTGATTGTCGACGAATTCGAGCACGCGTACTACCTACAGTACAAGAACAAGCGCCCAGACTACATAACTGCATGGTGGAACCTGGTCAACTGGGATGACGCGGAGAAGAGGCTCGGCAAATACCTCGAATAAGGCCTGGAAGGGGTGATAGCATATGCGGAATGCGCTGCTCGGAAGCACAGGGAAAGATGTGAAGTACATTGATCTCAACGTGTTGCGTCTCGGCAACAGCCTGAATGACGCAGGAGAGAAATTTCTGAAGGATGGGGACCGGAAAAGCGCTGCGGAATGCTTCGCTAAATATGCAGATGAGATTAAGGAAAGGGGCATTTTCTCCATCGCCGCAGAGAGTTACTGGAAGGCAATGTCGATCTCGAATGGGATAGGTGACGCCGAAACATCGCGGCTCTATGGCACAAAGGCGATAGATTGCTACCTTGATGCGGCGGACAAATTTATGGCTGAGGGCAATAAGCCGTTGAAAAACTCCAACCTGCAGCGCCTAGAGGTTTTCAATGCGTGCAAAACGGCGCTGGAGATCGCAGAAGTGCTACGGGATGAAGAGCAGATCGCCAGATGCAACAGCAAGAGAAAGGATTTGCTGATGCAGCTCAAACCGTCGCTCCGACGCATATGAGACTTATTCTCTTGTTTTTAGATGCCTGTAGAACTGCTCCATGTTCCTGAATAGGTAGTTCGGCTTCAGTCTCTTCAGGGTGGCCTCGCTGTCGAACCCGTCCGCTATGGCGCACTCCTCGATTCCAGCGTACCTCGCCGCCAGTATGTCGTCGATTGAGTCACCTATGTACACGACCCTCTTCCTGTCGACGTTCATGCGCTTGACTAGGTGCAATAGCCCACGGGGATCCGGCTTCATTGAGCCCATCGTCCTCATGCTCACCACGTCCTCGAACATGTCGTTCATGCCGGTGTGCCCTATCTCCTTGTTAACCCTGTAATATGCGCCGTTGGTTAGGAGTGCGACGCGTTTGTGCCTCGATCGCAGGTATCTCACGGCCTCAAGCGATCCCTTCTGCAGCCTTGGTTTGTTGAAAGAGAACATCATGTCATATAGCACCGAGAGGACTTCGTTCTTCCGCTCCTCGCGCTTTACAATCGCCCTAGATTCCGCGCTGTCCGGGGCGGCTTCTATCTCTAAATACTCGTTCAGGTTCTTCTTCCGCACAAATGCGCGCTTGTACATGTCTGACAGCCTTAGCACAAAGCGCATGTTGGCCAGCGTGCCGTCCCAATCGAAAACAAAAACGTCGAACTTTTCAAGCATTCCGCGCTTCGGCATGCATACCTACCTCATCTCCATTCGACGTCTATGCTCGGTTTCTGCGGCGATGCGCGCTGGGCCCTCTGCGATTTAGATTCCCTCTCGCGCTCGATTACCACCTTTGTGCCGAGCTTCGCTTCGAGATAGTTTCTCGATTCGATGAACGCCGAGAGTGCCTCATCCTGCGACATTTCCATGCGCGGCGCCCCGTGAATCTTTTTCATCATCGGCGCCAGGAATTTCGAGACCGTTTCCTTGTCCATTTCCGCCAGCTCGTCGCGCTTCAGCGCCTCGGTTATGCTGCCGGCATCGATTAGCGCGTTGTACGCCGCGGTCTTCCAGTCGTCCGCGATTGCTATCCTGACGATATCTGGCGCCTTGCCTTCATTGCCCTTCATCTTTGAAGTGAGCTTTATCGCTTCTGCCGCATCGGCCACGGTATCGAACACCATCTGCTGCATCTGCTCTATGCCATCATTTATCATGTCATCGCTAGAGCTCGGCCAGTGCTCTTTCGATGAGAACGTCTCCTTGCCAAGCCTGTGCCACAGCTCTTCGGAGATATAGGGCATTATCGGCGAGAGCATCAGCGATATGTCCTCGATGAACTCCTGGAGCACAAGCTTGTTTGCGCCTCCCATGTCGGTGTACTGCCTTATTTCTATCATCGAGTTGTAGTACACGTCAACGTATGCGTCCCTGAAGTCGAGCGCATCCATGTTCTCGGTAGCCTTTTTTATCTTCGAGTTGAGCTTCGAGTAAAGCCAGTAGTCAGCGTGCGTCAGCTCTGTGCTCTTCATCTCCCTGAGCGAATCCGCTATACCAAGCAGGTACTCGTTCTTCGCCAGTATGCTCTGGGCCACGACAGGGCTGAATTCTCCATCTGAAACTAGGTCGCTGCCCGCTATCTCAGAAAAGCGGAGCGCGTCGGCGCTGTACTTCTCTATGCCATCGGCCAGTGGCACTATGTTGCCGAGGCTCTTGCTCATCTTTTCGCCTTCATAATTCACCATGCCATTGGTGACTATCTGCGCCGGCCAGAACTTCTCCGGTGCCACTGCAACGTGGTTGAATATGTACATTGTAAGATGGTTTGGTATGAGCTCGTGAGCGGAGTGCCTCGAGGTGCTGGCATACCAGTAGTCGATGGACTCCTTGCACCTCTTGACTACCGAGAAGTCGATGCCCGTGCTCTTTGAGACACTGTCCGGATCGCCCTTGCCTTCTACAATATAGTCGAAGAACTCCGGTTTGAGCTGCTCCTCCTTCACGCCGTGCGCCCTGAGTATGTGTACGAACGTGTAGAACATCATGTATATTGTGGAATCGGACAGCGACTCTATTATGTGATTGGGATTGAGCGGGAATTTGGTCCCGAATCCCTGGGCGCGCTCGGTCGCCCTGAGGTTTATCCACGAGATTGTGTTCTCGTACGCCTTCCTCATCTGCTCAGGGTATATCTTCATTCCGCTGATATGCCTGCGCACTTCATCCTTCCACTTCTCGTCGCCATAGTTTATGAACCATTGGTCTGTGACCACCTTAACTATGGCCCTGGTCCCACACCTGCAGTAGACCGGCTCGTCATTGGTGAGCGCGTATATTTCCATTGCATCGTGTGATGTGATGAGCCTTTCCTTTATCTTTTCCCTTGCCTCGCTCTCCTTCATGCCCTTGTACTCGCCTACAGCCATTATCCCCCTGTGGGACTCGTCCTTGTACAGCTTCTTCGTAGCCTGTTCAAGTATCTCATCCGATGCAGAGGCTTTCCCGCCTGCGGCTTCTATGTATGCGAGTGCGGGCACCTCTGCGCTTTCCCCTTCCTGCCCCTCTATCATTATGACGGTTTTGTACTGCATGTCCGGCAGGACGCGCCCCTCGCTTCTAAGTCTTTCCAGTGCTGCATAGTCGAACGGCGCGTGTGAAGGCACCGACATGACCACACCTGTGCCGACCCCCGGCTTGACGAAAAAGCCAGGTAGAATTGGTATGCTCTCCTTCGTCAGCGGGTTGACAGCACTCTTCTTTAGCAGCTCTTCTACAGGTACATCACCGATCTTCTTCACGCTCATCTGGTATGATAGGGCCTTGGATGACTCTTCTGATATGTAGTATCTTGCACCTTCTATCTCTGCTATTATGTAATTTGCATTTGTGCTGATGAACAGGTTGGTAACTGCATAGAGCGTCTCGGGCCTGTACGTCGTACATATGAATGAAATGTCCGAGGAAGAGTCTTTGAACTTGACAGCCGCAAGGGTCTCTATCTCAGGCTGCACGTCATGCATAGTGTCGTGCTGGCCGACTGCGTTGCCGTCGTTCGTGCACCATCCAACCGGATGCCTCCCGGTCACGAGGTACCCTCTCTCCTTGAGTTTCGAGAACTGCCACTCTACCATCTTTGAATAGATGGACTCGGTTGAGACGAATACCCTCCTCCAGTCAACGCTGTAGCCCGCCATCTTCATGCTCTCTATTGTAAGAGGGGTGAAATAATCCAGTATGACCTTCGGATCCGCCATGCTCCTGATTATTTCTTCCGGCACATGGAATATGCTAAGCTCCTCGAATATATCACGGTCGTTCGCCGCTATCCTCTTCGCGAACGCGATGACTGGCGTGCCGGTGGCGTGTACGCCCATCGGGAAAAGCACATTGTGGCCGCGCATCCGCATGTACCTGGCGTAAGTGTCTGCAGTGCCGTAAGTCCTCAGATGCCCTATGTGCTGCGGTGCATTTATGTACGGCCATGCCGCCGTCACCAGCATGCCGCTGTCTTCCCCTGGCTCTGACTCGAATATCTTCGCTTCCTCCCACTTTTCCCGCCATTTCTTCTCAATGGCCTTATAATCAAGCATCGCATCACGTCGCTGAGCGCGCATTAACCTGTTTAGCGGCGATATCTATTAATTGTTTTGTTCATATATCACTTCGTGCCGAGGTAGAAACGATGACTGATTTCCTGCTGCTCAGATTGGCGAGCGTTATTGTGATAGCGATTGTCTACATGCTGTTCGACCTGCTCAACAAGAGAAACATACCCACGATCGTCGCATACGCAACGCTTGCATATGGTGCGCTCCTTACGGTCATGCTTCTTAACCTGAGCGCGATAGGGATAAGCGCGCTCATCGCCGCGGTAGTCCTTGGTTTTGGGTATGTCGTGTACAGGGCAGGCCAGCTCGGCGCGGCCGACGTGATAGAGTTCGCCGCAATCTCACTTATCCTCCCCATACAGGGCACGCCGGTCCTTCTGGGTGCGATACCGCAGCTCGGACTTCCCTTCATGCTCTCGGTGTTCATAGCAACCGGAATATCTGCGCTCGTATTCGCTTCGGTCTACTACCTTCCAAGGGCAAGAGGCATCTCCGGAAAGCCGGTTCTGCGCCTTGTGAAGAAACCAGACATATTCAAGGGTGTACTATTCTCGCTTGCATACGTAGCTCTCATAGTATCGATGGAACTTACGCTGCACGTAAGTGCATATGGTATGGCGGTGCTGCTCGTCCTGCTTGTCGGATCGTTCCTCATAGCGCTGTTCAACAAGCCGATAGCCGCGGCAATGATGAAGGAAATAACACCAGGCAAAATGGAAGAGGGGGACATGATAGCGGTAAGCATGATGGAGAAAGATACGCTGGAGAAGGTGCACAAAAAGGTGCGCGGCTTCGGGAGGCTAGCGACTGAAGAGCTGATAAAGGAGCTCCGTACCAAATTTCCCCGTATGAAATTCCCCGTATATGTAAATGCAATGCCGCTTGCCCTGCCGATATTCACAGGGGTTATCGCGTCGGTGTTATTCGGGAATCTTATATTGCTGGTCGTATACTGAACCTGATCAGGTGTTAGAGCACGATCAGTATGCAGGTGCGCGTTCCATCAGCTTTTCCTTTAGCTCCTTCTCTTCGGATATGCGCCTGAGCTCATCCCTGCTTATCACAGGTATGCCGAAGATGCTTTCTATTGAGGCCTTTTCGGATATGAAGAACGGGAAGTCTCTTTCCGTAAGCTCGTGTATCCTGGCATAGACCTCTGCGCGCTTACGCAGCGTCTTTCTGTCGGTTATCTGTCCGGCCTCGTACCTGAACTTCATCTTTCCTATCATCTTGAACGGCCCTGACTCCATCTCAAGCATGCCTATGCCGCTATCAGAGCCTTTGGACCGTGGCACTTCATGATGCTCCGACGCGGATTGATTGTATTCACGCACCGTCCTGATATCCGAACCGAAGAAATGCTCGAGCTTCCTCCAGTTCCCAAGCGACACATATGTACTTTGGTTCTCATACCTATATATGCTATTTACGGATATTCCCGTGGCTTCGGAAAGTTCGTGCATGCTCATGCCGCGCTTCCTCCTCGCAGCTGCAAGTATGCCGCCATCTATCTTATATTTAGCACCGAGGAACCTCTCAGCATTTGCAGGTGCCTCGCCGTCCATGACGTGCCCCATTGTCTCTAGGGATATGCAGCTTATGCCGTGCCTGCTGAACGCTATTCCCTCGCTGAGCCTGCCTCCTTTGTATCCACTGCCTACCGCGAAAGCGCTTGTGCCGAAGAAATCGTTGAGCGTCGCTATCGACTTGGCCGTCTTGTCATCTATAGAGTCTATGTTCTCCACGATCTTGAGGAGCATCATGTTGCCCTTCCTCTTTGCAACGATGTCGAAACATGAGCGCACATTCTCGAGCTGCACGCTCGCGAAGCCATGTCTCTCAAGGACCTTGAGTGTATCTCTCAGCAGGCGTCCGTTCCGCATGCATACCATTGGGTATCTTTTTTATTTATACGTTACGTATGTATCCGTCGCCATAGGAATCAGGCAAATGGACCGTATGCACAACTCGTTCAGGTCTGTTCAGGAGCAGTTGGCCGGGCTATATGGCGCTGTACTGGTAGTGGTGATAAGATAGAAATTGCAACCTGTCCTAAAAATGCATGCCAGGCAGAAGCTATACCGGGCTCGAAAGTTTCTTTATAAGGAGTTCGGCCGCGGCCACGGAAATATTCCTGTAAGTATTGGAGTTGTTGTAGGAGTTCACCACGACAGTCCCGATCATGTTCCTGTACGCGAAAAGCGTCGTGTACTGGAAGTCGGGCATGTTCTCGTTCGCATTGCTGCCCGTGTTGTTAAGTTTTTCTATAATAGGCAGTGTCGTATTGAACACGGCGACCGAATATACAGTGTAGATGTGCACCCTGTTTTCCCCGACGCTGGCGTTAGATGCGTATGTGTTGTTGTAATAAAAGCCGGTTATGGACTGGTTTGCATTGTTGCTCAGGAGCAGGGTGCCCAACGCCTCTTTCGCCGCGGTGGCGTTGGACATCATGAATACGCTTGACGTTATCAGCGTGGGGGCCTTTACCGTCGTTTTGTTCAGCTGGAAGGACGACGTGGAGGATTCCAGGTATCCCTCGTTCTCCAGCACCCCTGAAAACATGGTTATGTTGTTTACCATGTTGGGAGCATATGTCGAATTAGGCAGAAGGCCCGCCATATCCGCAGGCGTTATGTTTGTCAAAACGCTGACGCCGATGTCATAGAAGTGCATGGCTATGGCCGCCATCGCAACGGCGATTACCAACGGCACCGCAAGATAAGGCCATATTCTGCGCTTTGACTTTGCTCTCAATGGAATCAGCCAGGTATAGTGTTGTAGATATGCTTCGCTATGCTGTCTATATAAGTGTGGTTGAACTTCCCGTTTATCCCATAGCTGTTTATTACCACTGTATAGTTGCCCTTGTAAAACGCCACTGCATAATTGTCCATGGATGTGTAAATCGGATACAGGTCTGTCGCCGACCCGGTGGTGTTGCCGATAAGGATCGGCCCTTCATGGAGGTGCACAGTGAGTATGCTGTTGTTCGGGCTCTGGGTGAGCACGCTGTTGGTATTGAAGTAGTATGTGCCGTTTATCTCCCTATTCCCGAACATGGACATGAACTGGTTTTTCGAACCGTTCGGGTTGCTGAATTCGGATATCGAGGCGAATATCGATACTGGATAAGTGTAGTTTGCGTATTGCGGAGGCACGGCCTGGTTGTATGTCACATCGGTCTCCTGGGCGCCGGTCATGAACGGCCGAGTGAAATTAAGCCCGTACATGCCGTTGTAAAGGTTGAAGTCAGGCGACGTGGCGTTCTTAGGCATCTCTACATATTGGAACGTGGCATATTCTGACGCATTTGGGATCCCGAAAAGTATATTGCTCTTATTGACAAGGTAGGTGTTGTTTGTAGGCAGGGGCGCGACGCTGGTCGTGGGTTGCGGGGCGCTGGTCGTCGTGGACGGCTGTGAGGTAGTCGCCTTCCCGGTGATGCGGCCGCCGATCGGATTCACGGTCATGACAATGTAAAGCAAAACCGATATTATGGCTATGACAGCAACTGCGGAAATCACGAAATGGCGCTTGCTGTTATTCCTGGGATTCCCGGGAGCAGGATTCCCTGAAGCGGGATTCCCTGAAACTGGATAGCCCGCTGTGACGCTAGGCGCAGGCACTGGTATCGGCACTGCGCCGTTGTCGCTGCCCATCAAATTGCCGTTCTCTTCGGTTGACATTACAGCACCTTTGGAAGACTTCATGAGACTACATAGCCGTCTATCACATACGCGTCGGTCGGCGCAGTGTTTATGTCGTATATGCTTACGTTTGTGTTGTTAACTATGTGTATGCTGCTCACCGGTATCTGCCTGCCTAACGGGCCCGTCAGCATGTCGCCGACCTTGAGATCACTTATCAGCATCTGCTTCCCGTTGGCAGTTATGCTCGCCCTGCCGTCCGTAATCAATTGCCCGTTTATCACGTAAACGCTGTTGGCGTACCTGTGCTTTATCCCGACCACGACTGTCGGGACAGGCGTTCCCGTCTTAACGTTATAGCCAAGGACCACTGTCCCGTTCTTCAGCGAGCTCACAGGCACGATGTCCATGTTTGCAAGCGTTATGAGCGAGCTTCCGGCGACAGACGAGGGGCATCCAGGTTCACTAGTGCTGTCCTTGTCTATCAGGAACCCGTTTGCGATGTAATTGTTCACTGGGCTCCCGATGAAATCATACACGATGCCGCCGGTGTCGTTCACGTGTATCGACCTTATCGTGACATTGCTCCCGTTCAGCGGGTCGAACAGCGTGTCGCCCACCTTCGCGGCGTACGCCCTCTGCCACTTCCCGTTTATGTACATTATCTCCAGGCCGTCGACTTGCAGATTCCCGTTGAACGTGTACTTGTTCGAGGCGTAGAATGTCTTGACATACGACACCGTTGAAGGCTGCAGTTTGTGCGCCACGAGGTTGTATGACATGACCTCGTCGCCAGCCTGCACCTGGTACGCCTTGATCACAGTCCCATTGGCCAACGTTATGTTCATGTTACCGTATATGGACGCCTGGGTGGATGTAGGGCATGACGTAGTTGCGACTGATGTGGTTGATGTGGATGTGGATGTTGTGGACGTAGATGTTGACGTCGAAGTGGTAGTATATACAAGGAATGGCGTGTACATAGTTGAATTCCACGGGCCTTGCGTCTGGCTCCAGCTATTTATGTTAGTTGAGGCACTAGTGGCGTATACTGTAGAGGAGTTATCCAATCCACCAGAGCTTTGTCCGCCATAACAGTATACGTTTGAGGTACCCAAGAGCTGGGCGCAGGACATAGTGGTTAAGTATGCAGGATACGAAGATGCTGTTAGAAGTATATTAACGTAAACGTCACTGGTGTTGATGGTGATATTTTTAATGGAAGGATTGTACCATATACCATTCCCAGCAGTGTTAGTGCTGCAACCGCCTCCATTATTGTTGTCGATATTGTCGACGGAACCAAGTACAAACAGGGTGCCTGCGGATGAAACGAAGGAGGTAAGTGGCCCATAAGTATCAGGCGCACAGAGAGGATTATTTGAATTAGGCACATACAACTGCTCAAAAAAGTTACTGGAAGCACCGCCACTAGTATAAGGCGACCATTTGGGCCATTGGATATTTTCCGCGCTGCCGACCGCAACCGCATCGCTCAAAACCGTGCTGAAAGGAATCCATCCCACATATCCTGCACCGTTTATGCATACAATTTCGCTGGTGTATGCGGCACACGTGCGAGGATTGGTTTGGACTGAGGTGTCAGTATTATTCATATATGTGTATTTCCAGCTGCCTATCGTGCCACTGCTGATCGGCGCGACGAATATTGCACCTGCGGTATCACCACCATATGATGTAACTACGCAATATAGATTACCATTGTATGCCATACACCCTGCAGTTTGAGGATTTGTAGGGCTTTCTCCTACAGTGGTGTTCACTGGGAAGTTGGTCTGTTTTGACCAGCTGCTTACTCCTGACGAGGTCGCCTGCGCAGAAAAGGTGTCATAGGTATTCAAGCCAAAGGGATTGCTACTGCTGCTATTGTAATAACCGTTTCCACCTACGCAATATATGTATTCCTGGTAGAAGGTACATGCTTGGCCAGTATCGAAAAGATTCGGCCACGAGCTTGTAGATTGCCAGTTGGGCGAGCCAGAGCCTACATTGCCGTAAGAGACTGAGCTATCATTATATAGGCCGCTTCCCACTACTAAGCCGTATACCACAGTTGTCGTCGTGGACGTAGTTGTGGATGTTGTCGTGGAGGTGGTTGTGGAGGTTGTCGTGGATGTGGTTGTCGAAGTGGTCGTGGTTGAGGTCGTCGTCGTAGTGGATGTCGTGGTCGAGGTTGTAGTAGAGGTCGTGGTGGACGTTGTCGTTGATGTAGTTGTTGAGGTAGTAGTAGAGGTTGTCGTCGAAGTGGATGTCGACGACGTGTACAGCGCCGTCTCGTTGATC
>DAHXMI010000006.1:0-93194 GCA_027365565.1 Microcaldota archaeon
GTGGTTTTTCCGTTGACAAAAGGATGTGTGGGTGGAAGATATGGCAGAAATTGGACTATAGGATAGATACCGCTGTAAGTTGTATTACAGTTTTACACAACCTGTTCAGGATAGGTTACGGGTGACTTTTGTCCCAGAGTCCATCAATTAGTAAGGTATAAATATTAGAATATGTCCCAGAACAGTATTGGGCTCATGCCCGTTCACCTCCATCTACTTATAAAGCAGATTATATAGGTACTTTCCATGGCTAACAATAAGTCTAAGTCCGTCGCTCGAAGGAACAAGAGGAACGCAGGCAAATCTGCAGTCAAAAAGGCGAATCAGAAGAAGGGAAACGCTCATCATAAGATGGCACCCGGCATAAAGATAAGCAGGCCTTCTGTGAACAGAGTTTCTGGTAAAGACAGAAAGCAGCATTCGAATATTAGAAACACGAAAAGGGTTGGGCATGCTGTTTCAGCTAAAAATAATAGTATGAAACAGAAGATTAATAGTGGAAAGGCAGGAGAGCAGACGCGCAAAAGAAAGGCTAAATTCTCTATAAACATACCATCAGTCGAGGAATCGAGGAGGGTACTTAACATCATATCTTCGAACCAGGAGGCTGTGAACTACATAACAAAGAATATAAGTAAGAGGGTACTTGATGTGCTAAACCTACTCGAGGAGCCGATGAGCGACGAGGAGATAGCACAGACCCTGGACCTGAAGATAAATGCGGTAAGGCGAATATTGAATATCGCACAGGAATATGGGATCACCAACTACTACGTGACGAAGAACACCAACGGCTGGCTCTCTTTCGCTTGGTATATAAACGCGAACAAGCTGCCATACTTTCTGGATTACATCAGCAGCAACAACGAGGTGAAATCAGTGATAAACGACGACTGCAACGATTATTTCATATGCAAGTCATGCTACGGGAAGGACAAGGTGGTCTTTACTTTCGATGCTGCGTTCGAGAACAACTTCAAGTGCAATGTGTGCAGCACCGAATTTATAAGAATGGATAGGGAAGAGGCAAAGAGGCTGATTTATCCCAGCATCGAAAGCAAGAAAGGCGAGGAGGCCATAGTTCCTAATCCTTAAACACGAATGTATTATATAATTTCTTTTTAATTACTCTTAACCTGTTTATGAGCTACAAAGCGAGGTAGGGTAGTCTGGAGTGCCCGTCGGGCTCATAACCCGAAGATCGGTGGTTCAAATCCACCCCTCGCTATTTTGGGGTACACACCCCACAATTCCACTATTCGCGTTGTCTATACTCTTATATAACACAACAAAATAAAACCAATTTATATATTTTAACCAAGAATCATCTTTAGGAATTGCGGAACTCTGGGGTTCTAATGGATAACGGCTTCAGTTTTGATTATATCTGGACGGTCTACCAGAAAGAGAAACAGACGAACAAGCTTACTCTTATCCAAAAACAGTTTTATGCCGACTCGAAAGAATTCATAGGAAAGATAGACAAATCAACCCTCGAAGGACAATCAACAATATCGAACACGATCCAAACGCTGGATCTCATAGTGGGGTCTAGGAAACGAAAACTGATAATATATGCGGCGTATTCAAAACCACTCCCGCAACCAATACCTGATGAGGAAAGAGAGTTCTACAACAAGTTGCTTGGTTTAATAAAGAGTTATGGGATTTATGGCGAAGAGCAAACACAAGAAAAGAAGCAAGCGCCAATGAAAGTGCTGATAGCAGTGCCTGAAATAACCCTGCCATCTGGAGGTCATGTGGGCCCGTTGGAAAAGGACCAACTAATAGAGGTAGAAAACGATGATGATAGAAAATATCTCGAATCAAACAGGATTTGCGCAAAGCCATAAACACTCAGCATAATAAACATTCTGTCAAAATACTTGAAAGTGGAAATAAGCAGCTGAAACAGGTAATTGAAATGAAGGCACCAAAGCAGATACGGGTATTCTGCCCGAAATGTGGCAAGCACACCATGCATACATCATCATTGTACTCATCCAGGCCAGCCAGCGGTTTGTCGAAAGGTACCAGGCGTGCCGAAAGGAAGAGAACTGGTTATATCGGAAAGGTAAAGGGAAAGGCTACCGCAATAAAACTCGGCAAGCGCCAGAAACTGATGCTGAAATGCAGCACATGCGGCTACATAGTAGAAAGAGTTTACGGAGGAAGGACAAAGAAGAAACTGGAGATCGCCGCATGACTCCAAAAGCAAAACAACGTGGTCTTTGATGCAGGAAGCAGGGAGAACCCCTAGGGTAGGCGAATTGCTCATAGCTGAGATAGCCAAGATAACGAAGTTCGGAGCCTACTGCCGCCTTCTTGAATACAACAACACAGAGGCGTTCATGCCTATAAAAGAGGTCTCTTCCGGATGGATAAAGAACATACACGAATTCATACACCAAGGCCAGAAAGTCGTGTGCAAAGTAATATTCATAGACAAATACAAAAACACGATCGACATATCCCTAAAGAAGGTCACGCCAAAGGAGTCCAAAGAGAGGATAGGCAAGTTCAACCTGGAGAACAGGCTGCGCGGGCTCATACAGCAGGCTATAAAAGTGGCCGGCCTCCAACCTGAAAAAGAAATGATATTCAGCAAGATGGACAGCGCATTCCCATCATATGCCGAACTCGTGATAGGTGCGTTAGAGGGCTCTGCCACATATGAGTCCCTTGACGTGCCGAAGAAACTCAAAGACGTGCTCGTAGACACGATAAAGGCGAACATGAAGGAGAAGAAGCACGATGTTTCATACATAGCAACAATATCCACACAGAACACGAAGGGCGGGATAGAAGAGCTAAGGGAGCTTTTCT
Source organism: Microcaldota archaeon (assembly GCA_027365565.1). Classification (GTDB taxonomy): domain Archaea; phylum Micrarchaeota; class Micrarchaeia; order Micrarchaeales; family Micrarchaeaceae; genus JAMCYG01. The sequence goes on from DAHXMI010000006.1 coordinate 2,827, forward strand.
TGAAGATGACGGCCAACGGCGTAGCTATGGGCTACATCAGCGCACCAAAATACAGGCTGCAGGCCGAAGGCGCGAGCTATGCAGAAGCAGAAGAGAAGATAAAGAAAGCCACCGACGCCATGAAGTCGTTCTCCAAGGACGTGACATACCACATTGAGAAGGAAAAGATAAAAAAAGAGAAACAGGATACTCTTTATAACATAGGCATCTAAGATTGCCCGCGCAGGTGCGTAGAATGTCACAGTCAAGCACCATACATATCATCAAGAAGTTCAGGATGAAGGATCCGATAATGATAGTCGGACTGCCTGGCATAGGTAGCGTAGGCAGGCTGGTGGCGAAGCACCTGATAAAGGAGCTAGGTGCGAAGAAGTTCGCTACCCTAAATTCGATTTATTTTCCACACAATATGGTGATGCTGAAGAGCGGCACAGTCAGGTCGCTCAACAACAGGTTCTACTATGCGTCCACGGCAAAATCCATCGGCAGGGACATAATAATACTCACTGGCGACACGCAAGCCGTAAGCAACAAGGGACAGTACGCTGTAAACCAGAAGATAGCTGACTTCTTCAAGGAGCGCCTTAACGGATCATTCATGTATACAATAGGGGGATATGCTTCGCAGGATCCTTCTGGCACCAAAGTATACGCGAACGCTACGACGAAAGAAGTGGTGAAGGAGTTTGCCGGTGTTGGGGTCACATTCGGAGAGTCGCGTGGCATGATATACGGCTCTGCGGGCCTGCTGATCATGTACGCGAAGAGGCTAGGTATGGGCGGCATATGCATAATGGGTGAAACTGCGCTCAATGTGGACCCAAACGCCGCAAAAAATGTCATAAAGATACTTTCCAAGAAGCTCGGCATGAAAATCGACACTTCTGACCTTGACAAGCTGGCGCACACAATAGACGCTCAGATGAAGGAATTGGAAGAGAGGATGTTCTCCGGGGCGCAGCAGGGATTCCAGCAGCCGGGCCTTCCAGGGAGCGGCGATAGGCCTTCATACATAAGATAAGAATGCGAGTGCCGGGATTTGAACCCGGGTCACGAGCTTGGGAAGCTCGCGTCCTACCAGGCTAGACTACACTCGCACTAATAATTAAAACATTACTACAAACAACATCACTCCTAGCAGGCCCCCTATGGCACTGCAAATGAAATTCGAGCTGTACTTGTTTCCGTAGCCCCGTTCCTCAAAATACCCGAACATCGAATCCACGATGGTGCCCACGAAGCCGGCAAGTGCCACTATCGCTGCTATCATGCCTGTGCCTGCACCTGAGAATACGGCATGCGCGCCGGCCATCCCTACTGCTGGAAGGGCAAATACTGTAATCGAAACGACGAAAGACCCAAGGAAGCCGGCGGAAATACCTAAAGGTGTAACGGCCCCTGACTTACCCTTCTTCACGGGCTTGAAGCTAAACAGTTCAATCGGCACCCCATCGAGCACCCCTATCTCGCTGCTGAACTTGTCCGCCATGACGCTCGCCACGCTCGATGCGAAGCCCACCACCATAGCCAGTAGCAGGAACGCATGACCTGTAGTATACACTGTGAACGCCCCTATCGCGAATATCAACGGCATCAGGCCGTTAGCGATCACGTTTCTAGGTCCCCTAAGGCCCTGATACAGGCCCATCCTCTCCTTCCTACCTCTCTTTATGTAGGTAACGGCCCCAGAAACTACCACAAAATATACCATCAGCAGCAGGAAGTACGGCCCGAAGATGCCCCCTGTGAAGAGCATTATTGCTCCCATTATCACGGCAATTATTATTGCATTTCTGTCAAGCGTCATGAACTGCATAGTACCACAATTCCGCTAATTGGAAAGAGTTATAAATGTATCAATCAACAGTATCTATAGCGAGTTCTCTACAATGAGGGTCGTGAAGAACTGGTCGCCTTGCCAGCGTGTAACCCACGCTGGCCTTATCCTATTTATCATCAAATGCACAGCGTGCGTATGCTCTCGGAGACATCCTTCGAATGCATTCTAAACACTGTGTTTCAAAGGTTTATATAGTTTTACAGCATTATTCTATTGTAAATAACTTTAAAGTGTGCGGATGGTCAAGGAAAAAGCCATAAAGGAGCTTGAGGATTTGCCTGGCGTAGGCGGCACTACTGCTGAGAAGATGCGCGCCGCAGGCATAGACTCCCTCGAAAAGGTGGCGGTGGCCTCCCCACATGAGCTTTCGGAGACCGTTGGCATAAGCGTCGAGGCCGCAAAGAAGGCGATACAGGCGGCCAAGGAATCCACTACTCTCAACTTCCGCACAGGCACAGAAGTACTGGAGAAGAGGCAGAGCCTCGGCAAGGTATCCACCAATTCGAAGGAGCTGGACGCGCTGATAGGGGGAGGTGTGGAGGTAAATTCCATAACGGAGGCCTATGGCAAGTTTGCCAGCGGCAAGACGCAGCTTGCCATGCAGCTCTCGGTCGATGCGCAGCTGCCGAAGAAGGACGGCGGCCTAGAAGGCACTGTGCTGTACATAGACACTGAAGGCACATTCAGGCCCGAAAGGGTAGAGGGGATGGCCAAGGCGAAGGGGCTTGATCCGATAGAGGTGCTGAACAACATAGCTGTCGTAAGGGCGACTAACACAGAGGTACAGATACTATCTGCGGAGAGGGCTGACAAGCTGATAAGGGACAAGAACATCAAGCTGATAATAGTTGACTCCATGACATCACTTTTCAGGGCAGAGTTCGTAGGAAGGGGCGCTCTCGGAGAACGACAGCAGAAGCTAAACCAGCACATCCACAGGCTGCAGAACCTTGCAGACAAATACGACGTGGCTATATTCATAACAAACCAGGTAATGGACAATCCTGGCATACTGTTCGGCGATCCCACTACCCCTATAGGAGGCAATGTGCTGGCGCACGCCGCTACGACAAGGCTGTACATGAGGAAGAGCAAGGAGAGCAAGAGGATAGTTAGGCTTGTCGACTCCCCTAACCTACCGGAGGGCGAGTGCGTCATAAGGATAACTCCTGAGGGCATATCCGACTGATTTTTCTGCTGCTGGTGGTACAATAGTTCTAATGCTTGTTGGGCTAGGGCTTGACAATGGCGACATATCGGCAAAGGCCCTCGATTCGCTGAAAAAGGCCGACCATATCTACATCGAGAGATACACGAGCACCGCATCGGAGGAGTATCTCAAGTCCATCAAGGAAACAGCAGGCCATAAGGCGGAAATTGTCGAGATAGGCAGGAGCGATCTCGAAGAGAGGTCAGGGGCGATCGTCGATAAGGCAAAAAACGAAAAGGTCGCCATACTGGTGCCAGGCGATCCACTGATAGCGACCACACACCAGATAATGCTCGATGCGGCAAGGAAAAAGGGTATAAGTATAGAAATATACCATTCATCCTCAATATTCTCTGCCGCCATAGGGGAGTCAGGATTGGACATATACAAATTCGGGCCCACCACCACAATACCTTTCTGGAAGGACAATTACAAACCAATATCATTCATAGACGTGATAAGCAGGAATGTGCAGCAGGGCATCCACACTATAGTGCTGATGGACTATGATCAGTCAACCAGGTCCACGTTGCAGCTTCCAGAAGCCATCAAAAGGCTGCTTTTTGCCGAAAAGGAGCGCGGCTACTCTCTATTCAGCAGCAGGGAAATACTTGCTATGTTCGATATAGGAAAAGGCACGGCCAGGATAATGCTGGCAAGAGCTGCCTATCTCGGAGAGCATGCAAAAGATGTTAAAGAGGGAATGCTAACTATAATCGTGCCGGGGAAGATGAGCTTCGCGGAGGAGGAACTCACATCAAAATTCAGGGTAGATGGTACGTAAACAGGGTGCACACATGCTTTCGCTCAAGTTGATCTCGAAGAACCGAATAGTGCCAAATGACCAGTCTACGCAAGACATGCTCAGCAAAGGATATTTCGGAACCAGGGTAGATGGAGAGCTCAGGCTGAAGCCAGAGGAGCTTTTCTATCTGATGGATGTGAGGAATGCCGAATGCACGGTTAACGGGAAGAGTGCATCATTCAACGAGATCGCCTCCATATTCTCAAAGAACAAGAAGCTGGCCGCAAGATATTTCACATATAAAGACTGGAGGGACAGGGGGCTAGTTGTCAAGTATACCGACAACGAATACACCGAGCCGAACACCCTGCCTGTGAAGAGGTATCCCTCCCAAACACTCGACATGCCAAAATACAGGTTTGATGGGATATTCTTCAAGGACGACCTATTCACAATAATAGATTCCAGCGAAGCCGCACGCGAAATGTATGACAAATTTTGGATAGGCCAATACGGCACATACAAGGCAGCCGACAGGGGGAAAATGAACAAGCTCGACATATTCGAGACTGTGTTCCTGTTATCTAGGAAGATGCTGAAGCTGCAGAATTCAAGCAGAGAGGAGGTAGAAAAGGTCGCGGGGGCAAGGAGGGGCGATTTCAGCATGCTCTATCAGGTCTATGAGGACTGGAGAACCAAAGGGTTCGTGATAAAGACAGGGTTCAAGTTCGGCACGCACTTCAGGGTGTATTTTCCAGGCGCGAGACCGGTAAAGGATGACAATTGGATGCATTCCAAGCACGTAATACAGGTATTCCCTCAGAACTCAAAGATGCTCATATCAGAATGGGCCAGGGCCATCAGGGTGGCGCATTCCGTAAGGAAGACATTCATACTTGCAATACCTGGAAAAGGCCCACGCAGCAAGAGAAAGAAAGGGATAGATTACATACTCTACCATAGGTCAGGGGGAGAAGCATGCTTCCCCCTAAAAGATCCCCCGAAGTATGCGATGCTATCGCTCGGTGAGGAGGAGTATATCGGCGGCAGGGAATTATCATCGGCGATAGAGCAGGCGATAAGCAAGCGCATGGAGCTCATACTCGGCATAGTCGACAGGGAAACGGCCGTCACCTACTACAAGGTCAAGAAGATAGAGCTGCCGAAAAGCAAGTACGAGTACTACGAGATAGACTGGATGCAGCCGTAGCTAAGATATTCAATACGGGTCCGGGGGGATTTGGACCCCCGACCTACTGGTTAAGAGCCAGCCGCTCTGACCAAGCTGAGCTACGGGCCCAAAATAAGTCACAGATACCTTATTCTCGCCATTATTTATAACTATTCCCCTCCTGCGCCTTGCCATTTACGTACATCAGCAGCACAGAGAGAAGTATTATGAAATCGAGTATGGAACAGTAGATGCACACGTTTCCAAGCAGGAACATTGCAATAACAGAATAGAAAATCCCGACGACACCAAATATGCCCCATACATTGGTGACAAAAGATAACTTCCTCATGTCTGCGAAAACGAACAGGTATAGTGCGACCATGGTCCATACGAGGCCTAGTGCCGCCAGCGGTACTCCAAAAACGTCCGAATACATGCTCTGTACTACTTTTGCACAGTTCACAATTCCGCTGATGCTCGGGCAGTATAAAGCAGCCGGGCTAAAATGCACCACCACAAGGTAGGCCGCATCTATTATTCCGATGATAAGCAGGGTGAAAATCGCATTCCTGTATCCGTTCAGTCAAGCACCTTTGGCAAACTTCAGTATTATGTCATCGAATGACTTTCCTATCGGCCTAAGCTCGTAGTGTACCTGCACTATCGGCTTATTGGCCTTTATCACTGTGTTGAGGTCAGTAGGCGTAGCCGATACAATAACATCGCAATTTGCCATGTTCACTGTCCTCTCCAGGTCCTTTGTCTGCTTCGCCCCATATCCCATCGCCGGAAGTTCCTTCCCAAGGTGCGGATATTTTCTGTAAGTTTCAAGTATCTCACCTACGGCATACCTCTTCGCATCGACTACGCTGGCTGCCCTGTACTTCTTAACCGCCACGGTCCCTGCCCCTATCGGCATGCCTCCGTGCGTTATGGTGGGACCATCCTCAACCACAAGCACCCTCTTGCCCTTTATGCTGGAGGGATTATCCACCCATACCTCAGATGCGGCGCGCATGATTCTCGCGTCCTTGTTTATGCTCTTGAGGTTCTTGATTACCTCATTAACATTCTTTTTCGGGGCAGAGTTCACCTTGTTTATCAACAGCACGTCGGCCATCCTCGCGACCTCATTTCCAGGGTAGTAGCCTAGCTCATTCCCTGCCCTGAACGGGTCCGCTACCGTTATTAGCAGGTCTGGCTTGAAGAACGGCGCATCATTGTTTCCCCCGTCCCAGAGTATCACATCAGCCTCCTTTTCCGCCGCCTTGAGTATCATTCCGTAATCCACTCCTGAATACAATACGAACCCATTCCTAATATGCGGCTCATAGTCCTCCCTCTCCTCTATAGTGCACTTGTACCTGTCGAGATCCGACAGCTTTGCAAACCTCTGCACTGCCTGGTCCTTCAATACGCCATATGGCATCGGGTGCCTGATTATAACTACCCTGAGCCCGTTGCTCCTCAGGGTTTTAGATATGTACCTTGACGTCTGACTTTTCCCACATCCAGTCCTTACAGCACATACAGCTATCAATGGCTTCGACGACTTTATCATCGCTTTCTTCGGCGCTATAATCCAGAAGTCGGCACCGTTCGCATTTACCAGGCTGGCCTTGTCCATCACGGTCGAATACGGGAGATCGCTGTAGGCCATCACACAGATATCAGCCTTATACTTCCTTATCAGCTCCGGAAGCTCGGATTCGTCATATATCCTTATTCCATTCGGATATAGCTTCCCGCTCAGTTCCTTCGGATACATCCTATTGCTTATGTATGGTATCTGCGCAGCCGTGAACGCAACTACCTTATACTCTAAGTTATCCTTGAAAATCACGTTGAAGTCATGGAAGTCCCTCCCAGCGGCGCCTATTATTATGACCCTCTTCTGCATCCCACTCACCACACAGAACATATCATGAAAAATATATCAATACAATGCACGGATGCCTTCGCGCCTGAACCTCTTTGGTCTGCCGCCTATAACAGGGATTCTGACACCGCAGTCTTTGCACATGTTCATGCTATCAAGCCTCCATTCGCTTAGGTACATACCTTTCCTTCCTATTACGAGCCCGCCGCACCCTGAGCAGTATGTGTTCTCATAGTCGTTAGCCGTGTTCCCAATGTAAACATAGTTAAGCCCGTTGCGTTTTGCAATTTTGTAGTGTGCTTCAAGCGCACCATATCCAGTAATCGGAAAATCGAGCATCTTGTAATCAGGATGGAACTGGGTAAAATGCACTGGTGTATCGGGGCCTAAATTGTCATATATCCATCCAGTAAGCCTCTCGCATTCTTCAACCGAGTCACCTACATGCGGTATTATCAGGTCCGTTATCTCGATATGCATCCCTGCCTTCTTAATCTCCACTAATGCACTCTTTATTGGTTCGTTCGATGTCACAATTTCGTACTTATTGGCAAATTTCTCATTCCCATTCCCCTTGAAATCCACAACTACGGCATCGATTAGACCTTTCATTGCATGCACTGCTTCTTTCGTAAGGTATCCATTCGTCACGAACAGGTTTTTGAGGCCTCTCGAGTGTGCCAATTCTGCCACATCAAGCGCGTATTCGATGAATATCGCAGGTTCGTTGTAAGTGTATGCTATGCTCCCAGCGCCGTTTTCTAGGGCAATCTCAACTATGCGCTCAGGTGTCATGTAGATCCCAGATACCTCTCGGCCCTTAGAGATGTTATGGTTCTGGCAGAACATGCAACCGAAATTGCACGACGATGTGCCGATGCCGAGCACGTAAGTGCCTGGCATAAAATGGTTAAACGGCTTCTTCTCGATCGGGTCTACCTGCATTGCATTTATTTTTCCATAAGCGGAGAGTACCAATTTTCCATCGACATTCTTCCTAACAAAGCAGAAACCATACCCTCCTTCAGGTATCCTACACTGTCTGGCGCACGCCGTGCACTCGACCTTTTTCCCGGCCGTCCTGTGCCATAGCCTTGCTTCCGATTCCATAAAACTAATCAGGTAATTTTTTATATTTAACCCTTGCCGTTTACATGCGCCTAATATCAATCAAAAGGCATTTAAATGTGAAAATGAAATTAGTAACAGCGAGCAATTCTTCGATAGTAATTTTACGCAAAATCAAACGCAAACGGCTAATGGTTTTTATGGAAGTTGGAGAGTATACAGCAAAAGACATAACGGTCCTTTCCGGCCCCCAGGGCATAAGGAAAAGGCCTGCGATGTACATCGGGTCGACAGGCAGCCCGGGCTTTATCCACCTTCTTTATGAAGTGATAGACAATGCAGTAGACGAATCCCTTGGAGGGTACTGCAATAACATAAAGATAACGCTTACACGGGAGGATAACTGCGATGTCGCGGAAGTGGTGGATGATGGCAGGGGAATCCCTGTAGACATCATGGAGAAGGAAAATAAGCCTGCGCTTGAGGTAATAATGACATCGATACACGCCGGCGCAAAGTTCTCCAACAAGGTGTACAAGGTATCAGGCGGCCTTCACGGCGTCGGCCTGACCGTCGTAAACTCCCTATCTGAATACACTGTCGTTACAGTAAAGAAGGAAGGGAAGGTGTACAGGGAGACCTTCAGCAGAGGGCAGCCCACATCAGGTCTCGAAGCGATAGGCGAAGCGCCAAAGGGTGACACAGGCACCTCGATAAAGTTCAAGCCGGACACGGGCATATTTTCTGTCGACAGTTTCGATTCTATAGAACTTGACGAGAGGCTGCGCGATACTGCTTATCTGAACCCTGGCCTGAGCATCGTGTTTGTCGACGAGCGCAGCGACGAGCGGAAGGAAATCAAGTACAAGTCTGAAAAGGGGCTGGGCGAATTCCTCGAATACCTGAGAAACGGCACGGAACAGGTCTCGAAGCCGATAAGCATATCGAAGGCCGTTGACAACATCTCTGCGAACATAGTGTTCCAGTATGTGAAAAACTACAGCGAGAACGTCGTGTCGTTCGTAAACAACATAAGGACAAGGGAAGGCGGAGCGCACGTCACGGGATTTCATGCTGCCATAACAAGGGCGGTAACAAACTATTTAGGCAAGAAGAACGGCAACGGGAACGGGTCGAAGAAGCCGCAGATTGCGGTTACAGGGGAAGACACAAGGGAAGGGCTTATAGCGGTAATAAGCATACTCATGCAGAACCCTGAGTTTGAGGGCCAGACAAAGGAGAAGCTGGGCAGCGTAAATGTGAAGAGCGTAGTGGATACCGTCCTGTACAGCGGCTTCAGCACGTTCCTCGAGGAGAATCCATCCGAAGCAAGCAGCATAATCGAGAAGGTGACGTCGGCTGCAGAAGCAAGGGAATCCGCCAGGCGCGCCAGGGACATGGCCAGAAAGAAGAGCGTGTTCGAAGGTACGCTGCTGCCCGGCAAGCTCGCCGACTGCACAGTTTCAGATCCTGAAAAGACCGAGCTGTTCATAGTAGAAGGAAGGAGCGCAGCGGGCTCGTCCAAGGAGGGAAGGGACAGGTTGTATCAGGCAATACTACCATTAAGGGGCAAGGTGCTGAACGTAGAAAAGGCAGGAATGGAGAAGATATTCAGCAACGCAGAGCTGCACGCTCTGGTCACAGCTCTTGGCACGGGGATAGAAAGCACGTTCAACCCGGACAAGATAAGGTACAACAAAATCATACTGCTTACGGATGCAGACGTTGACGGCAGCCACATAAAGACGCTGCTGCTCACCTTCCTGTATAGGTATATGCGCCCGCTGATCGAGAAGGGCCACGTGTACGTTGCCCAGCCGCCGCTCTACGGTATCACGCACGGAAAGGAAGTCACTTACGTTTACACGGATGCAGAGCTTGAAAGCGTAATGCAGAAGTATGAGAGAAAGGCAACGATCCAGCGCTACAAGGGTCTTGGTGAAATGAACCCGGGCCAGCTCTGGGATACCACTATGGATCCTAGAGCCAGGGTGCTAAAGAGGGTTACAATAACGGACGCCCAGAAGGCTGATGCGCTGTTTGCCGTGCTCATGGGTGTAAACGTTGCGGAAAGGAGGAAATTCATCGAGGAGCACGCGACAGAGGTCTCGTTCCTCGATATATGATTGACGTGGTCAAATGCCCGACATAATCGACATACCGATAGAGAGCGAGATGCAGTCGGACTACATAGACTACGCCATGAGCGTCATAATAAGCAGGGCCCTGCCTGATGCTAGGGACGGCCTCAAACCAGTGCAGAGGAGGATACTCTATTCAATGCACAACCTCGGCAATACCCACAATCATCCAACGAAGAAGAGCGCTAGGATAGTTGGCGACGTGATAGGAAAATACCACCCGCATGGAGACGTGGCAGTCTACGACACCATGGCAAGGATGGCGCAGAAGTTCACCATGAACCATACCCTGGTGGAGGGGCAGGGTAACATGGGATCGATAGATGGTGATCCGCCAGCTGCGCAGAGATACACTGAGGTCAGGCTTGAAACGCTAGCAGAGGACATGCTTTCGGACCTGGACAAAGAGGCAGTTCCGTTCGTACCAAACTTCGACAACACCGAGACCGAGCCCGAAATACTACCAGGGAAGGTTCCGAACCTGCTGCTGAACGGCGCGTCAGGCATAGCGGTGGCTGTGGCAACAAGCATAATGCCCCACAATCTAAGGGAGCTGTGCAGCGCCATACTCGCTTACATAGAAAATCCGTCAATTGAGAATATCGAGCTGGTACGGCACATAACCGGCCCGGATTTCCCGACTGGTGGCATCGTGTTCAACAACGAATCCCTTATGGCGTCATACCTTACTGGAAGGGGCTCAGTCACTATTAGGGGAGTTACCGAAGTGGAGGAGAATGGCCACAAGGACAGGATAGTGATAAAGGAGATACCGTACACGGTCAACAAGGCCGCGATGGTGGAGCAGATAGCGCGCCTGGCAAGGGAGAAGAGGCTGCCTGAGATATCCGGGGTCAAGGACGAAAGCAGTAAGGAAGGGATAAGGGTAACAGTGGACTTGAAGCAGGATGCGAACACTGAATACGTGCTAAACATGCTGTACAAGCATACGCCGCTCCAGCTCACCCTCCCTATAGCGAACATAGCAGTGATAGGAAAGAGGCTGGTCACTCTCAACCTGAAGCAATACATAAAAATATTCGTGGACCACAGGCTCGAATCGATAAAAGCGAGGACAAGGCATGAGCTAAAAGTCGCAGCGGACAGGCTCCACATAGTCGAGGGCCTTCTGATAGCAGTCAACGACATAGACCGCACCGTCGGAATAATAAAGGGCAGCGCTGACACGAAGGAGGCGAGAGCTAACCTCATGAGTGCATATTCCCTCTCAGAGAAGCAGGCTACCGCAATACTCGACATGAAACTGAGCAGGCTTACAAACCTCGAGACGGCATCACTCACTGCAGAGCACACGGAGCTGGAGGGGCAGATAAGCAGGTACAACATCATACTCGGGAGCGATTCTGAAGTGTACAAGATAATAGCTGAGGAAACCGCAGATATCAGGGACAGGTATTCGAGAGACAGGAAGACAAAAGTTCAGGGCGACCTGTCCGACATAGAGATAACAAAGGAGAGCCTGGTAGTCGATGAGGAGATAAGCGTCATACTCACTGCGAACGGCTACCTGAAGAGGTTGCCTGCGAGTTCGTACAAGGAGCAGGATCGCGGAGGCCGCGGCGTAATAGCCATACAACCGAAGGAGGGCGACCGCGTAAAGCAGGTGCTGTACTGCATGTCGAAGGATTATCTGCTCATACTGACAAACATGGGTTCAGCATACTGGCTCAAGGCCTTCATGGTGCCAGAGGAGGGCAGGTACACCGCTGGCAAGGCCGCAGTCAACATGGTGAAACTCGAGGAAGGCGAGAAAATAGAGAAGATAGTCAACACACGCATCTTCGAAGGGAAGAGCATGGCGTTTGTCACGCAGAAGGGCATAGTCAAGAGGGTGAGCGCCGAGGCATTCTCAAGGCCAAGATCGTCAGGCATAAGGGCCATAAACATGGACGAGGACGACAGCCTAGTAGATGTATGTCTGTCTGACGGCAAGTCCGAACTATTCATATCGACGCGCAACGGAAAGGCGATAAGGTTCGATGAGAACCGCGTGAGGACCATGGGAAGGAATGCCTATGGTGTGAGGGGCATAAAGCTTTCCGATGGTGACGTGGTCACAAACATAATTGAGACGAAGCCTGGGGACAAGATCGCTTCTATAACCGAGAACGGATTCGGCAAGGTCACCGAAGCCGACAAGTATAGGCTGCAGGGTCGCGGAGGCACAGGTGTGCTGAACATAAAGATAACACCGAAGACTGGCAGGCTGGTCAAGTCGATAAAGGTGTCTGAGGGCAACAGCGTCATAGTGATAAGCTCCGATGGAATAGCGATAAGGTTCTCCGTGTCAGATATAAGGGAAACGGGAAGGAGCGCTAGCGGAGTGAGACTGATGCGCCTGGCCAACGGCGCAAAGGTGGTCGATGCGCAGGAAATTCTCGGGCAGAAGTCGGACGGCAGCATCCCTGACGGCACTCCACAGCAGGACTGAACGCCGCAAGCAACAATATTAAGCTTTCACCCAAATTGGTAATATCGGTGTGGAGGCGAATGATAACAGTACTTGTAATAGGCAGATGCGCCAGAGAGGTCATAACAGACATATGCATGACGTCGAGGGCGTTCGGCGCGTCTAAGGTTGCGTTTACTTGCAAGAAAGACAAGGCAGTTGCAAGGATGATAGGTAGGATATCAAGAGAGTGGGGCGGCAAGTTCTCTATATCGTTCGGCGCCGACTACAAGAAAATGATGGGAAACTCGCCAAACTACAAGACAGTATTCCTTACGCAGTACGGCCTGCCGGTGGAAAAGGTTAAGCACTCGCTAAGAACTTACAAGAATGTCATGCTTGTAGTCGCCTCCTCGGAAGATTACACCATGCGCCTAATACAATCAGCCGACTTCAACGTATCAATAACCACCCAGCCCCACAGCAGCGTGTCTGCAATAGCTGTGTTCCTGCATACCTACTTCGACGGCAGGGAGAACGCGATGCAATTCGAGAATGCCCGAATGAAGGTAATACCATCCGAGCGCGGAATGAAAGTGCAGAAGGGCAAATAGCGCACGGTATTTGATACAGCGCTACAGCGTCCAGTATTTCCTGGTCCTTATGAACCTCTTCTGCTCCTCGAGCAGGTCCAGGAAGAATTTGGTATCGCTTTCCCTGAACATGAGCAATGCCCGTGCCGCCGTCTTCGGCCCAATCCCGTAAACCCTGAGCGCTATTGCAGCCCTATAGCCATAAGTGGAGAACATGTCCGCCTCTTTCAGTGCGTCCTTCATGGCCTGGAGGTCGTTTCCATACAGCCTCTTTCCATCAATCCTCTTCTTGACTGCCTTCTCGTACTCCTCGCTGTAGGTGCACACCATAGGACTGTGGCAGTTCGGGCACGATATGCTCTTCTGTTCCTTGAGCTTATTCAGTTCCCTTGAGAACTTAAAGCCGCAGTACGTGCACAGCAGGCCTATGTCCTTTCCCATTATTGAGTCTACGAACGAACCTACTATCTCGCTGCTCGGGAGAAGGGGTGAGACAAGCTCCTTGGCATAGTATGACGATTCAAGTATCACCTTTGACAGCGGTGATGGTTCATCGAGCACCATCTCCTCTAGCGATATGCTGCCGTTTCCTATGCCTTCAAACATCGATGACACCGCATCGGCATTGTAGAAATTGCTCACGGTGTCTCTCACGGCTTCTTCGTATACCGGCGTTCCCTTGTAGAGCCTGACAAGCCTCTTCACAATCGACCTAGAGAGCGAGGCATCGCGCTCTACTATGCCGAAGACCTTTGCTACATTGACGAACCTATAGCGGAACAGCTCGGTCTCTTCCACCGAGCCAGTGAGCATGGCCAGTACCGACTTGTGACTCACGGATTTCAGCATGCGAAGCAGGTCGACGTCCCTGCCTATCTCAAGCAGAACCATGTATGGCGATATCTTCGTTATTATGCTCCTTCCGGTCCTCGCCATTATCATGTAGGCCAGAAGCCTGCCGAGCGCGGCATTTCCGAGAGTGCCTAGCCCTGTGTGTATTATGCTGTAGTCCTGGAGCTTCTCCACTACAACCCCCCTCTTACCCACGCCATAGCATTCGGCCTGGGCCTTAGAGAAATCTTCCACCTTCCTTACGAGTTCGCTGCTGATTTCGACTGGTCCCTTTCCGAGGCCTGTCGGATGCGCAACCGCTTCAATAACTCCCATTGCAACTTCTGCGCTAACTGGTATGTCCTCTCCCTCCCAATCTGGCACGGCCGCATCAACATCTGTTGAAGGCTCAACGCTTACCACATCCTTGTCTATTGATATAATCTTCCATGGCAGGCCCTTTGTCACGAAGACCGATCCCTCATCAAGGTTTGCAGTCACAAAGCGCTCATCCAGGCTCGATATTATCTTATTGCTCAGTATGTTCTTTACCACGAACCTCCTTGTGTCCGGTATGACGCTGAGGTGGTCGTAGTAGTATGCGCGTGTCCTGCTGCCTTTCGTAATTGTCCTGCCGTCAAAACCTATCAGCCTGTGCGATGCCATGAAGTTCAGCAGCTTTGCAAGCTTGCCCTCATCAATCCCCTTGTAAAGGAACGAGCCATTTACCATCCTTAACAGGGCATCAACACCTATTTCGTCTGTATCGAGAGCCATGCCGCAGATCTGTGTGCATAGGACGTCGCTGGCTTCACGCTGCATCTTGAACCGTTCGAAACGCTTTGCTATCGCGCGGTCTGCTATGACTGCAGCCTCTATCAGATCCATAATAGAAGTTGCTATTACTATGCCGTTGGCCGTTCCAAACCTGCTATGACCGCTTCTTCCAACGCGCTGGGCAAGCCTCAATGCCTGCCTCGGCGAGCCATATTGTATTACGAGATCGATAGTTCCCACATCTATACCTAGTTCAAGCGAACTGGTTGCAATTATACCCTTTATCGCGCCAGACTTGAACGCGTTCTCGGTACCTATCCTGTCCTCCTTGTCAAGCGAGCTGTGGTGGACCCGTATGCCGCCGAAGCTCCTCAACCTATCAGCATATATGAGCCTGCTGCCTAAGCTCTCGACAATCTGCCTTGTATTGGCAAACAGTATGGTGGATTTCGATTTGTCTATGCTGCTGCCTATCCTGCTTATTCTCGCAAGAGAGCTGGCATCAAGCCCGAACTTCTTCTTCATGGGGTCCAGTTCGGCCCAGGCACCGGTGCGCGGCATCTCTACGCCCACCTTCATGCTCTTGTTTGCAACGTCTTCAGCTACCCTAAATTCCCTTCCTGAAAAGAGGTAGTCGCATACCTCATCAACATCTCCTATCGTAGCGCTTATACCTATCCTCTGGAAGCCCGGTGCGATGCGCTCGAGCCTTTCAAGCGCGAGCGACAGCTGGGCGCCCCTCTTGCTCTGATAGAGCTCGTGTATCTCATCCACTATTACTGCCTTTATGTTGCCCAGCGCCTTTCCGAGGTACTTGGTAGGCAATATGCTCTGAAGCGTTTCCGGAGTTGTTATTAGGAACATTGGCGCCTTTCTGGCCTGCCTGGCCCTTTCGCTCTGTGTTGTGTCCCCATGCCTGACAGATACACTTATTTTGTGCTCTCCGCATATCTTCTCGAGCCTGAGTATCAAATCCCTGTTCAGAGCCCTCAGTGGCGTTATATACAGCAGCATTATTCCATGCCTGTCTTGTTCAGGCACGCGCGACATGGCGGCAAGTAGTGGTATCACTGCGGCCTCCGTCTTCCCAGAACCTGTGGGTGCAGTGATCAGGCAGTTGCTGCCGCCAGCAACCATAGGTATTGCTACCTCCTGAACATGTGTGTAGCTCCCGAACATCCTAAGGAAAGAGCCGTATACTTCGTCTATTCTATCGCCTTAATCTCCTGCTCCTGTAGGTGTGCAGGGCTATGGCTATAACTACTATCGCAATTCCAAGCAACGGTACGAACGTCACAGGATCAATGAACGTTGTTACTATATTCGACCCGTAGCTTGCGGAGACCTGGTGCTTCATGCTCTTGTAGTATATATAGCCGCTAACGTGCCCGTAAGGCACATCTGCAAATGTTACCATGCCTGTGGGGCCAAGGTAGCCATTGAACGTGGTTCCGTTTTCGAACGTCAGCGAAGCGCTTGCATTAACATTACTTCCAAATTCATCTTTCGCCTCAACACTGACATTGTACACCTGCGCCTTGAATGGCACTGTGGAAGGTCCTGATATGGTTATGTTGCTGTTTACAGATACTTGTGCTCCTTTATACATGACATAATCTATCTCATAAATTCCTGGGAACATGAACGTGCTCCCTGTTGGCAAATTGATACCAGAAACATCCACGCTGGCGGCTGATATCTGATTACCATAGATATCCTCAGGTACGAAATCTACTGAGTATTGCTCCCCAAAGGACGCGGCAAGCATAATTGGACCGCTTATGATCGTGGTGAAATTTGCGGCAGTAGACCCATTGCTCCAATCGCGGAACGTTATCCTTGAGCTGTTCGATGTGTATTCCGTGTAATTGTTTATCCCTATGTGTGCTGTGCTGCCGTTGTCATACCAGCCATTGCCTATTACAATTCCACGCGTGGAAGTGACGTTCACCAGATACTGCCTGTCCCATTCCGCATAGACTGTCATCGGCGCCTTCACCGTCGTCGCCGAGTTTGCAATTATGCCTGCTGTGCTGTTCCAACCGGAGAATAGCACGCGTGCTCCAGTCCCTACGCTTATTTCCTTAGGGTACTCGCTGAGAATCAGCGGCGCACCGCTGTTATACCAGCCGCTGCCTCCTGAGGTTCCATATTCACTGCTGACATTTACATAATACTGCCTTTGCCACTGCGCATTCTCCGTTATATTGTCCACCATCAGAACGCTCGAGTAGTTTCGAGCGCCGCTGTAAGAGCCGTAACCGCTTCCCGCCCAACCTATGAACTTCTCCCTGGTGGTATTGCTTATGTATACGTACTTCGGCGCATCTATGTACTCAACAGAGCTGCCTGAGTAGTTGTTCTCGGAGCTTATATTCCCGTAATCTGATATTACCTGCAGTTTGTACCCTATAGACCATAGCTTGCTCTGATTGTTCAACGGAAGTCCGGAACCCACTTCAAAGAAATTCGTGTAACTCCCAACCTCCTCTATGCCGTACGGGTTCTGCAGCGAAGTATTGCTTCCCTTACCGTACGATATTGTAGAATATGCCACTGGCACCTGTATGAACCCACCATTGAAGAAGTATTTCAGGTTCTTGAACATTACTGGATTCATGTACTGGGAATTGGTGTTTGTGGCAGCGAGTTCCCCTATTGCCGTCGGCGGGTTGGCTCCCGACTGTGCAGTACCAATATCCACAGACCCCACATTCTGGCCGTTGAAGTAGAAATTCCAGACCGTTCCTGAGGAATTCATCGCGTATGTGTTGAAACTGCCCTGCGCCCCTGCCGAATCGTTTGGCCCTATGCTTCCAAGGAACGCGCTTCCGTTGTAATCCTTAGGGAAGTATTCCCAAAACCATGTCGGCACGCCTGCAGCTATGTATGTAGACCCATTGCAGCCGTTTATGCTGCAGTTAGTAGGGTAGTATCCGCTCTGGTTCTCAACCTCGTATCCCACCTGTACGAAAGCACCATTCGAAAGGCTCTCCCCTACCCAGAAACCGAACGATCCGTCTGTCACATTCTGGAATGAGGTCTCTATGGTGGCGGCCGCGCCGTAGTTCCCTGAAGAGTTGTATGTGCCAATTGCACCGGTCTGGAACCAATACTGTGCTCCAGCAATACCTATAAGTAAAGCAAGCATCAGAGGTGCAATTAATGATGCATATAACACTCTCATTTGCAACAGCCTGTAGTCAAAGAATGGCTCCTAATCCTTATATTCTTTCATATTCGAGGCCGATTGCCTCCAGCGCGTCGATTACGGCCTTCCTTTCCTCAGCTCTGAGGCTTTTCCATTCGATTGCAGCAAAGTCGGGCTTCACCGTTGACATGTTTATTGCTTTCTGGAGCATGTCGGTGTTGTTTACATTATATCTAGACATTATGTAAGAGAAAGCCGTCTCGTTTTCTAGCGCCATCTTTGTGAACTTCACAGGGTAATGTAGTCCGCCTATGCCTATCGCTATCCTGGGCTTCCTTACATCAGCATCTATAATGGACTTGCGTATGGCCTTGGCCAGCACCTCTGCATAGCTCCTGTTTCCAATGGTTGTCTCATTCCCGCCAACTTCTACAAAAAGACAGGGTAGGTCTATTGTCGGCCCATGGTGCGTAGCCTCGTAAGTTACCGCTACCTCATCGTATGTGTTCACATCCCTTATTGCGACTAGGAGTTTCCACATCGCTATCGGATCTGACCTGCAAAGCGTTTTAGGCTTTCCACCACGGTCGGCACTATCGCCCCAGTTCCCGCACGAATGCACCGTAAACGACGCTACTCCTTTGGCGCTGGAGTGTTTGCTTATGAACATCACTAGTTCTGCGCCATCGAGTTTGCTGCTGTTGGAATAAATTGGAGCTTCATCCAACTTAACTATCCTAAACATGCCGTGCGACATGCCGTCCTCGTGCGACTCAAGCCACTCCACTGTATTGTTGCCCACAGGATCTTTGTCATAGTATGCTAGCGTTATCATATTTCAAAATGCACCTTTCGGTTTTATAATGATTGCATGTAATTTCCTATTGTCGTTAGCGCGGTGTGCTGATGTTGTACAATTACATAGCCCTTGGATTGCTGCTTCTTTTCGGTCTAGGATTTCCAGGGGGGCTGCTGCTGGCATCGAAGCTGATAGGTAGGAAGCCAGTATCAAATGCAGTGAAGAACGCCCCCTATGAGAGCGGCGAAACCACAGTCGGAAGCAGCATGGACATAGACAACGAGTACCTGCCGTACTACATGCTGTTCCTCCCATTCGAGCTCACTATCGCGATACTGCTGATATGGGCATCGGTGTCCAACAAGACAGGATTTGCGACAGGACTACTGGTAATAGCACTCGCATTTGCCGCAATGTCAATATCGCTGGTTGGGTACAAGGTAGCTAGTGATAAACATGTCTGACACGCCATATTCAGAAGAGGAGTTCCTCAACGCAGAGGAGAAGATGAGTCAGCTGACTGTGCAGTCGCTAAAGAGCTACAAGGTACCGCCAAATGCACTATTCACGAGGCTAAGCGATGTCACGAAGCTACTTTCAAAGAATATCATCAAATGGGGAAGGGCGAATTCCCTGTGGCCTGCGCAGTTCGGCCTCGCATGCTGCGGGATAGAGCTCATGGCGTTCGGTGCATCGCAGGTCGACGCCGAAAGGAAGGGGTACCTGCTGTTCAGGTCCACGCCAAGGCAGAATGACGTTATGATAGTTGCCGGCTGGGTCACAAAGTCAATGGCCCCAAGAGTTAAGAGGTTCTACGACCAGATGACGTCGCCGAAGTACGTCATAGCGTACGGTGAATGTGCGACTTCCGGTGGCCCATGGTGGGAGAGCTATAACATAATACAAGGGATAGACCAGGTGCTACCTGTCGATGTGTATGTAGTGGGGTGCCCGCCGCAGCCGGAGAACCTTTTCGCCGCGATGATGAAGCTGCAGGACAAAGTAGGTGGTAAGACTGTCGGAGATAGAGAAAGAAGCATTGCTGAGGAAATTGGGAGGGATGAAGGCGAAGGGATTCAGCTACCTTAAGAAGATAACCGCAGTAGACCGCGGCGATAGTCTTGAGGTCGTGTACATCATTTTCAACTTCTCCACGAACGAGGAGGATGTGGTCAGCGTGAAGCTCCCTGCCAAGAATCCTGAAATAGACAGCGTCATGGGGCTGTTCACCTCTGCCGACTGGTACGAAAGGGAAATGTATGAAATGTTCGGCATATCGATAGGTGGGAGGAAGGTGAAGAGACTACTGCTAGAGGAGTGGAACAGCGGCAAATACCCACTCAGGAAAGATTTCACGTGGGGCTCAAATTACAGGAATGATGATGGCAAAAAGGACAATGGGGATAACAAACCGAAAAGGGCTGTCTAATGGCGATCATGAGGATAAATGTGGGGCCAATACATCCTAGCACGCACGGCGTGCTGAGGCTTGTCGTTGACGTCGACGGAGATACAGTGAAGAGGGTTGAGCCCCACATAGGCTTCCTGCACAGGGGTGTTGAGAAGCTGATGGAGAACAGGATGTACATGCAGAGCCCTTCTTACACGGAGAAGCTGGATTACGTAGCCTCTTTCAGCTGGGACGAACTGTACGTATCGGCAGTCGAGCTCGCAGTAGGCAAGGAGGTGAAAGAGGCGGCCCAAATCGCCAGAGTAGTTATGCTGGAGTTCCAGAGGATAGCAAGCCACCTGATATGGCTGGGAACACAATGCAACGAACTTGGTCAGATGTTCACGATGTTCATGTGGTGCATGAGGGAAAGGCAAGAAGTGTTGAAACTACTTGAAGACATAGCTGGCACAAGGATGTTCTACGTGAACCTAAGGTTGGGCGGGCTCAACAGGCAATTGCCGAGCGACTTTGTCGATAGGGCGTACAAGCTCACAGACTATCTCGAGCAGCACTTCCTGCAATATCCTGATATCACGGAGGGCGACCCTATATTCATGGAAAGAATGAAGGGTGTCGGAGTGCTGGACAAAGACGCCGCAATAGACTACGGCGTGTCAGGCCCCGTGCTCAGGGGTTCGGGCGTGGAATATGATATAAGAAAGAGCATGCCGTACTATGTGTACGACAAGATGAAGTTCACTGTTCCAACTGGCACGAAAGGGGATAACTTCGACAGGTACAGGGTCAGGTACCGCGAGATGCTGGAGAGCATCAAGATAATAAGGCAGGCATTGCAGATTATGCCTAAGGATCCGGATGTGCTGGGCCTTCCTATAAAGCTCATAGGTCCGCCGGCGAAGCCGGATACAGTAATAAGCCACAGAGAGCTCCCGAAAGGCGAAGGCATAGTATACATGGTCCCAGACAAGCAGAAGCCCTACAGGGTATCGCTGAGATCCCCGGCTTTCATCAACCTCTCAGTACTGCCTAAGATCGCCCAGGGTGCTAAGTTCGCCGACCTTGTCGTCATCTCCGGCTCGCTCGACCTTGTCATGGGTGAGATAGACAGGTAGTGAAAGGAAGCATTTTAAGAGGTCAGGACAAATAGTATGAATAAGTGATTTTATGGAGCAAGAAGAGCTCAACAAGATGGCGGGAGAGTACCAGATAGTACAGGAGCAGCTGCAGTCGGTCTCTATACAGATGGAGCAGTTCAAGACGAGGCAGATCGAGTACAAGGAAGCGCTTGAAGAAACCGAGAAGGCAAGTGGCACGATATATAAGAGCGTCGGGGGCTTTTTCATAGAAGTGTCGAAGGAGGATGCGCTAAAGGATATAAAGGACAAGCAGGAGTTCACCGAGATGCGCCTGAAGTCCATAGAGAAGCAGTATTCAGACCTTACCGCGAAAGAGAAAGATATGCGAACTAAGCTTTCGAGCGCAATAGGAGAGGCGCAGGGCGGGAAGCCAGGCAATGGTGCATGAACAGCATAGGCATGAGGGAAGCAGCTTCGCTCCTGAAAGATGCCAAGGACAAGAAGGTAATGATAACCTTCCACTCAATAGGTGACACTGATTCTGTAGCCGCGGCAGTAATCCTATCGGGCATGTTGAAGAACAGCCAGATATCCACACCTGATACAATAACACATAACGCATCCAACACCTTGAAGAAACTTGGCAGGAGCGGGAGTTTCCCGAATTCGTTCATAGGCGATGCAGAACTGGTCGTGCTTGTCGATGTCAATAACTTCGAGGGCTGCGGCCCATTCGAGGAACGGCTCAAGGGGTTCAGGCGCGACATGCTTGTAATCGATCACCATGCAAAGAATGAGATACAGGGCACTTCCGTATATGCATTCGATGACGAAAGCTACAACTCTACTTCTAGCATGGTGTACGAGCTTGTGAAGGAGCTTGGTGAAGACATCTCCTCTACGAATGCAAAGTTGCTGGCCCTGGGCATACTTTCAGATTCGGCAGGCTTCAAGAACGCATCATATCAGACATTCTATCAACTCGCCGAGCTTTTTCAGCAGGCAGGAACCAGCTACATCGAGCTCCAAGAGGAATTCTACAAAGAGCCGCTGCCTGAGCGCAGACTTGAAGTGCTATCCGACATGTGTCATTCAGAATCCAATGTTCACAGCGGAATGCTATTCATCTGCGGTGCGGCGCACGGCCATGCAGGTGACGTCGCAGACGCAGCTATAGACATTGGCGCAGACGTGTCAATATTCTATTCCGAGAACGAGAATGAGGTGGCTTTCTCAGCCAGGCTGCGCCCCACCTTCGACGAGAAGTATTCGCTCCATCTTGGAGTCATAATGAAGAAGGCCGCAAATATAATAGGCGGCAGCGGAGGGGGTCATCCATGTGCAGGCGGGGCGTACGGGCCGAAGAAGGATAAGGCAGATGAATTTCTGCAGGAACTCATAACACAAATATCAAAAAGGATCGCCGAGAGCCATGCAGGGGCAATGAAATGAAGGTTGCAATAATATCCGACATGCACTTCGGATATGAGAGGTTCTACGAGGACTCTTTCGTCCAGGCCGAGAAGGCGCTTACCATGGCCAGCGGCATGGCTGATATGATATTGATACCTGGCGACGTGTTCGACAAGAGATTTCCTAAGCCAGACGTCCTCGCCAAAGGAATGCGGATATTCAAGTCACTTTCGAATGACAGTTGGAAGGCTAAGGTGGTGTCGTACCAGAACCTGCTGAACCCTGCAGAGAAGAATCACACGTCTATACCGGTGGTTGCCGTCTCGGGAACGCATGAAAGGGTGGCGGAAGGAAAGGAGAATGCGCTTACACTGCTCGGGATAGCCGGATTGCTTGTGGACACCAGCGAATCCATCACCATAATCGAGAAGAGCGGGGAAAGAGTTGCGGTTTTTGGTCTTGGAGGGACTTCGGAAGAGAGGGTGAAACCGCTTCTTGAGAAGCTGGCGCCGAAACCGGTCGAAGGGGCATTCAACATCTTCATGTTCCACCAATCCACATACGAGCTATTGCCTTTCAGCGACGAGTTCATACATGAGGACGAGCTTCCCAAAGGGTTCGACCTGTATGTAGACGGTCACATACACAGCAGGGTTGAGAAAAAGATACATGGCAAGCCCTTCCTTATTCCTGGCAGCACTGTGCTGACGCAGCTGAAGGGTGGGGAGCAGGAGTCGAAGGGATTCCTGATATTTGATACCTCTACGAACAAGCACGAGTTCGTGCCGATAGGCTCCAGGAAGCTGTACGTCAGGACGATAAACGCTGATGATGTGAAACCCAAGCAAATAGAAGTGGAATGCGAAAAAGAGATAGAAGGCATACTTGCGAAGTCGGGCGACAAGCCGGTTATAAGGATACTTCTGGAAGGCACGATTGCCAACGGATTCACTATCATAGACATGCCAATAAGGCAGGTACTGCAGAGATATGCGTCAAAGGCGTTCCTGAGCATGGACGCTAGCGGCCTGAAGAGCGCAGAATCAGAAAAGGACATTGAGGCGATCAGGGCTAACAGGGCGGGCAACCAATCAATAAAAGAGCTTGGGATGAGCATGCTCGGTTCAAAACTGAAGGAGCAGAAATTCAGCAACGGGATAGATGTTGCCGGACTGTTCAGCATACTTTCGAGCGAAGGTACCAAAGAAGCAGTGATAAAGAAGGCGCTGGCTGCCCTACTCAAAGAAGACAGCGCAGAATGAGCTATGCCTGCTTGCCGAAGAGCTCGGTACGTATCCTAGCATTCCTTGAGAACACAAGGTAGCTTATTATTCCGAAGTCTATCAGTATCGCACCATGCATTATGGTGCAGTATATGCATATGCTGTGCACTACGAACAGCTCCAAATAGACCAGGTACGGTACGATTGCAAGGCCTATGAACCTCCATGCGAAAAGGCCTTTGAATACCTTCTTCGCGGTGTCGCTCCCAACAGTGACCAGCGCTATAACGAGCATTATGTTGACCACGAACCAGGCAGCGGCCATGAAATCAAGCGAGAAGTCGAACCCGAATATGTTTATGTTGGAATATGGGGACAGCAGTACCTTCGCGCAGTCGAGCTGCACACCGCTCACGTTGCCGAGCTTGCAGAACGGCGGCAAAGTATGTACGACGCCCAGTTCGTAAACAACCGTCAGCGCGGATATTATGCCTATTATCGACATTGCAGTCAGTATTATGAAGTCTCTCCTGCTGCATCTCATGCGATTACCTGCGCATATAGCCCCGACCGGATTCGAACCGATGTACACGGGTCCAAAGCCCGCGGTCCTTGGCCGCTAGACGACGGGGCTGTGCATACCATTTACTCGTATGAAGTTTAAAAAGTTATAGGAAATGGTATAATCCTCTGCGAGTAGGAAGCGCAGCGGTGCCCGAATGCCTGCTATGATTTACTTATCTTCCTCTTAGGTGCAGACAATGTCATCCATACTTGCCTGCTCTGCCTGAACCCGAGCTTGCGGTAGAATCTTATTGCACCCTTGTTCGTCTTCGGTGTAGTCAGGAACAGCGCTATGTAACCATGCTTCTCGAACCATTCTATCGCCGCTTTGACAAGCGTTCGGCCTATACCGAAGCGCCTGTAGCGCTTCCTGACGAACATCTCCTCTATGTAACCGAAGCCCTTCGGCCCCTGGCCGTAGCTTACATAGGTGAGCATTATGAACCCTGCCGGCTCCTTCTTATGGTAAGCCAAGAGGATTTCTGAGCCTGTACGCATCAGGTGGAACTTCTCCTTCCTATGGCGCTCTGCAGGATACAGTCCGCTATAAAGTTCCTTTACAGTGCCAGCATCGGAAGGCAGCGCCCTCCTTATTGTAACGCTTGCATTTGACATAATGGTCAGTATGATTTTGCGAAATTGACTATGTACCTGGCCTTCTTTCCGCAGCGGACGCATTCCTTACCTTCAGCCTTGCTTTGTATGTCATCAGGCATGTTTGTTGCTTTGGCTCCCGTCTCCTCCTTTATCTTCGCCTCGCATTCCTCCTCACCGCACCACGGAGCCTGTGCGAACCCCTTGCCGACTGTGGCCTTCAGCCCATCATAGTTTTCCACTTCGAATATGTGCGATTTCAGGAATTGTTCGGCCTTTTCATACATGCTTTCATGTATCGAGGTAAGCACCTGCCCTACAAACTTCCCAAGCCCTTCAAATCCATATTTCTCCTTCGAACCATTATCCCTTCGCACAACTACGACAGATTTCGATTCCAGCTCGCGTTTGCCGACCTCTATCCTGATAGGTACGCCCTTTATCTCCCATTCGTTGAACTTCCAACCTGGAGAATATTCATCCCTAGAATCCAAGTACGCGCGTGAACTCCTCTTTACCTCATCATATACCCTGCCGGCATATTCCAATATTTCATCCTTGTTCACGTTCGTGTATATCGGGACGACAACGGCCTGTATGCGCGACAGCCTCGGAGGTATGACAAGGCCCTTGTCATCACCATGGGTCATGATCATCGTGCCTATCTCACGTGTGCTTATTGCATACGTGTTCTGGTACGCATACTTTTTCTCCCCATCCCTGTCTATGAACTGTATGTTGAAAGACTTCGAGAAGTTCTGCTCATCACTGTGGTGCGCAGGTCCCTGTATTGCCCACCCATCAGGCATTATGTGCTCTATACTGTACGAAGCAGCCGCACCTGCGAATTTCTCAGAATCTGTTTTCCTGCCTATTATGCCCGGCAGCGCAAGGTACTCGCGCAGAACCTTGTCATATATGCCGAGTATCACGTCACGCTCCTTATCTGCCTCTTCCTTCGAAGCGAATACGCTGTGGCCTTCGTTCCAAAGGAACTCCCGGTTCCTAAGGAAAGGCGTCGGGTGCTTAAATTCCCATCGGACCACGCTGGCCCATATGTTGTACAGCAGCGGCAAGTCGCGCCAAGAGCGTATCCACTTCGAAAAGCTGTCATACATTATGGTTTCTGAAGTAGGCCTCACAGCAAGCCTCTCCCCAAGCTCGGTGTCGCCGCCATGCGTAACCCATGCCACTTCAGGCGAGAAATGCTCGATGTGCTCTTTCTCCTTCAGCAGGAACCTTTCAGGTATCAGGATTGGGAAGTACACATCCTGTACTCCGACCTCCTTGAAAAGCTTATCAGTTGCTTCCTTGATCGTGTCCCATGCGAAGTAGGAATCCGGCCTGTAGACGAGCATGCCTGAGACTGCGCTGTAGTCAACGAATTCAGAGTTTATCAGTACCTGTGTATACCATTCCGAGAAATCAGACGCTTTCTTAACACTGATCTTCTTCGGCGTCTCCGCTTCATCCTTCACAAACACACCATCTAGAACTGATATTAATGCATGGACAAACAATATAACCCTTATCTGCTAAAGAGCGACCTCGCTATTAACAGGGCATTGCTGAGCTCGCGGAGCCTCCTAATAGAGTAGTCCACCCACCTCTCACCGAACGGCACGTATATGTACACCCTTCTGCTTGCAGCAAGGTGTTCCGCATACCTGTTCCTTATTCCATTCAGCATGGCCAACGTCACATTCCTGCTGTGTATTTCATTAAGCCTAATCGCGCGGTCTATCATAGCACTGTCGTGCGTGGCTATCGTGAACGTATTCGAATGTTCAAAGAGATATTTCATAAGCCTGGCATAGTGTGCGGTGACTCCTGCCCTATCTGTGTATGCTATAGAGGCAGATTCCTTGTATGCCCCCTTGACCAGCCTTATAACTCCTCCCATTCCTGTTATGCGTCTGACATCACCGCCGCTCCTCTTCAGATAAGACTGTATGCATATACCCGTGGACTTTACCTTACTCACACCGAGGTTGTCGAGATATAACCTTATTGTGTCATCTACGCTCTCAAAGCCTTCCATATCGAGCCAGACGAACACATGGTACCTCCTCGCGTGCCTAAGTATCCTCAAATAGTTGCTCGCGGCATATGCATAGCTGATTCTCAACCCTATCTGTGTCGGCTTTACAGACACGTCAGCGCGAATCCCGTTGCTATGGACCGCATTGATCAGCTTCAGGCACTTGTTCACCGCATCTTCGACATCGTTCCTATCAGTAAACTCCTCGCCAAGGTAGTTGAGTATTGCCCCCATCCCTCTGCCGTTCAACTCTTTCGTCCTGTGTACCGCATCTTCGATCCTCCTGCCTGCTATCCACCTCCCAGCAAGCAGTTTTTCGAAGAAAGAACCAGCAATCACGTCCTCGCCATTGATAAAGCCCGACAAGTAATCAATTGCACGCAAAATATTTAGCATAGCGATTCGATTTACTTAGCATGGCAAGGCGGATAGTAATAGCTCTTGGTGGAAACGCACTGATGAGCCCTCATGGTAGGCAGGATATTCATGAGGAGATAAGCAAACTCTCAGCGACGTCGGAGCAGATAGCCGCGATAGCAAGGAAAAGGGGCATTCAGCTGGCAATAACCCATGACAACGGCACACAGGTCGGGGACGAGCTCATAAAGAATGCAGCAAGCAGCTCAGACGTAGCGCCGCTTCCACTGGCTCTTATGACTGCCGAGACACAGGCATCCATAGGATCCATAATCGAGACATCGCTCAACTCCAGGCCGGACATCGGCAGTAGGAAATTCACTACCATACTGACGCATGTAGTAGTGAATAGGTCAGATGCAGCGTTCAACAGACCCTCAAAACCTATCGGGCCGGAATTCATCTCAAAGCAGACAAAAAACCATAGAAATCTGATTAATTACCATTACTCGAAGATCGGCGGAAAGTACAGGATAGTGGTACCCTCGCCGCGGCCCGTGTCAATTATTGAGGAGGGCAGCATAAACAGCATGTTGAAAAACGGCAACGTGATATGCTGCGGTGGCGGCGGCATACCCGTGACAGTCAAAAACGGCTCATACTCATTTGAGGATGCCGTGATCGACAAGGATTTCACATCTGCCCTTTTGGCGCGTCAGATAGGTGCGAGCATGTTCGTAATACTTACTGATGTTGAATATGTCTACGAAGACTTTTCAAGGAACAAGATTCCCATAAGAAGAATAAGAGCGCGCGAGATAATGAAGCGCATAGACGCGTTCAGCGAAGGCTCTATAAGGCCGAAGATAGAGGCATGTGCAAAGTTTGCAGAAAGCGGTGCAGGAATAGGAATAATCGGTTCACTGGACAATCTAGGCCGCATAATGCGCCTTGAGAGTGGCACCATCATAACAAAATGAGGTAAGCGAATGTCAAGAGTGGTAAGCATCAAACGCAGGAAGGTAAAACTGAACGGGAGCAGCACATGGTTCTACGAAGTAAAGGAGCCAGACATCGTGACGATAATACCGATGCTTGATAGCGACACGTTGATAGTCGAAAGGCAATACAGGCCGGCGCTCGGCAAGTACATATATGAAATGCCTGCAGGACACATAGACAAGGGAGAGACGCCTGCCATCGCCGCCGCCAGGGAGCTCGAAGAGGAAACAGGGTACAGGGCGAGGAGCCTGAAGCTAGTGGTAAGGACTTATCACTCCCCAGGTAGCAGCAAGACTGTCAACAACTACTTTGTCGCCAAAGGCCTGTACAAAGGCCGCCTGCACCGCGACGAGCATGAAGTGATAAGGGTGAAGAAAATGAAGGTATCGGCCGCCCTGAAGATATTGAACGGCAAGGGGGTTCATGACACGAAGACTGTAATATCGCTGCTTCTGCTCGCAAATAAGCGGCGCATGTGACATGTTTATGATTATTTTGGTACAAGTATCTACATGAATAGTACGCTGAAGCGCATACATGAGCTCCTAAGCCCCCGAAGGAAGGCGACAGAGGACCCATCCATTCTCATACCCCCAAAGGTCATAAAGAACAAGGTGGTTGCCGATCTCGGTTGCGGGGCAGGATACTATAGCCGTTACATAGCCAAGTACGCCTCAAGGCTGTACGCGATAGACAGCAATGCAGAAATGCTGGCCAAGGCGAAGGTCGTAGTGATCGGCAGCAATGTGGAGTTCATCCAGGCGGAAATATCCAATATACCCTTGAAGAATGGAATAATCGACATGGTGCTGCTCGCCAACGTCTTCCATGATGTGAGAGCGGTTGGTGGCATGGTAGTCGAGGAAGTCCGTAGAATATTAAATGACAAAGGCATAGTAATGATAATAGACTGGAAGAAGGAGACTTCCGAAATTGGTCCATCCTACGATCTCAGGATGGACAAGAGCGAGTACATGGAATACTTCAAAGGCTTCCGGATCGTGAAAGAATTTGATGCTGGCGTGTACCACTTCGGCATGGTACTGAAGAAGTCGTAAATCCAATGGGTATGAGTGTGTGGCTGGGAAGGGTCAAGGCACTGGCAGCGGAAAGTTCAGGAAGAACCCTGAGGACTTCGTTTGCGAGATATGTGGCACACTGGTAAAGGGAACGGGTTACACTGATCATTGCCCTAATTGCCTCTGGAGCAGGCATGTGGACGTCAATCCCGGCGACAGGGCATCCGAATGCGGCGGCATGATGAAGCCCATGAGCGCGGAGTACACGCGCGGAAAGATCCAGATCGTCTATAAATGTACGAAATGCGGCGCGAAGAAGAAGAACGTGACGGCCGAAGGCGACAACACCGAAGCGGTAATGGCGCTAATAGAGAAGCCGCCTGTATCATACAAGGAGTAGCTGATTACTGCGTCTCGTTCAGAAGCATGTATATTGAACCCTGTGAATTCTTGAACGACGTGTACATGGTCAGCGGCACGAGTTCCGAATCCGAAATGCACATGCTGAATTGGCCGACCCCTGATTTGGACGGCTGGCCAAGCGTGCCTGATATGTAGGTGCAGTTCTGTTCCTCATACACGCTCTGATGCACACTCGTATAGTTGACAATTATACCGTAGTGTGTCAGCTCACTGTAGTTGAAGTTCTCTATCTGCTGGATCGAGGTGCTATAGGATGATATCTGGCTGCACGAAGCGCCATTGCTTTTTATTCCGAATATGTTACTGTTCTTCAATGCGGTTACATTGATATTGGAGCATACCTTTGCAACGCTTCTGTTGTTTATCAACTGGAAGAATACGGGCCCTATAATTGGCAGACCGCTCGCGTTGATATCGACGGATAAGTTGCTGCCTGACCTGGTGTAGTTTATCGAAATGGGAGTATCGAGCGATATTATGGAGCCGAACCCTGAGAGGTGCCCATAGATTCCGCCTCTGTATCGCACTGACACATTAGACGAGTTGCGCGCCCGTCCCTGGATCATCGAGACCAGCGTTTCAGTGGCGTTGACCGCACCTGAGGAATTGACCGCAGAGCTTATAGGTAAGAACACCGAAGGCACAGAGCCGTTAATGCTCGTCATGCTCGGCTGGATTATGCTCTTTGAGCTGTTGATTGCATATAACGTAACTAAACCTATGGCTATGACGGCGAACACAGCCAGCGCTATGAGCCTGCCAACATGCCTTTTCCTGCCTCCTATATTAGTCTTCATACCATCATGCCAATGTTACACGAGTCGCATAACTTATGAGTACACATATCTATCATTGAAGACTTAAAGAATTGCGCTTTTGGGATGGCATGGCATTTACTGCCCGCACAAGTTTGGGGTTGCCGAGATTTGAACTCGGACCAGCTGGTTACTTCATGTATCTGTTTTTCCAGATCCTCATCATCGCGGAACGCTCATCTAGGTTTAAACATCTGGAGCCAGCTGCGCTGCCAGGTTACGCTACAACCCCTTGGCGTTAAAAATGACATCTCAAGTATTAAGTAACCTTTGTGCGGTTAATTTTATAAAAGATAATGTGGATTGGTAATGATGAAGAAGAGCACCATGGGATATGCTGTGATCGCGGTAGTACTGATAGTGGCTGCCGCAGCCTATTTGGCTTCTGCCAACTCTTCCGCTGTACTCAACAAGTACATAGGCGCCCCCGTGAACCAGACGTTCATGACACAGCTGCAGTCAATAGCGAACAACCAGACGCTTGCAAACAAGGTCGGCATAGGTGTTGTCAGCGACCCTCCGGCAAGGATCAACGCCAATGCGCTTACCCTTAACGGCAAGCCCGAAGTGCTGTACATCGGCGCGGACTACTGTCCCTACTGCGCTGCCGCAAGATGGAGCGTGGTAATCGCCCTGATGAGGTTCGGCAACATGTCGAACCTTGCATACATGACCTCTAATGGCTCAGACGTGGATCCTAACACGCCGACCTTCACATTCTCAAACGTGACATATACCAGTAATGTCATAAACTTCGTAGCGAGGGAGACAGAGACAAGGTCGTACCAGCCGTTCCAGAACCTGACCGCGCTGGAAAACCATATCTTGGTCAAGTTCAACCAGGCAGAAAACATCCCTTTCATAGATTTTGCCAACAGCAGCATCCAGATCGGCGCGCCGTTCAACCCTAAGAGCATCCTTGACGGACGCACATGGGGCCAGATAGCATCAGAGACATCGAATTCTGGCACCAGCCAAGCGCAGGCGATAATAGGCGCAGCGAACATATACACAGCATACATATGCGAAGCGACTAACAACACACCGGCCGTGTGCAGCCAGCCGTACGTGAAATCGATAGAGAGGATATACGGCGGCTAAACGAGGCATTGCTATTATGCCGTAATCATACCGTTGAGGCGGCCTTCTTCAGCCTGCCTAGTATTGTGTGGGCATCCGCCCTCCTACGGTCTATTATGTTGTTTTCCTCCTTTTCATCTTTGCGCATGTCATATAGCTCGTCCTTCCTGCTGTCTGTGAAATGCATGAGTTTCATGCCCCTATAGAACGCGGCTGTCGCCTTGACATTGTTTGCCCTCTTCGCCTCGTATATTGCGTTCGCATTGCCAGACCTCTTCATCAGCATAGTGAGCAGTGCTTCGTCCCAGCCCTCGCTTATGCCTGTGTGCTCCGATATCACGGTATCCCCACTCCTTATCCTGCCAATGCTCTTGCCTTCACCTGCAGACCTTATCAGCTCAGCCCCAAGGTCCTTTATGCTGACCGGGGCGGAGACTTTTTCCATGTTATTCAACTGCTTCCCATCAGCGTACTCCGCCGCTATTAGCGGTACCATTATCTCCTCATTGTACGGGAAAAGCGAATGGTAGAGCAGATCATGCTCGCCGAAGAACTGGCCATGATCCGAAGTCAGTATGACCGACGCATCATCGAGCATTCCGGATCTCTTAAGCATGCCTAGTATTTCACCGATCCCTTTGTCAAGGTATTTCAGCCTCGACATGTACCCTTGGTGGAATTTCTTCAGCAGGTTTTCGTCCATGCCAAATATGCCGCTCAGGTATAGCCACTTATCCTGAACTATGTCCTCGCTGCCCACAGGGTAGTTCTCATGCGCCTCGATCAGGTTTATGAATATGAAATGGTCGCGGTAGTCATATTCGTGCTCAATGTATCCGCCAAGCACATCCACCGTGTCCTCAATCCCCCTATCGAGCATATGCGTGCCGTCGGTCTTTGCAACGCTCTTGTCAAGGCTGATTCTAAGCGATAGGTAAAGGTCGTCAAACACCTTCTTCGGCATGAAGCTTGTGAGCGCGTTTACGGTCCTGTATAGCCTCATCTTTCCATTCGGGCCGGAATTCAGCGCAAATGAGAATTTATCCGCAAGGGACTTGTTGTACTTGATGTTGGACTGCATCCATATGTCGAATATGTTGTCGAAGCCTATGCCAAGGTTCGTGAAGCTCGTCACGAACGGATTATTCGACATCAGCACGGTTTTATAACCCAGATTGCCCAGCTTGCCGGCAAGAGTGTTGTCGCCGTCTGCCATAAACTTGGTCTTGACCATCCACGGGTCTATCTTGTATGTCCCGTTTCTGAAGAAGTCCATCGAGACGCCCGGTATCTGCGATACCGGCCTGCCTGTGAACATCGAAGCGTGCGATGGCGCGGTCCATGACCCAGGGGCAATCGCATTCTCATACACTGCAGCCTTCGAGGCTATATGCTGCAAGTTAGTGAGCGACCTGTTACCATATACGTCAGTTGCCCTAGCCGTGTCCAGAAGGAACACTATTATGTTTCTCATGGTCCGAACCACTACAACTAATATACCTGCCCAATTAAATTTATTATCTACTGTGTATTTTATGGTTTCATGCCTTGAGATCCGCTGGTGGTGATGCAATAGATATCTGTGTCCTTAATCCTTATTTCATCCCCTACCGTGGAGGAACTGAAAAGGTACTGCATGAGGTATACAAGCGCCTGTCGAAGAGGCACAACATAACTGTGCTTACCAGTGCCGTTGCGTCTTTCGGCCAGGGGTTCGGGCGTGCCCTAAACTCCACGGAGTACATAGACGGCATAAAAGTGGTCAGGATAAAAACGAAGCAGGTAGGCATACCTTTCTCACCGCTGCCCCTGCAGTTGTTCCCTGCGTTTCGCAGCCATCTGCAGTCCGTAAACGCTGATATCTATCACATAAATAACAGGTATCAGTACTTTCCAAGTACGATAGGTGCCATAAAGGACATAGGGGCAAAGATGGCGCTCACGATACACAACTCACTTCCAAAAGGGATAAGCGCTGCGGATGACAGCCTTGGCCTATTGTACGACATCACAGTGGGGCGCAGTTTCATGCATTCGGCCGACGCGATAACCGCCGTATCAAAGGACGCGCTTGAAGTAACAGTGCCGACTGCAGACCTAACGAAGTCAAGGGTAATATACAACGGCGTAGACAGTTCTCTGTTCAGAAAGATGAAGGATGGCGAAGAGCCCGTATCAGCATTGAAGTACAAGTTCGGAAAGGGTAGCACGCTCATACTATCTAATGGCAGGCTAACGACGCAGAAAGGGCAGGTATACCTGATGGAGGCGATATCAAGGCTGATAAAAGACGGGAAAGATGTAAGGCTGCTGATTATAGGAAAGGGCCCAATGTACAACTGGCTGTACAAGTACGCAAGCCACCTCGGCATAGCTGACAGGTTCGAGATAATCAGCGGAATACCGGAGCACGAAATGCCATACTATTACAATGCGGCAGACATGTTCGTCCTGCCATCCCTCTATGAGCCTGCAGGGATGGCTCTCCTCGAAGCAATGGCATGCGGCGTGCCTTCCATTGCGACGCGTATAGGAGGTATGCCTGAGATGGGGCGGAATGCGGTGCTGTATGCCAATCCGCGCGACACGTCATCTATAAAAAATGCAATAGAGAAATACATGTCAGACAGCAAGAGAGCCAGAGCCAATGCAACCAGGGGAATCTCGCTCGTGAAAAAAAGAAACGATTGGAACAAGATATCTAAGGAATACGAGGATTGCTTCTTAAACATTTCAAGTAGTAGATAATCCATAACGCGGCCGGATTGAGATGACAAAGGTAGACGATGGGAAGAAGAAAAAATCGCTATGGTACAGCGTAACGCACCAGGAGGAGCTTGATAAGGAGGGCTACCTAAAGCTGATACGCAGCGTATCTATATTCGTGGCCGCCGCGCTCATCGTGAGCGCGCTGGTCTTCGTAGTGATAGCATTTGCCGGCGGTATATCTAAGGTGGTGCATGTAATCCTATCAGCCGACATATACGTGTACTTGCTTGCAATCATATCAGTCTTCGCCGGATACATGCTCAGGTATGTCAAATGGGCATACTACATAAAGAGGCTGGGCCTGAAGGTATCCACATGGAAGAACCTGGCCGTGTACCTGTCGCTCTATTCGATGGACATAACGCCCGGCAAGTTCGGCAGGGTCCTTGCCGCGTACACCCTTAACAGGATAACAAAAATAAAGTTCATGAACATAGTGCCCATAGTGACGATGGACATATTTTCAGATTTCCTTGGCACAGCAGTGGTCGCCCTCGGGGCCGCACTGTATTTTCACCAATACGTAATATACATAATAGCCATAGACATAGTGCTGCTTCTCCCGTTCGCATTCATACTCAACAAGTGGTTGTTCAACAGGTTCAAACTGCTTCTCGGTAAGTATAACTTCATAGAGAAGTTCACCATATACGGTGAGGAGTACTACGCCTCGCAGAGCGTGCTGAACTCGCCCAAGGTGTATGCAGTCTCGATAATATTTACCATACCTGCATCGGTGCTGAACGCAATGGCCTTATACTTCACGATCGCCGCCCTCGGTTTCCACATAACCGCTGCTGCAAGCATGTTCACATTTGCATCGACCCAGTTGTTCGGGATGGTCTCTGCGGTGCCTGGCAACATAGGTGTGACTGACGGCACCCTTACTGCAATACTATCCAGCAGCCTCAAACTCCCTGCAGACATAAGCTCAGCGGCTACCATACTCGTAAGGATAGCCACAATGTGGTTCGGTGTAGCCCTGGGTTCCGTATTCCTGTTCTATACTCTGAGGTTCTGGAACATGTACCACAAGAAATCAGTAGCGCTAGGTACATCTAGACGTGCACCTAAAAGAAAAGCTAAAAGAAAAGGAAGAAATAGAAACAAAACAAGTAAAAGTAAGTGAGAAAAGATAAGAGCCGGAAAAGATTATTCCTCTTCCGAGCCGAAGTTTCCTTCCTCATCAGAAGATCCGTAATCCTCCGAGCCGCTCGATTCGTCAGACGAGCCTGATCCCTTCTCGACTACGGTTATCTTGCCGAACTTGCCTGTGGAAAGCTGCGGCGCCCCCCTGAACTCGCTCACGTAGCCGTTCGTTACCTCAACCTTGTCTCCGACAGACACCGTGTCGATGTCCTTTTCCCAGAGTGACATAGGTATGGTTCCGGTATCGTCCTTTAGCACTATGTTAGCGACGCTCAGTCTCTTACCATACTTGGTGACAACTTCTCGAGGGTCGTCCTTCTGCGATACAGTAGCCTCGAGCGTGACATTGCTGGCCCCTACTTTTAGCTCGTTTATCTTCATTTATACACCTGTTACAAAAAACAGTTTTCAGGTTATATATGTTCAGAAAGCTATTTTAAGCTTGTTAAGCCCAAAATGCATGTGCGGGTTTCTTTAGGGTAATAAGCTACATCAGGTGGGACACTGTCAGATGAACAAGGCAAAGCCGAAAACGGGGCAGACCAGGCTAAGGCTTCATTCAACGGTTTCATGAGCCAGAAAAGCACCATCAAGGAGAAGCTTTCAGGCGTAAAGCACAAGGTGGGCATTTACAGTGCTAAGGGCGGCGTGGGCAAGACCACCGTATCAGTCAACCTTGCATACACGCTGAGCGCCATGGGCTACAAAGTGGGCATACTCGATGCCGACATAGACTGCCCCAATCTGAGCTTCTTCCTGGGCATGGACGAGCGCATGGATACCTCCAGGTTCCCGCTCAAGCCCCTGGTTAAGGATGGCATCAAGGTCGCATCGACCTCCATGGTGGTAGATGACATGAAAAAGCCAATAATATGGCGTGGGGCCATAATAACGAAGATGCTTCTTGACTTCTTCCAGAACACGGAATGGGGGGAGCTCGACTATCTCATAGTAGATTTGCCTCCGGGCACGTCTGACGCGCCGCTGACCATAATGCAGCTGCTGCCATTGGACGGCTTCATTCTAGTCACCACACCACAAAGGATAGCAGCAATGAACGCCTACAGGTCTGGTGCGATGGCGAAGAGGCTCAGCATATACCTTCTGGGAGTGGTAGAAAACAGGTCAATCGGGGTAGAAAGCGATCACACAAGGGAGCTGATTCATAACCTTGGTACAAGGCTACTCGGGCATGTGAAGGAATCGGCCGAATTCGACCGGCTCAGCGACCTGGGGGCCGTGCCAGTAACGCGCGAGAAGGCAATACAGGAGGAGTTCGCGGCCATAGCGAAGGCCATAGACAGCGACTGAACTGGGCCCTAGAAAGGCATAAATACTTTAACGACTGTAATATATGCATACATGTATATGAATTATACACATTTTCTATGCCTTTTCTGATTCAGAAAGGAGCAGATGCTACTAATAAGGTGAAACGATGGCTGAAAATAAGCTAACGCCGCAGTACTACATACTGCCGGAAGGAGCCTCCCGAATAATAGGTAGGGAAGCGCAGAGGACGAACATAGCGGTGGGCCAGGCCGTGGCCAATGCAGTGAAGACAACCCTGGGGCCGAAGGGCATGGACAAGATGCTCGTGAGCGACCTTGGCGACATAGTGATAACCAACGACGGCGCCACGATACTCAATGAGATGAACGTGGAGCACCCGATCGCGAAGATACTCGTCGAGATAGCGAAGACGCAGGACAAGGAGGTCGGAGACGGGACGACGACGGTGGTCGTGCTTGCCGGAGGACTCCTGAAGGGCGCGGGCGACCTGATAGAGCAGGGCGTACATCCCACGACGATAATAGCAGGATACAAGCTTGCTGCAGACAAGGCGATAGACATACTGAAGAGCCGCGCCAAGAACCTGGATACGAGCGACGACTCAGTAATGCAGAAGATAGCAATGGTCACCCTCGGCTCGAAGAACGTGGGCGACGAACAGGTCAAGGCGACGCTGTCGAAAATGGTCATAAAGGCTGCAAGGCAGGTCATGGTAAAGAACGAGAAGGGCAAGCCTTACGTGGACCGCGACCTGATCAAGCTCGAGAAGAAGGTCGGCGGCAACATAGAGGACACGCAATACATAAACGGCGTGCTCATAGACAAGGAGATATCGCATCCCTCAATGCCGAGGAGGATCGAGAAGGCTAAGATAGCGCTGCTCGACCTTGCACTGGAGATCGAGAAGACCGAGACAGAGGCGAAGATAGAGATAACCGCCCCGGAGCAGATGAAGGCGTTCCTAGAGCAGGAGGAGAGCATACTCAGGGAGATGGCAGAGAAGGTAAAGAAGTCGGGCGCTAGCGTTGTCTTCACGCAGAAGGGCATAGACGACGTGGCGCAGCACTTCCTCTCGAAGCTCGGCATAACTGCGTACAGGCGCGTCAAGAAGAGCGACCTTGAGATGCTCGCAAGGGCCACAGGCGGCAACATAATAACGACGCTCGAGGACCTCTCTGCGGACGACCTGGGCTATGCCGGCCTTGTCGAAGAGAGGAAGATAAGCGGCGAGTTCATGACCTTCGTCGAGCAGTGCAAGGACCCAAAGAGCGTCACTATATTCGTGAGGGGAGGATCCCAGCAGGTAGTCGACGAGGTCGAGAGGTCAATAGTTGACGTCATCGGCGTCGTGGCCAGCATAATGCAGCACGGCACGTACGTGCTCGGTGGAGGCGCGATACAGGTAGAGATGGCGCAGCAGCTCAGGTCGGCAGCCGACCACGTCAGCGGCCGCGAACAGCTGGCCATGCTCGCGTTTGCGGATGCGCTCGAAAGCATACCAAAGGCATTGGCGGAGAACTCCGGCATGGATTCTATAGACACGCTGGTGCAGCTCAGGAGCAAGCACAAGGGCAAGGGCGGCGAGGTCTTCGGAGTTGACGTCCTAAAGAGCGGCGTCGGCGATATGTCAAGGCTGGGCGTCTTCGAGCCTACGCGCGTAATAGAGCAGGCAATAAGGAGCGCGTCAGAGGCCGCGGAAATCGTCCTCAGGATAGACGACATGATAAGCGGCAAGGGCAAGTCAGCAGGCGCACCTGGAGGTGCACCAGGCGGCATGCCTGAGTACTGAGCCAGTCTGTAACTTGGGGTACTGGCTGGCTTTGCCAGTACCTCCTTCCATTATTTCGTTCTTTCTTTTTGCAAAAGCAATAAGTAGATTTGCTCAAATCTAATCTGTGTTCGCATGAGCGGTGGTGTCGCCATAGTGACCGGGTTGCCGGCCTCGGGGAAGACTTCAGTCATAGATGGTGCAATCGGCAGGTTACACATGTACAAGATTGTTACTATAGGCACGCTGATGGCCGATGCGGCGCTCAAGAAGGGCATATCAAAGGACCGCGACGCCCTGAGATACCTCAAAACAGGGGCGATAGACAGGCTCAGGCACGCAGCATTTGCCACAGTGGCACGCATGGGCGGTGCGGTAATAGTCAACACGCATGCCACTGTCGAGCAGAACGGCAGATTCATCACCGGACTTCCGGAAAAGGAGGTCAATATGCTGAACGTCAAGGGCCTGATATATATAGATGCCGATCCCAAAGCCATAGCAAGAAGGAGGTCCAAAGACAGCTCGAGGAAGAGGGAAGCTGAGAGCGTCAACGAGATAGAAATGCAGAGGCAGATAGATCTGTCGACGCTGGCCCATTATGCGACATATTTAAATATTCCATTATACATAATTCAGAACAAGGAAGGGGCACTCAAGGAATCGCAGTCTCGTTTCAAGGACGCCCTGAAGGACATATTCGGTGAAAAGTGATGCTGCTTTTGACAGCCGCGATGCCTATAAACATCGCTTTGATTCTCGTTGCGCTCGCGCTGGGTTACACGGTGCTAGCGGTAGTCCTACAGCGCAAGCTCTCCAACCCGAAGAAGATGAGGCATCTCCAGAACAAGTCGAACCAGCTCTCGAAGGAGCTTAAGGAGATGATGAAGAACAAGGCTTCCCAGGAAGACATGGCGAAGAAGCAGAAGGAGCTCATGCCATTGATGAGCGAGTCGATGAAGACCCAGATGAAGCCGATGCTGGTGGTGCTTCCGCTCTTCTTCCTGGTATGGTACGTGCTGCTGCCGATGGCGTTCGCCCAATACAACGGCGAAACGATCAACTTCATAGTTCCATTGGGGTATAGGGGGATTTTCTTCGTTATCCTGTTCGTAGGCGGAATGCTATCATCAATATCGATAATGATATACGACAGGAAGAAGGCGAAGGAAGAGGCCCAGACAGAGGTGCTGGGCACGCAAGAGATTTCGAATCAGCCCGGCCCATAGTGACACAAATAGCTTTATATTCTTATTCGGATTAAATTAAGGATTGCTCTTATTTGTTTACGTTGCAGATAAGTCAGTAAGGTAAGTTCAGATAATAGGTGTTTCATTTGCCGAAACCAATGCACAGATCAGGCAGTTTCAAGAAAGTCAAGAGGCATACTCCGGAGGGCAGGACGGTAACGCATTACAGGAGAGCTAAGAACTCAATGCCCCACTGCGCAATATGCGGCCTCGAGCTGAACGGCATATCGCTGAGCAGGGATGGCGGAAGGTCCAGAAGGACGAACAGCAGGCTGTTCGGCGGGGTCCTATGCGCAAACTGCACGGCTGATATAGTGAAGCTAGGCAGCAGAGTCGAGCAGGGCAACCTCAGGCTGGACGACATAGGCATGAAGCAGAAGAAGTATGTGCTGCAGCTGGTCGCCCATTGATTGCGATGAAGATATGCATAAGCGG
This sequence comes from Microcaldota archaeon, assembly GCA_027365565.1. GTDB lineage: Archaea > Micrarchaeota > Micrarchaeia > Micrarchaeales > Micrarchaeaceae > JAMCYG01. The sequence goes on from DAHXMI010000006.1 coordinate 43,130, forward strand.
CCAAAGTGCCAGCGGCAAAACAACCGTCGGTGCAATGCTCGCCAAGTACCTTGGCATCAAGCATGTAGAGCTATCATATAAGCGCGACGCTAATAGCAACAGGGAGCTGCTCGGCATCCTCAAGGAGTCGAAGGCCAAATACGCAAAGTCTTTCGATGATGAAGTCAGGTCCATGGCGCGCGGGAACTGCGTCATAACGACATGGCTGTCGCCCTGGATAGTAAAAGGTTCAACGCTGAATGTGCGGCTCTATGCTGATGAATCTGTGCGCGCCAAGAGAGTAATGAAAAGGGAAAGAATCGGCCGCGCAGCTGCGTTAAGGTACGTAAGGGAGAAAGACAAGCTGACAATCGCCCACTTCAAGAAGGTATATGGGATAAACGTCACGGATGATCTGAAGTTCGATATAGAGATAAACACTGGAAAGATGGAAACGCGCAGGGCAGTTGCCATAATAGCGCTCGCAGCCATGCTAAAGGAAAAGAACAGATTCGATTGATAACGATAACCAAATGCAAAGAGTGATCAACATGTTGCTGGAACCGGGAAGAGTTTGCATAAAGAAGTTCGGAAGGGACGCGGGCAGCAGGGCTGTCATACTCAAGGTTGTGGACGACCATACTGTGCAGGTGTCAACAGGCACAAGGCCGAAGCCGAGGAACTGCAATGTGAAGCACCTCGAATTCCTCAACGAGAAGGTAGACCCGGCAAACAAGGCCCAGGTAGACAAGGTAATCGGCGTCAAGGAGCCGAAGCAGAGGCCGGAGCCCAAGAAGGGCAAGTGAGCAACTGCCAATTGTGCCGTTCTGACGATCTTATATATTTAGCGTCATATACTTCCATCTATCGCAGCGTAGGCTGCCATTCCAACAGGTGGGTCATTAGATGATAGCCTGGTATTATTTGGTAATAATCTCAGCAGTCCTAATGAGTGTTTCCACCCTGGTGGAAAAATTCGCCTTGAAAGCCGAGCACGCTTCCGTGTACAGTAGCAACGCAATGCTGCTCATAGCTGTGTTTTCATTCTTCTTGATACCCCTCGCAAACTTCAACATTACCCTATGGGAGTTACTGATGCTGTATGTCATGAGTCTCACCACCACCACGACGTATCTCTTTACTGCCAGGGCCTACAAGCACTCGGACGTCTCTGCAGCTACCCCTATAAAAAGCACGCTTCCATCGATATTTACTGTGCTGCTAGCCTTCATATTCCTAGGCGAGGGCCTGCACCTGAGCCAGTATCTGTTCATAGGAGCACTTGTCGTTCTTACATACCTACTTCTCTTCAAGCGAGGCAAGAAGTCGAAAGGCCCATATTTTGAGCGCAAAATTTACATAAATTACCTGCTGGTCACTACCCTGCTGATGGCAATAGGAGGCATAATCACAAAGTACGTGCTCAATCTAGGCGTAAGCATTTTCACGCTGTTTGTGGTGGTCGGATTCTCTATGGCGTTCAACATGGTAGTTTACATGATAATAAAATATGGCGGCCCGAAGGAAATGTTGGGCAACCTAATCAAGCATCCTGCACCCCTGCTATCAACGTCGTCCCTTGTTATGGGCTATAGGCTCACATACTACGCCGCGACGTCAGTAGCCTTCATAAGCCTAGTCTCCCCACTGCAACTGAGCATAAATATTATCATAGTAGTGATGGTTGGGGCCCTGTTATTCAAAGAGAGGGATATCGCCCGCAAGTCCGTCCTGGCAGTCCTAATGACGGTATGTGTATATTTCATAATAAATCCAATCATACTGTAGGTACCTCAGGGGAATGAGATTACGATGACAGAAAAGATATATCTCACAGATTCGTACGCGAGGGAAATAGACGCCGTAGTCGCATCAGTGAACGGCCAAGAAGTCGAGCTTGACAGGACAGTATTCTATCCTACTGGTGGCGGCCAGCCGTGCGATACAGGTACGCTGTCATTTGCCGGAAGATCAGCAAAGGTGACGGATGTCAGGAAGGACGGCGATAAGGTGGTGCATGCTCTCGACGATGCGGCAGGAATCGCCGAAGGCATGGTGGTTCACTGTGCCATAGATTGGGAGAAGCGCTACATGCACATGAGGCTGCATACTGCGCTTCACATAATAGACGGTATAGTGGAGAAGAAATATGCTGGAAAAATAACCGGCGGTCAGATATATGATGACAGGGCACGAATGGACTTCGACGTGCCTGGTCTCGACAAAGCGAAGGCCCAGGAGATAATAGGCGACTCCCAGAAAATAGTGGATGGGGGTCACAAGGTGACGGCTAAGATTCTCACAAAGGAAGAAGCCGCATCAATCCAGAACATCGCAAGGACTGCTCCCGGCGAGGAACTGCTCAATAAGCTCGACAGCGTGCGCATAATCGACATCGAGGGATTCGACTTCCAGCTGGATGGTGGTACGCACGTGGCGCAATCAAAAGAGGTGGGCAGCATAAGCATAACCAAATACGAGAACAAGGGTTCGCACAACAAAAGGATAGAAATAGTGCTTTCGTAATCACATACAAGTGATTAGATGCCAAACACAATAGAATTGGAAAGGACGTATCTGGCAAGCGGCCTGCCGGAGGGCCTTGATTCATGCGAAAACAAGGAGATACTGGACATCTACCTGCCGGGATCCTCAAGACATCCTACCCTTAGAATAAGGAAGAACGGCGGCAAGTACGAAATGACGAAAAAAGAGCCTGTAAATGAAGGGGACAAATCGCAGCAGCTGGAGCAGACTATCCCCCTCACTGAGGAGGAGTTTGGAGACCTTTCATCAGTCGAGGGAAAGCGCATTAGTAAAACCAGGTATGTATATGATTACAAAGGGCATACGGCAGAGATAGACATATTCAATGGCGGGCTCAAGGGGCTGGTTCTGGTGGATTTCGAATTCAAGGACGAGAAGGAAAAGGATGCCTTCGCGACGCCTGACTTCTGCCTATGCGAAGTCACACAGGAAGAGTTCATAGCAGGCGGAATGCTCTGTGGGAAGAGGTATGAAGATATCGAGGCCGACCTATCAAAATTCAGCTACAAACGGCTGTGATTCAGCCCTTGGTGTTGGTCTTCGCGCCGTCGCTGCCCTTGTGTTTGTACATGAAAACCGCTTTCTGCAGCGCCTTGAGTGACAGAGTTGCGCATTTGAGCCTGACCGGCCCGGGATCCACCTTTATCATATTTATTACGTCGGCGGGGCCCATCTTCTCTATCTCTTCTATGCTCTTGCCCTCCACAAGCTCCGTAAGCATGCTTGCTGCGGCCATGCTTATCGCACAGCCGTCACCTTCAAACGCCATCTTCTCTATCCTGCCTCCCTTGACCTTTATGTAAATGGTAACCTTATCCCCGCATACTGGATTGAAGTCGCTGTAGCTCTCGCTCGCGTTCTCCATCTTATATTTGTTCTCCGGGTGCTCGTAATAAGCGATTATCTCTTCAGCGTACATGTCAAGGGGGATGTTATCACCGTCATTTTAGTTTGAAAATCTTCTTTACCTCGTTTATGGCCCCGATCGCGGCATCTACATCTTTCTCATCGTTGTATATGTAGAAGCTCATCCTGGAAACGGCGCCGACACCGAGCACATCCTCAACAAGCGGCATCGCACAGTGATGCCCAGCCCTTATAGCAATGCCATTGTCGTCGAACACCTGCGCTATATCGTGCGGATGGGCGCCTTTCATCGAGAAGGATATCACACCACCCCTGTTTTCGATATTCTCTACCGAAGGTCCATATACCGTTAGGCCTCCGATGTCTTCCAGCCTTTCCATGGCATATTTTGTTATGTCCATTTCATGCCTTCTCACATTTTCCATGCCTATTCCAGTAAGATAGTCAAGCGCGGCACTAAGCCCTATGCCTCCCTCTATGTTGGAGGTGCCTGCCTCGAATTTCCAAGGCAGCTCGTTCCATGTGTGGTCCTGGAAGCCCACACTCCTTATCATGTCACCGCCTCCAAATATCGGCTCCATCGAATCAAGAATATCCTTCTTTCCATATAGTGCGCCTATTCCGGTAGGTGCGAGCATCTTGTGCCCTGACAGAGCGAAGAAGTCGCAGCCGATGTCGTTCACATCCACTGGCATGTGCGGTGCAGATTGTGCCCCATCGACCAGCACGACCGAGCCGTGCCTATGTGCCTCCTTTGTTATCTTTTTCACGTCATTTATGGCTCCGAGCACATTCGACGCATGCGTCACTGCAAGGATCTTAGGATTGTTCCCGAGCTGCTTCTCCAGGCTTTCCATATCAAGGGCGCTTTTGTCTTCCGTCAACCCGACATAGTCCAGCACCGCACCTTTCCTCTCCGCGAGCATCTGCCACGGCACTATGTTGCTGTGGTGCTCCATCTGGGTTATCAATATGTGGTCTCCTTTCTTGACGTTGGCATCACCCCAGCTCATAGCAACGAGGTTTATCGCCTCGGTAGTGTTCCTGACATAGGCTATCTCCTGGTAAGACCTGGCGCCAATGAATCCCGCAAGCTTCACCTTCGACTCGGTATATTCCTCCGTTGCCTGTTCAGATATCCTGTATATGCCCCTATGTATGTTGGCGTTGTACTTCCTGTAATAGTTTGATATGGCGTCTATCACCTGCACGGGCTTTTGAGAGGTGGCTGCGCTGTCCAGGTAGACAAGCCTCTTCCCATTCATCTCCGTTCCGAGTATCGGGAAGTCCTTCTTTATGGATTCAGCGTCAAATTCGCGCTGCCCGCGCTTTGATACGGCCATCAATATCACTTGCTATCTTCGCTTCCATTGTTAATGTAGCTGTTATACCCCTCCTTCTCGAGCTTCTCAGAAAGCTCGCCGCCGCCATTGGCCACTATCTTACCGTCGACTATCACGTGCACAAAGTCGGGATTCATATATTCGAGTATCCTAGTGTAGTGGGTTATTATCAGCATGCCTGGCTTCAGGCCATCGAATATCTTGTTTATGTTTTCCGCTACTACCTTTATCGCATCTATGTCAAGCCCTGAATCTGGCTCATCCAATATTGCTATGCCTGGCTTGAGCATTGCCATCTGCAGCATCTCCGCCTTCTTCTTTTCCCCACCGGAAAATCCCTGGTTGAGCGACCTGCCTATGAACTCGTCGCCGAGCTTGAGGGAAGAGATACCACTTTTCATATCCTTCATGAAATCCTTCATGACGACCGCCTTGCCATCTACTGATTCCTTCGCCGCACGCACGAAGCTGATGAATCCTACTCCCTCTATCTCTACGGGATCCTGGAACTGGAGGAACAGGCCGAGCCTCGCCCTTTTGTCTGTGGTAAGGCTGTTTATGCTCTTGCCGTCTACTAGTATCTCTCCACCCGTCACGGTGAATTTCGGATGTCCCATTATAGTCTTTGCGAGTGTGCTCTTTCCCGAGCCGTTAGGGCCCATTATCACATGCCTCTCCCCGCTGTTTACTACCAGGTTTATTCCCTTAAGTATCTCTTTCCCAGAAATGCTTACGTGTAAATCTCTTATTTCCAGTTTCATTATATCACTCACTTCACAATTAACCTGCATTCAAACTTCACATTATCCTGGCATATGCTGCACATGCGCTTCTGCGCCTCCTTTTCCCGGCCATCAGTTATGCTCTTCACCATCTCATTGAGCTTGTCGCCTTTTATCACTATGCCGTTACCCTTCAGGTCGGGATTGCCATTGAGGTACTTGCTTACCGCCGCCTGTGTTACTCCGAGTAGCCTTGCTATGTCCTCCTGTGTCCTGCCTCTTTCGTTTGCCATCATTCTTGCGGCCCTTTCCCTGAGCCTAGGCAGGATTATTTTGTACACCTTTTCATAATTCGACAGCATAATATCATCGCTTTTTGTGCTCGGCTGTTTCCCAAACACCCACAGACTTTATTTCTGGCAGCCCTCCAAAGCTTCCATCACTGATTTTCTTGGCTACCATCGAAAGCGCGAGCTCCTTTGCGACGGGATCGCGTATCTTCGATACTACCTTCGTAAGGAATGCGGTGGTTACGAGCTCCTTGGAATTCTTGATGTCGATTCCCCTAGCCATCATGTAGAACAGCTTATCATCATCAAGCGGTCCGGCCGATGCTGAATGAGTTGCCTTTACATCACTCTCGTCTATCGACATGTCCGGCAGCGCCAGGATCTTAGAGTCCCTGCTCAGAAGCAGCCCTTCCTGGTGTATATTGGATGTGGCAAGCTTCGCACCATGGTTGATCTTCGCGTATCCCTTGAGGAAGCAAGTAGATGACTCATCCATCGCGGCGCCGGAGTTAAGCACGGCCCTGCTATGCGCGCCTGAATTGCTTATCTTTGACATGAGGTCGAACTTCTGCTCTCCGGAACCAAATACTATCTCGTTTGCCTCTATGCTGCTGCCGTGCGAATCGGCATTGAACTCGTTGCGCACTCTATCATGCGATCCGCCTATGTACACGCTATTAACACGTATTGCTGCATTCTCTCCAGCGCTGTTGCTGAAGTAACTTGCCACTATGGTTGATTTCCTTTCGCTGTGCAGCGCATTTATCTCTATATCAGAGTTCTCATCTGCCTCCAGCCTATGTACAACTCCTGAGAATGACGGGGAATCCCCATAGCTAGTGTACCATTCCAGCAGCGACAGTTTGGCACCTTTGCCAACTATCACAATTACCCTTACCGCAAGCCCTCTCGCCGAGTTGGCAAACAGAAGGTTCAGTGATTTTCTGGCCCCATCAGGTATGTTGACCGTAATTATAGGGCCTGCTTTCTCCATAACCATCTCTTCGAACCTGTCGATAGTATTGCCTGACATGCCCCTGCCGCCGGATTTCGAAACCGCCACGGCTGTGCTGTTAGATATTACTCCCGTGCTTCCTATCACGGCGTCGAACTTTACCTCCACATTGGCGAGTTTCTCCTCGATAAGCTTTGCCAGGTTAAGGTCATCCCCCTTATTCAGGCTCTCATCAACGGCTTCTTCCGGAAGGGTCACGTAGTGCTTCTTGAACAGTTCGCTCGTTTCCTGCGGAATGCTCCTGTAATCATCATGCATGCAATCATCAATCATCCTACAGAGTTAGAAGTATCCAGCTTTATCAGCCTCTTCAGCTCTATCGAGTATTCCATCGGCAGCACCCTTGCCAGCGGTTCTATGAACCCGAGCACTATAGTGGCGAGCGCATCATCTTCGCTGAGACCCCTGGCCATCATGTAAAACAACTGGTCCTCCCCTATCTTACCAGTAGTAGCTTCGTGCGTTATCGTGGCCGTATTGTTGTAAATTTCATTGTACGGGAAAGTGTTGGTCTTTGCAGTGTCATCAAGAAGCAATGCGTCGCACCTTACGGTTGACTTGACGTTGTCGGCATTCTTCGCGATGTGAAGGAGCCCTCTGTATGTGGTGACGCCATTGCCCTTAGACACGCTCTTCGATATGATTTTTGAAGTGGTGTCCGGCGCCAGATGATATATCTTGCCTCCGGAGTCCTGCACCTGATTGTTGCCCGCAACCGCTATTGACACTATCTCCCCGCGTGCCCCACTGCCCTTCAGGAATACGCTGGGGTACTTCATGTTTATACCGCTGCCCACGTTGCCGTCTATCCATTCGACGCTCGCATTCTCATAGGCGTAAGCGCGCTGAGTCACAAGGTTGTAGACGTTCTTCGACCAGTTCTGGATCGTCACATACCTAACGTGCGCGTTCTTGTGCGCAACGATTTCCACAACTGCAGCATGAAGTGAAGAGCTCATGTATATCGGGGCGGTGCAACCCTCTATGTAAGTTACGTCAGTATTAGCCATGTCGCTGCCTTCATCGGCTATGATCAGCGTGCGCTCGAACTGGCCTGCCTTCTCTGCGTTTATCCTGAAATATGCCTGCAGCGGAGCTGCGACCTTCACACCCTTCGGCACGTATATGAAACTTCCGCCGCTCCACACGGCGGCGTTAAGAGCCGCGAATTTGTTGTCGCTTGCAGGTATGATCGTACCGAAGTATTTCTTCACGAGATCCGGATAATCCTTCACCGCCTGGTCCATGCTGGTGAATATCACTCCCTGCTCGCCGAGCTCCTTCTTTATGTTGGAGTAAACGACCTCGGAGTCGTATTGCGCCTCCGCCCCTGCGAAGAACTTCTTTTCCGCTTCGGGTATGCCCAGCTTGTCGAACGTCCTCTTTATGTCCTCCGGAACGGAATCCCAGCTGTTGCTCTTGCTCTTGTCGCTCGGCTTAAGATAGTAATAAATCTCGTCAAAATCTATCTTGCTCAGATCGGCACCCCATGTAGGCATGGGCTTGCTGTAGAATACCTTCAGGGCGTCGAGCCTCTTCTGCAGCATCCAGTCCGGCTCGTCCTTTATCCTGGATATTTCCCTAACCACGTCCTCCGAAAGACCCTTCTTCGTCTTGAACTTGTATTCCAACTTATCGTTAAAGCCGTACTTCTCGAGATACTCATCCTTCTGCAGTACCTCTTCGCCGCTTACGGTTTCCTCTGCTGTTTCAGCCATCATCAATCACGTGCAGTCAATTTATAACTCAGTTATAACAACTACTTATACTCTCGCATTTGCGCTTTTAAACCTTCTGCTGCAAAGGTGCATGGAACCTACATTTCATGCACGCGAGAACACTAAACATAATTAAGCTTTAATCAACATTGTGATAGGGTGATTGGATGACCAAGCCAGCATTTACTAACGAATTCACTTACAGGAAGATGCTCGAATCTGGAGAAGAAGAAAAGTTCGACGAGTTGTTTGACAGGGCCGTAGAGAGAGCAAAGACATCCTTCGGCAAGAAGTACCCTATGTACATCGGCGGAAAGGAGGTTTATGCTGAAAGCGAGCTGATAGAAAAATCACCGATAAACAACGACGTAGTGATAGGATACTTCCAGAAGGGCACCGTCGAGCATGCGAAGAGCGCAGTAGAAAGCGCGAGGTCCGCATTCAAAGAGTGGAAAGACATAGACTATGAAAAGAGGGCGGAGATATTCTCAAGGGCGGCAGACATAATATCGAAGGACAAGTTCAACCTCAGCGCAATCCTGAGCTTCGAAAACGGAAAGTCCAGATACGAATCTGTCGGCGAAGTGGATGAGGCCGTCGATTTCCTGAGATATTACTCCAACGAACTTTTGACGAACAAGGGTTATATGAGAAGGACGAAGCTCCAGGGCAGCACTGGATCGGTGAAAGCCGGCTTCCAAGGCGCCCCTTCGGCAGAGGAGAAGGTGACAATATCGATGAATCCCTATGGAGTATTTGGGGTCATAGCACCGTTCAATTTTCCCGTGTCAATATCCGTAGGTATGAGCGCCGGGGCGTTGATAACCGGGAACACTGTCGTATTCAAGCCATCATCTACGGACAACATGTCCATGCTTACCGGTCTCAGGATATATGAGATATTCAAGGAGGCAGGCGTGCCGGAGGGTGTATTCAACTATGTGACAGGTCCTGGATCTGAAGTCGGCGGCGAACTCGTATCCAACAGGCACGTTTCCGGCATAGCCTTTACCGGCTCCAAAACAACCGGTCTCGGCATGGTGGCAAAGGTATTCGGCTCAGGCATGCAGAAGGTGTTCGTCGTAGAGATGGGCGGCAAGAACCCTACCATAGTGTCGAAGTACGCAGACATACCCATCGCGGTTAGCGGCGTCGCAAGCGCTGCGTTCGGCTTTGCAGGCCAGAAGTGCAGCGCCCTTTCCAGAGTGTATGTGCACGAATCGATAAAAGAGGTGTTCGTCTCGTCGCTGATAGACAAACTCAGGTCGCTTAAGGTGGGCAACCCGATAAACAAGGAGGCTTACATAGGTCCATTGATAAGCGAATCTGCATACAAGAGATACAACGAGTCCGTTGAGAAGGCAAAGGGTTCTGGCGTCATACTGTACGGCGGCAAGACTGTAAACACAGGCCTTAACGGCTACTATGTAGAGCCCACTCTTGTCGAGTTGAGGCATGATCACGAGCTCGTGCACACAGAACTGTTCCTGCCATTCCTTACCATTACCACATACAAGGACTTCGCAGAAGCCCTGAGATACTCCAATGACGTAGAGTATGGCCTTACCGCAGGCCTCTACAGCAAGAACAGGAAGGAGATAAAGGAGTTCTCAAGATCGATAGAGGCAGGCGTGGTGTATATAAACAGGGAGATAAGCGCAACTACGGGTGCGATAGTGGGCCTGCACACTTTCGTTGGCTGGAAAGGCAGCGGTCTCACCGGCAAGGGCACCGGAAGCAAGTCATACCTGCAGCAGTTCATGAGAGAGCAGAGCATGTCGATAACTTCAGGTAAGTGACAGTCCTATGGTGGTGCTGTGTTCTCCTATATAATGTACAAGATGCAGAAATACCATAGTGCTGCAATAGAGATAGGCGGCAGGAAGTTCAAGGCGATACTCGCCGACTCGCTCGCGAAGCACATTATAGGCCTGATGTACAGGGATAGGATAGGTGATAACGAGTGCATGCTTTTCGTGTTCGGGGGCGAATCCTCACATCTGATATGGATGCACAACATGCGCTTCCCGATCGATGCCGTATGGTTCGACTCAGATGGTAAAGTCGTTCACATTGAAGAGGACATGAGACCATGCAGGTCCATATTCAAGTGCAGGCAATACGGCGCAGAAGCCGAGTCTAAATATGTGGTAGAATTCAGTAAAGGAGCAGTTGCAAGGAACAGGATAAGCGTGAAGTCCAGGTTAGACCTGGAACTTCTAAATAAAAAAGAGGGGAGATAAAATTATCTCCTTCCCCTCCTGTTCATCTTGGCTCTTGCCACGTATCCCTTCTTGTCTATGAAGTACAGGAAGCCTTCCTCTCTCTTTATCTTTTCGCTGCCCATCTTGGCCTTCCTTCCCCTCCTGTTCGTCTTCATAGGCGTTCTCCAAACGAAGCCGTCCTTACCGAGGTAGTAAAGATATCCATCCTCTCTGTCAACGGCTTCTCTTCCAATTCTTTCAGCCATTTTTTTCACCAATAACTATAGAACTAAATAGGTTTAAATATTTATCGTCGAAATGCCGTCAGAAGCCTCGACGACAGCCAAATATTTAAACATGACCCTAAAACAAAAGACATATGAATAACACGAGGCAAGTTCTGCGACAGAGGTAAACGCGTCATCACAACCAATTTTAATACTTGCAAAGAATATCACCTACGAAAGCAAAAGTGATTTTATGACGGATATAAAGATGATAAAAAAAGGGGAAGTAGACGGCTACACGCTTATCGAGGGATTCCCTGGCATGGGCCTGGTCGGGCCGATGGCCATAAGCTACATGATAGACAAGCTCGGCATGGAGTACATAGGTTACATGGAGAGCGACAAGTTCCCTCCGATAGTCTCGATACACAAGAGCGAAGCGATGCCCCCTGTAAGGCTATACGCAAGCAAGCAGCACAAGATACTGGCAATATTTGCCGAGTTCGCCATCTCTGCCCAAATGGTCAAGGAGATAGGTGATGTGATATATGCCTTCCTTCAGAAGGGCGGCGTGAAGAGGATAATATGCATAGGCGGGCTGCCGGCCCCTGCGTCTGACGAAGGCACCACGTACGCGATAGCGTCCAGTTCTGCGGAGCTCAAGCTGGCGAAGGCCGCGGGCCTCACTCCGATAGTAGACGGCGTATCTGCAGGAGTGAGCGCGATACTCATAACAAATGCAATAACAAACGAGAAGCCCTTGCCGATAACCAACATCCTCGTCCCGGTTGACCAGGCCATAGTCGATCCTAGGTATGCGGAGCTTGCAATAAAGGCCATAGACAGCCTTCTGGGCCTCAAGATAGACGTCTCCGAACTGGAAAAGGAGGCGAAGGAAGTGGAGGAGAAGGTACAGGAACTGCTCAAGAAGAGCAAGGAGAGCCACGAGGACTACAAGAAGATAGCGAGCGGCGGCGGAGACGAGAAGATGTATGGCTGACGCCGCTTCGGGCGCACAAGCGGCGTTCTGATGATTGTTGTTGACATAGAAACGTCTGGCACGGTGCCTGGGCGGCACTCGATACTGAGCATAGGTGCTGTCGACTTCACGGACCCCGGCAACATGTTCTACGGCGAATGCAGGCTGGCCGACGGCGCGGACGCGGATCCAGAAGCAATGGCTGTGAACGGGTTTACCGAAGACGACATAGCTGACGGCAGCAAGATCACCGAAGAAGAGCTCGTGCAGCGATTTGCAGACTGGACTGGCAGCATAAGGGACATCACGATAGCTGGCCACAATGTCCATTTCGACCTCAATTTTCTCAAAAATGCCGCAAGGGAGTACAGGATAGACCTGAACCTTGGCAACCGGATAATAGACATGCACACGCTTGCGTACGCAAGCATGGTATCACATGGAATTGAGGTGCCGCTGCAGTCCAATAGGACCGCGATAACCTCTGATGCAGTGTACGGGTATGTTGGTATGGAGAAGGAGCCACAGCCGCACAACGCCCTGACTGGCGCAAAGATGGAGGCAGAAGCGATATCCAGGCTCATATTCGGCAGGGGGCTGCTCTCCGAATTCAAAAGCCGCGCGATACCGGCGCGTCTCATGGGAGTGGGCGCGCCCGCGAAACAGTAATAAGCCTTCCAGCCATATAACTCTGCGATGCAGGGGTAGCAAAGTCTGGTTTGGCCTCGGCCACGGAAAACTGCGCGGGACTTAAGATCCCGTGGTCTAGCACCTTCGTGAGTTCGAATCTCACCCCCTGCACATCTTCAAAACCCGCTACTGGGGGTGGCACACTGTTGAAAACCTGCCCGTGTTCCTCTTTTTAGCAAAGGGTTTATATAGCTTAATCCAATAAGTAAATTGCGACTTCATGAAGACGATGCAGACTTGCTGCCGTCAGTGGCATGGCTGCTTTCTAAGACAATATTATCCTGGATTTTGAAACTAGAAAGTGTTTGAGCATGGAGAAGAAATATGATTATGATATAATAGTCGCCGGGGCAGGCATGTCAGGCTCGCTTGCCGCGGCAATGGCTGCCAGACGCGGTTACAAGGTGGCGCTTCTCGACAGGAATAAGGATGGAGAGGCGGGCAAGAAGACCAACTGGGGCTGGGTATGCGGAGATGCGGTCGCAGAGGATCATCTCAAGTACATAAAGTCCATGGTTGACCTCAGCTTTGAGCACCCTGAATTGGACAATAAAGTGGACGCGGTTGTGGCATACTCGCCAGACATGCAGAGCAGCTTCAAGTTCGAAGGCTCTGGATACGTGCTCAACAGGCCGCTCTTTGAGGAAAAGACGCTAAAGTACGCTATAAAGTCCGGCGCAGAACACATGTCCCAGTTCGAGGTCGAAGGGCCGATAATAGAGAACGACTACATAACTGGCATATTTGGGAAGGACAAAAACATGAAGCACGTCGAGATGAGGGCAAAGATAGTCATAGACGCTCTCGGAATCGCTACCACCATCAGGAGGAAACTTCCGGACAACCCGTACGTTACAAGAAACATAGACATAAATGATGTCGAGTCAACAGGCAGGTATCTCTATGATTTCGAGCTGGACCACGAAGACAAGAGGTACTACGATCCGAAGGTAGCGCTCATACACCTCAACCAGGAGCTTTCACCGGGCGGATATGGCTGGGTCTTCCCGAAGAGCGGGCAGAGGGTCAATGTGGGTATAGGCGTGCAGAAGGCTAGTCTCGACGAGAGGAACAAAAAGATGAACAAGAAGGACACGCTGCACACGCTGATGGAGGAGTACGCGAAGTCAATACCAACGTTCAAGAGCCTTAAGCAGTATGACGAGGGAAACGGCAGCAACCAGGGCAAGGGCTACTGGTCCGTAGCTGTGCGCAGGCAGATCGAGAATCTGGTCTACAATGGCTACATGGGTGCCGGCGACAGCATGGTAATGCCAAACCCGATAAGCGCCGGTGGAATAGGTCCGGCCATGGTCTCAGGGCTTCTTGCAGGCAAGAACGCGGCAGACGCGCTCGACAACGGCAATTTCAGCATGGAAGGCCTCTGGCAGTACAACCTGGATTACAATAAGAACTACGGGTACAAGACGGCAGGCATGGAAGTATTCAGGATATACCTGCAGTCGCTCAACAATGATGTGCTCAACTATGGGTTCAAGAACTTCCTGAGCAAGACCGAGGCTGAAGACCTCAGCTACGGCAGGGTCACTGATCTGTCGCTAGCTACGAAGCTACTCATGGTGCTTAAGGGAGCGACTAACATAACGGCGTTCAAGAACCTGCTTTACGTCGTGAAGGTAATGAAGAAGCTCAACGACACATATTCAAAGTATCCTGAGAGTCCAGACACGTTCCTCAAGTGGAGGGAAGGCGTGGTGTCTGACATAGAGGATGCGAAAGAGCGTTTCAAGCCACATCCGATTTGAAATCAAAGAAAGGACAAAAGTGAGCGAATGACATCACAAGAATTCACAAAGTTCGAGAAGGCTGCGATAATAGGCGCGCGGGCCCTGCAGCTGGCGTACGGCGCGCCGCCTCTCGTCAAAGTTGAGAAGGGCATTGTTAGCCCGCTGGACCTTGCCGAGCGCGAGTTTGAGAAGTCCGCGATACCGATCACGATACTGGAATGAAGTGGCGTGATCCATTTCAATATTCGCATTATCTCCTTTCCATCCTTGGTGCGTCAGGAAAATTCCCGACAGTGCCGAGCATCTCTCCCCTTATGCTGTATATTTTCGAGCCCTTCAGGTCAAAGACTCCGCTCCTTATGAGCGGACTTATGCTCGAGAGTCTTTTGTCGTTCACTGCCGTGCCAGTTATCATCTCATTGAACGCGGGCATGACTATCAGTTTCGACTTTACGTTGAACTCCCCATACCGTTTGCCTGCGATATCCGAATCCACGTCGGAGACGAGCCACGCCTTCTCCCTGTAAACATGCTTGTTCCTGTCAATTACGCTGATGGCGACGTGGTTGTGCGCAGTTATTATGTAGTCAGACATGATGCCCTTTTCAGTGGGCCACCTATTGCCGTGCAGAAGCGTCACGTTTCCTACAACGAGCTCGCGGTGCATGCGGTCCTTCTTTACGGGGAATAGTTCTGTGAAATGTGCATCATGGTTGCCGAGGACTATGTCAAGGTCATAGCCATCAAGTTCGGAGAAGAACTTGTTGAGGAGCAGAAGCTCGCTCCTTTCAGGGTACAGAATCGTATCCTTTATGTCGCCCAGCAGTATTATCCGCGTTGCGCCGAACTCCTTCGCGATGTCCTTTATCCTAGTAGCCATCTGCGCCGTGGATATGTCCGCGTTTATCCCTCTCTCCCTGAGCCGCAGCTCGTTCCCCACATGCAGGTCTCCGACGACAACTGCGCTCTTGCCTCCCTGCGTGAGGACAACCGCCGACTCGTCGTAAACGAACTTCAGACCGTCCTTCTCCATCCGATCATCGCTAGTCCAGTACAGTTTGGCTGTATAAGGAATAATAATGTGCAGATATGTAACTTATTGCCGCGTAAACGGATGGCGATGGAGCGGCGCGAGTGGAACAATGGCTGACATGTCCCCATATGTGGGCAAGATAGACGGTATAGATATACAGGTGCACTGGATATCGATACTGTTCCTGCTGTTCACGCTGCTGGTTGGCCTGTATTTCTTCCTGCTTTGGTTCATCATACTCCTGTGCATACTGCTCCACGAGCTGGCGCATTCGATAACTGCGAAGAGGAACAGGGTAGGTATAAGGAAGATACTTCTAATACTGCCGCTCGGAGGAGGCTCCATCATAAAGGATCCGTCGATAAAACCGGACGTGGAGTTCAGGATAACCCTTGCGGGACCGCTGGTCAGCATAATGCTCGGCCTAGCGTTTGGGATACTCTCGATATTCATTCCAGGCGGATTAGCCAGGAGCATGGTGCAGCTCCTATTCCTGATAAACATAGCGCTTGGAGTGCTGAACCTTGTGCCGTGGTTCCCGCTGGATGGGGGCAGGCTGTTGAGGAGCTACCTGCAGAAGACGCGCAGCTTCTTCGACTCGACTAAGATAAGCGTAGACGTGAGCAAGGTGGTCACCGCAGTGTTCGTAATAGGGACCATCGTGTTTGCGGCGTTCTTCATGGGCAGCTACTCATTCGGATACAGGGAATTCGTGGTTCTGATAGACATCATAATGGCGATGTTCATATACTCCGGCGCGCAGGGGGAGATGCAGGCAACATACGCAAAGGAGTATTCAAAGGGGATGCGCACATCCGACCTCATGAGCACCTCGTTCATACTCGCGAAGCCCACATGGAACATACGCCAGATACACGAGGCGATGGTCAGGCAGCACAACCACATAATATTATTCATGAACGGGAAGAGCGTCAGGTACATACCTTCGATATCATACCAGTCGCTGCGCAAGCCACCTGGCAGGGCGGTCACGGCCATGGACATCAGCAGGGAGATACCGGCAGTGCGCAGAAACACTACTGTTACTGACGTGATAGACATAATGAGGAATGAGGAGAGTGCCATGGTCGCGGTAGTGGAAGGCCAGCGCATAATCGGCTATGTACTCGCCCAGCACCTCGAGTCAATGCTTGCGCTTAGGATGCATGAGGACTCCGTGAGGAAGGCCGGCACAAGGAAGCAATAAAAAACATAAGGATATAATAGCTATAGGCGACAAGGCGACGCTGGCCTGATTGCATGCTGCATTTAGAGTCACTCGTACTGAACAACTTCAAGTCGTTCAGGCATGCAAGGATCAACTTCAGCGGAGGCTTTAACTGCGTGGTCGGGCCCAACGGCTCCGGCAAGTCGAACATATGCGACTCGATACTGTTTGCGCTTGGCGAGCTATCGCAGAGAAGGATGCGCGTCAATTCATACCTGCAGCTCATAAACAACAGCGCAAAGCCAGGTGAGGATGGCCTGAAGAAGGCGAACGTAAAGCTGCTCTTCACCGGCGATGCAGACATAGAGGTATCAAAGACCATATCATCGAACAACAAGGTAAAGTACAGGCTTAACGGCGTCAGGAGCACGAGACAGGAGATACTTGACATGCTGCACGCCCACAAAAGCGAACTTAGCGAGGTCAACACGATAGCACAGGGCGAAATCGTCAGGTTTCTGGAGCTGGACCCGAAGGAAAGGAGGGAGCTGATAGAGGTCGCCGCAGGCATAAAGGAGTTCAACGACAAGAAGGGCTCCTCAATGAAGGAACTAGAGAAGGTCGAGGCGAAGATAAACGAGGCAAGCATAATGCTCCATGAGAGGCTGGGCTTCCTGAAGGACCTGGAGAAGGAGAAGAACGACGCCGAAGAGTACATGAGGCTTTCGGCGGCGGTGAAGGCGACAAACTACACCCTGCTGAAGCAGAGGGAAAGCCAGTCAGAAGAGGAGTACAGGAAGGCATCAACCGCAAACAAGGAGAAAAGCACCCAGAAGGAATTGATGGCCTCGAAGATACTCGAGCTCGACGCGAAGGCTTCCGCCCTGGCCAAGAAGAAGGAGACAGAGTCGAAGAAGCTGAACGAGCACTCGATAGAGCTCGGCAATACGAACAGGAAGCTTGACGAGATAGGGAAGCAGATAGCAGTATTGGAATCCAATATCGCTTCGGCCAGGACCGACAAGGGCAAGTCGGAAGGGACCATAGAGTCGCTGAAGGCCGAGCTCGACGCGATTGAGGAGAAGTCAAAGGCCAACGCATCGTCGTTAGCCAATTGGGAGAAGGAACTGTCATCTATGGAATCAAAGGTCGCAGATGTGCAGGACGGCCAGGATTATACTAATTATCAGAAGGAATTCGACGCCGCAAGAGCCGCAGCCGAAGGCATGGAGGTGAAGCTGAAGGAAGCTGCCTCAAAGCTGTCAGGCCTCCGCGCGGAGAGCGCGGGATACATTGAGCAGATATCGGCGGTGCAGGGCAGGATATCGGATTTCACGTCCCAGATGGAGAAACTGAAGAAGGACGAGAAATCGATCAGCGGAAGGCTGGCTTCCGCGAAGGATGCTGCTGAGAAGGCGCGCTCCAAATTCGCGGAAAGCCAGATGGAAAGGGCCAATGCGAGGAAGGAGCTCGACAGGCTGAATTCCGAGGTCCTCACACTGAAGGAGCAGCTCGCATACGCCGGTGGATCATCAGACAGGATAGGATCAGCGATAGGCACGGTCGTGAATGAGGGCTTCTTCGGCAGGGCGCTCGACCTTTGCGACATAGAGAAGGGATACGAGAGCGCAGTGTTCGCCTCATCATCAGCGAGGCTGAACTATTTCGTCGTCGACACGATGGATACCGCAGACAAGGCGATAACGGTAATAAAGCAAAAAGGGCTCGGCCGTGCAACGTTCATACCAATCAAGGAAATAGCAGTCCAGGAGAGGGACAACCAGAGCATGGATCCCCTCATAACGCACATCGGCTTCGACAAGAAGTATGAGAAGGCGTTCAGGTTCATATTCTCCAACACCTACATAATCGGCAGCGTCGCAGAGGCCAAGAAGGCAGGCCTCCATAAGCACAGGTATGTCACCTTGGATGGTGAGGTCGTCGAGCCGTCCGGCACCGTTTCCGGCGGAGAGGTGAAGAGGCTTCAGAACCCCTCGATGATAGAGAAGAAGATAGCCGCTGTCGAGGTAGGGAGGAAGAGTGCAACACAGAAGGTTTTCGAGATCGAGGAAGCCACCGCATCAGTGACCTCGGAGATAGGGAAGCGCGAAGCTGAGATGGTCGGCCTCGAGCTTGACCTCAAGCAGGCAAAGGCCGAGCTGGAAAGGGTCGCCGCAGCACTATCATCCGATGAGGGGAAGCGCGGATCCCTGGAGAAGATGGCTGAGGAGTGCGACGATAACACTAAGAGGATTGCAACGGAAGCCGAGGCCCTGGAGAAGAAGATGACTGCCGCGAAAGCGGAATACCAGCGCGCATATGACAGGATGAACAGCGTGATAAGCGGCATGAGCAGGAAGGCCGATTCCGATGCAGCGCGCACCCAGAAGGAGCTGAAGAAGAATGTTGACAAGCTCAGGATAGACATTGCCACGCTCACAAAGGAAAACGAGATGCACAGGTCGCGCGCCCGCGACCTGGAGTCACAGATAAGGAAGGAAAAGGAATACGCGGACAATATCGCCGCGAAGCTCTCAGGCATGGAGAAGAGCAGGAAGGAGCTCAAGAGGGAGTACGATGAGATATCAAACACCGTCAAGACCAGCGACAAGCTGTCAGAGTCCCTCTACAGCGGCATACTCGAGCTGGACAAGCAGATATCCGACATAAGCTTCGAGCGCGGAACGTCGATGCAGAAAGTCGAGAGGCTCTCATCCGAGATAATAGAGCTGGAGGGCAAGATGATGCAGAGCCAGACGAGGCTTTCGGACATAAAGGCAGAGCTGGTCAACTATGCAGGGGTGGATGCCATAGACGGCAAGACCGCTGAGCAGCTTGGAGAAGAGCTGGCAAGGGCGAAGGCCAGGATGGACGGACTCGGCGCGGTCAACCTGAAGGCACCGGAAGTCTACGAATCGAAGAAGAGGGATGTCGACGAAGCGCAGTCGAAGATGTCAACTCTCGATGCCGAGAAGGCGTCTATTCTTGCCATGATAGACGAGATAGAGGCAAAGAAGCTTGCGGTATTCATGGAGACGTTCAACGCTGTCAACGAGAACTTCAAGAACCTTTACGAACACGTCTTTGGCGGCACCGCGGCGATACGCCTCTCATCGATGAAGAGCCCGTTCGAGTCAGGGCTCATGTTCGACATAAAGGCAGGCAGGTCGTCGAAGAACACAGAGTCGCTTTCCGGAGGGGAGAAATCCCTAGTAATGCTGACGCTGCTATTCTCAATACAGATGAGGAACCCGATGGCATTCTACATATTCGACGAAATAGACACCGCACTCGACAAGGAGAACTCGAAGAAGCTCTCGAAGCTGATAAAGGAGCTCTCGAACATGTCGCAGTTCATAGTAGTCAGCCACAACGATCCGCTGATAACGTCTGCGGACACGGCAATCGGCGTCATGAATGACGGAAAGGAGTCCAAGGCGGTCGGCATACAGATGGTAAACAAGAACGCGAAGTCAGGTGCAGCGGCGCAGGAGAATCAAACTGTATAAATAGATTGACGAATATCTCACTTATATTCCCATACGGCGCTTCAGGCCCGCATGCGAAGAGTGTTTTGATGCCAAAGAGCAAGAGCAAAAGTGGGGGCAGCAAGCCCGGCGGCGGGACGCGCTCAAAGGCGCCAACCGCAGCCAGGCCGCAGCAGAAGGCCGTCTCGATAAAGATATGGCCGCTGTACGTAGTGCTCGCAGCGCTGGTCGTACTTTACATACTTTTCCAGGGATCAGCCATCTCGCTTGCCTTCGGAATATCCGCATTCGTGCTCATTATCGCGATACTAATACTGGAGGTATCTATCGGCGTGAAGGAGAGCGGGTACAAGAAGAGCATCATGGAGTTCGCGATAGTGATAATTGCGGTAGTGGTCTTCTGGTACGCCCTAAGGGCAGTGATGGGCACGCCATCACCTCTCGACGTAGTGCCGAGCTGCAGCATGCTGCCGAGCCTCTCCAGGGGGGACATGATATTGGTAAAGGGGATAAACGCATCCATTTTGAAGGCTCCTGTAGTCGACGTGAGCAGTTCGCAGATGCATTCGATGCTCTCAAACATGGGAGCCGAGGACCTTTCATGTGTTGCGTACAAGATAAGCGGTAACACGGCGGCTGTCTCGCAGGCAGTCCAGCCTGGCTATTCTGTAGGGTTGTACGATCCAAACCTTAACAAGATTGTGTCCAACAACTCGCAATCCGGCAATCTGGTACAGTACACGTGCGGCGAGCGCAACGTCACATTCACTAACGGCTCCACGGAGCAGATAGCATACACTACCGGCATAAGCATAAACGGAACGAAGATAACCGGCGACGCGGGCAATCCTATAGTAGTATACGAGACGATTCCGCAGGATTCGTTCTACAAGGATGGCGACGCCTATGTGGTCCACAGGGTCTATGCGGTAATAGACGCGGCCGGCAGCTACTACGTGCTCACGAAGGGCGACAACAATCCGGGCCTGGACATACAGTATGGCAACTACCCTATAGACAGCAGCCATGTGGCAGGCATGGTCATAGCAGCGGTAAAATACCTGGGCTACCTGAAGCTCATACTCAGCGATTCCCTGGCGCAGCCTGCCGGTTGCAACTACACCATACAGCGCTAATGCCGCTTCAGCTTCCGTGGCTTCCGTTTCTTCCTCGAAAATGCAATAGATATTTATAGCTTTCCCGCTATAATTAGTATGCCGACCCGTCCTCTGTAAATAGGCAGGCCGACGCAAGGCTTTTACCAAGCTTTTATTCAAAGTTACACAGTGAGATATATGGCTAATCTTGCCAGCGATATACGTCTAGCAGTAGATAGCGGAGAGGTTGCCATAGGCATAAACAGTGTCATGGAATCCATATCTTCCGGCAAGGCCAAACTGGTCGTAGCGTCAGTGAAGAACAAGCCAGGGGTGCTCAGCGACATAGAGCACGTCACGAAGCTCGCTGATATTAAGCTTATAGTGTTCGATGGAGATTCGATACAGCTCGGCACGGTGTGCGGGAAGCCGTACTCGGTGTCTGTCATGTCCATAATAGAACAGGGCAACTCGAACATATTGAATGAGAATTACTGAATTTGGTGATACATTGCCGAACGGCGAATTTGCTGCAAGAAGATTAGTTAGGCAGAGAAAGCATCAGCGCATGCTGAAGAAGACCCTTAAGAGGAGGAAGCTCAGGCTCAAGCAGAAATATGACGCAATAGGCACAGTGCCCAGGGCGAAGGGCCTGGTGCTCCAGAAGATAATCGTGGAGCAGAAGCAGCCTAACTCCGGCCAGATAAAGGGCGTGAGGGTGCAGCTCATAAAGAACGGCAAGATAGTGAGCGCTTTCTCGCCAGGGGATGGCACGATAAACCACATAGACGAGCACGACGAGGTCACGCTTGAGGGCCTTGGAGGCTCGCAGAGGGGCCAGATGGGTGCAATCCCGGGCTGGAAGTACAAGGTAATCGAGGTCAACGGTGCGAACCTGTGGCTCGTAAGATGCGGCAAGAAGGAGAAGCCGAAGAGATGACGTGATCCGATGGCTCAGGAAGAAAATATTCAAAGCGAATCAGGAAAAGAGAAGGTGCAGGCCGAGACGGAGCCGGCTGCCGAGGCACAGCCGAAGAAGAGAAGCGCGCCGAGGAAGAAGACGAAGTCCTCAACGCAGGAAGAGGGTTCTGCAGAGGATACTCGCCAGCATGTCAGAAATTCGGTCCTTCTTTTCGGCAAGTACAGCTACGCAGTTGAGATAAAGGACCCGAGCCTGAGGAACTATGTCAATCTTACGCCGATCGAGTATCCGTTGACGTTCAGAAGGGGAAGCCAGAAGCAGTTCTCCAAGGCCGACATAAACATAATAGAGAGGCTCGAGAACTCTCTCATGCGCGGAGGCACAGGGAGCAAGATAGGCGGCCACGTGATAAGGACTGAAGGACGATTGCAGGGCAAGAAACAGAAGGTTCTCAAGATAATAGAGTCTGCTTTTGACAGGATCAATCAGAGGACGCACCTCAATCCTGTGGAAGTGCTGGTAAGGGCGCTCGAGAACAGCGCACCGATAGAAGACACCACAAGGGTAAGATACGGAGGCATAATATCGAACGTCGCCGTGGACGTGAGTGCGAGCCGCAGGCTCGACATAGCGCTCAGGAACGTCGCGATCGCCGCAATCGTCGGTGCCTTCAAGAAGAAGAGGAAGATAGACGAGGCCCTCGCAGACGAGCTGGTCATGGCCGCTAACAACGACGTGAACAGCTATGCGACCAAGCGCAAGAACGAGATAGAGCGTATGGCGAGGAGCGCGAAGTAGCGCGCGCCAACGCCTGATAAAGCTAGCGCAAGTGAGTTGAATGGTAAGGAAAGAGTACATCGTAGAGGAAATAGCAAAGCTGATGAACACAGTCGACAACATAAGGAATGTTGCGATTATAGCTCACGTTCACCATGGGAAGACCACGCTTACCGATACCCTTCTGGTAAAGGTGGGCCTGATATCCAAGGCTGTTTCCGGAGACGTGCTGTACACCAACTTCGAGGCGATCGAGAAGGAGAGGAGGATGACGATAAAGTCGGCCAACATCTCCCTCGGTTTCAACTACAAGGACAAGGATTTCATAATAAACCTGATAGACACGCCTGGCCACGTAGACTTCGGCGGCCACGTGACGAGGTCGATGAGGGCTGTCGACGGAGTCGTCATAGTCATCGACCCAGTAGAAATGATAATGCCTCAGACCGAGACCGTGCTGCGACAGGCGCTCCAGGAGCGCGCCAAGCCGGTGCTTTTCATCAACAAGGTGGACAGGCTTCTTACTGAGCTGAGGCTCACTCCAGAGCAGACGCAGGAGAGGCTCGCGACTCTGATAAATGACGTCAACGACCTTGTGGACAAGTATGCGCCGGAAGAGTACATCGACGAATGGAAGGTCAGCGTGGAGAAGGGCACGGTTGCCATGGGCTCCGCATATGAGCGTTGGGCCATGTCGAAGTACATACTTGAGAAGAGCAAGACCACGTTCAAGGAGATATTCAAGTACACGGCAGAGGAGAACATACCGAAGCTCCAGGAGCTCGCCCCGATAGAAGATTCGATACTGCCTATGATGATAGACCACCTGCCGTCGCCGAAGATAGCCCAGAGGTACAGGATACCCAGGATATGGCACGGCGACCTCGAGAGTGTGGCAGGGAAATCCATGCTCGGCACCGATGCCAGCGCGAAGACCAACATGGTCGTATTCGGGATAGTCGAAGACAGGCAGAGCGGCGAAGTCGCGGTCGGCCGCGTCTTCTCAGGAGTTGCCAAGAAGGGACTCGAAGTGCACGTCTCTGGCAGTGAGAGCACGCAGAAGGTGCAGCAGGTCGGCATTTACATGGCGAAGGACAGGATAACGATTGACGCGGTGCCGGCAGGCAACATAGCCGCGCTGGTCGGCCTCAAGAACGTCAGCGTGGGTGACACCCTCAGCGAGGACCAGATAGAGCCTTTCGAGAGCATAACGCATTACTCAAAGCCAGTGGTAACCAAGTCCATAGAGGCTAAGGATTCGAGGGACACGAGCAAGCTCATTGAGGCGCTGCACGACCTCTCGAAGGAGGATCCAACAATAAAGGTCGAGATAAAGCAGGAGACCGGCGAGCACCTTGTCGCAGGAATGGGAGAGCTTCATCTTGAGATAATAGAGACGAAGGTAAGGGACGAGTACAAGATACCGATAACTTCAAGCGAGCCGATAGTGGTCTATCAGGAGACGATTGAGAACAAGATCGGCCCGATAGAGGGCAAGTCGCCAAACAGGCACTCGAGGTTTTACATTACTGCCGAGCCGCTCAAGGACACGGTGCTCAAGGCGATAGACGAGGGCAAGGTCCGTGAGGGCAAGACAAAGGGCAAGTCGAACATAGAGGCGCTCATCGCCGCAGGCATGGAAAGGGACGTCGCAAAAGGCGTGGTTGACATCTGCAACGATTGCATACTCACCGACGTCACGAAGGGAGTCCAGTACATGAACGAGGTAATGGAGCTTCTCATAGACGGATTCGAAAGCGCAGTCAAGGACGGGCCGCTCGCGCGCGAAAAGTGCACTGGCCTACTTATCAGCATAGTGGACGCCACGATACACGAGGATCCGGTGCACAGGGGTCCTGCTCAGATAATACCTGCGATAAGGCGCGCGGTATATGCGGCCCTGCTCACGGCAGGTGTCGCGCTGCTCGAGCCGAAGCAGAACTTCACGATAAGCATACCCCAGGACATGCTATCAGGGGTAATAACGATGCTGCAGAGCAAGCGCGGCCAGGTTACGAACATAAGCCAGGAGCGCGAAGTAGCGAACATACAGGCGAAACTGCCGGTCGCGGAGGTCATAAGGGGTTTCTCAAATGACCTGAGGGGCCTGACGCAGGGGAGAGCCCTGTGGTCCCAGGAATTCGCAGGCTACGAGAAGCTGCCCGCCCAATTGCAGGAGAAGATCGTGCGCGAGATAAGGACGAGGAAGGGACAGAATCCTGAGCCTCCCACGCCTGCGGACTTCGCGGACTAGCGTCATTTCCAAGCATTTATATATGTTGAGCAGCAATGAATATTCTGCTGATTGTCTTGGGTGCATTTGCACCTTAAGTTATATCGGATGAAGTCTAAGACAGACGGTGAAAAACATGGCAACTTTTGCGAAGTTTGAGGTATCAGACGAGGTCGTTCAGAAGACTTACGAGGCCCTGCAGCAGGCAAGGCAGAAGGGCACCATAAGGAAGGGCGCCAACGAAGCCACTAAGAGCGTGGAACGCGGCATGGCCAAGTTCGTCGTTGTCGCGACTGACGTGACACCACAGGAGGTCGTCATGCACATACCCATACTCTGCGAGCAGAAGGGCATACCGTTCACATACGTGCCGAGCAAGACGGATCTGGGCAAGTCGATAGGCATGAGCGTCTCGTGCGCCGCAGTAGCGGTCGAGAACGAGGGCGAGGCCAAGGCGAGCATCGCGGAGGTCGTGTCGAAGGTGACAGGCATAGCGTCCCCGAAGAAGGAAGCGAAGCCCGAAGCCCAGGCTGAGAAGGCCGAGAAGAAGGAGAAGAAGCCAAAGAAGGCCAAGGCCGAGAAGGCCGAGAAGGCTGAAAAGGCCGAGGAGAAGCAGGAGGAGCAGCCTGCAGAGCAGGCACAGGAAGTTCCAGAAGCGCAGCCTGAAGCACAGGCCGAGGCAGAGTCCAAAACAGAATAAGGTCATAGAGTCTAGAATCAAAAGAGTGTTATAATGGCTGAAGAGAATCAACCTGCAAAACCTGCGGCGCCGCAGCAGCCCACAGGAGGCGGAAGGCCTCAGGGCCCGGGATCGTTCAACGGCTTCCTCGCAGAGGTAATAGAGGTCAAGCAGAAGGTCAAGACCGGCATATACGGCGAGATATACACAGTCTCATGCAGGATACTCGAAGGCAGGGACAGCGGCAGGATCATAAGGAGGAACCTGCTCGGCCCGATAAAGGCAGGCGACGTGATAAGGCTTCCTGACACAAGCAGAGAGGCAAGGGACATAAAGGTAAAGTGATGGTGCTGCCATGAAATGCACATACTGTTCAAAGGAGATACCAAAAGGCACAGGCACCATGTACGTGACCAGGACAGGCACGCTAAGGTACTACTGCTCTAGCAGGTGCTTCAAAAGCAGCAACAGGACCCACAAGAAGATAAACAAGAAGGAGGTCGCGTCGCACCTGAAGCAGAAGTGAGCCCTTTCTACTTGTATGCTTTGCACCCAAGAACCTTTAAAAAGCTTATCAGACAATACACTCTGGGTGTATAGCAATGGATCCTGAGAAGGAAGGAAAGGGCGGATAAACTTACTTTATTAATATATTTAATTGTCTAATCTACTTCTATCGTTGTTTCTTCAGTAGTTGTAGATATCTCTTTATCGTACAGAATCATATTATCATAAGTTTTGAGTTTATAAATTTCTACTAGGCGCTTATACTGGTTTGAATACATGTTGTCGAACAGCCTGTAGCACAGCCTCCCCACGATTATGTCTGTCACAATCATGTCTTCAACTTCTATTCCCTTGACTGCGTCCAAAAGGTTCCTCTTGAGATCCGCGAGACCGCTGCCGGAAAAGACAGGGGCGATGAACATAATACTATCAGGGGATGAAATATCCCCCTCAAGTGTGTACTTGTTTATTGGTGCCTTCTCCTCTATGACATTAAGCATGAGGTTCTTTCTCGTGTCCTGAAATGCCGCCATGTCCTGTGTTTTTGCGATAAGTATAGCGTTGTATTCTGCTGGCATATTGTGCATCGTGAGCGTTACCCTCTTTAGGAATCTGTATTTCTCTCTCAACGCATGATACGCATACTGGACATTGTAAGGCTTGAGCTTGAATCTCTCTGCTATTTCGGTGAAGTCTGAGTCCCCATTTGTGTTCAGTTCTCTCAGGGTAACGTACTCCGAATAGGTTATCTTGTCCTTCGGCTTCACGGGATCATCCCTTTCCCTGATCCATACCTTGTCCCTTTCTATAATGTCAAAGAATTCGTCGCGTAGAGGTATGTAGCCGTAGTAATTGTTGTAGGGAGTCAAATACCATGACGATTTGTAGTCCTTCAATGGGCCCTGTCTCAGCATGTATATCGTGTTGGTTATGTCATCGTTATTCTTCGCTATAAAGTACATAGCAATGTCATAATTTCCCTTCACCATCGCTGCCATCTGTACCCTTGGCTCCTTTGACAGGACCTTCCTCAGAGTCTCTATGCTTGGCACCACTTCGTCGAACTTCACAAAACACCAGTACTTATTGTATCCAAGTTCCTGCAAGTCAATTTCGGCAATATACCTTATGCCGAACCTTTTCTCCAGATCCCTCTTCCTTTTCAGTACAGTGCCAGATGTTACATCTGCTAGGATACCTATAGAACGCAGCGGCATCTTTGCATTCATACTCAGGCACCTGAGTATGATAAGGTCCTGACTGTCGGACCCGGCTATCCCGCCCTTAGTATTCTCAACGGTACTCTTCCCAAATGTTACATTACCTTCCCTGTCTATCGAGCCGATGAATGTAGGCGCTTCTGGGAACTCGGTATCATACAGATAAAAGAAGTTATCTTTTGGCGCTACTGTGAGGTTGCTGTAGGTATGCTTTAGCTGACGTATTGCCTCCTTAACTTTCTTGTTAATGTGCAAAGGGTCTGTGAAAGGAGTTGCTTCAGTATATTTTGGTGCTAGATACTCGCCATTACCATCTATTCTACCAATATATTTTACGGCGTACTTGCTCCTGCCTGTTTCCTTGATTGTTACTCTTCCAGAGGAGTAGACGTAGTAAGTATCATTGTGAACGCTGAGAACATACAGGTTCCTGCCTGTTTCAGTCTCCAGTGCCTCAAGCTTCTTTCTGACGGCATCTGGAAGGTTCTCACGTTTCATGATTTATTTATTAATATCTTAATTATTATATATTTGCTTTTATATAAACGAATAGCAATAATTGTTAAACGTTAGTACAATTTTACTTCAATTTTTATTGCTTCGTTTAATGAAATTTTCATTAAGGATTCCAGTCCGTTTTTATACCACCTATGCTGGTATCATAATCATGACTGGGGTGTGGTTGGAAACAACGCGTGGTGCAAGTTCAAATCCGAATTCAGTTCTCCCACCAATAGGTTCATTTCCCATTTGAGCCGGGGCCATACTCTGCTTCTGGTCCATTCCAGTCATAATGATTGAAGGAGGAGTGGATGAACAACAATGGCAAAAACGAAGAGAGGAATGGTAGGGGCAAATACCAACTGCTCATAACCAACCAGGGAAAGAGGTTCTTCAAGATGTACCTTGCAGGTGCAAGGAACGAGGTGAACCTCGACGAACTGGCCGACAGGGTCATGCGCCTGAACAGCGTCGCGGAGGTCTTCATAACGACAGCGAGCGCAGATGACGCGATCCTTCTGAAGACACGGTTCAAGGATGGAATGGAGCCACAGAATGTGGTTACCTACATTGGCAATCGCATCGGCACGAAGTTCGGCCGCATTGCCGATATGTCGATGACGACGAACTACAGGGCGAAGAGGTGAGTGGAGATGTACAACATGGCAAACTACAAGGAATCAGAGCAGGAAAGGAGAACCACTGATGCGTACAAGAGTCCGATCCAGAAGCTTCTCGAGGATCCCAACATAAGGATCGTCACGGACGTGCCTGGCCTTTCATGGCATGTCGAGTACAAAGTCAAACCTCAGGAAAAGAAGGGTTTGATAAAAAGACTGTTTTTGAGGGGTAGGGGATTGAGATAGCCGTGTAATTACGGCTTTCCCTTACCTTCCTCAGCTGTTTTGTTGTCGCTATCGCCCTGTCCCTTGTTCTCCATGAGCTTCTTGCCCATCTCTATCCTGTTCTCTATCTGCTTCTCTATGTTCTGCAGGTCCTCCGGCTTAAGCACGCGCTCCAGCATGAACTTTGAGTAGCCGAGAGACAGCTGCGACAGGTCCACCAGCATGGATTGAAGGTCGTTCACGTTGAGCTTCATCTCCTTCATCGGTTTTACTATCTCCACACCCGCAGGCGCGTAGTTGAACGCTATGCTCACCAGCGCGAAGAAGTTTTTGACGAGCAGGGTTACCTCTGCGCTTGTCACGAATATCCCCTTGTTCTCGAGTGGCTCTTCGACTGCGCCGTAGCAGTAGATCACGCCGTTCTCCTTGAGGAGGTGCTTGTTTATCAGGTCGACCATAAGAGGCTGGAGCTGGTCCTTTTCCTTGCTCTGCATGTCAAAGTACATCTTGACGAGCACCCCTCCCTTCGCAATCGCCTCTTCCGTTACCGCTTCTACCTCAGATTTAGCCATATAATCACGTGTGTCGTGTGTAAACGTTATTCTTTCCTCAGCCTGGCGACCGCCTCTTCGACCGAGAGCAGCTCCTCGCTGCCCGAAGAGAGGTCCCTGAGCTTGAGCTTGCCCTGCTTCTCTTCCTCATTGCCTATTATTATCGCGTAGCTGAAGTGAAGCGAGTTAGCATATGCAAGCTGGTTCGCGAGGTTCTTGCCTGCAAGATTTATGTCGATGTTCAGCCCCTTTGCCCTTAGGTCGTTGGCGACCGTGAGCGCGTACTTGAAGTTGTCCTCCTTGACGTACACGACGAAGGCGGCCGCGTAAGTGTAGATCGGCGCGCTCTCATATCCGAGCGAATCCATGACCCTGTCGATGCCTATCGATATTCCGACTGCAGGAAGCTCCTTCCCGGCCCACTTCCCTATCAGGTTGTCGTACCTACCGCCGCTGCCCATCGAATACTTCATGGCGCCCTTCTTCTCCATGGTCTCGAACACTACACCAGTATAATAATCTAAACCTCTCGCCGTAGAGAAGTCCACCTCAATCTCGCCGTTGAGCTTGTACATGCTAATGAGGTCGAGCAGCTCGCGCAGCTCCTTCACCGACTCCTTATCGTTCACTATGCTTTCCGCGTAATCCAGCTTTTCCGCATTAATGCCCTCCTTGGTTATAAACGCCATCACGCCGTCCACGCTCTCCTCCTTCAGCCCGAGCTTGAGCAGCTCCGCGGTCACGCCATCCTTTCCAATCTTGTCGAGCTTGTCTATGGCGCGAATCGCCTTTACCTGGAGGTCGTCAGCCACTCCGAACGCGGCGAGTGCGCCGTTGAGGATTCTCCTGTCGTTTATCCGCACCATATAGCTGATTCCAAGCTTGTCGTATGCTGTCATAGCCGCAGCGAGTACCTCTGCATCGGTCACTACCCTCTTACCGCCGACTATGTCCACGTCCGCCTGCGTTATCTCCCTGTACCTGTTCTTCTGCGGTTCGTCCAGTCGCCATACCTTGCCTATCTGGTACCTCTTGAATGGCAAGGGCAGCTGCTGGTGCATCGCCATGAACCTCGCAAGCGAGACCGTCTGGTCGAACCTGAGGCCCAAATTCTCCACATTGATCTCGAACAGCTCTTTCTGGTTATCCTCGCCGAGGGCCTTGTCCCCCTTTAACAGGGCGAGCGACTCGATATAGGGCGTGTCTATCTCGTAAAATCCGAATGACTGGTAGACATTCTCTATTATCTTTATTACCCTGCTCCTGAAAAGTGCCTCGTTCGGAAGCAGGTCCTTCACTCCCCTCGGGAAAGGTACATCGGCCATCGGATCAGCTGCAGTAAGAAGATAGTTGCACTCCAATCATAATAAAGCTTTTCTACGCGCGCGAATGGAAGAAATAGTCCGGAACGCACTCGCGTTCCATCAGATATTGCCCTTTATCCATTCGACTAGCATCTTCTTGGGTATGGCGCCGACGTTCTCCGCCTTCACGTTGCCGCCGACCATTATCAGAGTGGTCGGTATGCTCATTATGTCGTACTTTGTGGCTATGTTCTGGTTGTCGTCCACGTTTATCTTCACGAACTTTGCCTTTCCGTCGAACTCCTTCGAAGCCTCCTCTATCTCCGGGGAGTACATCCTGCAAGGGCCGCACCACTCCGCCCACATGTCTATGATAACAGGTATCTTTGATTGAACCACTTCCTTCTCGAAGTTATCCTCGTTTACGTCTATCATACTCATATTTCAGCACCTATGTTTGCATGCCAACCAAGGGGTCGCAATGCGTTATTATGTGGTCGCTTACAAATTTAAAGCTGACGCATGCATATGCTACGCAGCGGTAAAGCCGTGCCGGTCATGAAAGAAATATAATCCTTTAATGCAAAGCAGTTGTAGTGATGAAGAAAAGGTCCTGAGCAAACGCTGTGATGAGGATCTTGAGTACTGATATAACACGGAGGCAATCCGATGTCGAAGATACCTAAGAGCGCGATAAAGAAGCTTGTCAAGAAGAAGGGCGTAGTGGTAAGCGACGAGGCAGCCGGCGCGATCGCAAGCATACTTGAGGCGAAGGCAGCCGAGATAGCGAGATATGCAGTCGCTAGGGCCAAGAAGAAGGGGAGGAACTCCATTCTGGGCGAGGACGTCGACACCTACAAGATAAAGCACGGTGGCTGAGATGAAGGCTTACGAGTCTCACGGGCCGAACGGCGAGATAAGGTTCGACTACTCCCACAACGGCAAGGATTATACCGCGCTGCTGGAGCAGATCGGCGGCGGCCTGCTCTACTCCAAGTTCGATAGCGAAGGCGTTACGCTGTTCCGCTCTCTTGAAAAGGCGCATGGAAGCGCGCCTTCCTCGGCCTTCCTGAAGGAGATAGTATCCATAGAAATCAACGGGGAGGTGGAAACGGT
Organism: Microcaldota archaeon; assembly: GCA_027365565.1. Taxonomy (GTDB): domain Archaea; phylum Micrarchaeota; class Micrarchaeia; order Micrarchaeales; family Micrarchaeaceae; genus JAMCYG01. The sequence continues at coordinate 74,900 of DAHXMI010000006.1, forward strand.
AGGGGCAGAGTATTCCCCTGTCAGGATAAAAAGGAGCTGTCCTGCCTGCGGTAGTGCATCATTGGAAAGGAACAAAACGCTCTCAGGCCCCGGCAATGGCGGCGCACCTGCAGTTCCAAGATACAGGTGTGCGGCGTGCGGGCAGGAATGCTACCACGTGGGCGACGAGTACTTGGCTGGAATAGTAAAGGACAATGCAGCACTATTCTCCGACGAGGAAAGGAAGGAGTTGGAGAAGGATCCTGAAGGGTTCATGAAGGAACTGAAGGAGTACACCTCAAGGATATTCGCCACGAAGAACGTAAAAAGGATTATATAGTTATCAACTGCTTGGTATAAGTGCAATCGAGTCGATGCGTTGGTGTAATACATGGCAATAATGCTTTCAGAACTGTACGGCAAGGACATAATCAGCAACTCCGGCAAGAGGATGGGGAAGGTGGAGGACATAATACTCGACTTCGAGTCGGGGGTCGTCTCCGCGCTGCTGCTGCAGAAGGTCGACAACATAATAAGGAGCGAAAAGACCTCGTTGCAGCTCAGGAAGAACAGTGTAAACTACTCCAGGGTAAAGAACGTGTCGGAGACGGTAATCGTCAGCGAGAGCGAAAAGTGAGCGCAGCGGTTTCTAGGGGAGCGGCTACGCTGCACCTTGACTGATAAAAAGAACAAGGAACAGGGAAAGTAAAGCCGCCAGTCAGTCTGTTGATACTTCCCTGGCTATGCGCGAGCGCTCCTTGATGAGGACCTTGCCTCCGCAGAACTCACACCTGACGAAGTTCTTCACTTCCTTTATCTTCTTGCCGCATTTCTTGCATATGTAAGCCATGGTATCGCCTTATTTCTTCCCGTTCTTACGCGCCGGGCCCTTAGCCGCGCTGTCGCTTTCCGGTGCGTTGACAACTACCGTGCCGTTCCTGACGCTGCCTCTCAGCCATCCGGCGAAGCTCTTGTGCACCGCGTTGGTGTCCGTGTTGATCACGCTCGTCTTGAGGTACTGCTCATCATTCGCCTCTACCTCCTTCCTGTACTCGCTCATCTCTGCGTACTGCACCTCCATCCAGTGTATCCTACCCTCAAGGTACTCCTTTATCACGTCCTTTGTAGGCGGAAGCGAGGTGAAACCGAAGACGAAGCCGCCGCACCAATAGAGCGGCATGTTGCCTTGCGGGGTAACCCTGCTCCTTATGAGCTCCTTCATGTCGGACTTTATCACGTCGTGCACCACCAGCTCCTTTATCGGCGAGTACACGATGTTTACCTTCCCGTTATCGTCGTTCAATGTGATCATCGATTTCGATTGTGCTGTACTAATCCCTCTTCTCACTTTCACTTGCTCTGCTTGGCGAGGTCGTCTATGAGCCTCACCGCAAGCTCGCCAGCTGGCGTCCTCATCATGTACGCTCCGCCAGCATACGTCGTTCCGCAGTGCTTGCACTTCCATATGCTGGTGCTTATCCTCTTCACCGTGAGCCTTCCGCACACGTCGCACTTGTACTTCGACCTCTTCTCCGCTATGACGGACGCATTCCTCTTTCTTATACTTCTACCGTACCTTATACTAGCGTTAGCCATCTACATCACTGCTCTATTGCCCTCTTCAGCTCTGCGTGCTTCTCGAGGGATATCCTAGATAGTTCCTCTACTTCATCAATATTAAAGCTTCCGCTCTTGCCCTTCTGCATCGCGCGTATGACGCTGCCGTCCGTCGCGACCGTCAGCCTGGCGGACATCGCGTTCTCTTCGTCCTTGGACGGGTCGAGCACTATTTTGTCACCCAGCTTCGCGAACGTGGTCGTTGCCACTATGCTCTTCACATTGAGAGGTGTGGTGCGGTCTTCCCTGTTCGCCTCTCCATTCTCGTATTTGGGCATCTTCGTGTCCGCAAGCGCGGCCATCACTGCGATTCCGCTTGCATCGATCAGGTTGCCGTCATGGTTAAGGATGTATATGTCCGTGTAGACGTCCCAGCACTTGCCCTCTTCGAGATAAAGACTCTCGAGGTTTATGCAGTTCGCCGCTCTGATCCCCCTGTCGACTACCCTTGCCAGCTCTATGGCTTCCGGGCTGGGGGGTCCGGGCTCGAATTCCCTCGAGGCGCCAGGCCAGTGCTCCGCTGATACTATCTGGTTGCCCTGCTCTGGTGTGTCGCTCATAGGGCTGCCGAGCATGACCTTGACGCCTGCAAGCACCTTTGTGTTGCCGAGTTCCACTTGTGCTGAGCCTTCTGCGTTCTTTATGATACCCTTAGTAATCTTCATCTCCCTGAACGCCATCAGGTCCCTCTGGTCCTGCCTCTGTCCCTTGTTCATGAGCTCCCTTACGTAGTTGCTCTTGACTATGTCTATCGCTTCCATGTTTTCACCCTGTTGTTTCCAGGCTTTCACTGCCTGTCTCAGCACCTGTTCCATTGCCCTGCTGGGTTTGCTGCCTGTCCGAATAGAACCTCTTCAGCGCGTCCTGCTGCGCTGCGCTTATCGTCTTTCCTGCGTCGATGACATGCTGTATTCCGGCCCTAAGCTCCTGCAGGCTGAGACTGCCGTCCATCTGCAGCAGCAGTATGTCACCGTTCTTAGGGGATATCGCCATCGGCATGTCGCAGTCCGAGTAGTTATCCTCCTTCATGTCGAGATCGAGAATGATGCTGTCGCCGACCTTGCCGAAGCTGACCGCATATATGAGGTCCTTCATCGGTATGCCTGCGTTTGCCAGCGCGACAGATGCCGCGGTTATTCCTGCAGCCCTCGTTCCGCCATCGCTCTGCAATATCTCGATATAGATGTCTATCTCAGTGCCAGGGAACTCGTTGAGAAGCACGACGTTCTCGAACGCCTCTCTGGTGACCTTCGATATCTCCGTCGCGCGCCTGTTCGGTCCAGTCCTGCCGTGGTCCGACAGCCCGGAGAAAGGCGCCATCTCATACCTGCACTTTATCACCGCCTTCGTCGGGTCGGCTGTGTGCTTCGGCTTGGCCTCCGTCGGCCCGTACACTGCGGCTATTACGCGGTTGTTGCCCCATTCCAAGTACGCTGACCCGTCCGCATTCTTTACTACGCCGGCCGTCAGCTTTATTGGCGTCCTCAGCTCTATGAGATCTCTTCCGTCAAGCCTCTTTCCATTCTTCAGCAGTTCTGGTCTGTTCTTTAATGATGCCAAATTACTCACCGTTCAACATTTTTTTTATCCTCTCAGTGAGGCCCGACGTATGGGCCTCCATCTCTATCTTCCTAAGCGCGTCAATTGCCAGCTGCAGGTTTCCGTCGCTGAGCCATACCATGCCATTCATGCCGACGGATATCTTGCACTTCGTCAGGTTCGCAATCTGGTCTATCATGGTGTTGCCCTTCCCTATCACTCTCGGGATCTTCATCGGCTTTATCTCGATTATCAGGCCCTGGCCCAACGGCCTCGGCCTCTCAAGCACGACGCTGCCCTGGCCCTCAACCCTTGCGACCGAAGCCTCTATCACGTCCCCTACTCTGAACCTGAACCTTTCATATCTACCTGAAATTATTATGCCTTCCGCGTTGCCGGAAAGGCTTACCTTGTAGGTGTCCTTCCTGCCTATCTCAGACACGACGCCTACCACCTTCTCCCCCATCCTGGGCTTCCAAGTGCCCTCGAGGGATATTATGCTCCCCGTGCCTTCGTCATAGAGGCCAACTACCTTCGAGTAGACCTTGCCGTTTTCCACGTATGTGCCATCCCTGCTCGCGGTTCTTTCAACGCTTTGTCCTGGAAAAATTATTCCTCTCATAACATCACTACACTATCGTTTTCCTTTCTTACCTCTCTTTCCTCAACTCGTTATCTTTACCTGTGCCTTTCCCTGCGTCAGGCCGTTTATCTTGTCGAAGAACTCGTCCCTTAGCCCTGCCGGAAACTCTAGGCTGGCCTGAAGCGAGCCGTCGGAGAGCCATTTCTCCGCCTTTATGTTGTAGTGCTTCAGCATACCGAAGCACCTGTTCGCGTATTCCGGCGGCACTATCACATCCATGCTCACATTTGCGAACTTTATCGGCAATATGACGCTGAGCTTTTTGACTATCTCATCTATCTGGTCGCTTGCGCTCCTCATCGGGTCGATGTATATTTTCGCCTGCTCTATCGCGTTAGCTACCCTCATCGGCGGATTCGGCGTGTTAGTCCTTGGGTCTATCGAGTTCTTGGATATTATCTCTATTACCTGCTTCTTCTTTTCCTCTGCCAGTTTCTTCTGCTGCTCCGATGTTATGGGCACGTGCCCCTTCTTAAGTATTATGTCGACGATTTTTGCCAAGTCTGTCGTGCCGAACGCAGCGGATATCTTGCTGTCGCTCTGCTCCTCGCCCTTCTTCGCGTCCCTGAATACCCCCTCTGTTTCGAGGACGCTGAGCGGATCGCTGCGCGTGCCGGTTATGTATTCGTACGCCATATCGGCGTCGACAAGTATCTCAAAATCGTCGTTTCCGCGGCTGTATTTTGCAATAACGACCTTTGACATCACATCACATGCTAAAAGGAGGCAGAATCAGAGATATGTGGCTATCTTCTCTGGGTTGAACACCTCAAACCCGTTGCTCCTTGTTATTATTGAAACATCAAGATTATTCTCCTTTATCTTGGACTCGGCGCTCTTCTTTATTGCTTCTATACCAAGGCTCACCGCATTGTCTATGCTCATGTTGTCCTTGTAGCCGCCAGCGAGCACCTCGCCTGCTATCTTCTTCCCCATGCCTATCGCATCCGCCTTGTAACCCATCGGGGTTGCAGAGGGGTCTACCTCGAAGAGCATCGGAGAGGCGTTTATTCCGCCTATGAGCAGCGATACCGCATAAGGCCTAACGCCCCCATACTGCGTTGCTACCTGCATGTCATCCGATATTTCCCTCGCGAGCGTCTCTACCGATTCTGTCTCGCTGTAGACCATCCTGTGCGTCTGAGTCTTGTTTCGCATGCTGCCTATGAGATGTAGGCCGTCCGAGACTATCCCGCTGTAAGTAGAACCTATGTGCGAGTCGACCCTGAATATCTTCTGGAAGGTCTCAGGCACGACGAGCGGCTCTGTTATGTTCTTGTGCGCGGCGAGCACTATCGCATCCTTCGCTATTATGCCTACTGCCGTAGCTCCCTTCCTGACAGCAGCCTTGGCGTACTCCACCTGGAAAAGCTGCCCGTCCGGGCTGAACATCATGCCTCTGTCATATGCCTGTACGTTCGGATACATTCATTTCACCATGTGATAAACGCGATTTTATACCGTAAGAATCGAATTATAGTTTAATTTCTTATGCACCTTTATAATGTTTTGCATGCATTTGGGGAGGGGGGAGATAGGGATAAAATGGCAGCAAAGACTATCTCCTCCGTTCCTCTCACTTCTTGATCTTGAGGGTTTCCTCCCCTGGCTTCCAGTTGACTGGACAAAGCCCTCCTGATTGGAGCGCAAGCAGCACCCTGAGAGTCTCCTCGGTGCTTCTGCCAACGTTGTCGTCAGTTACGACCATGTACTTTATGATGCCGTCCGGGTCTATTATGAACAGGCCCCTCATAGCGTTGCCAGAGGCCTCGTTAAGCACGCCGTACTTCGTGGCTATCTCTCCCTTCCTATCGGCTATCATCGGGTACTTTATGCCTTTCAGCCTTGGATCGGTCTCGAGCCACGCCTTATGGACGTACTCAGTATCACGGCTAACCGCCAGTATCTCCGCGTTCTTGCCCTGGAACTCCTTGTAATCCTTCGCGAAGCCCTCCAGCTCGGTGGGGCACACGAAGGTGAAGTCCGCAGGATAGAAGAAAAGCACAACCCACTTGCCCTTGTAGTCGGCAAGCCTGACCTTCCCGAAGTCGTTTTCCCTGTACGCCATCGCCTCGAAATCCGGAGCACGTATACCTATCATCCATATCCACCTATTCTTATGATGTTTTCCCTGATCTTTTTCTGTTTTACGTCGTAAATTCCTGCCCTTCAGCGCTGTGCGTCATGGGTCTAGGCCAATAAAAACAAGCCATAATTATTTACTTCCAACCTAATTTTTAAGCTTTCCTTAGGGGGTGTTTAGCCAGATACAAGTATTGACCGGTTAGCATTTTTAAGCGTGCCAGAGAATTTGGAGCGGTGGTAAGAATGGGGAAACGAAATCAAGCAGAAAGATGTCAGAGTTGATAGCCGGCTTCCTGCGCAGCCACGTCGACAACCAGTCCTACGCGACGTTGGCGGCAGATCCAGAGAAGGCGCTCCTAGACTTGGTGGAATCGGACCAGGAGGTGGCGACAGCGGCGGCTTCCAACCCCTCCATTGCGCGCATAAGGGTGCGCAGGAACGGCTCCTCAATAGCGCACATAATAGCCAGGCGCGGGGCCACTGAAGCCAAGATGCAGCTTTCGGCCCTGCCGGGGCGCATCCTGGGCATGAAGGACGAGGAGGGCAACACGGTATGGGACCTTCTGAGCATGAGCGTCAACTCGTCGTACGTGTGAGCATGGCACACATAGGAATTCCATGAGAGTGCGGCAATCGCCGCAAGGGTAGCCAGTACTCCCATCATATTATCCCACACTCATGGTTCCCCTAACTCCCGCAAAGGAATAATAATGCTCGCGGGCAGATTTATGAATGGGCAAGGGCGACCCAGGTACATATCATGATTGAGACCAAGAGCCTGAAGAAACGCTATCACGACGGCACGTTCGCGCTCAAGGGGGTGAACCTGAGGCTTGGAAAGCGAATGACAACCGTCATAGGCAGGAACGGCGCAGGCAAGACGACACTGATGCGCATACTCTCGACGCAGCTGCTGCCGACTTCTGGTACGGCGACGATAGACGGTCTTGACGTAGTGAAAGACACCAAAGCCATCAGGAAGAAACTCGTCAGCATACCCCAGGAAGCAAGCCCGATGGGCTTCCTGACGCCGATGGAACACCTCAAGACATACCTTCTTGCGAGGGGCGCAACCCTGGGCAATGCCTCAAGGGACGCAGAGAACGCTCTCCGCGCGCTTGAGATGTGGGATGCAAGGAACACCCCTTCAGACATGCTCTCAGGAGGCATGAAGCACAAAATATTCGTGGCCATGGCCCTCGCGGCCAACGCCGACGTTGTGTTCCTCGACGAGCCGACAACTGGCCTCGACCCACTATCCAGGCTTGAGGTATGGGGTGCAATGCGCATGCTGGAGGGCACTGTGGTTCTCACCACTCACTACATGGACGAGGCGCAGGAGCTCTCCGAAGAGATAGCAATGGTCGATGGGGGCAAGTGCATAGGCTTCGGCACAGTGAACGGCATGCTTGGCAGGTTCAGGGGCATGGTGAGGGTCGAGACGCAGAGCCCTGGAGTGAAGAGCAGGTACACCGTTGGCAACATGAAAATAAAATATGTGAAGCGTCGCGAGGCGGAAGGCTACGTGAGCAAGGGCTACACGATAAAGCCGATAACACTCGAGGACCTTTTCGTTATAAGGGGTGTGGAGCTTGAATCTTAGGTTCATAGGGGCGTTCACGTGGTACTACGGCATAAATGCCATACCGAGAGGGATGTCCTACGTAATATCCTCGATAATATATCCGTTGGTGTTCCTGTTTTTGGTAACAATATTCTCGGCCGGCAGGCTGATAGACTTCGCAGTGATCGGCGGCTTCCTCTCGATAATCGCAACCAACGCAATATACGGCAGCTCCGATGCCGCATTCCAACGCATACAGCTAAGGATACAGGACCTCTTCGTGGCAACGAGCCTGACCCCATTCGACTACTCTTTCGGACTGACGTTCAGCTATCTCGCGACGGCCCTGCCCGGCCTGCTGATATACGGTCTGATAGCCGCGTATCTTGGGATATTCTCGGTGCTGCCATTCCTTGCGTTCGTCGGGGTGATGCTTCTGCTGCTCGTCGCAGCGATGTCGGTTGCGGTAGTGATAACGAGCTTCATAAAGCATGTCCGCAACCTCTGGGGGATAATATCGATAGTGAGCGTGGTGCTGACGATGGTGCCGCCAACCTTCTATCCATACGTCATACTGCCAAAGTGGGCGCTATACCTTCTCATGATATCGCCTGTAACACCTGCCGCGATGCTCAGCCAGGGGCTATTCGGCCTTGAGGCCATGCCTTGGTATGCGCTGCCGGTGCTCGTCATCGAGACGCTCGTTTACTTCACCATAGCAATGCGCATGTCGGGCTGGCGCGAGAAGTAGTCCTGACTGCCGAAACAAAGAAACAAAATAAGTTCGATCCGGGCTATCTACCGATTGTGCCTTCCTGCTCTCTAGCCTGGCCCTGCAGTCTTGGCAACATAAAACCTGATCTTATTAAGGACGTCCATTTTTGTCTTTGCGCTCGCCTCTATCCTCCTCACCGCACTGCTTATAGGGAGGATCTCGAACGACTCGTGCTCTTCAGACAGCCTTATGCGCCCTGCCTCTTCTTCGGTTATGTATGCAAGGTAGTACACGACCTTCTTCCTGATGTGCATCGGCGCGCCGTTCCCGGTCGGCTGGTCGAACTCGAACTTCACCTCGGTCTTGAACGATTTGTCAAGGCTCAGTCCGGTCAGGCCCACCTCCTCCGCGGCTTCCCTGAGCGCAGTCTCCGGTTCCGATTCACCATTCTCCACGCCCCCTTTCGGCCCTATGTCTATGACCTCGCCGTAACCTGCAGGCCTCCCGTAATGGCTGTTGTTCTGCTTAATAAGCACGACCTTCGGCTCCGAACCATGAGCGGGTTTCAACACCAGAACCACTCCTGCCGAGACCTTTATCCCTGCATCTTTCGATTTCATAAAAATTACCTTTTTAGTCAGCGGCCCTGGCGCCGCCCATCAGCGCAGTCACGGTTCCCGACCTCTTCAGGGTGAACATCGCAATGCTGTTGCCCCCGATCCGTTTTATCATGGACAGCGCCACAATCAGGCTGCCCATTCCCTCTACAGTGCCGCTTATTATGAACCTGTTGCTGCCCTCACTCCTCTCGAATTTCGGATTCACGACATGGAACTGTATCTCCCCTATGCAGCGGAGCAGCTCGTTCTGCAGCTCGCGGCCGAAGTCCTGCGCCGCCGCGGTGTCTGCCGTGCATTCCACCAGCAGGTAATGCCTCTTCTCCTTAATCATCCCCATTCACCAGATATCCGTTTATCTCCCCTATGCTGTATCGCGCGTACTGCTCGTCCGCGCCAATCAGCTTCGCTATCTCAATGAGCTGTATCTTCGACAGCATCTCGTTTAACGACGAGGCCATGGTCGCGAACGCTACCCTTATCTTCCTCTTCTTCGCGAGCCTGAACAGCCTGGACGCCTTGTAGAGCATGCGCGCCCGCTTCGCTCCGTATGTGTTGGTTATCTCCTTCGTGCTTATGCAAAGCACGCAGTCGTTTGCTGCTATATCCTCAATCAGCTTCCTGTCAATCCTGAATTCGCTTACATGGACTGCGGCGACGCCTTTCCTCACGAGGGCAGAAAGCTTTCCTGCGTCGGAACCGAATGCGATCGACCTCTTCTGCACGCTGTCGATGTTGTGCAGCCTGTCCGCATCTATCATACCTATGCCCCTGCCTACGACACCGAGCTGCTTGAACCCTATCATGCCTGCGAAGCCGCTATCGGTTTCGCATGAGTCCAGTACTATGTCGTAGGAATCCAATGACACACCTTCCTGTGTTGTTGATTGTTGGGAAAACGTAATGCTCGCTCATTCCGCCCGCTCTTCCTCTTTATCGGGGCCTTCCCCTTCCTCTTCATCTGGTTTCTCCTGCTTATCGCCATTGATGCCGAAGAGCTCCCTGTCGAGCGCCTCCTTGGTCTTCGACGGCGGATACCTGAGCTTTATGAGCTTGGTATGCCCCCTTATGCCATGGCTCGAGTCGAATGAGTCTATTATGCCCTGCATTACCAGTTCAGAGAGGTATTTCCTGTACCACCTCTCGCTCTTCGGGCTCTTGTGCAGCCCTGCGGATATGCCCCTGTACCTGTTGTAAATCTCGCCGCTGAATATGTAGGTGTCCACGCCGTTGACGAGCTTCTTGTAGGTTCCACCGCTCTGCGTGAGTTGCGCTATCGCATACAGCACGAGCTTCTGGTGCTCAGGCAGCGTCGCTATGACGTCGTAGACTATATCGTTCTCAGAAAGCCTTATCGCGTCATCAGCTTCCTTCTGAGTTATCTTGTCCTGGCCGCGCTCCTCTGCCATCTCACCAGACTTGGTCAGTATCTTCAGCGAAAACCTCGCATCACCGCCCTCTTTGTACGCCTTTGACGCGATAATGTGCAGCAGTTCGTCTGCGATTACATTCTCCTTGAACCCCTTCGAGACCCTGTCCTTCAGTATCATGTATATTTCGTCAGCATTGTACGGCGGGAAGACCAGCTCGGTCTCGTAGAGTGCGGAAAGGCTTCGCGGGTCGAGCTCCTCCTTGAACGATACCCTGTTCGATATGCCCATTATGGTGACTCCGCCTGCCCTTATGTCAGCGTTCAGCCTCGTCAGCGTGTATATGAGATCATCGAGATCCCTCACCACGTCTATCTCGTCTAGCACGATCACGAGTATCTTGTTGTCCTCCTCCACCCAGCTGGCTATCCTCTCGTAGAGGTCTACGGCACCATATCCCCTTCTCGAGTACGTCGGCAGGTGATCGGATATCACCTTGCTGAGCACCCTGAACCGCGAGTTGTATATCCTGCAATTCACATATGATATCTTCGCCTTGCCATTGGGTATCTCATTGACCTCCTTGAGGACATACTGCGCGCACGATGTCTTTCCGGTACCTGTCTTGCCGTATATGAAAAGGTTCCTGCCTCGCTCCCCCTTCAGCGCCGGGGCTACCGCTCGCTCGATGCTGTTTATCTCCTTCTCCCTGTACCTGAGCTTCTTCGGTATGTAGTGCGGAGAAAGCACTTCGCGGTCGGCGAATACCGCAGACTCCCCAAGCATGTCTGTAAGTTGCATACCCCCAACTCTTGGAAACTGTAGCCGATCGGCGAAGAATAATTCGCATCTCAGCTATAAATTATTTACTAATAGACGCATGACACAGCACTCAATGTTATATCATCTTCGCTGCCCTGAGCCTGCCTATGTCCATCTGGCTGTATCTCCACATTATGTCGCCGCGCTCGTCGCCTTGGACGACCCATGGTTTAACTATGACCACGTCGCCCTCCTTTATCCAGAATCGCCTTCTGAGCCTGCCAGGTATGGAGCAGAGCCGCTCCTTCCCGTCGGTGCACCTGACCTCGAATCTCGCAGCGCCTGCTATCTTCGACACCGTCCCAAGAACCTCCCCGGCCTGCGGCCTCTTCAGCCTTTGGGACTCATCGTTTTCTGGCGAGCCCCTCCTTTTATCAAAATTATTCCTCATTGTCGCTGCACCATCAGTAGCTCTTCACTCCATATCTAGCGCCGCACGCTTCGCAGACGAGCTGCATCATCCCCCTTCCTCCGGATTCGAGGTGTGTGTCTGGCTTGTGGCATTCCCTGCATATGACATAGGTGTCGAAATAAGCGTGCATGCGCTTGTTGAGCTCCTCGTTCTGGAACCTACCGTTTATCATCAGCCTCTGGTCCTCGTAGCTCGTTGGTACGGCGAGCTCACGGCTGAGGTACTTCCCGATCTCTTGGGGCGTCCTCCTCGCCCTATCCGCTATTACGCCTATGTTCCTTATTATCGTCTTCGTCCCCTGTACTATAGATTCGACGTCCGGTATCTTGAAGTCGACAGACTCCGCACTGAGGTGGGGCATGCGCTCGAATGCCCTGTCTAGGAATTCTATATATTGGTCTTTGCCGTCGCTCAAGGCTACACCTTACTTATGCGGTAAATGTTAACACGCATATAATATTAATGCTTGTGCATTCTCGGCGCAGTGAAACATATTTAAACCAGGGCGCTTTTATTATATGTGGCAGATAGGCGGGAAGCTAAGGGTTTTCCATACCGCAAATCCCTTTGGGCGGGCCAATGCTGACCAAGTGTCATGCCTTGTCTGCGGGCTTGCATGGAAATGCTGACGTCCTGCCTCTGATGATAGTGTGGCATGTGAACCAGGCCAGGCCGGAAGGAGCAACCTTAAGCGTGTCGTCGCTATGCTTCCGAGATACAGGGCCGAGTGGAAATGCAAACAACCTGCTTGCAGGGTATGGCGCAAGGCAGCTTCTGCCACTTTGCGCTCCTGCGTTTATGTCAGCGCGCACGGAACGTTATTATACCTTGCATAGATAAATGAAATGCGTTGCATGCTGGGATCGCCTAGTGGAACCGTAAGGCACTAAAGGGCGGCAGCCTGCTAAGCTGTTTGGCCGTCTGGCCTACGCGGGTTCGATTCCCGCTCCCAGCGTATTCTTTTCTTCATTCTCTGTGCATAATCGCTGCTCCACGAGATTCCGCTGCATTGCACGCCAGAAAATGGATGTGAAAAGGGAAAAAGAGAAAAAGGAAGAGGAAAAAAGAGTGAAAAGAAACTGGCTCAGTACCACCCTCTCGTCTTCATTGCGCTTGCTACCCTGCTTATGGCTATTATGTACGCTGCAGTCCTCGGCGTTATCTTCTTCCTCTTGCCGTCATACTCCTTCTTAGTCTTCATCATATCCAGGTATGACTTCGTTATTATCGTGTCGAGTTTCCTGTACACCTCATCGGCCGTCCAGTAGTAATGCTGCGTGTTCTGCACCCATTCGAAGTACGAGCCTATCACTCCCCCGGAATTGACAAGGAAGTCAGGTGCGTCGAATATGCCCTTCTCGTGCAGTATCCTATCTGCTTCTGGCGTCACTGGCCCGTTCGCGAGCTCCAGCACAAGTTTCGCCTTTATCTTGTCGGCGTTCTTGCCAGTTATCTGGTTCTCTATCGCAGCGGGTATGAGTATGTCTACGTCGGATTCGAGCAGCTCCTCGTTAGTCATCTTCTCACCGCCCTTGTATCCGGACACGCTGCCTGTTTCCTCTTTTGCCTTCTCGAGCTTCGCTAGGTCGAGTCCCTTCGGATCGTATACCGCCCCCTCGGAGTCGCTTATCGCAACGACCTTGGAGCCGAACAGCTGCTTCGAGAGCGTGTATGCAAACTTGCCTGCATTGCCGAAGCCCTGCACAGCAATCTTTGCCTTCTTCAGGTCTATCTTCAGGTTCTTCGCGGCCTCGCGCATGACGTACATGCCGCCCATCGCCGTCGAGTCGTTCCTTCCCTCCGAGCCCCACACGTCAAGCGGCTTGCCAGTTATCACGTCAAAGGCGCCATGCCTTACTATGTTGCTGTACTCATCCATCATCCATGCCATTATCTGCGGCGTGGTATACACGTCAGGGGCCGGCACGTCGACCTCCGGGCCGATATACTTGCCTATCGCCCTTATGTAGCCGCGCGAAAGCGCCTCAAGCTCTGCATCATTCATCTGCTTTGGGTCGCAGATTATGCCGCCCTTCGCGCCTCCATAAGGTATGTTTGCCAGCGATGTCTTCCAGGTCATCCATGCTGCGAGCGCCTTCACGGTGTCGATGCTCTCGGCAGGATGGAATCTTATCCCGCCCTTCGTCGGCCTCCTTGCGTCGTTGTACTGCACCCTGAAGCCCTGGAACACCTTCGCCTTGCCGTTGCGCATCTTTACGGGGATGTTGACCGTAAGGGTCCTCATCGGCTCCCTGAGTATCTGATGCGCCTCCTTATCAAGGCCCATTACTTCTGCCGCGTCGTCCAACTGTGCTTGTGCTATCTTAAATGGGTTAAGCTCCTCTGCCATAAAACCACATATTCCGTAATGCAAGATATCTTAATACGCTTATCTTAACTGGAAAAATTACTTTGCTACAACATAAGCAGGAATCGGGCGCCGCGATTTCCTTGAATCGGCCCAAAATCATATGCTGGCAGAAGGCAATACATATTGCCATTGCACAATCTTTGATAAACAGTCTGCTAGTGTTGCGGAAGGTTTAAAAGATATTCTTTTGTATAGTAAAATGAAAGGTGGAGTTATGATGAACTCTAAAATGACCAGTAGAAAGGCGCAAAGCGCCATGGAATACCTGATGACATATGGCTGGGCCATACTTATCATTGCGGTCGTCCTCGGAGCACTTTACGTGCTCGGAGTGTTTAGCGGAACCTCATTCCTCGGTACCTCATGCGTTGCGGGATCGGGATATGAGTGCACGAATCTGCTGCTGCACAGCAGCGCCCTGTCGTTTACGTTCGGCCAGAGCACCGGCAACGACTGGACTGCGCTGACGCTGTATGCGGTGCCTAGCGGTTCCAGCACGACTACGCTGACAGGATACTCAAACACTGTTATAACCAACGGACTCAACTCCGGCCAGAGTACGACTGCTTCAATAACTCTGAGCCCAACAGTGGCAACCGGTAGTTCCTGGTCTGGATACATATACGCAGTATATACCCAGGGAACCACTTCGGGACTGCAGGTACAGGTAGCGACAGTGACTGCAAAGGCAACATAACCGTTGCCTTTATCTTTTCTTTTCCTTTTTCTTTTGGTTTTGCTTTGCTTGGATAGCGCAGGCTACCTACAAATCAAATACATGCGTAGAATCAGTATCCTGGGATGTCTTTCAGTCTCAGCTCTCCCTTCATCCTGATGACGTCCATCAGCTCGTTCGCGCTTAGCAGCGGGGCAGTCGTCCTGTCAATGTCGTCTATCGCTATCCTTGGGCATGCAGTGTTGACGAACGCATCGAACTCGCGCATGTTGTTGAGTGACTCGAAGTCCACCATATTGCTCACTAGTATCTGCGCGTCGAGGCCGGCCTCCTCTGCCTTCCTCTTCAGCACCTTCCCAAGTGCCATGTTGTGCTGCCCGTTCTTCGTGCTGACAAGTATGCCGAAGCGCCTCGACTTCAGTGCTGCAAGCACCTTGCCTTTGCTCCTCTTGGCGTACGTCTCCCTGTAGGAATCCATCTGTTCCACCTTGCTGTTGAACGGGTCAACGGCTATGAATGGCTTGGTTGTCGCGAGCACGGCCCCAAGCGGATGGAATATCCCACCTCCAAAGTAAACGAACGCATCGACCTTGCTGTCGATCGAGGCAGCGCTGCCTATGTCGCAGCCGAGTATCTGTCCCTGCTTCTTCGCGAAGCCGTACGGCTTGCCTATTACTACGCGTTTGCCGTTCCTTTCGAAGAACTCCTTCACTACGGGCAGCTGATGGATCTGCTGTATGGTGACAACCACGCCTATTGCATCCCGTCCCTCAAGCAGCGGGAGCGCCTTCTCAAGCATGTCGAGGGGCGCGTCTATGCTGTACTCTACATACTCGACGTTGAAGTCCACCTTGTTGAACTCCGCGTGCCCAAAGTGCACGAGCTTGTCCGCGCCTATGTTTCTAGCCTCGTCAAGTGCCAGGTCGCACGCACCGTACGTAGGGGAAGCCGATATGAAAACATCGTTGCCTTCGGCTTCCAGCCTCTTCGCGTGCTTCAGCGCCTCCTGCTTCAGCCCTTCAGGGAACTGCAGTAATATACGCATGCAATTGCCTTCTTTCGCCGGAACTCCGGCATGAGAAAATAGGAAGTAAAGAAATAAATAAAATAAAGCGGAATAAAGGGTCAGGCTACCTTTATCTTGCACTTTCCTGACAGCTTTGTCGAGGCCTTCCTGAGCGCCTCGTGCGCCGCTGCCTTGTTTGCCGAAGTCGTCTTGACAAGCATTATGGGCTGGTCCTTCTTTATCCTGGCTGCCACTGCAATCGGCTTGCCGAACGCCATGTTCATTCCCCTTGATGTTCTGTCAGCTCCGGCGAAGCCGCCAAGCTTGTGCTCCCTTATGACATTGTGTGGGTATATGAGCACTCTAAGCAGGTAGTTCTCAGGCAGGAGATTCGACAGGTACTTGTTCGCGGTTTCTCTCGCCGCCTCGATCGAGTTGGATCTGAGCTGCATGTACCTGTCCGCGTTAAGTGTCATCACTAAGTCGAATATGCCCTTGTCAGTGCCTGTCTTGAAAACCTGTATGTGGTTCCTCGGCATGGCCTTTATGTAGTTCTTCCTCGGCTTCCTGAGCGAGTACCTCGCCCACGCCTGCGAATTGGAGTCCCTGAAAGTCCTTGCCGGTCTAAGTCTTGCCATTGTAAACACTCGAGAATCATATATGCTGAGAATAGAGTTCAGCGTTTATACTTTTGGACAAAAAACTATAAAAAGGCAGTTGTTGCCCGCACGCCCATACGTGCAACGTTTTAAATAAATTAACGGAGATTGGTCTACGAGAATAAGGTGGCTTTATGGACATAGTGGACGCCGCTGCGGCCAATCAGGAGGATGACAGCGTTCTATTTCGTGCAAGGATAGGCGTCTGCGGCGTAGGAGGGGGCGGCAGCAACACCGTGCAAAGGCTCACTAGGATGAACGTGCAGGGCGCCGCGCTCATCGCTGTCAACACCGAACAAAGGCACCTGAGCGGGATAGATCCTTCAGTCAGGAAGATACTCATAGGGGGGCCGCTCACGCGCGGCATGGGTGCCGGCGGATTCCCGCAGATGGGCGCAAAAGCGGCAGAGTACTCGAAGGACGAGCTGGACGCCGCGCTAAAGGATTTCAATCTCGTATTCATAACCGCAGGAATGGGCGGTGGCACCGGTACAGGCGCCGCGCCGGTCATAGCAAACATATGCAAGAATAACGGCGCCATAGTGATAGGCATAGTCACAGTGCCGTTCTCGCTCGAGAGGGTAAGGCTCGGGTTGGCGAAGCAGGGTATAGAGGAGCTCAGGAAGAGCGTGGACACGCTAGTTGTGATAGACAACCAAAAGCTTGTAGAGGTATACAAGAACCTGGCGCTTGACCAGGCGTTCAAGATCGCGGACGAGATAACCTCAAGGGCCGTACGCGGCATAACTGAGACGATAACGACAAGCAGCCTTATCAACCTAGACTTTGCCGACGTTAGGAACCTGATGCAGGGCGGCGGCCTGGCCATGATAAGCGTCGGCGAGGCGCATGGCCCGAACAGGGTAAACGACGTTGTGAAGAACACGCTCGACAACAAGCTTCTGGACGTCGACTATGAGACCGCGACCGGCGTACTGATGCACATAACGGGGGGCGCGAACCTGACGCTGGGAGAGGCGAACACAATAGGCAACCTGCTTACGGAAAGGCTATCGAAGAGCGCAACCGTAACTTGGGGCGCAAGGCTCGACCAGTCTTATGGCGACAAGATAGAGCTAATAGCGATATTCACCGGCGTGACCGGGAGCTCAGTTATCGGAAGCCAAGAAAACGACAACAAGGGCGACTACCTGGGCCTGGGCGCGCTCTGACGCGCATGCGTCCGGCGCACTACACTTCCGATACTATGGTCGCACCGTTCGATCCCTTATCACGGTCGAACAGGTAGACCTTCGCAAGGCCTATCTGCTTTAGCGCCTCATCATGGGTTATCACGAATATCTGCTCGACGATGTTCGGCAGGGTCTCTGTCATCACCGATATCATCCTGTCCATTCCTGCCGCATCAATATTATGCGTTGGCTCATCGAGCATCAGTATCCTGAGGTTAGGCACTATTACCATCGACATAGCTATCCTGAGTGCGAGGCTGGCCACGCTCCTCTCCCCCCCGCTGGCTATCGCGTCGATCGGCAGCCACACCTCGTTGCCGTTGCCGCTCCTCCTTGCCTCCAGCACGTAGTCATCCTTCATGGCCTCAAGCCTCACCCCGTCATAATCGCCGTAGGGGTAAAGCTCAGGCCATAGCCCGTGTATCATCTCGTTTATCGAGCCCACAAGCATGCCCCTAAGCCCGGCCTCGGTCTCAACCAGCGCATTCTTGAACTTGTTCATCTCGGAGACGAGCTCACGCCTCTTCTCGATCCTCTCCTTCGCCTTGCTTATCTCGTTCAGTTGGGATGCCTTGTCCTCGACCTGGCCATCCAGGCTGGAAAGGTACTTCTGATTGCCCTCGACCTTTGCCATGATCTCAGCGCTGTGTGCGCTCAATCCCCTCAGCTTTTCCTGGGCTTTCGACATGATCTCTTCGCTCGCCTCAAGGCCCGAAAGCGATTTCCTTCCCTCGTCTATCTTCGCCTTCGCCTTCGCGATTTCTGCCTCGTGTTCCCTCTTCCTTATCGCGCTTTCCCTCTTCAGCTTGAGTCCGGTAACCTTCTCGGCAATCTCCTTCAGCTGCCTGTTGGCTTCTGCGACGCTTGCAGAAATCCTTTCTTTCGCCACAGCTAGCTTCGCCGCGGAGTCCCTTGCATCCTTTGCCTCTTTGTCCGCTCCTTCATATTCCTTCAGCCGCGCTTCAAGCACGGTCGCGTCGTTGTGCTCCTTCCTCAGCCTACTTGCCTCAGACTCCCTCTCTTTTAT
>DAHXMI010000011.1:0-12259 GCA_027365565.1 Microcaldota archaeon
GTGGAGCATGTGCTTGCACTGCCTGCCGTAGAAGTTGGCGCTCTCGCAGGCGCACTTCCCCACTCCGACTATGTCCTTCCCGTTCCTTACGCTGAGCGGCACTATGACATAGTGGAACATGCCCCTCCTGCTCTCGCTCTCGACGAACCCCTTCAGCTCCAGCACGCCTACCATGCCGGCTGCCTGGAATATGTAGACGCTCCTGTCACTGGACCTGAACACCCACGGATATTCGGATATCTCTTCCCTTGTGAACAGGTCAGGCTCGTACTTCGGCCATTTGCGCCTTTCCTTATGCTGCTTCTCGCCAGTGTACATATCGCTCGCCCTTATGCGGGGTGCCGTATATCCCGCACTTTCCCGTATCCTGCTTCTGTTTTAAGCCTTTTAAATGGTGGTGGGGCGGCCGCGGCTTCCTTTGATTTATAAAGATGAGCGGCCATTTAGTACCAGTGTGCCCGTGCCGTCCCCGTACCTCGCGCTGATCGCCATAGCCCTGATATTCCTAGGGGAGTCGGTGTCCATCGTGGCAGAGATGATAAGCTCGCATTCCGCCAACTTCGGAGGCAACGCGTGGAACGCCTTCTTCATGATGTTCCTCGTTATAACCGTGGCCGGAGCGCTGCTGATAGCCGGCTACATACTCGGATTCTCCGCGTTCAGGAACATATGGATAGTAAGCGTCACTTCGATAGTCTCGATACTGATAATGGAGCCGCTGCTCGCCTACCTCGTCTTCAGGCAGCTGCCGACCCTTGGGGCCGCGATAGGCCTCATACTGGGAATGGCAGGGTTGGTAGTCACCCTCGTGGTAAAATAGCGCGGACGCCCATTGATTTAAACTGTACGTGAGGTATGTTTGCATGGGCAAGAAGCGGTCCGCTGCGGGGAAGCTCGATATCGCGCTTTTCGTGGCGCTGTTCGCATTGGGGTTCGCCGCTGTGCTGCTTTCCATTGCGTCGTTCTATTGCCGGCGAGTTCTCGCCCGGGTTCAGCTGGATGGGCCAGAGCAGCGTCAACGCGGTTTTCGGCAATGCGGTGGCCACCATATGGAGCGACGGCCTCTCCGGCTGCGGTTTCGTCTCGAACGCATGGGTGTACCTCAAATTTTACGGTGTGGACGCCTATTCGCCTTTCTATTACAACGGCACGATGGAGCTTTACCCCCGCGATACTGTTCAACGGCACGGGAGTGGCGCGGCAATACCTCCGCATCGGCAGCAATTCCACTGTCTTGCGTTATGTAAACTACTCGATAGTGCTGCCTAAGGGGCACGTGTGCGATTGAGGGACTTTACCATACCGCCGGTGCGCCGATGCATTGCTATGCATAATCTTACCCATTTGGTAAAGATGATGCATAGGTTTATATTTTTGCACTTCGAAGCTTTATTATGCAGTTTAAGGAGTTCGTCTCGCTCATGAGGGAGAATGAAACAGCGGTATTCACCGTGCGGGATGCGGCAAGGATTCTCGGCAAGACGGGCGCGTATGCCTCAAAGTTCCTGCACAACAGGCAGGGCATAGAAAGGATAGAGGGCGGCAGATACTGCATAGAAGGCACCCCAATTGACGTCGTGGCATCACATATGGTGCACCCCTCATACCTGTCGCTGATAAGCGCCCTCCGATTTTACAACCTCACGGCACAGATCCCGGCAGAGAGGTACGTCGTTACAACGGCACGGCACTTGCCCGCAGTCTTCCGTGGAAACAGGATGCGCTTCATAAAGGTAAGCAAGAGGCTCATGTTCGGCTTCGGCAGCGTGAACGGCGCGGTCGTAGCAACGCCTGAGAAGGCGTTTATAGATGCGCTTTACCTGAAAAGAGCCATGTGGTATACGGAAGAGTTCAAGAACGGCGTGGATAGGGGCGTCATAGACATGAAACGGCTGAAAGGCTATGCGCTGGCGCTAGGGAACAAGAAGCTCATTGGCAGGCTTGCCGATTTCCTCGAAGAATCTTATTCAGTGGATTGCTCGGATCTCCGCGCGCGCGGCAGCCATTACGCTGTACGGCGAACGGCCGGGAGTCCGAAGCATAAAAACGTGATCCTTTGAACGACTGGTTTACGGCGGAGCAGAGGGAAAGGCTGCGCATACAGGAACTACTGCTTAAGGAGATATACAGCATAAACGGCAGTCCCTTATTCAAGGGCGGGACCGCTTTGGAGATAGCATATGGGCTTGACAGGTTCTCCGAGGACCTGGATTTCGACATGGACGAGAAGGACATAACAATAATCGATGCGGCGATAGAGAACCTTGACTCCAGGGTCATGAGCGTGGAAAACGACTGGGAGGCGGAGATAATAAGGCATTCGAACATGCACGTGTTTGTGCTCGATTTTTTCTCTGCGCAGCTGAACTCGAGGGTCTCGATAAAGATAGATGCGGTCTTCGAGCGACACATGCTTGAGCCGAAGAAAAAGCTGATAGAGGTATCCGGATTCCCTGTGGTGCTTAACGTGATGGCCGAGAGGGAGATACTCGCTGAAAAGGTGAACGCGATAATGAATACCGCGCGAAACCAGCCGAGGGACCTTTACGACCTCAGGTTCCTGCTCATGGCAGGTACGCCCATAGACCTGCACCTTGTTTACCAGAAGTCAGGCAGGCGCACATTCGGCGATGTGCAAAAATATTCGTTTGGAGCGTTTGCAGAAAGGATCGGATCCATGGTTGGCAGATGGGCGGAGCTGGAGCCTTATGTCATGGCGCTTCCGCGCTTCACCGAGGTCAGGGATTATGTCTTAGGGGCATTCAGGCTGATGGGATAGAGGTGGGGTAGGCACATGGACCCGGAAGATGTAATTGGAATGAATTTTGTTGCGCTGGACATAGAGGGCTCCGGAGGCAATGTAAGAAGGGATTCCTACGGCACCGGCTCAGTCGTTTCCCTGGGTGCCGTCGACTTCAATACAAAAGAGGAATTTTACGAAGAGTGCAGGGTGATGGACGGCAGAGGCTATGATAGCCAGGCCCTTCTCATAAATGGTTTTACCAAAGAGCAGATATTTGACACGAAGAAACAGAGCGTCCTGGAACTTTTGGTCAAATTCGAGGATTTCTGCAAAGCCCATGGCTCGAAGCTCATTGGTGCATGGGGCATGTATGACCTTAAGATGCTGATTGCGTCGTATGGATATTACTCCAGGAATTGGGAATTACCTTATAGCTACCTAAACCTCAAGAGCGTTTCAAAAATTATGCTTGGCAATGCAAGGCCCGGACTGAGTAACACAGCCATCAAACTTGGCATGCAGGCAGAGCAGATGCCACACACAGGCATGAGCGGCGCAAGGCTTGCCACGGAAAACGCCTCAGTATTGCTCTTCGGCAGCCACTATTACGGGAGTTATAGCGCATGCCCCATACCCCTGCTGAAGCTCGTACCATCCAAACTGCCCGTAACGAAAGTCCATTTAAAGTGATTGCCGACTGTGAGATGCAACTCTGCTTGCAACCCTTCCATTGGCCGCCCCGCACCCCTTTTAGCATGGATTTAAATACCGTGCGTGAGAAGATATATTGTGATACCATGGAAGCATATTGCGTTAAGTGCAAGCAGAAAAGGGAGATGAAGGAACCCAAGGAAGTGACCATGAAGAACGGCAAGAAGGCCACTACAGGCACATGCCCGTCTTGCGGCACAAAGATGTTCAAGATCGGAGGCAAGTAACGTTTCCTGCAGGGCCGCGGCCCTGCCTTTTCACTCAGTATGCTACCTAGGCCTGCCTTTCCCAGCCCGTACAGGACAGGTATAAATACTTTCTACTTCTAACCAACAAACGATGGCTTTCAAAGTGGCTCTTGAGGGCAATCCGACTTCAGGCAAGACGGAGCTGTCGCCCCTCATAGAGGCCGAGCTCAATGTCAGAGGGATAAGCACCCTTGACGCGAAGCGCCATGACCTCGAGAGCGGTTTCCTGGGCAGGGTGCGCAGGAGGTTCGTGCAGGAGGAGATAGAGACCAGGAAGGACTTCGCGCTCTCGGTCGCCTACCATGCCGCGAACTACATAGGCGCCATGCTACTGGCCAAGAGGCTGGAGGATGAATACGACGTGGTGCTCATGCAGAGGATACCATGGTCGTACCTCCACATAGTGGAGTCTGTGAGGAACGGATGGAACGACGGGGTTCCCCAGTCAGGCCTGCTGTACAGGGTGACGCAGGCATGGACAAGCATGGCGAAGCCGGATGCCATCATATACCTGGACTGCCCCAGGGAGACGCTCAGGGAGAGGTTCGCGCACAGAAGCAACAGGAACGGCAGCACAGGCAGCGACTGGGTGCACCGCCTGCTCATAGAGCAGGACAACAGCCGATTCGTGGAGTTCCTGAGGAACTACATAGGAGAGAACAATTTCTACGTCGTGGACTCTTCCTATTTCCCTGCCGCCGTGGCTAACATTGCCAGACTGATAAGGCAGGAGGTCGCGGCAAGGAAACCGGTCATGGTACATGAGGCCGAGAAGAACATAGCACAGAGGATTTGAGCGCGCACATGCGGCTGGGACGTGCCTATCTCGGCATGAAATCCGCCTTTGCACTGCGTGAGCGCTCGGTCGCGGCAGTGTAGATCTTCGCATCAGGAACCCTCTCCTGGAGCTTTCTCTTTATTTCCTGCACGCCTTCCGGATGCCTGTCCACAAGCAGTATATCATTTGACGTACTGTCCGTAAGGGCCTTCTTGCACACGTTCGCCACGTGCAGCATGTAATCGCCCGTTATGTACTTGTTAGGCATGACGCTGCTTACCCTCTTTACCGATAGATAGTCGCTTAGCAGCCTTGCAAGTACCAAGCCAGATCCAGTCATGTAAAGTATGGCCGCGGGTTTCACGCTTGCCTTCGCCACCTGCGCCGCGATCTCCCTAGCGTTGCCTTTTATCTCATCGAATTCCTCCTGCCGCTCTTTCTGCACGCGGTCGACCAGTTTCATGCCCGACTTTATGTTCATGTTCCTGAAGCTTACCAGGCTCTCGTTCTCCTCGTAGTCGAAGACGATCCATGTGGTGTCCTCTACCTTCTTTCCGATTATGTCCGGCTTGAAGACCGACCGGGGCTTGTACGCCATCGTGGCGGTTACCACGTTCCTGTACTTCTTCTTGAACAGCTCTGTCGCGGCCTTCATGGTCTTGCCGGAGTCGG
This sequence comes from Microcaldota archaeon, assembly GCA_027365565.1. Lineage (GTDB taxonomy): Archaea > Micrarchaeota > Micrarchaeia > Micrarchaeales > Micrarchaeaceae > JAMCYG01. The sequence continues at coordinate 5,153 of DAHXMI010000011.1, forward strand.
CTATGTCGTCCACCAGCAGCACGTAGTCCCTGTCGCTCACCTCCAGGTCGATGTAGTGCGGCAGCACGTATATCTTCGAGCCGATCCTGTTGACGTCCTCATACGCGACCATCTGCAGGCCGTATATCTGGCCGATCTTGAGGCGTTCGGCCAGCATTTCCGCTATTACCATGCCGCCTCTTTCGATGTACAGTATCGCCTTGGGCTTCCCATACTTCTCCATTACCTCGTCAGCTATCTTGCCGGTCAAGTGCTGCATCTCGGTGAAGCTCAGCCACTGGTATGCGCGTCCGTTCTCCTGAAATACGAGCTCTGCCGGCTCGCGCTTCGGTCCCTTCTCTTTCGTTTTCGGTATCACATACTCAACCTCTTCAGGCAGCTCGTACCATTTCACCTTGTCCCCTATCCTAGCCCTGAGCTTCCAGGCCACGCTCTTCGGTCTCAGCACAATAGCATTCCTTAGGTATTCTATCTCCTCGCTTATCCTCCTCTTCTTCTTCAGCTCCAGGGAAGAGCTCTCGAGGTAGCTGTTCAGACGCTCGAGGTTCATGGTCACCGTGCGGTAGAGCCCCCAATCCGCCGAGAGGAGGTCCGCTATGTAACCTGCGTCTATCGAGGTGTGCGTATCTGAATTGCCCATCTTCAGGTCGTGCATCAGTGCAAGGCAGTCCTTTATGTCCTTCTCGTTCAGTTCGTATATCTGCAGCTTCGTGAGGAGCAAGTCCGACGGCGGTATCGTTATGCTCGCCATGGAGAGCCTGCCCTTGAGCGGTATCCTGTGGCACATCCTGAATTCATCGAGCAGCATGTCCACCTTGGTCTGCCCGTAGAAGTACTGCTGCCTGCCTGCGCCGTAGAGCGCGTTGAACCTCTCGTCCGCATCGAGATCGTTCCTAGCGAAGAACTTCCTTAGCTTGCCGGCATGCGAGCTCAGCGAGAAAAAGTCCATGTCGTTAGACTCCCTGTGGAGCTCCTTAAGGGTGCGGCCGTTAGGCGCGAGGTACGCCACCGCCAGGCCGCCTATCAGCCTGATAGGTATGCCTTCCTCCTGCGCCTTGGAGACGAGCTCTATGGACTTGCTCAAGAGCTCGTTCTCTTCCACCATGCCTGTTCTTACCCCTTTGTGAAGTTGTACCTCGAGACCCTGCCGTCCTCGAAGTCGATTATCACGCCGTTAAGCACGCCTGCGCTGTACTCGCTGCCCGGGTTGAACACAGGCACCTCTGCCCCGCTCTTCGCCTTTATGTAATCCATGCCCGCCGCCTCGTGTATGTGGCCGTGCAGGCCTGCGATTGGGCCGTACCTCTCTATTATCTCCCGGGTTGCCGTGCTGCCCACAGCCTTCGTGGCCATGTACCCCGCGCTCACCTTCTGCCTCTTGTCCCTGGTCAGCTCGGGCGCCCTGTCTATCTTGGTGTTGTACGGCGGCGAGTGTATCACGAACACAGCGCGCTTGGGTTCCGTCCTCTTGGCCATGCGGTCGAGGTCCTTCAGCATCACCTCTTCGGAACGCTCCCGCGGCGAGTCCCACGGCGTCTTGTTCGAGTAGCCGTATCCGAGGAACTGGTAGCCGCCGATGTCGGTTATGCGGCTGTCTATGTCGGTGATCGTGCTGTACCTGCCCTTGTCCACGTAGTCGGCAACCTCCTCATAGTCGTCGTTGCCGGCCATCAGGTACACGTGGGCGCCGAGCGGCTTCAGCCGCTCCTCGGCTTTCTCCATGAACGCCTTGAGCGACGCGGTCATCTCCTCTACGAATATGCGCTTTATCGCCCTCTTGTCGTCCTTGGAGTCCTCGTATTCGCGCCTATCCATGACCTTGTAGTACTCGCCGTTCACCCTTATCTCGTGCTCGACATCCTCCAGGTCGCGCTCCCTTATCCTCCTGTGCTCGCCGAAGAGCTCAAGCTCGTACCTGTCGCCGTCCTTGATTATGGGCACGAGAACCTTGCCGGTAAGGTCGCCGCCCACCACGATGTTCTTGACGCCGTAGAACCTCGCGGCGTTGATGAGCTTATTCATGGCTAGCTCGGACCCGTGCAGGTCCGCAGCGAAGAATATTCTTAGGTCCATGCAAACACTCAGTCTGGAGGTATTTCCTTGAACGCCATCGATATGTCTATGCCCTTCTTCGCGTTGCTCCACTTGGATATCGTGTACAGCGCGAGCCCTGCCGCGAACGAGACCACTATGTAGCCGTACGCGAGGCCGTTGCCTCCCCACACGAGCGGGTATGCGAAGAACTGGTAGGTTATGTACGTGAACACCCCTGCCATCAGTATGCCGGCTACAACTAGCGTGACTTTTGGGCCCAGATCCTTCTCGTGCCTCAGCGCGTACACTATGGCAGCTATGGCTATGAAGATGAAGTATATCATGCCAGCGGCCACCGCGCCGTACAGCGCGGAGAATTTACCGTACAGGAACGAGGCGCCGCCTATCAGCCCTATCGTGACCACCAGATCGAGAAGGTGCGCCGCCACAGGCGAGGACCACCTCGGGCTTATGTAAGCCAGCTTCTCCGGGAGCAGGCGGTCGAATGCCTGCGCGAAGATGTACCTCGATATCACTATTATGCCGTACGCGAGTATTGCCACGTCCCAGATTATCCAGCCGAGCCCTATTATCAGGCTGAGAATCGATGAGCCGGACACGCCCATCGCAAGCGTCCAGAAGTTGAACGAGTAGTCATATACAAGGGTAGTGTTGGTTAGCGCGCCGTTCACGAAGTTGAGGCCTCCCGCGTAGTACATCGCGGCGAACCCTCCGGTGACCAGCAGCATCACTATCACAACAGACACCGGGATTGCCCAGCGTACGCCGCTCTTGCCCTTTATTTCTGACGACACCGCGGGCGCGGCGTTCATCCAGGGATACACGAATATCGCGAAGAACGGGAGCATGAAGAGAAGGTTCTTGAGGTTGAACCCGTGGCTGCCTGCCGTCGAGGCATACGTGTTAGCCACCTGCGCGTATGTGGAGTTGAAGCCCTGCGCCTGCAGCGATGCCACGTAGTTCTCCACGCCGGTCCTGCCGGCCACCATCAGGGTGACGATTGCCAGCAGCAGTATTATTATGCCGAGCAGCACCGCAACAGTCACGAGCTTGTATCCTATCTTCGGTTTGAATATGTTAATGGCGATCAGTATCGCAAATATCACGGCGGCCACAAGGAACTGCGCGCCAGGTGTCGCGCCGGCAGTGCCTCCAGGAAGCGCAAGACCGAGGAATCCCATGTTGCCCATCGAGACGCCTACCGAGCCGATGGCGAACACCGTGGAGAGGGCTATCAGCGCAAGGAAAGCCATGGTCTCCATGGTATAGCCCATGAAGGCGAGCGACCCTCCGAAGAACCCGCCGAAGACCCTTGATGTCCAGATGTAGTCGCCGCCGGTCCTGTGCACGCGCCTGTTCATCATCGTGTACACGATCATCTGCGGAATGGATAGCACGAATGCGAGCAGCGATGCGTAAACGAGGTTCACGCCCGCCATCGTGCTAAGCAGGATAGTGGTGAAGCCGATCGTCGCTATCGCGGCGCCGGCCGACATGTCCCCCAAGTTCAGACTTATCGCGTCAAGGAAAGACACGTGCTTCACAAGCCCTGTGGCCTGCCGGACAAAAACCTTGGTCTTGCTCTTCTCCTTCTTGTCAGCCATGTTGTTACCCCCACGACGGAAAAGCGAGTGCGGGCGCTAATACCTAAGAACAACTCAAGCGAACGCGAAACGCACGACCCCCATCAAGACACATGGCTGACAACGTTTAAATTCTTTTCTGCATACGTGCCGAGATTTCCAATGCCTCAACTATATTTCTATATAGCAAGCGCATTTAAATGGCTGGTGGGCACGTAGTTCATGTTTTTAAATGCTTCCACACATGTAAAAATGTGGTTGGATGGCCAAAGCTAGAGCGAATGGGAATGTGGTAAGAAAGAACAGGCCCTGGTCCGTTTATCCCGGCGCAATGGCCGGATGGGTCATGGATTCCTTTGACCTGAGCATGATGTTCCTTCTTGTGCCAGTGCTTGCCGATCTTTTCTTCCCGAAGAACTTCGGTCTCGCGATCGTCGGCACATGGAGCATATACACAACCACTTTCATATTCAGGCCTGTCGGCGGCGCCATATTCGGCAGGGTCGGCGACAGGATAGGCAGAAGGAACGCAATGCTGATAACACTGCTCGGCCTTGGACTGATAATATTCGCGACGGGCTTCCTGCCGACCTATGCCGAGATAGGCATCGCGGCACCGCTTGCTCTGTTCGCTTTCAGGATAATAACAGGGATATTCGCAGGAGGAGAGTACGGCAACAGCTCCGCCATAATGCTCGAGTCAGCTCCCACAAGGAAGCATGGGATGTGGAGCGCAGCCATACAGAGCGGATACCCTGTTGGCTACACGCTGGCCGCGCTGCTCTTCTTGGGGCTGCATTACGCTTTCCCTGGCGCTACATTCAACATCGTCGGATGGAGATGGATGTTCTGGATAGGCATCATACCCGTCATCCTTGGGCTTGTCATAAGGCTGCTCATGCCTGAATCCTCGATGTGGAGGGACATACACGAGAAGAGGAAGCTGGCGAGGGCGCCTATCACTGCGCTGTTCAGGAACAGGGCGTCGCGCATGGGCGTGCTGACAGGCATGCTAGCGATGACCGGAATAGCATGGGTCTACGGGCTCACCCTCGGGTTCTTCCCTACCCTACTCTCGGCCAACGGGTTCATGGCCTTCCCTAACTTCCTGTATGTGGTGATAGTCGCCATACTCATGTCGCTCATAGGGTATTTCACATCCGGGGCGGTGAGCGACAAGCTCGGCAGGAGGACAATGATGATCCTGTTCTCGATATTCGCGATACTGTTCGCGGTGCCGCTGACTTACCTGCTGTACACGCATACGCTCGGCTTCTTGGGAACGATGCTATTCGCGTCGGCGCTCGCCTTCCTGACCACAGGCGTATACGGCGTGATGCCGGCGTTCCTGGCTGAGAAGTTCCCGACCAGGATAAGGAGCAGCGGTGTCGGCATAGGCTTCAACGGAGGCTTCATCTTCGGCAACTGGAGCACGGTTGTGCTTCTGCTGATAGTCGGAATGGCGGCGCCGTCGTTCTTCGCCTTCTGGGGCTACTTCGTCATAATAGGCGAGCTCTGCATACTGACAGCCGCGCTGCTGTCGAAGGAGACGAAGGGCGTCGATCTCGCTGATGTGGAGTGAGGGTTCTCCCACTCCCTTTTATTTATCGGCTCGCGCTGCGGCAGGGGTAAAGGTTCAATCTGAGGCAAAAGAGTTTATATTGTTTTGAGAGTATCAGATATTGTGGAGATCAACATCGCGCCTGACGTCAACATCGACGCCCAGGAGATCATGACCGGTCGCGGCTGCGTCATAGGGCAGAGCGGCTCGGGCAAGTCCTACCTCGTCGGAGTGATCGTCGAGGAGCTATGCAGGAACGGCCTGCCTTTCCTTATTGTAGATACCGAGGGCGAGTACAAGTCCCTCAAGTCCGTGTTCAATGCCATATGGGTCGGCGAGGACAAGAAGGCCGACCTCGGGATAGACGTCGACTACGAGCGGCTGTTCAACGAGAGCATAGACAACAGCGTACCCATCATATTCGACGTGTCCGACGCGGTGAACAAGACCGCGTACGTGTACCGCGCGCTGGAGGTGCTCTACAACGTGGAGGAGGAGAGGAGGTCCCCGTACCTCGTCATAATGGAGGAGAGCGACAAGTTCGCCGCGCAGGTCGTCAGGCCCAAGATAAATCCTGTAGAGGAGATAAGCGTGCGCGGCAGGAAGAGGGGCATAGGGCTTCTCGTAGCGACGCAGAGGCCGGCGAACATAAGCAAGAACGTGCTCGCGCAGTGCTCATATGGTTTCGTCGGAAAACTCAGCATAGACAACGACCTCCAGGCCGTGAGCGTCCTCTTCGAAGGCAGGAAAACGCTCGACCAGATACCGATGCTGGAAACAGGCATGTTCATGCCGTTCGGCATGCAGAACAAGGATGTGGTAAGGATCAAGAGCAGGCAGGTGCTTCACGTGGGCAGCACGCCCACGATAGGCGGCTTCCAGAGGAAGGAGGTGAAGATGGACAGCATACTGAAGGAGCTCAAGGGAGGAAAACCGCAGAGGGACACCGCAAAGCAGGCCGCGAAGAGGGCTTCGCAGCAGATAAGCGGTGACATTGTCGGGACGGGTTTCACCAAGAAGAATGCAGAGGAATACGCCGCGAGGCTGGTGAGGAAGCAGTACCTGCTTTTCGGCAAAGAGGAGAGCGTCGACTCTGTAGAGCTCAGGTACTTCCAAGTAGTAGCATGCAAACTACGCGTGCCTACGTACAGGAAGAACGAGTATGTGGAAGGCTTCGTAATGCTGAAGGGCAATGAGTTCGTTGCCGCGGATGGCGGCAGAGGGATATCCTTTGAGAGGCCCGCAGGCAGAGCAGGACCGGCCAAGCTGGACGAGACAGACATGAAGGTGTTCATGGCCATAGCCCAGAAGAAAAGGGCGAACCGCGAGAGGCTGGTACTGTCGGCAGGGTCGACGAGGCAGAAGGCAGCGGCATCGATACGCAAGCTTGAGCGCGCCGGCCTGGTAGAGAGCAGGAAGGGTTTGTACTACACAGTCGACAACGCAATGCGCCTGCAGGACTCGCTGCTCGGTGCCGAGAAGTCGATGGTAGACGCGGAAAGCGTGGTCAACCGCGATGAGGGCATGGCCAAGGGCGCGGTGAGGCTGCTAAAGGTCCTGTACCCCGGCGGCGATGTGCTCTCGCACACTGACATGTACATACCGATGTACGAGATAACGCTCAGGAGGGGCAACAGGGTCAGGCTCTTCAGGATAGACGGTGTATACGGGAAGAAGCTTAAGGAAATCTGATTCGCAGTACCGTTTGTTGCAGCCCGGCATTTTGATCGGATGTAAAACCTATTTTGAGTGCAAACCAGCAGCATGGACTCTGGGACAAAAGTCCTCTTCTAATCTTTTAGGGGGTTCCCTTACCTTTTGTTATTACGACATAAACTCTTCTTCCAATATACCTCTTAGGTATATCTGCCTTTGCAGACGTGCCTATTGGTGTAACTACACGTTCTA
>DAHXMI010000009.1:0-47887 GCA_027365565.1 Microcaldota archaeon
TAGAACGTGTAGTTACACCAATAGGCACGTCTGCAAAGGCAGATATACCTAAGAGGTATATTGGAAGAAGAGTTTATGTCGTAATAACAAAAGGTAAGGGAACCCCCTAAAAGATTAGAAGAGGACTTTTGTCCCAGAGTCGTAGCTAACCAAACATTATAAATATAACCAAGGACGTTAAATGTTCGGTGCGATTATGTCTTCATTATCTAAGATGCGAAAAGAGATAGAAAAGGCGCAGAACATCAAGACAAAGGATGTAAACCTGAGCGAAATGATGAAAGGGCTCGAATTCAGGAAGTTCGGCAGGGAAGACTTTGTCGGGGCTGTGCCGTCGGATGACTGCCGCTACATCAGCGAGGAGCAGTTCAGCATTAGGAGGGGGGAAAAGGGTAAGCTCTATATAGCCGACCTCAATTCCACGAACGGAACCCGTGTGAATGGGAAGAGGCTCAAGAGGGACGAGGAAGTGGTACTCAAGGACAGGGCCGTGATAACGATAGGAAATGGGAACAGGTTCATGTTTTGCAAAACCCCTGTCCCACTCAGAACGTCTGAGTCAAAGCATTCATAAAGAAGTTAAAAGAGTGCTAGGCGATGGGACTGGAGCGGATTGGCAGGTCCAATCTTCTTATTCAGAAGTAGTTGCACTGTATATAGGACAGTTTGGTTTCATACTTTTGTTCGGTGATATCATGTTTATCATGGTTCCGCCCTGCAGTATCCATAATGTATGCTCATAATGCATGCAGGATTTACATACTAAACACGGTTTCAGCGCTCTCAGAGCATTCGGGCCTGGACTATAATGCGGCAAGTCACTTCAGCATTGCAAGAGCCTGCTCGGTGCTGCGCACCAGCCCTATGCGCGGGAAGATGAACTTCACCGACGCATCGTGCTCTTCCTTTGACATGGCAGACATGGCGTCTTCCACTAGCACCAGGTTGTAGCCGTGCTGGTAGGCCTCTCTCGCTGTAGTCTCCACACCTATGTTCGTAGAGATGCCGCACAGGACTATTGTGTCTATGTGCCTGCGCCTGAGCTGCAGGTCGAGCTCAGTGCCATAGAACGCGCCCCACTGCCTCTTCGTTATCACTATGTCATTCTCCGAGGGCTTGGCCTCCTCGATGAACTCCGCCCAGTCGGCGGGCCTTTCGCCGCCCCAGTTCGGGGCGCTGTCTACTCTGGGCTGCAGCATGTCCTTGCCGTCAGTTGCGGTCACATGCACTAGGAAGACCTTCGCACCCTTGCCTCTGAACGCCGAAACCAGCGATGCGACATTCTTGGTTACAGTACCTGTGTCATGCGGGGCTAGAGCCCTTCCAACTGAGGCTATGCCCTTCTGCATGTCTATCACTACGAGCGCAGTGCGCCCCGGGATGAGTTCAATCGCTGTCATGTAATCACATTAGCATTTCTCATGCAAAGTTATTATTTGTTCGTTGACTTGCTCTAAGGCTACGGTCGTCGTGACAAAATAGGCTTATAGCGCGCTGGCATGATCACAGTCCAGAAGCTTTTTAGCATTTGCAATATCTATTAGTTGGAGGCAATAGTCATGGCCCTGCCAAATAGCGCGGATGATGATAAGGAGGAAGCGGGCCCGAAATCCCTGATGGCAGACATAGGCATGCTCGTCAAAAGCCTCTACATTAAGGAGGTGCCTTCCTACGGCAACTCGATATTCTATTCCCTTGGGTTCCTGCTGCTCACTACCCTGCTCGTTCTAGTCGTCTCTGGAATAATAATGGTGATCTTCGGCCCCTTCTGGTGGAACGCTACGCCTATGGGCGTCTTCGTCAGGAGCGTGCACCTGTGGGCGGCGGAGGCGTTCTTCGTTTTCCTCATTTGGCACCTGTTCGTGGTTTTCTCCACTTCTGCATACAGGGCGAAGAAGCTGGTCTGGATACTCGGTTCCGTGATACTGGTGCTCGTGATGCTCGAGGCGGCATTCGGCCTGGGGCTTAGAGGAGACTTCGTGTCGCAGTGGAACGACATCGCCGGCGCGGATCTCTGGAATGGGCTCGGCTTCGGCTACTGGATAAATCCGCTCAACTACGGCGCGCTCTACGGCTGGCACACAGCGATCGTGCCTGTATTGCTGTTCGGCCTGATATTCGCGCACTACTACCTAGTGAAGCTCAAGGGATTGTCTACACCCTACAGGAAGGACATACCATACACGATGGTCGAGGCGAACCACAAAAAGCTCTACATGAGGGCAGGCGTTACCGTTGTCGCGATACTCGCTTTTGCGCTCCTGTTCAGGGCGCCTTACATAGCGCCGATCACCATACAGCACGTTGCACAGACCTCCCCTGCCCTGTTCGCAGCTACACTCGTCCAGGAGTTCAACTACTCTTCCGGCACAGCAACATACCTTGACACAATAGATCCATACACGTTCAGCACAAGAAACGTCTTCGTGAGCGTGCCGTACTCATATTACATGAAGCTCAACGGCACCTCTAATGAAGAATCGGCGTTTTACAACCTTAGCAGCCAGAAGCAGGACGCGGACATCGCCGCGGCATACGCATATTTCAGCTCCAACGGTACCCTGAACGCCTCAGCGTCCAACCCCAATCCAATCATACCTATGATGAGCTCGCTCGCTATAATGGCGCAGAAGGGCTTTTACGGCCCTGTGCTTAGCACAGAACAGGGCAGCACGTTCGACCAGACCTACCAGCTCAGGCTGCTCTCCGATACCGGCGTAATGGACACACTGGCCACCAAGTACGGCCTGCAGACCAACCAGTTCGGCATGATCAAGGCAGGCCAGGGCTTCTGGCCCATAGGCACATGGTGGGTCCTCCCGTACAACCTGCTAGAGATCGCGTTCCCGAACAGCACCGACCTTCAGGATGGCAGCCTTGCGCTCGCGCTGTTCATAGTGCTGATCTCGTTCCCGTACATACCGTACCTGAACAAGCTGCCTGACAAGCTGAAGCTTTACAAGATTGTCTGGAACAGGTTCACGGTACCAGAGATGAGGAAACCGAAGTCAAAGAAATGAGGCAGGATACCCTGCCTTAGAACCCGTGCCCGTATCCTTCGAGCGTCTCCATTATCTTCTTCTCCTGCTCGTTTCCAGTTCTCAAGACTTCCCCTATCGTAGGAGCATATTTCTCTCCCCTGAAGAAAGCGACTATAGCCTCAACGGGCTTTACCCAGTCCTTCAGCTGGGTAGTGGCCTTCGCAAGCTCAATGGCCTTATCAAGCTCCTTCATATCGCGCGCATATGGGCCTGTAGGGCCTGCTATTATGCGCCTTATCCTCAGTATATCTTCTTCCGTCTTTGCGTTGGCTGATATCTCGGTAGTTGTCATAATACCATCCGATATACTGCAGCAGATTGAAATATATTATACTTTCGGTGTATAGAATTTGCCCGTAAAAATCACCAGAATGGGCCGCTTCTCTGACAGAACCAGGTATGGCAAAAGTTAAATATTTGGATTAGGCAGCTCCCAATTATAACGAAAATGTAGGCTGGTTCATAGCATAATAATAACACATATGCCAGAGTGGGCCTGAAACTGGTTGATTCCGGTTTGCTCACTCGAAGTTAGGCCCTAGCCTCTTCAGGAGGTCCTTGTTGCCTTCGAAGTAGTCGCGCGTCTTCTGTAACCTGACGACAAGGTAGTCTGCCACTGCCTTCTTGAGGTCTGCCGGGTGCAGCGACTTCTTCGTGAACATCTCCTTCAGCTGTTCCGATGAGGTTATCTCTATATCGCCGCCGTACTTGCTGTCGCGCCCTATGAGGAACCTGCCCTCGTTCGGCAGTATGAACATCGACACGGTCTCTATTATCGGGTTCTGGTTCGATACCCCTTCAGGGCAGTAAGCCCCGTTTATCACGCTCCTTATCTCCTTCTCGGATGCGTTCACCTTGAGGTACGATCCAGGCACCGATGAGCTCATCTTCACGCCTGGCCCCTTCATCGAGGTGAGCAGCGGCATCATTATCTCCATGCGCTTCTCGTACCCTATCTTCGGGAGGTACTCACGCGCAAACGTGAGTATGTGCCTCTGGTCAAGGCCGCCGAGCTGCATGTCAACGCCGAGGTACTGTTCATCAAGCGCCTGCATTATTGGGTAGATTAGCTCGCTGACCTTCGGGTTCTTCATCCTCGTGACCTCCGATGCGGCGTGCGTCGCCGCGCTGACCGTCGACAGAGTCGACATCTTGAATATGTCCATCTGGTAGTCCTTGCCGAGCTGGAAGTCGGAGCCCACGACCATCTTCGGCTTCTCCTTCCATTCCATGGAAAGCTCGAGCGCTTTCCTGGAGTATTCCTTCCTTATGTCGAGGTCCTCCCATTTGCACTTGAGATCGTCGAGCGCCGCATGTATGTCCGCGAGTAATATAATCGTATTGAAGCCGGCGTGCTGCAGGTCAAGAAGCTTGCTCAGTGATATGAGATGGCCCATGTGCAGCGGGCCGGTTATGGCCCTGCCGTAGTATACTGACAAACTCTTCTTTCCGGAAAGCTTCTCCTCGAGCTCGCTCCTGGTGAGCATCTCTGCCGTGTTCCTTGTTACAAGTTCCGTCTTTTGCTTCAGGTCAGTCATGCACATGCACCATGGCCGTAGCTAAATCGCTAAGCACTCTATTATGCTTTTCCTACAGCCGCGACTTCATAAAACCCCAAGGACGGGCAATTGGTGGTCGTTTGATGCGCGGAGGGCAACCCATAGTAAAGCCGCCGTACTGCTATCGGCGCAAATTCTTCCGTGATGAACTGCGCCGTGAGCTTCACCTCATATCTGTTCCTACTATTGAAATCGGACGCCACAATGCCCTATTACGCTATGGCGCACCCATTTTAAATAAGAGGGAACCTATCTATTGTGGTAATTGTGATGGGCAATAACATAGAAGTGGAAGGGAGATTCAGGATAAGGGATATAGAGGAATTCAAGAGAAAGCTTGTGGAGAACGGCGCGACACTATTGAAAAGTGCGGAGATAGAGGACCGTTACTACACCATGAAGAGCAGGGATTTTGACAATACAATCGAGGCTCTGAGAATAAGGACAGTGACGGGCGAGGAAGGTGCCACGCTAACGTACAAGGGAGGCGGTAACAAGGACTCTGTTGTCATGGCTGTTCCTGAATATGAGACGCACATAGACAAACCAGAGGTCATGGAAAGCATATTCGGTTTCATTGACATAGTGCCGCTCGGCAGCGTTAAGAGCATACGCAAAAGGAGGCATTCCTACCAGTTCGGCAAACTGAAGGTGGACCTTGACGAGTTTCCAGGTTTCGGCACGTTTGCGGACATAGAGGCAATTGCGAACAGCGAATCCGAAACGCAAACTGCCATCGATGAGGTGAACGCGGCAAAGGAAAGGTTGGGCATACCGGAAGAGGACAGGATAACGCGATCCATAGGCTTCCTCATGAAGGAAGCCAGGGAGAACGGGACATTCAAAGGCTAGCAAAGCCAAGGCTAAACGTTGAAAAACAGCATAAAAACAGAAAGGGAACTTTCGTTCCCAATAAAGCTTAGGTTAGGATTATACCCTTCTTACGTTCTTGGCCTTCGGGCCCTTGTCGCCCTGCTCGACCTCGTATTCAACCTCGTCGCCCACGTTGAGCATCGCTCCGCCCTCGATTGCACTTGTGTGCACGAACACATCCTTTCCATCTTCGCCGGTTATGAAACCGAAACCCCTTGCGGAGTTGAACATCTTTACTTTTCCTCTCATTTGACTCACTTTGTAGTGTTTATTATTGTACAGCATAGTCTATAATCCTATGCCTTGCGGGCCTTTTCATGCCTTTTTCATGGGAACAGGCGTTTTATGTCCCTGAAGGCGAACGTGACCTCGCGCACGTTCTCTATGTTAAGCATCTGTTTCAGCAGCCTCGTAAGCCCGAAGCCGAGGCCGCCGTGCGGCGGCGCCCCGAACCTGAAGAAGTCCGTGTAAAATCTTATGTTTTCCTCGCCAAGACCCTTCTCCTTCGCCTGCTTCATGAGTACGTCATGCCTATGCTCCCTCTGGGATCCTGTGGTGACCTCAAGCCCTTTGTAAAGGAGGTCGAAGCCCTTCGTGACGCCCTGCTTCTCTTCCTTCCTCATGTGATAGAAAGGCTTGACGCTCCAAGGGTACTCTGTAACGAATACGAACTCGCTGCCGTACCTCTCCTTTGCAAGCGCGCCGATGGCCCTCTCCTCTTCTGGGGTGAGATCGTCGCCACCTGATTGCCTTCCCTGCCCCTTCAGCAAGGCCTTCGCCTCTTCGAACGTCAGCCTTGGAAAAGGCGTTTTTGGAACAGTAACCTCGACCGAATACAGCCTCTTTATTTCGTCGCCATGCCTCTCCTTCACCCTACCCAGGATATGGGTCAGCCATCCCTCCTCGAACTCCATGATATCCTCGTGCGACTCAATCCAGGACATTTCCATGTCTACTGAAGTGAACTCCGTGTCGTGCCTCGTCGTGTTTGAGGGGTTTGCCCTGAATACCGGGCCAATCTCGAACACCCTGTCCAAGCCGGCGCACATGGCCATCTGCTTGTAGAACTGGGGCGACTGCGCAAGGAACGCGGTCCTGTCGAAATATACTACCGGGAACAGCTCCGCGCCGCTCTCGCTCGGCGAGCCCATAAGCTTCGGCGAATGTATCTCTATGAAGCCCTCCTTGAGCCAGTATTCCCTCATCGCGGCCTCTGCCGTAGTCTGTATCTTGAATATCAGCGCGTTCTTCTGCTTCCTTATGTCTAAGAACCGCCAGTCGAGCCTGGTGTCCAGGAGTGCATTGGTCTTGCCGTTTACCTGTATGGGCAGCTGCGGCTCGGCCCTGCTAAACACTACCATCTCTTCGGGAATTATCTCGATTCCTGAGGAGACCTTCTCGTTGGCATTGACCGTGCCCTTGATGCCGATGGTCGATTCCTTCGCGAGGCCGCCTATCTCTTCGAACGGCTTCGTGCCGCCTTTGAAGGTAAGCTGCACAGTGCCGCTCACGTCCGCGAGGATGGCGAATTTCAGCTTGCCCACGTCGCGGATTTCCCTAAGGAAGCCCATGACCGTGACGCTCTTGCCGTGCATGCCCTTGCCTACTTCGGCAAGCATGCAGCTCCTCTTCCAAACCTCGCTGCCTGACATCACTTCACCATTACGCCTCCGGCAGGACTCGAACCTGCGGCCTACTGGTTAACAGCCAGTCGCTCTACCTGCTGAGCTACAGAGGCATTTTCAACTCTTCCCTTATCATCCTCGCGATTTCCTTTGGATCTCCTCTCTTTTTCGTTTCCTTAAGCACAACACCTATCAGGTACTGCATCGCTTCGCCCTTTCCTTCCCTTAGCTCAGCCGACGCTTTAGCATTCTCTCTTATCACCTTTTTAACTGTTCTCTCCAGCTCTTCGGCTGTCGGGGCTGCGCCAGCCTTTTCGGCTATCTCCGAGGGCCTTGAGCCGGTGTCGGCATACTCCTTTATCACCTCCTTCGCGTACCTCTCGTTGATGCTGCCCTTGTCGACCATCTCGAGGAGCTCGGCGAACGTCTCCGGCCTGGCCTTCGACTGCGATATGCACTCGGATCTCCAGTTGAGGCTCTTGAGCAGGTAGTTGACCATCCATCTCGAGACGGCGGCGGGCTTGCCATACATCTTGCAGGTGTCCTCGAAGAACGCCGCGAAGTCCCTGCCCGTATAAACTATCACCTTCGAATCGTACGCGCTGATGCCGTAGTCGGCCGCAAGCCTTGCCACCATACCGTCAGGCAGCTCGGGCATACTCCCCTTTATTGGGCCGGCCCATGCATCCGTGATCTTCAGTATTGGCAGGTCCGGATCGAATATGTAGCCATAGTCCTCCTCGAATTCCTTCTTCCTCAGGGGCATGGTGGTTTTCGCGACCTCGTCGAAGTGCCTCGTCTCGCGCTCGATTCTCTGCCCCAGCCTGAACAGGTTCTGCTGCCTGACCAGCTCGTAGTTGAGCGCCTTCTCAACGTTCTCGAAACCCGTGACGTTCTTGATCTCGGCCCGCTCACCGCCCTCTATTGATATGTTTGCATCGACCCTAAGCGTGGCTCCCCCTGACTGGTCATAAACCTTGAGGTAGTCCAGGACCAGCGCGAGCTTCTCAAGGAAGGCCCTGGCCTCCTTCGGGCTCTTCATGTCAGGCTCTGTCACTATCTCGGCAAGAGGGACTCCAGCCCTGTTGTAATCTATCAGCACATAGCTTGTAGTTTCCAGGCTTCCGTTCGCGTATGCTATCCTTGCAGGATCCTCCTCAAGGTGCACGCGGCGTATCCTTATCCTTGAGCCGTTCACGTCAACCTCGCCTTCTGACGCTATAGGCACCTCATATTGCGTTATCTGGTAGTTCTTGGACATGTCAGGATAGAAGTACGTCTTCCTGGAGAAGTAAGTCTCGGCGTTCAGGCGGCACCCGAGGGCCATGCCTATGCGTATGACGTGGTCTATGGCCCTCTTGTTCAGCACCGGCTTCGTTCCCGGATAGCCGAGACAGACCTCGCACGTGGATTCGTTCGGCTTCGCGTCCGTAGGATAGGCCGTGCATGAGCAGAAGAGCTTGCTCTGTGTGTTGAGCTGGCAGTGCACCTCCAAACCTATCATCGCTTTAACTGCCATCGCTTTCACCCCTGCCTCCACTCTCTGCGGCGCTTGCCGCGCTTATCAGCCTGCCCTCCTGGAAATGGTCCGCGATCAGTTGCATGCCGACTGGCATCCCTGAGACTTTCCCTACCGGCACGGATATTGTAGGGAAGCCGCAGAGGTTCGGTGCAGTAGTCATCCTGTCTATGTTATATTTGTCGAGAGTCGACATCGCGCTTATCTCGTCGAACCTGGGTGCGACTATCGGCATCGATGGGGTCGCAAGCACATCTGCCTTTCCAAACGCGGCCTTGAACTCTTTTATCAGCAGGCTTCGCACCTTGAGCGCCTTGGTATAATACGCATCCCTGAACCCGGCCGCGCGCACGTACGTGCCAAGTATTATCCTCCTCTTCGCCTCCTCGCCAAAGCTCTGCGAGCGCACCTTGGAAAAATATTCGGAGAACTCCCCTTCTACCCTCTCCTGCGCGCCATATCTCATGCCGCAGTACCTCGCGAGGTTGGTCGAGGCCTCGCCCGTAGCGATTATGTAGTACGCAGCGATCGCATACCTAGTAAACGGCATGCCTATCTCAACTACCGATGCGCCCATTCCCTCGAGCTGATGGACGGCATCCTCTACAGGCTTCGTTATCTTCCCGTCTATGCCGTCAAAGTACTCCTTCGGCATGCCTATCCTCATTCCTTTTATGTCCCTGCCTACATATGCTGTGAAGTCTTCTGCCGCAATCCCGCTGCTGGTGGAATCGAGCGGATCATGGCCGGCTATCGAAGACAGCATCAGCGCGGAATCGTAGACCTCCTTCGATATTACGCCTATCTTGTCCATGCTGCTCGAATAGTCTATCAAGCCATACCTGGACACGCGGCCGTATGTCGGGGTCAGGCCGACCGTGCCGGTGAACGCGGCAGGGGCGGTTATGCTGCCTCCTGTAGATTCTGCTATCGCTATGTGCGGGAAGTCTGCAGCAGCCGTCATGCAGCCTGCGCCGCCGCTGCTGCCTCCGCATGACCTTTCCACGTCAAAGGGGTTCTTAGGTATGGAATACGCGCACGTATCCGAGAAAGTGCCGAAGCCGAACTCGTCCTGGGCGGTTTTGCCAATGATCAGTCCGCCGGCTGCCTTTGCCCGTGCGACGGCCGTAGCGTCAAACGGCGGCATGTACCCTTCGAGCATCCTCGACCCTGCGGTAGTCCTCATTCCTTCGGCGCACAGGCAGTCCTTCACCGATATAGGAAGATATCCGAGAGGGCCATCCGCAGGCTTGCCTGCCCCATGGCCAGGATCAGGGTTCAGTGTTATGAACGGCGCGTACTTTTCCTGTATGGAGGCCGTGCTTTCCTTCACTTTTGCAATGAATTCGGCTAAGTCTACACTCCCAGCCTTAGCTTCCTCCAGAAACGTTTTTACTCCTATTAATATAACCAACTCATACCAGTTTAGGGCCTATTATGTAGCCATCCTCTATGGCCTCGGTGTTCTTCCCTATGTCCAACTTGCGCTTGCCGCCATCTGCCACATCCTCCCGCCAGACGTTCTCGACCGGCGTGGAGTGATAAGAAGGCTGCAAGCCATTGGTATCCGCCTCGCTTATGGACTTGAACGCATCCAGTATCTCCGACATCTCCTTGACAAACTTATCCTTCTCCTCGTCAGCTAGCGCGATCTTGGCGTCGGAACAGATGCGTTCCAGCAGCGCAGCATCGACTTTCCGGAAGTCCACCATATTTCTAAATACACACAACTGCATTTATAACCTTTTTGTACATACTCCCGCGCGCACATGCTGAAGGAGCAGATAGCTATGTATTACTTGCTTGCGAATTAGTATCGGTGCTTGGATGTTCGGCAAGAGGAAGGTTGACATAGATACGATAATAAGCAGTCACGAGGAGCGCGAGGCAAGGATTGAGAAGGAGTCGCATGGTGAATCTTCCGCGGAAGGCGCGGCGCGCAGGGAGCAGATAGGGATGGTAGAGCAGTTCTTCGACAAGCTGATGGTTGCGGCAGTCACCCTTACCGGCGATCTTCACGTTGGCGACATAATAGAGATAGGCACCGAGGAGGAAGCGATAAGGCAGCGTGTTGAAAGCATGCAGATAGAAAGGAAAGACGTCAGCGCCGCATCGGACGGTGACGATGTAGGCATAAAGCTGAAGTACGCGGTGCGCCCGGGCAGTGCCGTGTACAGGATCGTATCCTGAAAACCTAATCATCCCGTATCCCAATAAAAAGGTTGAGCGATAAGAGTAATCCAGGTAGGATGGAGACCAACTCGCAGTATGTGCTGTACGCTGTGGCCATTGCGGTAGTGGTGCTTGCAGGCATGGCCTTCGCATTGGGTGCGAACTCGTACGGCCTCGGCCACAGAAGCAGCGCCACGGCGCCCCAGGACCGTGCAGCGCTGAACGTGACGGTCACTTCTTCAGCAGGGATGGTGAGCAGTCTCACTGTCGGCCTCCACGGCAATGGTATCAACATGTCCGCTGCAGTGGTCCTCGGACCAGATCAGCAGGACCCGATCGCCGCACATGTACTGTTCGCCGATCTGAACCCGGACACCAGCTACCACCTGACGCTTAACGGGAGCGCGCGCCCTTATTGCGCGCCCGGACAGGTATGCCCCATGTTCATCGTGGCAGTGCACAGTTCCGAGAACGTGCGCACGGGCCCGTCAGGCTCGGTCACGAGCGCCATAATAAGCGCGTTCGGCAGCGCCAACTACAGCGGCTATGGTAATCTTGCCCCATGCAGCAATGTCTCATCATTAGGGAACATAACAACCGTCAATGGTACGCGCATGTTCTATGAGAGATGCGGAGACTGGCAGCGCATGCTGAACTTCGTTCCGGTGAGCGTCAACAAGAACGGCACGGTTACGGGCCTGTATTACCCATATCTGCCTGTCGTGCGCCTTAACGATACCCCTGTAGTGAAGACAGTAAGCCCAGGGGAAGAGGCTGGATACACCTGCAACGGATATGCGGCATACCTGAACTCAACCGACTACGCCGCCCAGTACTCTGTTTTCAGGGTTGTCGTGGGCAGGCCCATACCCTGCCCTGTGTAAAAATCAGCTCATAGCACGTCGAAATCCCATTCGTCCGCATTATTTACATCTGCGGCGAGCTTTTCAGCGCCAGTTATGTCACCAGCCGTAATCATGCTGGATATCCTCTCCTTGATTTTCCTGCGCACCGTTGCGTTATCCTCGTTGCGCAACCTGTATCTTTCGGGCATCTCAACCGCCGGTCCCCTATACGCATTGCCCCCTGCGCCAGAATGCATACCGTCAGGATCGTGCCTGAGCACACGCTGTATCTGCTCTTTCGGCAGGTCGCCTTCATTATTCTTCTTCTCTTCAATGCCTGAAAGCCATAGTCTGTTGCTCATGAAATCATCTCCATAGCCATTCATGTATGAAATATATATAGAGCGTGGGGGCATACGCTCTTCGACGAAGTGTCCATACATATGGATTGTCAGTACAGCCCTACTGCTATCCCGCCTGCGACCACCAGGAACATGCCAAGCAGCTGCAGCCTGGTCAGCCTGTCATGGTATATGAAGTACGCCAGTGCCGCGACGATTGCAGGTGTGGAGTTGGACATAACCGCACCCACGACCAGCTGCTTGATTGATACCAGCACGCTGTACAGCATATTACCTGTGCCGCTGAATAGGCCCGCAGCTATCCCCACAGGGAAGCCCTTAGGCCCAAGTAGCTGCCGCGGGACCCTTCTTCCTCGCATGTATATCGGCGTTATGGCTGCAATAAGAGAAATCGTTACTGTGAAGCTTATCCAAACGGGTATTATGCTGTTGGAAGCATGGGATATCGGATATACCATTAGTATCCATCCCGTGGCCCAAAGCACGTTCGCAGCCATGGCGGGCAGCATCAACCGGTTCAGCTTGCGGCCGCCGGACAGTTCCATCGAGACTAGTATGACGCCTGCCGCCACTGCGAACATGCCGAGGATCTTGGCTGCCGAGACAGCCTCGTGAAGCACGAATATGCCATACAGCGCGAGCAGCACGACCTGCAGCTCTATGGTCGCATATGTATTCGAGGCCTGCTGGCTCTCGAGGGTAAGATAGAAAAGCAGGTAGCCCGCAGTGGTCACTACACCGCTCAGCACAGACAGCAGGACGGCATACGCGCCTATGCTGAAATGGCCCATCAGGAGCACCACTGTTCCGGTGACGATGAAGTTGCCCAGCGAAAGCGACAGAACGGCGAAGATGCTCTTGTATCTCGTCGAGAAGCCCTTCATTATTATGCCGGAGGTGCTCCACGAGAGCGCGGTGAGCGCGGAAATAGCTATCGGCAGCATCATGCGGATCTCCTCATGATTTCTTATAGCAATGACGCCGCTGGTTTATAAGCGTTAATGTGCCGTTTGAGCGGACCCAGTTGGTCACTCCCGGTCATTCAGCCATATGGAAAGATCATACATGATTGGCTTTATCATGTTAAGCTCTTTGGTAAGCGTAGTCTTGCTGGTGTCGATTATTACATGATAGCCTGATTTATCAGTGTAATCTGTGCCGCAAAGCTCTATGCCTGTCCTGCGCTCATCGGCCTCCCTCTTCCTAAGTATGCCTATTATCTCATCCGCAGGCTTGCCTGCGTACTCTTCGCGCTTTGCTACGCGCGCGGCGCGCACCTCTATAGGGGCAGTGATGAATATTTTCAGGCACTTGGTGCTGTCATAGAAGTCAGCGTACCTTGTGTCCAGAACGTAGCCCTGCTCCTCTACCAGGGACTTAAGGTTCATGTTCGCCGCCAGGTTCTCCTCATAGCTCCTGGCGCCCCAGTAATCGTGGAACGGCACTTCCCCATTCGGATATAGCTTTGCCCACTTGTCCCTCCAGAACTTGCCGACAGAGTACACAGGCATCGCAAAGTCCCATGAGAGCAGCTCCACGAAGGTGGTCTTCCCTGAGCCTGGAAGGCCCGAGACCACTACGCCAGGAACTGCCTTTTTCATGTTGAGCATATAACAGCCATTTTGTGCTGATAAGTGGCGGTATACAAATATTTATACATTCATGTTCGGCAAACAGACGGCAACACATAAAAATATGGCTCTGTATTGTATACATGGTGCACACGGCGCGCGCAGCGCACCGTGTCAAAGTGATGGTATGGCAGACATAAACGTGATACTGGTAGACACGGAGGACAACGAGCTTGGGGTGGAGGAAAAGCTGAAAGCGCATCAGAACGGCGGAAAGCTCCACAGGGCAATATCGGTGTTTGTTTTCAACAGCGAGGGGCAGACGATGATCCAGCGCAGGGCCATGTCGAAGTACCACTCTGCCGGACAGTGGGCCAACACGGTCTGCAGTCACCCGTACCCAGGCGAGAGCGTGCTCGCTTCGGCGCACAGGCGCCTTGGAGAGGAGATGGGCTTCGACTGCGAGGTCAGCGAAGCCTTCGTCTTTCCGTATAGGGCGGATGTGGGCCATGACCTCACCGAGAATGAGTACGACCATATATTCTTCGGTTTCTACGAAGGCGAACCCAAACCAAACAGTGAAGAGGTAATGGATTGGAAGTGGATCGGCCTCGAGGAGCTGGGCGCCGACATAAAAGCGAACCCGGAGAATTATGCGCCGTGGCTCAGGCTGATGATAAACAAGGTAATAGAAGAGAGGAAGAAGGCCGAATAGCTAACAGGCCTGTCTCATCATTTACAGCCCAGTGGGCCTCTTCTTCCTTCCCTCTATTGTAGTATGCCTGAACAGCTTTCGCTTTCTCCCATTTGGGCTGTCAGGGCTTCCTGACGAGCCTTATACCCTCGAAAGGCACCTTCTGAGTGAAGCCCAAGTGTATGTTGAACATACCGACGGCCTCAAGCAGCCTTGCGGCCTGCAGCTGCCCGGCGTCAACCACATTGAATCCGAGCTTCTCACCTATCTCCCGCACCGCGGCCTTCGCGTCATCATGGTCCGAGGCCATGAAGAGGTCAAGCTTCTCCCCGTTTGCGCTCCCCTCGCCCATGTGCTGCGCGAATACTGTGTTGAACGCCTTGACGACCTTCGCGTGCTTCAGCTCCTTCGACAGCTCCTCCGCTCCGGACGTCTTGAAGCCTATGTCCCATTCGCCGTTCTTGCCCATGACGTTCGTCACGTCGATGACGACCTTGTCCTTGAAGTTGTCCTTCCCTGCCGCGTGTATGGTCTCCTTCAGCGCAAGGTACGGCACTGCAAGAACTATTAGATCCGAATCCTTTGCCACCTCAGCCTGGCTGGTGACTCTCACGCCCTGCGGAAGGCCTGCCGACTGCGGGTTTCTTGAGCCGTACGTTACCTCGTAGCCCTTTGCCCTCAGAGCTTCGCCTATCGCCTTCCCGACATTGCCTGTCCCTATTATTCCAACTTTCATATACCCACCTGTTTGATAATTTGGAAGCCACGGCTTATATAATTTTTGAGCCGCAGTGTGTAGAAATTTGCATGTATTGCGCGTGCACGTTGTACATGCAACAATTATACGGTTTTTGAGCCATGTTTATCGGGTGAATGGAATGTTCGGGTTCAAGACATCGGTTGAGAAGAAACAGGGAGGGGCCGAAGGCGAGGAGGTGCAAAAGGCCAAGGAGGAGCATGCATCGCGCGACCCAGCAGCGCCGGACATAGTCCCGCGAACAAAGGAGGCTACTACACCAGATGAATTCCGCGCGCTCCTCGGGGGCAATAAGTCGATCAGCAACGTCGCGATATACAAAGGCGGGAAGGAAGAGAATATGGAGATCAGAACGACCGCGGCGATTGACCAGGGAGGCGTATCAAGGTTCAGCATAGAGGGTAAGGACGCAGAGGAGTTCGAACAGATAGCGAAAGACGCCGGCTTCGTGAGGCAGAACCCTGCCAGCATTACCAGCGTAATAATGATGCGCCGCAGGTAAGGCGCAGACCGATGCGGCGGCGGCGCAGCGCGCAGTCACTCCCTTACCTTCCTGTGCATGGTGTATGTGAACAGCATGATGGCGAACAGGCCGCCGCCTAGAAGGTGTATGAACCAGTACTGGTTGCCGTTTATGTACGCGAACACTATCACAGACATGCCGAGAAGCAGCGCTGAGTAGGCAAACACTAGTACCTCGAATATGTAGCTCTTCGACTTCCTGCGTTCTCTCAGCCTGTTTATCAGCTCAGAGTCGGTTATCTCGCTCACGAAGAATAGCAGCATGCAGAATGCCAGTACAGATGTGCCTATCGCAGGCATGCCGAACATGGTCCAGATGATTGCGGATGTCATGTACGATGCGATTACGCCGAATCCGAAAGCGTGATTGATGATCGAGTCGCGCTCCTTTATGTCGGCTACGTACCTGCTGTACGTCTCCACCAGGAAGAATACCGCAACTGGGAGCAGGTAGTTGAGCAGTATCCCGTGTGGAGGATAGTCCTCGAAGAATATGTTGAACGGTGAGGTCAGCCACATCGCCAGCCTGTTGCCGTTCAGAAATGGGAACAGATATGTGTACGCCGCGGTGAATAATGGTATGAGCGCGGCAACAAGGATTGTTATGTAAGGCGCATGTATCCTCGGATGCCGCTTCACGTGCCCGTTTGCGTTCATGGTGCCTCGCTTTACCTTCTCTCGCAAACCTTAAATGCATTGTGAGGCCGGGCCGCAGCGCAATAAACCATAATCACGATTGTTTTAAAAATCTTGGCACGCCATTGTGTCTGATACCATGGCTAGGGAAGCAGGCATGCTGAGGAAGTCGGTCGCTGAGCTCATAGGCACGTACATGTTCGTGTTCTTCGGCCCAGGAAGCATTGTTGCGTTCATTGCGGCGTTCAACACCATACTGGCGCCTTCCACGCTGTTCTTCACTGCGGCCACATTCGGCCTCGGCATATCGATAGCTATAATCATGATAGCCAACATATCGGGTGGCCATGTGAATCCGGCGGTGACCATAGCGCTCTTCTTTGCAGGAAAGTTCGAAGGCAGGCTCGTGATACCGTACATAGTGGCCCAGCTAGCAGGAGCGGTCCTTGCGTCAGGCACAGTGGGCCTGCTCTTCGGCTACGGTGTAGCCGACAAGGTGCTTTTCGGCGCGACAATACCCGGAACTGTCGGGCCTGCCGCAGCATTCCTCGGCGAATTCATAATGACGTTCTTCTTCCTGTGGACGATACTTGCGATAACTTCGAAGAGCAGGAACACGGCGGTCAACGCAGCGGTCATAGGCACGTACGTCGCGATAATGATATTCCTGCTTGCTACGATAAGCGGCGGCTCGATAAACCCTGCGAGGTCGTTCGGCCCTGCCGTTCTCTCAGGCATACTGCTGCAGGGCAGATACTACCAGTGGATCTACTGGGTCGCACCTGTGCTCGGCGGCACGCTTGGCGCCCTGTCCTACAAGTATATGTACAAAGACAAGTCGAAGATACACCTGTGAAAGGGAAAATAAAATAAAGCAGAAGCAGGTAAAAAAGAAAAAAGGAAAGGAAGCACTCAGCGCTTCCTAACCCTCTTCATCGAAGCCCTCGACATGTACAGCGCCGCTGCTATTATTGCCAAGATTGCGATCGCCATGAGCAGCAGGTAGAGCGGCTTCGTGTACCATGCGGCACTCGCCTTTGGCGGAGTCGGCACGACTGTAATTGGCGGCGCGATGGTCGTCGTGGGCACCGTAGTTGTCGCGGTGCTTGTAGTCGTGTTGGCTGCAGGCTGCGCCGCCTTAGTCTTGTATACAGTGTAGTTGGCGGTGTGCAGTATCGGCACGTACTCTATGGAATCAAGGACCACGAATGTGTCGTTCGATATCCGTATGGTCTCGCCGGATTTGAGTGTGTACGAATTACCGTCAACCGTTATGCCCGTCGTGTTTGGTGTTATGAAGTTCTGCAAGAACCTTATTGTTGTACCGTTGAACACCAAATTCTCTGAGTTGTCGGTGGTTATGTTGTACACGTAGTATCCAGTCGCGTTCGAAGCTGTAAACGGTACAACTGTCGGACCAGTGGAACCCCCTGCCGTGCCAGAACCGCTGGCTGTGCCGCTTCCAATGGAAGATGGGAGTGGTGTGCTGGTGAACAGTCCTATAGTAGGATCTGGAGGTATCACGAACGTCATCGTGCACGCGGCCGCATTTCTGCTGAATGGTATTGCAACCCATGCGCCTGTAGTGGTGTTCAGCTTATATGGTGCAGTGTTGGAACCGCACGGGTATGCCACAGTCAGGCCATAGGTTATGCCGTTGTATGACGAGGCGTTGATGTCCAGCACCAGCAGCTTCGAGAACGATGTCCCATTTGCCGTCGGCATGCTGCCCGTGCTGCTCGTAAGGTTGGAGAGCAGCACGTTTATTGCCACCGTGTTGCCGCTTGCCGATTTTATAGTGAGCACTGCTCCGGACTGCGTGTAGTTTATGTGTGTAATCGAGTTCGGCGCCAGAGTCATAGGTATGTTCGCTGTGTAGCCGTTCAGGTTGGCAGGCATGCCTGGGGATGTGCCTAGGTATGGAGCTCCAGCTATTATGTTAGCTACTGCGCTTGCTGACCTGGGCTGGGCGCTCATGTAGTATATTCCAGTCAGCGCAAGCAGCGGCATGTTAGCCTGGTTAGGAGCTACAACAGCATCAGTGAATTTCCCGAGACCGACCGTGTTGGCAGTCATGCCTTTGTAGTTGTACGACCACTCGTATATAGTGCCGTTTATGAAGTTGGCAGTGCTCGGCGTGCCGCTGAACGTCAGGTTGCCTCCCTCAAGCAGGTATCCGAACGGTGCACTGGTGTCGTTCGTAGTCGGCCATGTAAGCTCTACATTGTTGGGCGCACTGGCGCTGGCCGTCCACGTATCCGTGTTGCCGACCCTGGTGAAGTGAATGTAGCCGGACATCTTCATCGGCTGGTAGGGCGACGCTGTTATCTGAGTGAACATGGTATCCGCTGAAGTCATGACAAACGGCGTGAAGTCGCTGCCAGTGCCGAAGCTCTGCGCATTGAGGTCCCAGCTCGAGTTGTCGAAGCCGTTGCCGCCTGTCGCGGTGATGCCCAGGCACTGTACGTTCGACATCGGATTGTTTGCCGGAGGACTGCCTGCCTGCAGGTCAGGGCAATTCGACCATGCGCCGTATGTTGTGTTGCTGTTGAACTCGTTGAAGCCGAACCAGAAGAAGTCATTGTCGTAGCTGTTCAGTATGAACGCGCGTGCGGAAGGGCTTGTCATGAGCACAGTAGGCGTGCTGTTGAGCGATAACTCAACAGGTGCCAAATATGGCAGCGGCTCGGCCGTGCCTGATAGCTGGCCGTAGTCAGCCGGGAAAGGCATATTGAAGTAGCTCGATGGTATTGCGCAACTTGAAGGATAACACTTGTTCTCAAGCAGATAGACGTTGAACCCTACGAGCCACGCCCCCATCGACTGGTCGTACACCGCATCAGGTAAATACTGTTTCACTATAGAGTTGGTGATGATTGAGTTCGTCTTGATGTAGTCCCATTGTGCAAGAATGCCGCCGGTGAAGTTGGCCATGCTGGGCGTGCCGCTGAACGTCAGGTTGCCGCGCCAGTATTCAGATACAGGCATGCCATTCTCCGTAAGTGTTAGGTTGTTCGGCAGCATCGCCCATGTACCTGGGCCGCTGGGCTCAAATGTTATGATGTTATTGCTAGCTTGTTCGTTGTTGTAATATGCGAAAGATGTAGTGATCGCACTGCCTTTGAACACAAACGGTGCAAAATCCTGCGAGCCTCCGAGGTTCGCGTAGCCGTTGGTGCCCAAATTCGAAGCACATATCCCTGTGCCTGGAACGCTGGCGTAGCAACCGCTAGGCGTTGCAGACCATGTGCCGAAAGGAGCGGCAGGCGCATAGTATGTATTGGCGGGAGTCCACAGGAAGTCGTTGTCGTATGTGCTCAGTACGAATGTGTGCACAGAGGGGCTTGTCATGAGCACTACTGGTGCACCATTGAGCGACAGCTCGACCGGCGCAGAGTAAGGCAGCGGCTCAGCAGTGCCTGAGAGCTGCCCGTTGTTCGACGGGAACTGTATGTTGAAGCTGTTCGAAGGCATTGCCTTGTTCTCTATCATGTAGATGTTGAACCCTATGAGCCATGCATTCATAGACTGGTCGTATACTGCATCGGGGAAGTACTGCGTCACCATCGTGTTGGACGCGCTCGCATTGATGTAGTCCCACTGCACCAGCATGCCGCCGGTGAAGTTGGCCATGCTGGGCGTGCCGCTGAACGTCAGGTTGCCGCGCCAGTATTCGGATACAGGCATGCCGTTCTCCGTCAGTGAGAGTTTGTTCGGCAGCATCGTCCATCTACCTGATGAGCCATTAGGCTCGAAGGTTATGATGTTGTTGCCCGCCTGATCGTTGTTGTAATATACGATTGATGTAATTATTGCATTGCCTTTGAACGCGAACGGGGCGAAATCCTGCGATGGGTATAGATTCGCGTAGGTGCCGCTGCTCGAAGCGCATATGCCGGTGCCCGGCACCGGCTGGTTGTGGTTGTAGCAGCCCTCTGGCGACGCAGACCAGTTGCCGAAAGGCGCGGCAGGAGCATAGTACGTGTTGGCAGGCGTCCACAGGAAGTCGTTGTCGTACGTAGTAAGCTGGAACCCTGTTAGTATGTCGCCGCTGTAAATGGTATTTGTTACACCGGAAGAGGCACCCTCAGTCCAGGCCTGGTTCTTCACGGGCGAATTATATGTGTATGTGAAGCTCCATGGCCCAAGGCCGTAGAACCAGTTGGATGTGCCTGTATAGCCATCAAATGAGAGGCTGTTTGCGTCGAAGTACTTTTCTATCGGCATCAGGTACTGGTCGGGCACGCTCAGGCTGTCCACAGTATTTATCGAGTTGCCTGTGAACACGCCATTGTCGTCGAACGCGCTCAGCGGCCCGATGGTGTTCGCTGCAGGCGTAGACAAGAGTGTTCCGTTGAATGCCATCACAGCGTTTCCGGTGAACGGCACTATGCCGTTATAAGACTCGATCGCATTGAAGGCGCCGGGGCTCCTGAGTCCCGCGAACGTGTTCGCTATTCCGTTGTATGCAAAGTTTGCAACAAAGCTCTTCGGGCCCGTCTGGAATATGGTCATGTTTGATGTAAGATTGTCAAGGGCCCAGTAGCCGTTCGGGCTCGAATCCGGCAGATTGGTAACAGGCATGCTGACGTTGACCAGCGGTGCCGTTATTATGTCGCCGGTTGCGGTCCAAGTGCCATTAGAGAGCAGAGCTTCCACGAGCGTGTTGGAATAGCTTGGTGAATTGCTGCTCGTGTACTTCCACATGGTGGGGCTTGACAGGCTGCTGCCTCCGGTGTTTATATAATTGAAGCCTGTGTAACCCGGGAAGTAATAACTGACCCAATGGAATACGCCCGGACCATTGAAGCCAATGGAATTGCCGGTGAGCACAGCGCTCTCTGTGCCGCCATAATCGAAGGAATTGCCGTTGTTGAGCACTCCGTTTGTAGTTGCGCTCGTGTTGAAGTAAGATCCTGCGTTATTGAGGTTCGCAGTATAAGTGCCGTTGTACTGGCCGCAGTTTGCATTGGGCTCTGGCGTACCCCAGTTAGGACTCAGCGCACCTTTAAAGGTACACCACGTGCCTTTATTCTCCGTGACATTCGCGACGTAGTTGCCCGGAGTAATCTCCCATATACTTACATGCTCGGTATAATTATCCAGGGCCCAGTAGCCAGGACCCCATCTCGCATCCTCAGCGTTCTGTACCTTGTAGGATACGTTTGCAACCTGATATGGAACCTCGATTTCAGACGTTGCTGATTGCGTGGCCGGCGTGCTGGCGCTGTCAACTACATTGGCGGAGAATGTGGTGGAGCAGCTGCTTGTAAGCAGCGAGTTTGCAGCGAATACAATGGTATTAGAGCCGTCGGCAGCAAGGCTGTTGGATGGAGCGCTGAGAGAGCCGCAGAGGGAATTAGATGTTGAGTATGTTATAGTGAATGGAGGAATGCCTCCAGATAACGTTGTAGTTAGAGGAAGCTGCTGGCTCCAGTAAATTGTGTTACTTGCTGGCGAAATCGAGACAGCAAGCGCAGGATTGACGGTTATGGCGCTTGATATTTTGTTATAAGTACTTACTTGTAAGGCGTCTGTCACAAATTCATTAAGTACGCAATTTGTTGTCACGTCGTTCGGCGTGTATGTAAATGATATTATATTACCAGGATCAGTGAATCCAGGGCATGTGCTTTTATTCACTACACCCCAGTCATATGTGTAGGGTAGAGTTCCACCGGTCGCAGCCTGTCCGGTTACTGCTATTGGCTGGCCGACATCTACAGCTATAGGCGTTGCTGATGGGTTAGCAAGTAAGAGAGGTGGGTTGACAATCACAGTGTTCGATGCTATATCTATTGCATTGTCAGGAGGTATAGCATTATCTGTGGCCTGAACCTTGAATAGGTAGTTGCCTGGAGTTAAAAAGTAGTAGCTGCAGGATATAATGCCGCTGCTACTGCAAGGTACAATGGTGTTGTAAGTTATTTCATTATCTGTGCTCGCCAGAAGCGCATATGTGTATGGGGGTGTGCCTCCTGATGCTACGTTGGCCGTGACTGTGAGCTGCTGGCCGACATCGATAGTGTTCGCTGATGGGACTGCTTGACCTGAAACAGTAAGGGAAGATTGTGTGGGCGTCGCTGATGCGATGTGCATCATGCTGACCAAAAATATGACCGCGAACACTGCCAAGAAGGCAAACCCTACCTTTTCTACTCGTATAGAAGACATTGTATTAACCCCCAAGTGCATCCAGCCAAAAGCATGGCATGCGCTTTGATAGCTATGGTTTGATTAAATATTTAATTAAAAAAGTTATGCTAGGTATAGCTGGTCTGAATCATTATAGGTAGAGGGCAGATACTACCAGTGGATCTACTGGGTCGCACCGGTGCTCGGCGACACGCTTGGCGCCCTGTCCTATAAGTATAGGTACAAAGACAAGTCTAAGGC
Source organism: Microcaldota archaeon (assembly GCA_027365565.1). Lineage (GTDB taxonomy): Archaea > Micrarchaeota > Micrarchaeia > Micrarchaeales > Micrarchaeaceae > JAMCYG01. The sequence continues at coordinate 22,573 of DAHXMI010000009.1, forward strand.
ACGCTGCATGCGGGAAAGAAAATAGAAGGAGATAGAAAAGAAAAAAAGGAAGCACTTAGCGCTTAACCCTATTCACCGAAGCCCTCATTATATACAGCGCCGCTGCTATTATGGCCAGGATGGCTATGGCCATCCCTAGGAGGTAGAGCGGCTTCGTGTACCATGCGGCACTCGCCTTTGGCGGAGTCGGCACGACTGTAATTGGCGGCGCGATGGTCGTCGTGGGCACCGTAGTTGTCGCGGTGCTCGTGGTGGTGTTGGCCGCAGGCTGCGTAGCCTTCGTCTTGTATACAGTGTAGTTGGCGGTGTGCAGTATCGGCACGTACTCTATGGAATCAAGGGACACGAATGTGCCGTTCGATATCTGTAGGGTTTCGCCGGACTTGAGCGTGTACGACTTGCCGTCAACCGTTATGCCCGTCGTGTTCGGTGTTATGAAGTTCTGAGATAACTTCATGGTCGTGCCGTTGAACACCAGGTTCTCGGAGTTGTCCGTAGTTATGTTGTACACGTAGTATCCTGTAGCAGTGCTGTTTGTAAATTTCATCACTGTCGGCCCGGACGAACCTCCAACAGTACCGGCGCCATTGGAGCTGGTTTCACCTCCGCCTCCGCTACCTGTAGATGGCGGAATGTACTGCATAATACCTATGATTGGGTCAGCGCCGATCGTGAACGAGATCGCGCAGGAGGTAGTGTTGTCGAAGTACGGTGCTATAGCCGTCCAAGTGCCATTTACAAGTATATATGGCTTTACTGTGGCACCGCACTGATACTTGGCTGTGACAGTTATGTTGCTCACAATCAGGGTATTGGAGACCACATTGGCCGAATACAGCTTCGTGTAGCTACCAAGCGCGCCGGGCGTGAGGCCCGTATCATTGGTTATGTTGATGAACGCGGTGCTGCCAGTCCCTACAGCGTTGCTAACCAGTGTAAAGGTGATACCTGCAGGCACATCCGTTATTGCAGTGTTACCAGAGAGGGTCGCGCTCACGTTATAGCTCAGTGCGTTCGCCTGCTCTGTATATATCTTGACAGGGGCGGAGACGTTGCTTATCACCGTGTTGCCATCAGATGGAGCTATATACGAGGTGTTGAGCTCAAGCCAGTTGATCTGGTATCCGGCAGGTACGTGGAGCGTGCATTTAGACGAGTCACCGCAGATACCGTTGTAAGACCTGTAGGAGCTACCGCTATTATTAAGCAGCCACGTGTAATGCAGCGGCGCTATGCTGAAGTCGGGTCTGCCGGTCGTCAAAGTGAAGTTTTCGTTTAGCGTGGTGATTACCACGTTCGACGATAGTGCGCCAGACAGGAATTTGCGCACGCTTATGCTCACGTTCGATGCGGTGAAGTTGGGGCTGTCCGGCACTATGTGTGTTGTTATTGGCGCATTGAACACGTATGCGGCAAGTGATATGCCAGCTGTAGCGCCGAAGCTGTTGTTCAGAAGGGTATTGAACATATAGTTGCCAGTGCTGAGCGGGCCGCACGTGGCTATCTGCGTTGTCTCATAGGTGTCCCAGCCAGTCACATTTTCCTGTATCGTGCAGCCTGAGGGCAGGATTGTGTTGGCACATCCGTAATAACCGCATGCTATTGCCACAATTGCATACGAATTGTCGGATATCACGTTGAAGCTCAGGCTGGGGTTCTCGTAGATTCCTCCGTCAGAGTAGTTCGTGAACAGAGTGTAGGGAGTGGTATTGTCAACTCCGAGCATCCCGAGAGTCAGCGCCCCATCGCTCGATGCGGTGTCAAGCGAGCATGTGCTACTCTTCGTATGCCCCACGGAACTGAAGCCCTGTATATCAAGCGAGTCCGGAATCCATGAATAGGATATGGGACCGTTGCCCGATCCGCCTACACATATGTAGAAATTGTAACCTGGAGGCGCCGCTTCGCTAATGCTCGTTCCGGTTGATGTCCAGTTGGATGTGTCGGTGGTGTTTATATAGAACGGCTCTGCAGGGCTGGAGTCATTGCTGGAGGAGTTTATGAAGAAGTTGCCAGGCTGAAGCGATGGGAATGTGTAATTGACATGATTTCCAGGTAGAACGTCGTTCTGGGTGTACAGCACCGCGTCATTGCTTGCATTGTTGAAGTACACTGTGAATGGGCCTATTCCATTGGCCGGCATCACTGAGAGAGTCAGCGGCTCCCCCTGGTCGACTGAGACGTTGTACGTGCTGGTGAACTTCTCAGTAGGCTGGGCTGCCACATATATCGTGTTGGATATGCTTGCGCCGTTGAACGGCATGTACGTGCCTAAGTCCGTTACGTATGCATTGTATGTATGGTACCCCGCGCTTGGGAAGAAAATTTGGCTGTTATTGAATAGGTTGTAGTATGCGTAGAAGTATATGCCGCTGCCCTGCATCACACGAGACGCATTTGCCACCATCGTGTCGGTCGCATTGTCCACAAGTATTACATTAAATGGACCGGTTCCGCCAGAGATAGAGAATGTGTAGTTCTCACCCTGTCCTTCGTCAAGAGTCGCGTTGCTCGGAGTCAGGCTTGAGAGAACTGGATCAGGATTGACCTGCAGCGAGAATGTGCTTGTGGGATCACTGCTTGAGCTTGTCGGTGTGCTCGCGCTGTCTGTGGCAGTGACCACGAATTGGCATAGGGACGTGGCCGCATTCGCGGTGTAGTCATATGTCAGTACATTGCCCGGATCACTGAAGCCATGGCATGTTGTGCCAGGAGCTGCGCTCCAGTCGTATGTGTAGGGCGGAGTGCCTCCGCTGGCTGTCGAAGCGGTCGCAATGATATTTTGGCCCAAATCAAGCGCGTAGTTCCCATTTTTAGGTGAAGTTATCACTGGAGGGACTAGGGCAGAGTCAACCGTTACTGCCGATGAAGCACCGCCGGTGGCAGTCTCAGGCGTGCTGGCGCTGTCCGTTGCCTGAACCTCGAAGAGGTAACTGCCGCTGGTTGGCGGTGTGTAGCTACACGAGGGCGTGCTACCACATGACACAACGGTGCTGTATGTGCTTCCATCATCCGTGCTCGTGAGGAGCGCATATGTGTATGGAGATGTGCCTTTCGATGCCGCAGTGGCCTTGACTGTGAGCTGCTGGCCGACATCGATAGTGTTCGCTGAAGAAGTTACAGTGCCCGGGGCAATGAGTGCAGGATTGACCGTGTAACTCTCAGTTGCGGACGTGGCGGTTGCCGGAGTAGTGGCAGAGTCAGTCACAACAACGTAGTATTTTATAGTTCCTGTTGCAGAAGTGGTTGCGGAATAGGTCGCACTTGTCGCACCTAATATTGCGACTCCAAGACTCGAGGTATCATTGTACCACTGGTATGAGTACGGAGTCATTCCACCTGTTTCCGAAGAGGTAAGACTAATTGTCTGCCCTGCATCGTAAGTTGCAGATGATGCGGATATGGTCGGAGTTGAAAGCGCAGTATTGACGTTTACTAGGCTGGACGCTGCGCCTATCGCGTTCTCAGGGGTACTGGCGCCGTCCGTTGCCTGAACCTCGAAGAGGTAACTGCCGCTGGTTGATGGGATGTAGCTGCAGGATATGGTGGTGGTGCCGCTGCACAATGCATTGGTAGTCGCATAGCTGCTTGCACTATTGAAGTCCGCGAGAAGTGTGTATGTGTATGGAGATGTGCCTCCCGATGCCGCACTAGCTGTGACTGTCACACTCTGGCCGACATCAATGACACTCGGAGATGGAATTGCAGCGCCAGGTGCACTAAGGGTGGGATTGACTGTCACTGTGCTGGATGCAGAGCTCACACTGGTTTCTGGTGTGATGGCGCTGTCAGATACCTGAAGCTCGAATGCGTAGGTATTGCTACCGAGGGTGCTGGCAGGAACGGAACATGTTACCGTTGCGCCTGCTGATGCAGATGTGCCGCTGGCAGTAGAGCATACAGAGTTGGCAGATGAGAAGCTGCCGCCGTTCACAGAGTACAACCACTGCCATGAGTATGGCGAGGTGCCTGTGGATGGTATGATGCCGTTGACCGTTAATGCCTGGTCCGCGTCAAGCTTTGCCGCGCTTACAGTTGGCGCTGAAGGAGCACCAAGCGCGGAATTGGCAGTTATGTAGCCGGCCATGTTGGCCGAGATGGAATCATAGACGCTATCTTCAACCGTGACTCCAGGCTCGCAGTTGGTGGTGCTTGCACTCGGAGTGTAGGTGAACGAGCTCACTCCGCTAGGGTTCGTAAAGCCGGGGCACGAGCCAGAAGATACATACCAACTATATGTGTATGGCGGCGTGCCGCCGGTCGCGGGCTGGTCTGTCATCGTTATTGGCTGACCAGCATCTACAGCCATAGGAGATGCAGTCGGGTTGGCAGCTGAAATCGTCGGGTTGACGGTAACCATATTGGATGCTGCGCCTATCGCGTTCTCAGGGGTTATAGAGTTGTCAGTTGCTTTTACCTCAAAGAGGTAGTTGCCGATAGTTGGCGGAGTGTAGCTGCATGAAGCTGTGCCGCCGCATGACGCAACGGAATTGTAGGTGATTCCGTTATCGGTGCTCGCCAGAAGTGCATATATGTATGGAGGTGTGCCTCCCGATGCAGCGCTGGCCGTGACGGTTATGCTCTGGTGGATATCAAGGACGTTCGTTGATGGGATTGCTGTGCCGGGCGCACTTATGGTGGGGCTGACCGTCAATACAGAATTTGCAGTCTGCACATCCGGTGAGGACGCACTGTCGGTTACCGAAGCGGTAAACGTAGTAGAGCAGCTGTTGGTAAGCACTGAGTTTGCGGTGAATACAATAGTGTTCGAACCGTCGGCGGCGAGGCTGTTCGACGTGGCGCTGAGAGAGCCGCAGAGCGGATTTGAGGTGGAGTATGTCAAGGCAAAGGAGGGAGTGCCGCCGGAAACGGTCGTCTGGAGATTAAGATTTTGTCCCGCATCTAAGGCGTTGCTTGTTGGTGAGACCGAAACCGCGAGCGCAGGGTTTATCGTCAACGTGTTGGAGAGCAGTATGGTGTTCCCGATGTTTATAGGGGTACCGCCATAGCCGGTGTCTTCATAATAGCCGTTGCTGTCCTCCGCGAAGCCGGACAGCGACCACTTACCATACACAGTATTACTGCCTGTGGTATCGGTATACGTTATGCCGTTAAAGGTAAGGGATATCTCATTCGAAGAAATTGCATTAACGGAAAGCTGCAAAGTGTTAGATGTCGGTATATTTTGTATGGACGTTTCTGGCAGATTGCTGATTACGCTTACTGCGCCTGAACTACAATCCGTGACATATGCGAAGGTGCTCGAGGGACTGAATGCAACGGCAATCGGAGATCCGCCTACTGTGATTGTGCTTGTTACAGTATTCGTGGCTACGTCTATTACGCTTACTGTGTCGCCGCTGCCGCAAGGAGGATTGGATAGGGGGCCAGCGTTGGCCACATAGGCGAGCGTGCCAGAGGGGTTGAAGGCTATGCCATCTGGACCTGGCCCGACGACTATCGTATTGACAACAGCGGCGGAAGCTACGTCGATGACGCTCACTGAGCCGCCGTTAGAGTTGGTGACATATGCGAGCGTGCCGGAAGGATTGAATGCTACACTGATTGGCCATGAACCTACTGGAATACTGCTGGTTACAGTATTCGTGGCTGTATCTATTACGCTTACATTATTTGAGCCAAAATTCACGACATATGCGAGCGTGCCGCTGGGGTTGAAGGCTACACCTTCTGGCTCTGAACCTACTGTGATTGTGCTTGTTACAGTATTCGTGGCTACATCTATTACGCTTACAGTATTTGAATTACTGTTCGTGACATACGCGAGCGTGCCGGAGGGATTGAATGCTACGCCAAGTGGGCTCGTAACCCCTATCCCTATTGTATTTGCCACCGCATCCGTAGCTACATCTATTACTTTTACTCTACCTGTGGTAGGATTCGTGACATATGCGAGCGTGCCGCTTGGATTGAATGCTACGCCTTCTGCGCCTTCTGCGCCTTGTACGTTCTGAACTACTGTAATACTGCTTGTTACAGTATTCGTGGCTGTATTTATTACGCTTACTAGAGTTGCACCATAATTCGCGACATACGCGAGCGTGCCGCTTGGATTGAAGGCTACGCCTTCTGAATCGGTGTCTGCTGTAATCGTATGTGTTACTTGATTATTTATTTGGTTTGAAGAAGACCAGCTCCACTGCCCGAAATACGAGCCACCAGATCCGCCGCTTATCAGTGTGTTAGCTACGGATATCTGGCCCACGTCTATGGTGCCGTTAGAGAGGGTAAACGCGTTGGGGGTTGCCGTAAGCGATCCAGCATGGACGCTTCCAATCAGGAACATGGCAGCGAACACTGCAAAGAATGCAAATCCTACTTTTCCTACTCGTCGTATAGATGGCATTAGATACCCCCAAGCTCAGCCGAACCAAAAGTACGGCTTAAACTTTGATATCTATGTTTTAGTTAAATACTTAATGAAGAAAGTTATGCGAGGTATAGCTGTCTGGAACGTTGAGGGAATGCCAAAACTGTCATTTAGCACGACGCTTTTGCATCTTAGAAAAGCGGCGCGGCTGCATGCGGAGTTCCGCCACTATTAAGAATTATTATTAATGGATAAGGGCCCGAGGATCAGCTTACGGCAGGAAGGATAGCAGGGACAGGCTCAATCCCTGTTCCTGCTGCGCGCCATGTCGAATATCGGGCACTGGGCCTTCGCCACGTCAATGCCGAGCTTCGTCAGGCTGTACTTCACGCGCGGAGGCGATCCGCCGCTGACGGCCCTCTTGAGGATCTTGTCGGCCGTCAGCTCCTTGAGTATTATAGAGAGGGTTCTGGGATTCAGCCCGGTTATGCTGTGTATGCGATTGTAGTTCACGCCGCTGGGTTCGCTAGAGGCAAGTATGCTGAGCACGGACATCCGCCAGTTCAGCCTGACGACGTTCATTATCTCTTCCTCTTCCATCTTGTAATTGTCCATTATGGCCTGGACAGGGCAACCATCAGGGGCATGGTCTTTTGCATTCATTCGATGCGCCTTTTCCAAATTATTGCTATCCGTCAACAATTATAGACTGAATGCTCAAATATATACAGCTTCCCCTACTACGTGCGGGAATAGCGGGTATACGAAATGACTGCGGCTATATGCAGCGTTATCTCCTATGGTCCCTGTATCCGCGCCCGCTGCTGCGCCTCCTGTCGCCGCCGCGGAAGCCGTCGCGCCTGTTGTCATAGTGCGATGCGCCACGGTCGTTGCGGTCGCCACGGTTGCCGCTGCTGCCACGGCCCGAGCCGCGGTCGCCGCCGTATCTGCTGTCGCCGCGGCCCCTGCCCCTCTGGAAGTACTTGCCGAAGCTGACGTTCCCGAACTCCTCAGTGTCGACGTGCTCGCGTTCCATCTTTATGTTCGAATAGTACTCTATGTTCTTCAGCTCCCTTGCCTGGTCCGTAGAGAATATCGTGAATGCGCGCCCGTCCTTGCCCATCCTTGCAGACCTCCCGACCCTGTGTATGTATACTACGGGATCGTCAGGCACGTCAAAGTTGATTATGTCCGTTATGTTAGAGATGTCCAGGCCGCGCGCCGCGACGTTCGTGGCTATCATGATGCCTGTCTTCTCCACCTTGAACTGGCGCATCGCCTTTTCCCTCCTTGCCTGCGTCATGCCGCCGTGCAGCAAAAGAGGCTTCATGCCGAAGTCGTTGAGCGCCGAATACAGCGCTGATGCGGCTACCTGCGTGCGCGCGAACACTATGCTCTTGTTGTTGTTCGATGAGGCGCGCATCTTCAGATATGAGAGCAGCGCGGCTATCTTCTTCGTCCCAGGCACCACCGTGTATGTGTGCCTTATAGTAGTAACTACGAGCTCGTCGTCCGGGCCTATGCTCAGATGAATTGGGCTGTGCATGTGCCTGTCCGCTATTTCCAGTATCTCCTTCCTTGACGTGGCCGAGAACAGCATCGTCTGCTTTCCCTGTGGCACGCTCCTGAGTATGTACTCAATGTCATCTATGAATCCCATGTCGAGCATGAGGTCCGCCTCGTCGAGCACCAGGAACCTTACCTCGCTCAGGTGCGCGGCTCCGCGCTCCATGAGGTCTATTATCCTGCCTGGAGTGCCCACCAGGAGGTCCGTTCCGGACTCGAGAGCGTCGATCTGCGGGTTGAGCGACACTCCACCGTAGACCGTGGTCACGTGCAGCTTTGTGTTGGCTGCAAGCTTCCTAGCCACGCCGTCTATCTGCAGGGCCAGCTCCCTTGTCGGGACCACTACGAGCGCGCCGGGATCCCTGCCCGGCCTCATCTGCTGCATTAGCGGTATGAGGAACGCAGCAGTCTTGCCCGTGCCAGTCTTCGACCTTACGAAGACGTCCTTTCCGTTGAGAATTTCAGGTATCGCGGTGCCCTGCACCTCAGTCGGCTTGTCAAATTTCATCGCTTTCAAAGCGCTCAGAATGTTCGGGCTGAGCCCCATCTGTTCAAAACTTTCCATATAGTCGCACCATATAGGTGTATGTATATTGCATCCGTCAGTTCGTGAAAAACTAGAGGAATTGCACTACTATTACTTGTATATGCTAATATTAAAAGCTTTTTAATGGGCGCACATGGCGATGCTTAAGAAATATAGTATAGAAAAGTTTATTAATGTATATTCCCACTTAATAAGTGGGAATTATATGGAGCTTGTTAAGATCGATGAGAAGATGAGGATAAGAATCCCGGCTAGGGTAAGGAAGAGGCTGGGTATCAAGAAGAAGACGGTGTTGGGGCTCACGCTTGAGGGAGACAAGATAATAATAACCAGGCCTGTGGGAACCGGCCCAGAGAACGATCCAATTCTCAAGGACATGATAGAAAGACCGCTGCATTCGGATGTAAAGATAACTTCTGAGATTCTTGAGAGGCTGGAGGAGGAGGCGTGGTATCCGTGATAATTGTAGATTCCAATGTGTTCATATTCGGCGAGGTGGGCAACGCCCCTGAGAACAAGGCAGCCATTGCCAAGATTAGGGATGTACTCATGCAGGGCGAGATAGGCATAAACGCCATAATAGTCTCAGAGGTCTTCCACAAACTGCAGGTATTCTTCGGCCGGGCGGAGGCGGAGGCGAGGGTGTCGAGGATCGTTTCGGACCCGGATGTGAGATTCGGCCAGTTCTCAGCAGAGACCGCCCTGCGCGCCATGAAGCTGGCGCGGGACTTCCAGATGCGCATAAACGACGCGATGATAGCGCAGCAGGCCATGGAGACAGGCTCGGCGGTTCTCACCGATAATGTCAAGGACTTTGGGAAGATAAAGGCGCTGAAGATAATAGTCCTGCGGGGCTGAAATGCGGGCCAGGTTCACTTGCGGATTGTGCGTTCTAGCTCGGCCATCCTGTAGCTGATGTCGTCGTCAATGGCGCCGATCTCCGACCTCAATAGAAGGCGCATCTCCTTAAGCGCGTCATTGGCCGCCTCAACTGCGTACCTAAACTCCTTGAGTATGCGTATCGAGAGGGCTGCATCGCCGCCCGGATCCGGGCGGGATTTGATCATGAGGTAGTGCCTGCCGTCATCCAGGAAATTGTATATCTCCATATTGGGCTTGTACATCGATTCCAGCTCCTCTTTAAGGAATCCGCCGTGACTGGAGGGACCGCCTGCTGCATCAGCCTTAATCCTGGCCAATTCGTCCTCGCCCAGCTCTTTCGACACCTGGAGCCTCACTTCGTAGCGCTCGGCGCCCTCCGCCCTCCTGCCTACTCCAGATATGTCTTTCGGAACCGCGTCTGACTGCTGAACTTTGTCCGGCATTGAATCATCGAATAAGGATTGGTTAGATAAACAAAGTATTTAAGTTTTTAGAAGGTCCGAAACGCTTAAATTGCGGGATGAGAAATAGCATGAAGGGCGATATGTTGCTTCTGCGTGTCAGGGTCGTGCCGAATGCCAGGAAGGCTTCAGTTGCAGAGGCAGGAAACGGCGCATACAGGGTCAGGGTGGACGCCCCGGCAGCCGAAGGGAAGGCGAACTCGCGCCTTATAGAGATACTTGCGGAGCACTTCCACGTAAGAAAGTCCGAAGTATCGATTATAAGGGGTTCGCATAGTAGGGAAAAGGAAGTCAGGATAAGGCATGGCGCGTGAGACCGCGGCAGGTCAGTTGTTGTCCATCCCGTCCTCGTCCACATCAGTATAAACGAGATGCACAAACCTGAACGTCTCTGCCTCTTCATCTCCCCTTCTGACTTTGATATCGTATGGGAGCTCGTCGCTCAGGCGCTTTATGTGGAGCAGGCTCTTCTCGTCAGGCTCGAACCCATCGCACTCTTCGGCTGACACCTCGTTCTTCGTTATGTACACATCGGAGTACATATCGTAGCCGCCGCAGCGCAGAAGGTAGACCCTGCTGGTATCCCTTCCAGGGGTCTCGACAACCCGTACGTCTTCGTCAGGTTCGGCGATAAACGTCAGCTTCCAGTCCTCAGATGCGCTCTTCTTCAGCACGAACAAAGGCATTGCAACACACCCGTTTCTGTTCTGGTGAGTTAGGCGGCGAACCCTTTTAACGGTTGCGCAGCCACCGGAAATATGGAGCGGCAAGCATTAGGAATTTAGCTTTATCGCCACATAACATAAGCAATCCGAAGATCGATGATAACCATGCCTGTGAAGATAGGGGAATACAAGGGCCACAAGACGATAAGCCTGACGAAGGGCGAGGATGACAAGTATCCGTTCACTTTCGGCCTCGGCAAGGCAAGGCTGATAGTCGAGAATATCGAGGATATCAGGAAGTTCGTGGATGAGAACGCCGAAGGGGCAGAATGACTCCGGCTTTTCGCTTAATTTGGTGAGCGAGAGTGCAGCCTGCGACCAACACGCATCAGGGGACCGCTATACGCGGAGACACATACGCCGCGGAGAATCTCTCCAACATATCCGGCAGGCTGCGGAAGGTGCTCGGCAACAACCTCGTCGTTGTCGCATACGGCGAGGCAGTAAACGCGATGTGCTGCAGTAACCCCAAGAAGGTAGGGACCGCAACGTTTGTAGCCCTGCGCGGCCAGAGGTATGGCACGCGGCCCGGATATTACATGGAAGTGGAGCGCAGGGTGGACATGCGCATCGATGAGGACAGGAATGTAGCAATGTCGCACAACCTGTTTCCTGAAGACAAGGAAGTACAGGAGAACAGGTTCATGAAGTTCTACGACAGCATAACCGGAATGGACGTCGAGGTTGGGATACCGCAAAGGAAGTTCAGGGGAGTGGAGCAGAACCTGCGCGACGTGACTGGGGAGCAGGACGTCTCGTTCAGGGGCACGTTCCTCGGCATATGGATAAGGGAGCTCCTGAATGGAAGCAGGTTCGTCAGGAGCGGGAACGGAGGAGTGACAATACCCAGCGATGCCCACCAGCTCTATCTCCTGCATGCGAAATGGTCATCCGAAACCAACGGCAGGTATAGCAACGCAGGCGCGCAGTCCCTTGCAGAGTATTTTCAACATCATTTCGGCAGCATGGAGGCGCTGGCTAGTGTGCCGTACCATTTGCTAGGCGTAGGGGGCAAGAGGTACTCTGCTGCGCTCCAGACGGACATAGGCAGGATACTCAGGACCGATTGACCTTGGCCCAAGACAGTGAACCCTTTTTAATCTTATCGAGCAATGTTATGCGTTGGTGTTATCTTGATGCTATTGGTGAACGCTTACAACATAGGAATGAACATCGCCGCATTCAAGGCGGCGCTCTCGCTGTCCAGCCCGGCGATGACACATGTGATGAGCATCCTTGCCACATCGTTCTACGTGGTTCTTCCTGCAATGGTACTGTACATGTACTTCAAGAAGGACATGAACGTGTACACGTTCGTGATCGCAGGCCTGGTATTCTTCATAATATCGGACACGCTGAAGATGATCGTCAGGGAGCCAAGGCCTTGCAACACAAGCGAGGTGCTCAGCACACTGAACATAGGCAAGATGGCATGCGAGTCGAGCTATTCTTTCCCTAGCAACCATGCAACGGTGCTCACCGGGCTGACGATGTTCATAGGCAAGTACAAGTACATACGCGCTGCATACATCGTGTGGCTCGTCATCATACTCTTCGGCAGGATATATCTTCTTGCGCACTACCTTACGGACGTGATCGCCGGAGTTGCGATCAGCCTCGCGATAGGCTACCTCTTCTACAGGTATAGGGGCAGGATAAACGCGTTCGCGAACAGGGTAGTCAAGGCGATAGTGCCGCAGCTTGCAGTAGAAAAATAGAAGCGAGAAGATGTCTTTCACGAAAAGAATTTCCATAGAGAAGTTCTCGGCTTCGGACGGTGTGCTGCTCTATGGGCTGCTTGCGCTGCCGGAGCGCGCAAGGAAGAAGGCGGCAGTCATCCACGTGCACGGAATGGGGAGCAGCTTCTACAGCGCAATGGGCGTGGAAGACTTGTCACGCGCCGTCACAGGCATAGGGCTCGGCTTCTTTTCCGTACAGACCAGGGGCAGCAATGTCGTTGAGAGCTTCGGCAGGGTCAGGGGGAACAAGCGGACCGGCCTTTTGGCTGGCACAGCCCTTGAGAGGTTCGAGGACTGCGTCTACGACATAGAAGGCGCGGTCAGGTTCCTGGCCTCAAAAGGCTACAGGAGCATAATCCTCTCGGGCCACAGCACCGGCTGCCAGAAGGTACTTTACTACTACTCGAAGAGGAAGAGCAGGAAAATCAAGGGATTGGTGCTCCTCGCGCCAAGCGACGACTACAACGTCGGCAGGGTGTCACTCGGAAAAAAGTTTGGCGTTGCAGTAAGCGAAGCGAAGAAGGCCTCGAAGAGGGACAGGAGGGGTACCATGATATGGGCATCGAAGTACGTGCCGCCCTGGATGATGCTGAGTGCGCAGAGGTTCCTGAGTACCGCGGACCCGAGAAGGCCCGAGAGCAGAATACTTGACTATACGGAGCGCAGGATGAGGTATATAGCAGGAATAAGCGTGCCTGCGCTTGCAGTCTTCGGCACCGAGGACATGTACATGGAAGCGGCAGGCCTCCCGGCAGACAAGGCCGCAAAAATCCTGAGAAATAACTCAGAGCGCATCGAGACGTTTGTCATAAAAGGAGCGGACCACGGCTTCCACGGGAAGAGAATGAAACTGGCGAAAACGGTTGTGGAATGGGTACGGAAGACTGTGTAGTTGGGAATCTTGGACAGAGATGTTATAAAGATTCTGCCACTAAATTCCCTGTGTGAAACCATGCCGGAAAGCGGAGGCACGAGAGCCGAGATGAAGGACAAGCACTGGTCCGATATACTTGCCGAAAGAGTGATGGGGAAGAAGAAGGGCAAGTACGTCATAACGGGCGGCATAACCACCAGCGGGAAGCCTCACTTGGGCACCATAGGCGAGGTGCTTTACCCTGCGATAATAAAGGAAGCGATAGAGGAGAAAGGAGGCAGTGCGGCCTTCTACTTCGTTGCCGACATACTTGACGCCTTCGACGCGGTCCCATCCGACATAGAGAAGTTCAGGAGCGACCTTGAGCCGCAGCTAGGGAAGCCGCTCGCACACGTTACCGACCCGTTCGGATGCCATGATTCCTATGGCGAACACTACCTACAGGGGCTTATGGACCTGGTGCGCAAGATGGAGATAAATGTAAACCTCGTTCGCTCCACGGAACTTTACGGAGAGGGTCACTTCGACAAGTATACCAAGATGTACCTCGCGGATGAAGAGAGGATGAAGGAGATCGTGGCGAAGAGCACCTTCAGGGAAAAAGACAGCCTGAGGGGCTGGAGCGTAATAATGCCGATATGCGAGAAATGCGGCAAGATAGCGACGACCAGGGTGATCAGCCATACAGACACAGAGTATGCATACACGTGCGACCGAGACGTCGAGTACGTGAAGGGCTGCGGATATGCAGGCAATGCAAGCATATATGACCACAAGTACAAGCTTCAGTGGAGGGTGCACTGGCCCACGTGGCAGGCGTATTTCGACTCTGACATAGAAGGTTCTGGAGTCGACCACATGACAAGGGGGGGCAGCGGCGACACCGCTGTCGCGATACACAAAAACTTCCTCGGCAGGGAGCCGCCCATCCTGTACAAGTACGGATTCATACTCTTCCACGGCAAGAAATATTCAAAGTCGAAAGGGATAGGCATCGGCGCGGAAGAGCTGTTCGGGCTGGTACCGGAACAGCTGGCAAAGTACATACTCTCTGTGCCGAGCCTAGAGCAGGACAAGAACATCGATCCCACCGGCGACCACCTCGTAAGGCTTTACGACGACATAGAACGGCTTTCCAGGCTCGAGAAGCCCGAGAACAGGGCTGACGAGAAGAAGCTCATAGCATACAAGCGCACGGTCGGCAGCCTCAGGTGGAAGGCCCGCTTCCTGGACATGCTGCTAAACTACCAGATATACAGGGATTGGAACAAGGTCGGGGAGATTTTGGGCGATAAGGAGGGAGTGGCGTATCTAGCGCCGTTCATAACGAAGTGGCTCGAGGACGACTACGAGCCGGAGCGCTACAACTTCACGGTGAAGCAAGGTAAGTTAACCGATCATGCCGACGCAGTGAACGCGTTCGCCTCCTCTCTGAAAGAAGGAATGGACGAGCTCGAGATACACAATCTCGTATACAGCGTGGCGAAGGAGAAGAATGTTGGTACGCCTGAGCTCTTCAAGCAGCTCTACCTTGCCACGATCTGCAAGGAGGACGGCCCTAGGCTCGGGAAGCTCTTCGCGTCGATAGGGGTCGCAAGGGTGATAGATATGCTCGGCAAGGCCGCCGAATGAGGCGCGGAAACATCCGCGCCTTCAGAAGCTCAGTATTGAGTATCCCTGATCCACGCTCTCCGTTATGTACTTGCCGGCGGGAATGAGTTCAACCTTGCCTTTCAGTGTTTCCTCGACCTTCATGCTCTTCGCGATGTATACGCAGGCTTTGGGCGATATCGCATCCCTGAGCTCCAGTACCTTGCCTGATAGTTCGGAGTCATTGGCCACAGACGCTTCGCTCGGGCCGAAGAAAATCATCCTGATATCGTGCCCGGCCGCCTTCTGGTTCTTGCTGAATGCGAGCGCGACGTTTATCTTTTCCGGTTCCTTGCTTGAAATTACTACCAGTATCTTGGTCATTGCAGCACACCCATAATAGAATGAGCCCGCAAAATATATTACTTTGGAATGGGTTCAGTTTCCGCTTCTATCCTAGCCATCTTCTCATCATTAACCGCCGCCGCTCTTGTACCTCTTGAGCAGCCTGCTCGAGGCAAAATACAGCGCCACAGCTGCGAGCGCTGCCGCGAGCGCGGCGGGAAGCACATACGCGTAGCTCATCTTCCCGAATAGCACTGCCGCTGGGAAGTATGTGGCGAACGATATAGGCACTAGCACCGAGAGCAGCGTAGCTCCGAGCAGCCCGTATATGCTTACAGGATACTGGCTGGCAGACTGCACTATATTGAGCACCCAGGAGATGTAGCTGGCGTCCTCTATCAGTATGTAGGATGCGAGCGTGATCGTGAGCACCGCCATCACGAATACAGACACGCCGGCGATGTAAAGGGGTATGAACGCCAGCAGCGCGTATATTTCGGCATGCGCATTCGCGAGCGCGTACGCCAGTAGCAGCGCGCCGCTCATTACCGTGCCGATGGACGAGGCCCCGCCGAATCGTGCGAATATTACGAGTATGGGGTTATATGGCTTGAGCAGCATCTGGTCCAGCCCTCCGCCCCTCATGCTGCTCACGAGCTGCCTCGGCCCTATCATGTACCAGAGTATCCCGCCGGTTATCTGGGCCAACGATGCAAGCACGAGCAATTGGAAATATGTCCATCCCGGCAGACCGCTCGACACACTGTATATCACTGAGAGGGATATCAGAGGCGCAAGGGTGCTGATGCCCTGTACAATTGTCCATGAGACGGCCTGCGCCCTGTATGATGCGAAGAACTGTTTCCACGTGTACCCCTGGGAGAGCAGGTAGAACCACACGTTCCTCTTTATGTCCTCGCTAAGGCTCATTGTCCCACCGTGTCCATTCTTACGCTCATCTTCTTCCATACAAAATAGACGAAAAAAAGAAGCACAGCTATCCACGCACCTGCGACAGGCAGGAGGCTAATGGCCGTGTTTAAACTCAGCATCCCGGTAAGCGTCGCGGCCGGCGTGAACGCCATATACGCGAACGGCAACATCAACAGTATGTGCTCTATCCATTGCGGGAAGAACACGAGAGGAAGCATGCTGCCTCCTATCATCGTGATTCCCCAGTTCAGCGAAACCATTATGCCGTATATGTCAGTCAGGTAGAAAGCCAGCGATCCAATTATAAATGCGAACAGCGTCGCCATTATGTAACCGATCAGCAGGTATATCAGGAACACTGCTGCCGTTGCCGGAGTAACAGCGAGGTTGGCCAGCAGTGCTACGGCTATTATGATGGGTATGCTCACTATCAGTATGTTTGGCAGCACCTGTGCCACATCCGTTATAATAAGCTGCGTCGTATAACTCATGGGCCTTATCACGGATGTCGCAATCGAGCCCTCCTTTATGTCCGTGTACAGGTTGTCGGCTATCCCGGACCAGCTGAGCATTGGTGAGAGCGCTCCGATTATGACGAAGTATATCAGCGTGGTGGAGAGTGCGACGCCGTGTATCGATGCTGTATGCGAGAAGGTGTACACTGCCAACCATATGAAGATGCTTATGACAGAATACAGCATCATCATGATGCTCGATAGTATGACGCTGGTCCTGTAGGACATCTCATTCTTGAACTTGATCACGAACAGCGATGAGTACATCCTGAACATGCTATTCATCGTAATCGTCCTCTTCGTCCTTGTCCCTGCGGCTCGCACCCCTCTTCTTCGAGTCGGTTGATCCGTAGAACCTCGTCAGCACAGTGCTCAGGCTCGGCTCAGTTATCCTATAGTCCACGATCTTCTTGCTAGTTATGAGCCTTGTCAGCCACTGCTCCTTCAGCATATTCGGTTTTATCTCCACCTTGGCATAGCCCGGCTTGGATCGGATAAGCTTCCCGTGCGTTATCAGCTTCCTTGGATCCTCATCAACGCCGAAGCGCAGCTCGAGTATGATGTTCTTCGCCAACATGCCCCGCATGTGCTGCTGGCTGCCGTCGTATATCACCTTGCCTTCGTCCAGCATGACTATCCTGTCCACATTAGCGACGTCGTCGACCACGTGCGTGGTTATCAGGAATGTCATGCCGAAGTCCTTCCGCATCTGCAGCACGGCCTTCCTTATGGCTATCCTTGCGGGAAGGTCCATACCTATAGTGGGCTCGTCCATAACAACCAGTGGAGGCAAGTACAGCAGCGCAGCCACCATCTCGCACTTCATGCGCTCGCCAAGCGAGAGTTGCCTTGCCTGCCTCTTGTAAACCCTCTTTAGGTTGAGCAGCTTTATGAAATATTTGAGCCTCTTTTCGTAATCCGCATCGCTTATTCCGTACACGCCTTTTATGTACCTGAACGTGTCTATGGGCGGCAGGTTCCAGTACACTTGTGGATGGGTGCTGCCGAATACCACGCCTATCTTCATTGCAAGCTTCTTCCTCTCGTCCCATGGGTTGAAGCCCATGGTCTCGACATGCCCAGAGTCGGGATGCAATATTCCCGTTATTGACTTTATGAGCGTGCTCTTCCCTGAGCCGTTCCTGCCCAGAAGCGCCAGTATCTCCCCCTGCTTGACCTTGAGGCTGACGTCCTTCAGGGCATGCTTGGTCTTGTACACCCTTCTGAAGGATTTGAATATTCCAGAACCTCGCGGCTCGTACGTCCTGTAGCTCTTGTTTAGGTCCGAAACCTCTATTACGTATTTCACATGCTCACCGCTCATCATTTGTTCTTCATGCGGCCAATTTACCTACTCTAAATAGAAATATATGGTTTTCGCACATGCCTTCCGGCATCCATATTAGCGGAACGGCTTTGTCCGTAAATATGGTTTGCCCATAAAGTATTATTATTGTCCATTAACTATCCCTTTTGGATGATTTTTTAGACAAAGCCTAGACCGTACCGCAAACACCGCGGAAAACAATAAATATTTCCTCGCACTCACCCTTTTGAATTGGGGGATTGCCATGGCAGAAACGACTCTGGATAGCGGCACCGGCCGGAACAGTACACTAGCAAGGGAGGAAAAACCAGCATATGCCTTCCACCCATATTTACACATGCCTGCGGATTTCTTCAGGAGGGTGCTCCTTCGTGAGGAAAAGACCGCCGACGAATCCTATTTTGACATATTGAGGAAGATACTGAAGGAGGGGGAGTGGAAGGACACCAGAACTGGGATAAGGGCCCTCTCGATTGCCGGCACAGTATTCGAGCATGACATGGCGAACGGGCTCCCGCTCCTGACTACCAAGAGGATGGGCATAAAAAGCGTGGCTGCGGAGCTGGAGTTCTTCATAAAAGGCATAACAGACAAGAGATGGCTCCAGGATCGGAAGTGCACCATATGGGACGAATGGGCCAACCCGAAGAAGGCGCCGTACGGCCATGATGATGAATCAAAGGCGAGAATGAGGGCCGAGCGCGACCTCGGGCCGGTATACGGCTGGCAGTGGAGGCACTTCGGGGCCGAATACGTGAATTATGATACGGATTACACAGGCAAGGGCTGCGACCAACTTGCTGCCATGGTCGGAACTTTGAAAAGGGACCCGAACAACAGGCAGCAATATGTAACGGCCATGGACCCCAACCTTGTGAAGCAGCAGGCCCTGCCGCCGTGCCATGTGGCCTTCCATGTCACGATAATAGGCAATAGGCTCAACCTCACATGGTATCAGAGGTCCGTCGACACGCCGCTCGGCCTGCCGTACAACATAGCGAGCTACGCGATACTCCTGCACCTGCTCACTAAAGAGATAGGCAAGGAGGTAAACGGCCTTGAAGAGGGCAAGCTAGTCGGATTCCTGAGCGACGTACACATATACGAGAACCAGATGGATGGGGTTATTGAGCAGTTGTCCAGGAATCCGCGCAGGCACGGGTCGTCATCGCTTCGCACTGACAGCTTCAAGGGCATATTCGACTGGCAGTACACCGACACGAAGGTGGAAGGCTACGAGAGCGACCCGAAGATAGATTTCCCGATAGCGGTGTGATAATGACACTGAGCATAGTGGTGGCTATGACGCGCGATGGCGTCATAGGAGATAAAGGGAGGATGCCGTGGCACATAAGCGAGGAGACGGAGCACTTCAAGAACCTTACAATGGGCGGCACGGTCATAATGGGCAAGAGCACATGGCTCTCCATACCTGAAAAATACAGGCCGCTGAGCGGAAGGGTGAACATAATAGTCAGCTCGTCGCTCGACGATCAGGAGGGGGCCACTGTCTGCGCCACGGTGAGCTACGCGATGGTGAAAGCCGCGCACATAGGCAAGGGGGAGACATTCTGCATGGGCGGCGCGAAGCTTTATGGGGCCATGCTGCCGATGGCTGATACGCTGCACATATCGTGGATAGACGGCAGCTATAGGGGCGATGCGCACTTCCCGGATGTCGATTGGTCGCAGTGGGAACTCAAGCAGACGCTGAGGCATACGGAATTCACATACGAGAGGTACTTGAGGAAGTGAACTTCTGGAACGGGTGAGGGAATGGTACTTGGATTGAAAGGCAAGCTGATAGCGTTCGAGGGAATAGATGGCTCAGGGAAGTCTTCCCAGACAAGGGAAGTCGCCGGAAGGCTTAGAAGGATGGGCTACAACGTGGTCGAGACGGCCGAGCCTACCGACGGCCCGATAGGGAAGGAGATAAGGGAGAATTACCTGAGCGGTAAAGTCAGGATAGACCAGATGGCCCTGCAGGAGAGGTTCACTGCGGACAGGGCATGGCACTTCAGGCAGATGAGGCCGTATCTGGAAGAGGACAAGATCATTATTACCGATAGATTCCTGCATTCGTCGGTCACATACGGGCACGCGTCCATACCTAAAGACGGCGCGGCGCGCCAGATACTCGCCATGAACCAGGAATGCGTCCCCATGCCGGATCTCACGCTCATCTTCGATCTGGAACCCGAGCTGGCCATGGAGAGGAAGGACCAGAGGGGCAGCAATACGGAGATATTCGAGAAGGTGGGCATCCAGGCGCTGGTCAGGGAGGGCTACCGGATATATTTTCCACCCTCGCCAACGGTTGTGTGGATAGACGCCTCAAGAGGCAAGGAGGAGGTAACGGAAGCGGCCCTGCGTACAGTGCTTGGCATACTCAGGCGCTAAGGCCCGCCTTTAAAGGCAGTAAAGGCAGCAGAGGATCAATTGCCGCCGGTTTTCGTTTTCCGCAGGAGCAGCTCGTCCACGTTCTCGCGCATCATCCTTTTCGCCGCATCCCACGGCAGCGGATCAGTTTCTACGCGGCGGAGATATGCGGGTTTGCGGCCCTTGTCTATGATCACGTTCTCCTTCAGTTCCGCAGCTATCTTCATTGCGCATATATAATCGGAAGAGCTCTGCACGTTTTTCATGTAATAGAAGGAGACTTCCTCTGTTATCATCGGATACGCTTCCAGATAGTCGTCGTACAGCTCCGCTAGCCTGGTTTCCAGGTCGCTGTCAAGCCAGTTCCTGCTTCCGATCTCCAGCAGAGTCGATACGCCTTCGCAGATCTTGCCAAGCTTGTACTCCGCCAGCTCGTCCACGTCAATGGTATTCGGGAAGTCGTTGACTTCGTAGTAGCCCTGCACAAAGCTGCCGCCGAACTCGTCCTTCTCGGCAAGCGAGGGGTTCTTGGAGACGGCGTCGACCGCGTGCGCTGAGGCCAGGCACAGCTCAGCCTTCAAAATTTTAGGGTCGGTTCTCTCGACTTTGTTAGAATAAGTCATGTGATCGCCTCCTCTCTGCTTGTTATATCTACAGGCTCTTTTGGGCGGTTCCAAATATTTAAAGGTTGCGCTGATTGTATGTTTTCTAATTCGCATTGACTTATATTAACTAGTCGCCAAAATTAGCTACATAAAAAGAGATTCATACGTTTACTTGCAATCGCGGTGTGTTTTCAGCGCCTATAGTTCTCAATATGTTCGTAAATCTATCCCGCTGAACAAAAAATATATCATGTGCTTCGGGGAACTTCTTTTCTGCATTGTACATTAATGAAACTGCGTCCGCACCATACCCATCGCGTAGCAACTCCTCAGCATTTTGTATACATTCTAGAGGGGTCTTGGACTTGTCGAGAGCCACACGCCCTATTTCTGACATGCTAGCATAAGTTTCTCCAAGTGTCGCCTTTCTGACTAAAAATTTATTTTTCGCCACAGAACCACTTTTATGTTTTAACAATATCTCTTTTGAGTAAGTAAAGTTTAAATCACCCACACCTGAAGGTGTGAGATTTCCGTCAGGTCAATAGTCTTGTTTGTCTCTGAGTGTTGTCCTCTCTGACATATCTTCTCACGACGTCGTCCGTGATGTTGCTAACCGACCTGTAGAAGTATCCGCGTCCCAGAAATGACCCCTTCTGTACGTCTTCCTGGAGTTTGGATGTTCCCTGAAAAGTTCATACGAACTGCCGCCTTTCAGGAGTCC
The DNA here is from genome assembly GCA_027365565.1 of Microcaldota archaeon. Lineage (GTDB taxonomy): Archaea > Micrarchaeota > Micrarchaeia > Micrarchaeales > Micrarchaeaceae > JAMCYG01. The sequence goes on from DAHXMI010000009.1 coordinate 44,116, forward strand.
GATTGCATCCGACACAGACATTCCCGGATGCAGTTCGACGACGACATGTACGTGGTCATCCATGACTCCGAGTTCCACGATGTTTATCCCGTGCCTCGAAGGAAAAGATTTATTCTGTGCCGTTTCATCCTCGTGTGCAAGCGCAAGAGATTTTACGGCCTAGAAGGCATTTAATTGTACTGTGCAATATAATTTATTTATCTTCGTTGTGCAATCACAGACCCAGAACATGCATACCGGCGAATATGCCGACTGTGGTTATCGCCGATAGCAGCGTCACTATTATGAATACGACCACCGCGCTCAGGATTGTCGTAGCGAAAGCCCTCAGCCTCGACATGCGCAGCAGGTTCGAGAGCGCTATTATCTGCACGATGTAGCCCCAGACAGACGCCAACGCGACTATTACCGCGCCTATTATTGGTATGCCTATGAACCAGTAGACGAGCACCACCGGCACTATCCCGTAAGTGAATGCGCCGAAGACCCTCTCGTAGTCCTGCGTGTACATGCCGAACAGCCTGCCTATGAGCAAATGGTACACGATGCTATTCACGAGAACGCTCAGGGGCAGTATTACCAAAATCGCGACCGCGTTCAGGCCGGCCGCTGCCGGTCCGCCGATGAGCAGCGTTATCAGCACTCCAAGTATGAGGGGGATTATCATTATGTTGTAGTAGAACCTGAGCGACCCACGTATGTCCATTGCCTTGTTCGTGCCCCTGCCAGGACTGAGAACCACGTCAAAAGCCTTCCTGAGGTACGCCTCGAAACCCGTTTTTGCCATCAGATCCTGCCCTCTTCCGATAGATGATCGCAGTCAACTCTTTTAAACAGAGCGCATGAAAACTAGCCCTCGACCCTGTCCTTGCTCTTTCCCTTGTTATTTTCCTTCAGGGCCCGTGCTCCTTCAATACTGTTTCAATGGCCTCATCTATGCCGCCGACCCTGATTATCCTCATACCGTCTTCTTCTATGTGCCTGTTGTAGATGCGGTCCAGCAGGAGGTGGCGCTTGTTGGGATCCCCCTCTTTTATAATCTCGGTTGCGAGAGTCGGACCGTCGTCGATGAAGGTATCGTAGCCGAGGAAGGCCTTTTCGCGCACCGCGCTGACTATTACTGTCTTGCGGAATTCCACGCCGGGATAGTTTTTCTCGAGCCACGCAGTGAAATGGTCCAAGTTCCCCCTATCCCTGCCGGTGACTATATCGACGTCGGCGAGCTCGGTCAATCTTTTGAGGAGGTCAATCGATGCCATGGGTGATATCCTTTCGCTCTCTTCCGCCCATACGGTATGGTACATGCCGATGGTGTAGCCCCTGTCTATGCCGTGCTCCTCCTCAAGGCTGTGCGCACCCCAGTCCCTGAAGTCGGCTTTGGTGATGGAGGTGCCGCGTTCCCTGTTTATACGGTCTATGACAGCGCTCATCGTATCCGCGAGCGTGTCATCCAAGTCAAGTGCGATCTTTTCCTTCCTTATTTCCATAGCGGCACCGGATATAGCAGGGATTTGTGTTTGTTCTTGAGATATAAAAAGTAGCACGGATTACGTTATTACCTTCGACTGCCTTGAATATCTGTGGCCCTTCGCTTTCATCTCTATCTCATAGAAGTAGCCGAATGACATGCTCGCTACTTTGAAGCCCATGGGTGCAAGCAGATTTTCGAGGTGTGACATGCCCTCAATGGCGAACCTGGGTGAGGAAAGCTCGGCAAACATATGGGCGAACGGGTTGAGCACTATGTTGCTCGCGCCGAGGCCTTTTGCGACACTGGCTATTTCGGCCGCGCCCCTGTCGGCTATGCCTTCCCTCGCCTCGTCAGCCTTCTCGAAACTGACGAACACGAGGATAGGATTCTTCTCGTCAATAGCCTTGGGCGGCGCGACCTCTTCGGAGCGGCCCTTCTCGGTCGGTACCGCCTTCATGTAGTCAAGGTGCCAAATCATGAGCCTCATTGCCATCAACTGCGCGATCCAGGCCTGGCGCGGCTTGCTGCACGCGCCAGGCTGTGAACAGCCCCATGCACCGCATGAGCCTCAGTAAGGATATTCGTCGTCGCTGTTGGACCAATCCGCACCGCTCTCATACCTAAGCTCCTTGCGTATGTCAGAAAGCTTTCTATCGTCTGAGAGGCTGTCAATCAGCTCAGTGGTGTTGTAGTTCAGTATCCTGTGGGCGCGGCTGAGGTCGTTGCCTACGAAGCCCTCCTTTTCCAGGTTCTCTATCACATCGTATGCCTCGTCCCTACCCATGCTGTAGAGCACGTCCTCAAGGATATGCCTGGCCTCATGTTCGCCTCCGGCCACCTTTTTGACCAGTGCGTACATCTCCTTGTCGCTTTGCCTGAGCACATTCTCTATGCCTGGCTGATCGGTGCTGCCAGACCCCTCGCGTGTTTTTGTGTAGTTACTCATGGATATTCACCTACAAGCATCAGCTATCTACGTTGTGCCTCCTCCAGTAAAGTTCTGTGAGCCTCTTTTCCACCCAATCCTGGGCCTTGGCGTCCTTCTCCCTTTTCGCCTGGCTGCGCAGGTCGAGCAATATGCCCTCGTTGATGTGCGTGATCAGGCCGTCCAGCATCCTATGGTTTGGCGAGCGCACATCCTCACCCCTCCTCTTTATTTCCACGATGCTGAGCTCTATGTCTATTTTCTTAACGAGATCTATTATTTCCGTATAGGCGTACTTGTCATCCAATCTCGGGGCGTTCTTAAGCAGCCATTTCATGTTCCTCGAATCGCCGGTCTTTTCCTCCTTGAGCGCCCGGCGTATGTATGATAAGTTGAAGACCACGTCCGTAAGTGCCTTCTGACGGGCTATGATGGTAGCCATCTTCGGCGTCATGCCCACTTCCTTGGAATACGACATAGCATAGTTCTCGAAAAGCGTTGCATACTTGGCGCTGAGGTCTGCCTTCTTCCTTTCCTCATCAACCGGTGCGCTTGACATCATGTCACTTCCTCGGCCAAGTTATAAAACATATTTTCGTTTCGCTTTCTTTATGCTCCGATTAGGTTGCATTACCTAAACATTGCCTTGTTTCTAAGAACCCCTTTTATGGAGCCTGAAGGCTCTCCAGCCTTATCCGCGATTTCCGCCACGTTCTGAAGGGAGTCGTATATCATATCAGATGCAACTTTGTCTATCTCGCGCGGAACTGAATCGAACTCTGGATTGCCGCTCGTTTTGTAAGCTTCAAGTCGGGACATTGCCTCCGCAAGGTCCATCCCAGCGGCGTCTGCAATCTTGATCTTCTTCTGCACCAGCGCGACCAGTTCACTGCCGCCGTTGTTCGATACCCATTGTACCGAAGCTTCATCCTTATTCAGCAGCGCATGCTCTATCTCGCGATAGTTGAATACTGTGATTTCCTTGGCCCTGTGCTCGGCCATTGCGGCTGCGCCCTCCGGCCCCAGGGTACCGCGCTCAAGGTAATTCCTCTTAACAGTCTCCAATATTTCCATGAATTTTATCGCGAGGGGTATCTCTGCAGAAGTCTTGCTCTTGTTTATTGCCATAGTCATAGCATCAGCCGTCGGTTCGGGTCGACTTTAGTAGACGAGCCGGACAGGTCAGAACCACTATTTAGAGGCAGTATCCTTATATTTAAAGGTATCTGCACGGCAGACTCTGGGACAAAAGTCCTCTTCTAATCTTTTAGGGGGTTCCCTTACCTTTTGTTATTACGACATAAACTCTTCTTCCAATATACCTCTTAGGTATATCTGCCTTTGCAGACGTGCCTATTGGTGTAACTACACGTTCT
>DAHXMI010000005.1:0-80750 GCA_027365565.1 Microcaldota archaeon
CCATCGTAGGGTTTTACTGTGCTTATTATGAGAATTTTCATGCAATAGCCCTATATTATTAAGTATTGAATTTTTAAACTGTATATGCACTAACGAAAGGAGACTACAATGGTTCATCTTAATGCTTTAAGGTTTATTAACAGGAACGCTTTGCTCCTATTGATAATCACAATAATTATAGTTAACGTTGCTTACGCATACCTATCTAGTCATTCTGCATACATATTTGGTGGGGATATTGGGAGTCCTTCCACTAGCACGAACCAGATAACATACCCTTTCTTCATATGGTCTTACCTTAACTACTCTGGTTATGTGAATAACTTCAATCTCTCAAGCCCTGTGCTGATTATCTATCAGTTATTCGTTTACCTAATTAGCGGATTAAGGTTCGGAACACTGTTGAACTTAACTCTGAACACCATAATTCTTAGGGTTATTGCTGGGGTAGGGATGTTTCTACTAGTATATAATTTACTCAATAACAATAAGGCTTTCAGCAGACGAGCTGCACTATCTGGCATATTTGCTTCGGCGCTTTTTACACTCCACTACGCATTGTTTTCTTCTTTCGGCACTGGTATTTTCAACGTAGCGTTACTTCCATTTAGTGCACTCTTTCTTCTACTGTTCACCCGTAGTGCTTACTCTGGAAGGTTCAATCCAAAATACTTCGTGATATCAATATTATCAACAGCACTTGGAATAGACTTTTTAGGCTACAGCGCAATCATACAAGGATTTTTGGTACTTCTGCTGATTTTCGTTTTTGTTGTAGTCTTTACTTTCCGAAAGGCTAAAATTAACATAGCCATCTGGCTCTTTGGGATATTACTACTCTCTGTAGCGATAAATGCTTCATGGATAGGAATGACGCATACGGCCGCGAACTTATCCTCCAGCGAACTCCAAATGTTTAGTACAAGTGCATATTCCGACTTCTTGAATTTCTATGCGCCGATAGTTGCAGGCTATGATATACAATTACTACCTTACACCAGCGCTCTTACAATTCAAAACACACTGTTTGATGTAATAATTACGGTTCTGGTATTGCTATCAGGATTCTTTGCATATGGAAGAATAGCTGCCCTAGTTAGGCGGGTTGATTTAGGTGCCGTTTTCACTTTAGCAATGTTTGTTACACTCTTGATCCTACTTGCTGCCAATGCATCTATCCACAAGCCTTTTGGCGGCGTGTTCTCAACACTTTACCATTACATACCATACCTTATCGTTTTCAAGTATGTAGAAAACACGCGTTATGTGATGCTGTTTCTTACATCGACGCTTTCAGGGTTTACGTTAGGCAGCCTGCTCATGCACAATCACATTAAGAAGCATATGATGGTTACTACTCTGATAGTTGTATTGATGGCGTTACTGCTTGCCTATTACCTTTATGTCGGTTCTGCACTGCAACTGTTCATATCTGGAATACCATATGGTACCGGCACGCAGTATGCCACATTACTACCATTCGTGCATTCGATTCCCATATACGCGCTTAACATCTCTTCTTACATCAATTCGCAGATAGGGCAGTTTTCCGTAGCTACACTTCCGGTGGACGATGACTGGCACCTTGCAACATGGTACGACGCGCCAGATGTATACGCCGGACTGCTGAATTCACCAGTATATACAGGCGGGTTCGCTTATTCTGAATTCTTCTTCCCGCCAACACAAGACGAGTACAGGTACATAGGGTATATGGTTCAGAATGGCAACACTAAAAATATGAACATAGCCCACGCGTTCGGGGCATTCGGCATAAAATACATCATAGTGCAAGGAGATACCTCTAATCACACACTGAGCCCAAACAACCCTCTTCTAAGCTATTCTTTCAACGCCATATATTCCAATATGAACGCATCTACAGGCATGCTTTTAGTTGGAAGATATAACACATCGAGCATATACCAGAATTTGGACGTGGTACCTTTGGTGTATGCTACCAATATTCGCGTAGTAGCTTCCTCTTCCTCTACCAAGATAATCAACCTTATCATGAACAAGAGCTTCAACACTAACGCATATTCAGTATACTCGAGCAGCTTCTCTGCCCCTATATTGTGGTACGGTTCGGCGCAAATCTTTACTTCCAACAACACAAGCATACTTCCAATATCAAAATTCTCAAAACCGAATGTAAGCTTCGTTTACAATACCCCTACAAAAGTGAGCGTCCACATATCAAATGCGACGACCCCTTTCTATCTCATATTCCGTGAGACATATAATTCGCATTGGAATGCATACTATTCAAATGGCACAGCGATACCCCAAAAAGACCACATAGCTGTGAATGGCTTTGCTAATGCATGGTACATGAACAGTACAGGTAGCTATTATATCACACTTTACTATAATCCTCAAACTAAAGCATGGCTCTTTTGGATTGTGTCGTTCGTAGCACTGTTTACTACTTGTGTCATTGGATGGCTTGGCTGGAGGACAATGAAATATTAAGTACTACAAGCTTCTCGTTAAGGCGACCAGCTTCTACAACAGCATTATTTTTGCATGAAATACTGCATTAACTGCTGATGCTCGTATTTCTGAGCGCATCGGCGTACCTACTGCTGACAAAATTAATGCTTTGCGCTACGTTTGATACGCCATTTATTGTATACAGGTAAGTATAATTAAGCACGGCAATTGCCCCATGCCCCTGCACAACCCCAAAATACCTTATGGTATATGCTATTTTTGCCGTGGTCAGATTGTCATACAAAAGTGCCATATAGCTGCAGCCCTTGTTCGGCACAGTTATCGATGCTTTGGCCGCTGCACCATCAGTAAACAGAGAACGGTTTGCGTACTTGCTGAAGGTGTCCACGTACACATTATATGAGTGTCCTGCAGATTCGTTGATTGCACTGCTCAGCCCTTTGGCATCGATGAACATGAACGCCCATGTGGGCGTATCTGCTTGTATGGAAACGTTGGCACTCGCCAGCGTGCCATTGGTGCATAGATTAACGACATATTGGTATGGCGGCGGGTCAGATATAAGCGTGAACGAATCGCTATATGAGGTGTTGCCGTAATACGAAAAATGCGTGAGTCTCTCTACGACAGGCAGATGGTTTATATACGGCCCTACGGGCCATATCGGTGCAGCTATCAGAACAATAGCTGCTGCAAGTGGGGCATATCTCAGAAACTTACCCTTAAGCATCTTTGATGCATATTTTCCTAGAACGCTGAAGTGCTGATAGAAACTTATGAGCATCCCGATTACTATGCTTATGAGCAGATAATATCCGAGTATGGATAAATTCAGCCATGTGAACCTGAGCAATACAGCGTTAGAGAGATACATCAGCGACCCAACAACTACAAAACCTATCGATACCATCACTGTAGGACCTATCCACTTTTGATACAGCCCGAGAAGTACCCCAAAGGCAACAAAAAACAGGAAAGAATAAAGTATGAACGCATTGCTGTTCAGGAACACGAATTCTAGCACGAAAAGCGTCAGAAGCGCTAAGTACGCGATTTTGGTAAATATCCGCAGCATGCTTCCGGCTTTAGGTTTAGGCCCAATCATGAGAATAAAAGAAATAGCGATGTTAATATACCTGCTCTTTGTTGCGAAGGCATTAGGCATTAGTTGTGCACGTACAGCTGTGCGGTGCCGTTCTGCGCGTATAATGTATAGTTGTTCTCCTTCGAAAAGTTGTATAGCTCGCCGAGCCCAACTTGGGCATTAAGGCTCACGTTCAGATTCGGATCTACGAGTATGTACTGCGGCGTGAAGTACCATTTGTCCATTGTATAGGCGGTGTCCTCAAGGTACTGCCTGTTTATCATGTGCGCTGCAACGAAGAAAGGCACAATTACGGATGCATTCCCGGGTATAAGCGCCATCATTGAGTAGACCTGCTGCTCATATGCATGCTGCGCCGGGCTTACCTGGAAAAGGAAGTCCTGCGGCAGGTTGTTCACGTTCTTCGAATACACAAAGCCCGGATACAACAGGAGAATGAATGCATTTATCACTATGAGGGAGACGACAAATGCTGCCATGAGCTGCTTGTGCAGCATGTCGCGTTCTGTCCTTGCCTTTCCCTTTCCAAAGCTGAGCACATGATATACCCATCCCTTCTTCTGCTGCAGGAGCATGATACCTATCATTCCAGCGACCAGCGCCGGCCCCATGACAAAGCCGAAATACTGGTTGAATATGAATGCGAAGTTGTAGTTGCCCATCAGGTAAATCTCAGCAATGTAGGGTGAGGTAAGAAGCAGCGTAACTATCGGATCGAACAGCACTGCTATGCTTAGAAAGAGGATGCCCGCCACTAAACTATAACCTATGTACTGTCCAAGGCCTGCAGGTATGGGTGAACTTATATGACTTGATCCGGTGAGCGTGGCTATGAAATGCGGCACGTACGGCAACACCTTAAGATATGTGGGCATCGTCGCGTAGGATCCCGCAGTGTAAGAGTGTAACAGGGATAGAGTCACTCCATCGTATATCCCTAGCACCACGATTGACATGAGCAGTAGTATGCCCGCTAACTTAATCCTGTTCATGAACACGGCGCTCTTCCTATTGTAGACGAGCTCGTAGAACAGCAGGCCCATCCCAAGTGCGATGCCTAGGAATGGCGCCTCTTCTATCGTGCCGAGAAGCAGAAGGGCCGAAGCTATGAAAGGCCATTTCCTCTGCCTGATGTAGAAGTAGAATGTCAGTATGTAGAACAGCGTGATCAGGCTCTCTGCGTGGAAGTCGTATGTCATCATCCCATGCATGCCCGGATTGAGCACGAAAGCGAGGAATATCGCAAAAGCGATCTTCCTGTTTCCGAGAAGGTCCCTGGCTATCATGTATACGGCAAGGGAGGTGATGGAGAGTATGATTACCTGGAGAATGAGAAGAGTCACTGAAGACTGGTAAAGGTAGAAGATGGGGAGCATGAACAGCAGGTCCGGAGAGATGTGGTTGCCGAAGACGGTATACTGCAGCCCATGCGACAGCCCGGGATAGTGTATGTCGAGCCACATGTTGTGCGAGAAGATGGCGAGGTCGTCGTACTCGTGGAATGTACCATAGGCGTTCAGCGCGAACGCAACCCAGTAAGCAGTGGCTATCAGGGTTATAATCGCGGCTGCGATGAGGAGCTTGTCCATCTTCCGATTTACGGTTGTTTGTGTGCTCGCAGACGCCTTTGTTTCCATCGTAAACACTGATTTTATCAAAGTTCGCTGGCGCACGCCTCGATGGCGGCCTCTATCGCGGCCATCTCGTCTTCCTCCCGCATGCTTGGCGCGGAGGATCTCGCCATCATGTGCATGTTTTTCCTCTCCACCGCCTGTGCCATCGGCATCGGCACGTGTATGAATCCCGCCTGCCTTATGCCGAGCTCGTCCGCAAGCCTCATTATCGTGTAGAACGCCTCGTTCGACACGTAGGTATCCCCCCAGAACGAGTACTCCGCCGGTATGCCCTTCGATTCTATGCCTGCCTTGATCCTTTCGAATGGCAGTGTTGTGAAATACGCGGCGGGCCCGTCTGATATCTGCTCATCCACCATATTCCCGTTGTCGTTGAAACAGTACCTGTTTATCGCTATCCTCTCTATGGTTATAGCCCCTTTCGACGCCGCAAGGCCGACGCAGAGGACCGCATCCGGCCTTTCGTTCCGGATATGTGCCTCTATCTCCTCTGAAGTCTTCACGTGCTCAACGCTGAGCACCTTACCTGCTATCTCGAATCCGCCGATATTATTGCCGTTGAGTGCCTCGGCGATCTTTCCGCTAGGGTTGTACTGGAATCCGAGAAATGGCCCGAAACCAAGCAACAGGACCTTCATCATGAAATCAAATACATGTTGCCCTTGATATTTTAAATACCGTGCGGTGCATGCGTCAGTCCCTAACCTATGTCTTCCATGTGGGCGAGTGCCCCTACCCAAGATTTTGGCATAGAAGAAACAAATAAATATAACCTAAAAAGCAAAGTCTAAGAAGCGGCCGCGCTTCAATTCCGCCGGCCGGCTTCGCATAGCAGGGTGTCTGAAATGCAAAAAGACTATGCTCCGAACGTAGAGATCGAGACGAACGATCCTGCCATGCGGCCGCTGCTGCGCGAATCCTTCACGGAAGCGGCAAATGGCACCGTGGCGCTAATCGACATCGCCAATAGGCTAAGGCATACCGCGCCCTCGTGCAGAACCGTGCCCAGCAAGGATAGCACATACATGGGCGTTTCATTCTCGGGGCAACGCATATCATTCGACTTCAGCACCGAGAACTTCAAATATTTCAGGAAGGCGGATAACAGCGCCCAGTTCCATTATCTCTATGACAGCAAGGACGGCCATTCAAACGAAGTATACACCATGCAAACTGCAAATGACGTGGAGCGCATAAAGGGCATAGACAGCTACCTCGGCGTATCTGGTGGCCTCAGCCAGAACCTCCTGCTTCTCTCGCTGCTGCAGCGGCGCAATGATATAAGGGAGGTGAATCTGGTTGACAAGAACCAGCAGCAGCTGATGTTCAACCTGCACCAGATGGTGGCGTACGACGCCGACCATTCAAGGTTCGATCCTTCATGGCATCTCAGCATGAGCCCGTATCTCTACATGAACATCCATTCGGGCACTGTATTCCACTTCAAGGAGTCGCTGATAGAGGATGCCGTGCGCAGGTCCCCTGCCGGCAGGTACTTCATCTACAGCTCGAACATATACAACATAGTGCTGTGGGTAAAGCAGAGCAGCAATGGAAAGGAGGAGGAATACTACAAGCATGATACGGATACGTGGTGGCTGCCATGGTGGAAAGAGGGCTGCGACTTCATGGTCAGCATCATGGGCAACGAGCGGATAGCGGACGGCAGCGTGTACATGTCCGCTTCTTGCGGGACGACGCGCACCATCCTCGCAGAGAAAGGCATGGGCACGATGCGCGAGTACTCCTACTGCGATGGAACAGATTTTCACGATGGCTGCGTGCATCCGAGCTACTATCTGAGGAAGGAGCCGCTGAAAAGGGAGGGCACGACAATACACATCTGACGCCTGGCGTACGCGCCAATGCGCGCACATCCGCATTGCCGGGCGCAATCGGAAACGCAGATTGTGCCATCAAAATCCAATAAACTCCGACGCAGCATATCCAGATAACGTTTTAATTGTGTGCCTGCTTAATATCTCATCAGTGATGAACGAGGTAATCGCCGAGCTTCTTTGCTGTGACGAATGGTAGGCGGGCTGATAAATTTGAGCGTCCTTTCGAAACTCAACATGTATGGAATACGCGTGACTGACATAGCTTCCCAGTACTGGTGCGAGAAGCAGATGGAGCTGCGCCACATCTATGTCGAGAAGGTCAAGAGGACGAAGGAGATGCAGGAAGGGGAGATGCTGCATCAGGAGCTCGAGGAGGAGGCAAACATCCAGATCGAGCTCGAGCCGAAGAACTACGCCGATTACATATACAAAAGCCTCTACATGGGCTACCTCGGAATGAAGAATCTCCCCAAAAACAAGCATACAAGGGAAGTGCAGGTCTACGGCGCAATGGGCGCCTTCAGGCTCTCCGGCAAGATAGACGAGATCCGCATGAAGGACGACGAGCTGTACATATATGAGGACAAGACCAGGCAGAAGGACGAGCTGCCCAACGGCTCCCAGAAGCGCACACACATGGTGCAGCTTCTCGTCTACAGGAAGATGATAGACGACATAAGGAGCGGCGCATACGGCACGGAGCAGTTCAAGCGCGACTACACCACGAGAACTCTGCGCATGACTCCGGAATTCACTCGCCAGTTCGACGAGCTAGGGATAGACCGCGACCTGCAGAGCATAGATTCGATGAGCGAGAGCTTCTTCGGCACCCTAATCGGCGCGAAGGGGGTGAGCGACGTACTGCAGGTGCGCTACATAAACCAGTTCACGAAGAAGGAGATTGGCACATACAAGTTCGACTACGACGCGAACGAGGCCAAGGACATAACGGAATTTGTGTTGAAGTACTGGAACGGCGCAAGAGAGGCGATGCCGGTTCCTGAAGATGAGAAATGGAAGTGCAGGTACTGCTCCTTCTTCGGCAAGGAGTGCAAGGCCTGGTGGCCCCAGAAGGGCATAGGTGGCGAAGGCGCCAAATAGGAACCCAACCATAACAAATGCATGGTGCTCGGATGATCTCAAGCTCTGACCTGAAGGACAGATACGTTACGTTCTTCCAGGAGCACGGCCACAGGCAGATCCAGAGCGCGCCTCTCGTCCCGGAGAACGACCCGAGCGCGCTTTTCGTCATGGCCGGGATGCAGCCGCTGGTTCCGTTCCTCGGCGGGGAGACCCATCCTTCGGGGTCGCGCCTGGTCAGCGTGCAGAAATGCATACGCACCGTAGATATAGACGAAGTCGGCGACCTGTGGCACCTGAGCTTCTTCGAGATGATAGGCAACTGGTCGCTCGGCGACTACTTCAAGAAGGAATCCGTAGAGATGAGCTTCGAATTTCTTACGAAGAGGCTTGGCATACCTATTGAGAGGCTGAGCGTCACGTGCTTTGGCGGCGACGGGGATGCGCCGCGCGACGAGGATTCCGCGCAGACATGGGAAAGGCTGGGCATACCCAAGAGCAGGATCCACTTCCTCGGGAAGAAGGATAACTGGTGGGGTCCGGTGGGGCAGACCGGCCCGTGCGGCCCCGATACCGAGATATTCTACCATGCAAAAGACGTGCAGGAAAAGGACACGGACGAGTTCCTGAAGCTCTGCGGCGACGGCTCGTTCGTAGAGATATGGAACAACGTGCTGATGCAGTACAACAAGACAGAGGAGGGAATGTTCGAGGAGCTGAGGCAGAAGAACATCGACACGGGCATGGGCGTAGAGCGCACGCTCGCCGTGCTAAACGGCTTCGGCAGCGTATACGAATGCGACACGCTGGCGCCGATACTGGACAAGGTGATGTCCATGTCGGCCGCGGAGACCGACAGGACCGGCCTCAGTGCGCGGATTGTAACGGACCACATACGCGCCGCGGTAATGATACTGGGCGAAGACAGGCAGATAGTGCCCAGCAACGTAGAGCAGGGCTATGTGCTGCGCCGCTTCATCAGGAGAAGCATCAGGCACGCCCGCGAGCTCGGCATAAACGGTAAGTTCTGCTCCGAAGTCGCAAAGGCCGTAGTGGACGCGATTGGCGGCTTCTATCCGGAGCTCAAGCGCAACAGCGCGCACATCTACGAGGAGCTCGACAAGGAGGAGGACAAGTTCTCCCTTGCGCTGGGCAACGGCGTGAGGCACCTTGAAGGGATACTCAAGCAGCTCGGCGGATCCGGCCAGAGGGAGATGAGCGCGAAGGACGCATTCGACCTGTTCCAGAGCTTTGGATTCCCGGTAGAGATGACTGTAGAGATATGCAGAGAGAAGGGATTCGGCGTCGACATGGCGGGTTTCAGCGCGCTCATGAAGGAGCACCAGGAACTCTCGCGCAGGGGCGCGGAGCAGAAGTTCAAGGGCGGCCTCGCGGACAACAGCGAGGAGACAACTAAACTGCACACCGCCACGCACCTCCTCAACGAGGCGCTGAGGAAGGTTGTTGATCCTTCGATACACCAGATGGGGTCGAACATCACGGCGGAGAGGCTCAGGTTCGACTTCAACTACGACAAGAAGCTCACCGACGAACAGATAAGGAAGGTAGAGGAATGGGTCAACGGCATAATAAGGGCCGAGGCTGACGTCTCTTTCAGAATTATGAGCGTTGACGAGGCGAAGAGGCTGGGCGCGCAGGGCGTATTCGAGGAAAGGTACGACAGCACGGTCAAGGTGTATACGATCGCAAAGGGCAGCACCGTGTATTCGATAGAGATCTGCGGCGGCCCGCACGTCAAGAACACGCGCGAGCTCGGCGTCTTCAAGATAACGAAGCAGGAAGCGGTAGCGGCAGGCATCAGGCGGATCAAGGCCGTCGTAGTGCAGCCCGGCGCTGAATAGTGTAGAAGGTAATCATATGTCAATTCTGCTGTTCATATTCCAAGCTTTTCTCTATCCGATAATCTACATATTCCCGGCTTACGCCGCGAACGGCGCGCCTGTAATATTCGGCGGCGGCGCGCCAATAGACAGGAAGGCGAAGCTGCGCGGCAGGAGGGTGTTCGGCAACAACAAGACGATAAGGGGCGCGGTTGCCGGAATCGTAGCCGGCTCTGCCGTCGGACTGATCGAGTACCCTTTCCTGCACTTCATGCTGCCTATAGCCGTGCTGCTTGCAGTTGGCGCGATATCCGGCGACCTTGTCGGCAGCTTCATAAAGAGGCAGCTCGGCGTCAGGCCCGGAAATGGGTTCCCGATAATGGACCAGTACGGTTTCTTCATAGTCGCATTGCTATTCGCGTTCTCCCTCGGTCACATGCCCAGCCTGTACGGAATGCTGTTCCTGATTGTGCTGACCGGGCTGCTGCACGTCGCGACAAACCGCGGTGCGTATGCCCTTCACCTCAAGTCCGTGCCATGGTAATATTATCCTGCAACACGCATACACTGTATCAAGTGGTTCGCTATGCATAACCCGTTGAGCGGACTGGCCCGCAGGCACGGCCGGGCAAAAAGAGTGGACGACAAGGCGATAAACATATCCGTGTCCGGGGACACGATAGAGCTCAGGTACAACCACATTGTGTACTCGAAGCTGAAGAAGGGGGGCTTCCTGACCGGCCTGTACTGGGACTGCATGACGCCTGCAGCTTTCGTCACGGCCAATCCTCGCGTGCTGCTCATAGGCCTGGGCGGGGGCACGATACCCATCCAGCTGCAGCATTACCTGAACGGCGCATACGACCTTGACATAGTCGAGGTAAGCAGCCATGTCGTCGACATGGCGAAGGACTTCATGTCCCGCGCAGCCGGGTTCCTCGACTTCAAGGCGCCAGATCTCTCCAGTGTGATAGTGGACAGCGGCTATGACTACCTTTCAGGCACAGGGAAGAGGTACGACGTGATAATGCTCGACGCGTATGTGGGCAACACAATACCGCAGGAATTCCTCACGGAGCATTTCGCGGCGCTGGTCGCATCAAAGCTCTCAGATAACGGGGTGTTCGCGATAAATTATGCGATGAGCTTCATGCAGTCGGTGCAATACCGCAGCTACGTAGAGCTGCTCAAGAAGCACTTCAGCGTCTACCAGATAGGGGACAGGTTCACCTCCGGCAACATAATAATCCTGTGCCTCAAAGGTTCGCTCAGCAAGGCGCAGCTGCTCTCCTCGATAAGAAAGGTGATGGGGGGCAGCCCTGATGCTGCCTCCATCATGGACGGATACGAGGGCATGAAGCCTATATAGATATATGCACATATAGAAACATATAAATACATATAAAACGGTTGTATGCATATGGATACCACGACTGTTCTGCTGAAGAAAGGCACCAGGAAGAAACTCGAAGCGTTCAAGCTGAATTCCAGGGAGTCCATAGATTCTGTAGTTGATAGGCTGATGGATATGGCCACGGACTACGAACCCTTGTCAAAGGAGGAGATAGAGGGCATAAAGAAGAGCCTGAAGGACATCGAGGCAGGGAAAGTTTACAAGCTGAATGACGTGGCGAAGAAGATGGGTTTGAAGTGATGGTTCATGTCGTATGACATCGAGATATCTGACGATGCACGACGTTCCTTCACGAAATTGGACAGAAAGATAGCACAGCGTATATACACGAAGCTGAAAGCAATTGCGGATTCTGACAATCCTTTCCTGCACATCAAAAAACTCACCGGCGTTGAACTTTTCAGCCTGCGAGTTGGTGATTACAGGGTGGTACTTGACATAAGGAGAGGCAAGCTGCTGATACTCGTAGTCAAGATCGGGCACCGCAGGAATGTATACGAAGGGATGTAGCTGTTCAGCTGTACGTTACCTTGTAGATCCTCGTATCTGTGTTGCCGTAGACCAGGCTGAGCGTCGCGTTGCCCTTCGGTCCCGTGTACTTGCACGCTATAGACGTGCACGTGTATATGAGCCTGAAGAAGTTGCTGTTAGGCAGCGACGGCCCCAGCACAGTCGCACCGTCCACGTTCAGGCCGCTGTAGAAAAGCATCAGCGTGTAATTCAGCGTGCCGACCGTGTTCGAGGTGCTCACGAGCTGCGACTTCAGGCTGGTCGTGTTGTAGAATATTATGTTCGCTATCTTATAGTACTGCGTCGCCGTGCCCATGCGTACGTATGCGCTGGTGCTCGTCGTGGTATTCGACGTATTGTTGATTGTGAGCGCCGCTCCGTCCACCTGCGAGCCGATGCCGTTGGGCGTAGCGAACGTGTATATCGTCTCGTTGCCGTGCTGCTTGCGGTTGTACGACTGCATTATGTTGTAGCCGTACGGTTCCGCTGCGCTGCCCGTCAGGTTGCCTTCCTGCGCTATGCCCCCTATCTCGGCAAGCCAGTAGTCCCTTGAGACTACGTATTCCGGCTTGCCTGCCTCGTAGAAGTATGTCGAGCTGACAGTGTTGTTGAACAGGAATCTCGAGAAGTTGTATATGAGGGTGCCGCTCTGCCCGCTGACGCTGTCCATCAGGCTGGTCCTGTGCGCCCAGCCTTCCACTACGGAGCCGTCAGGCCAGAGCGCTAGCACGGTCGCTCCTGGAGGGGTGTTGTTCCTCATCCATGACATAGCGCTCAGGAACTGCGCGTTTATGCCGTCGGCCTGTACGCTTTCGAGGGAGCTAAGGTAGGAGAATATAACCCCATATACCAGTATAGCGACTGCGACGCCTATCGCTACGTACTTGAGCTGCACCTTGTGTATCTTCACCTTGCTGGCAAGCACGTATGCGCCGTATATCCCATACGCGGAGAATACCGCCAAAGGCACAGCAAGGAGCGAGTTGAACCTTATCGCATTGAGCTGCAGGTACGTGGTCGTCGCGAGGTAAGCGAGCAGGACCAGGAAGCCCGCGCTAATGCTGCTTCCGAGCCACTTGTGCGCGCCTTCCAGCGGCGCGCCGTTGTTGTCTATCCTGCGCGAGAACAGAAGGAAAATCACTACACCTATCGGCCCTATGAAGAGCTGGAGCATGAAGCTGCTGAACAGGAAGCTGAATGTGGGCTTCTGTAATTCCTGTATCGTCTGCGTGAGGTTGTTCTGCGCTATTACGAGGCCGCCGCCGCTTGCTACCTTCGATATGTATCCGCCGCCTATCGCGAGTACGGCCACCGTCCCGATTAAGAGGGCTGCAATGATGAAGTATGCCCTTGTTTTCGCACTGCCCGCAATCCCTGCAAGCTTGTCCCTGTTTACTATTATAAGCCATGCGACCAGCGCCGCGGCCAGAATCGGCAGGTAGAACAGGAAGTAGTGCGCGCTGCTCAGAGCCTGCTGCGATCTTATTATCCTAAGCGCCATGTACGCGTGCACCAGGATGTAATCCACGAGCAGTGTAAGCGTCAGCAGCATCGAGCCCTTCAGCAATTCCCTGTTTGCGCTTATGAAGCCGTAGGCAACAACAAGGAGTATGGCGAACATGTAGGTTATCTCGGCATACGGCGCGCCGTTCCATATTGCAGCTGCCAGGCTGAGCATGATCGCCGAGCCGAGCCCGAAGAGCAGGATCCTCTTCATTCTCTTCATATCGCTTCCTTCCGTATTGGCGCTCTGGAGCCCCTTTATCAGTAATATAAGCGCAACGATCACGAAAATCGTGGAGAATCCGTCTCCCCTGTAGACCAATGCCGCGGTCCTCGCTATGTCGCCGTTTGAGATCGCGACGAAGAACGCCGCGAGAAGGCCGAGTATGTCGCTCTTCGCCAGGTACTTTGCGATGAAGAACGCGCCTAGCGCGTCAAGCATGCCGAACAGGACCGGTATATACCTCATGATGGTATAATAGCTGAAAGTCTTGCCGAGCAGCAGCCATGGTATTATTGTTATGAAGTAGAACCCCTCGGTCTCGCCTACGGGATTGTGCACCGGGAATCCTGACAGGTTGAGATTCGCAGGTATGGACAGGCCATGCGAGATCGCATAGCTTATTACTGCATAATGGAAGAAGCCGTCGGGTTCGAAGAAGCCCGCATATCTGGCCATGCCGAGCCTGACCACGATGTCGATTATCAGTATTACAACCAGCGCAAGTATGACAATGTTCCTCCTTCCAATACCCTTCCTTTCTGCCTCCATGACATCAAACCTACAGAACACACGGTGCGGTTGCACCAAAAGCACTAATGAAAATAGCGGTGCAAGCTTAATAACCTTTCAGGCATTTAACAACGAAGGCGTAAACTCCATGCGCCTGGTCGCTTGCCCGCATGCGGTTTAATGTTGCGCGATCGTTGTGCAATATATTAGACAGATAACTGTGTTGCAAAAGGGCCTTCGAGGGAAGCCTGCGGCGATAAAAGAGAAAATATATGACAATCAACGTAGTATAAATGGATATTTATAAAAGAGATTATGAATATAGCATATCCCTTTAAATACCTTCCATTGAAAGTTATTTCACGCAACATAGAATTTATGTTGAGGTAAGAAAATGAAAACCCTAAAAGCAAAGAGGATGGCCGCAGTTGCGGCTGGAGCGGCGCTTCTGGGTCTCGGAATTGCAGCAGCAGGTCCGTTGACTTTCCAGAGCGTGCCTATAATAAGCAATAGCGGACAACCGCTAGTGCAGGTTGTTGTAGGTCATGCGGCCAAGCCAAGCGACGGAGTGGCGGCGGCAAACATCGCAGCTGCGATCGGAAACCTTGCATTTGCATCAGTTCCCGTTACAGCAACGATAAACGCTACACAGGCGAGCAAGGTTCTGCATGTTGCAGTGTCCGGCACAAGCGGCAGCACAGGAGTAGTGCCTGACGCGCAGGTATACTTCAACACGAGCGGAGTCTCATTCGCATCTGGAACCTATGGGTTCAGCACCTTGATAGGATCTGTGCTTAACAGGGCCATCAAGACGAGCCAGTTCGCTGACACGAAAGCAGTGGTCGGTGACTCAACGCACGGCTATCCGTCAGGATCCGGCACGTTCAGCACCTCGAGCGTATCGAGCCCGTACTCTGACGCATCAAGCGGACTGTCCGTATCCGGCGTCACGAAGAGCGACGGTGGAGGCGTCTCATTCCAGAGCCTTTCATCCAGCGGCTACGACAACATACTTCGCGTAACTAACTCGAACCTGCCTGCTCTTATGAACAACGCTGGTTCTTATAGTGAAAGCGAGTATCTGTGGCTTGCAGGCTTCCCGGTGTACAACCAGTCGGCCAGCAACTTCGAGCTCGAGAGCGCAACAGGCGCATATCAGGTCGTCTTCAACAAGCCGATAAACTGGAAGACAAGCAGCAACACAATTAACAACGCTGCTTTCTCACTGATTGGCGAGAACTGGACGATCATAAACGCCACGATACCGACATCGACGACCAGCAGCTCCACAACGGCAGTCGCTGGTGGAAAGGTTGAGCTCGCAGCGAGCCTCAAGCCTGAGCAGACTGTGTACGTCGGCCAG
Organism: Microcaldota archaeon; assembly: GCA_027365565.1. Lineage (GTDB taxonomy): Archaea > Micrarchaeota > Micrarchaeia > Micrarchaeales > Micrarchaeaceae > JAMCYG01. Next base: position 15,482 of record DAHXMI010000005.1, read on the forward strand.
AACGTCACGAGCGGCAACTTCACAGTTGAGCTTGCAGACCTCGGCCAGCCGAACGCGAACGGTGTCAGCAACGCAGCACTTAATGTATACTATAATGGAGTGCTGAAGAACACGACGTCCGTCGCTCCGGGATCACTGACGAAGTTCAACGTTTCCGGCACGTACCTGTACGTTGACGTGAACCAGACCTTCGCAGGCCTGTACGCATACGAGAAGTACGCCAAGATGAAGCTTTACTCCAACGTGTTCAATGTCACGAGCGGAGGTGTCTTCAACAAGACGTACAACCCGAACTGGTACACGGTGCTCGAGTGGACTAACTCGTCCGGTAGTGCTTCTGCCAACGCAGATGCGCTGTACAGCATAATACTGTATAACACCCAGGACCACCAGATCAAGCCTGGCCAGTCGTTCTCGTTCATAACGAGCCCGGCTGCATACTCGCTGAAGTTCGTTGGTGAGAACCAGGGCAGCGGCAACTTCGACCCGATAAACATAACATCAGTAAGCGCTGGTGCATTCGGGTACCAGAACCTCGCTACTCCGCTTAGCGGCATCAACACGACCGCGATAAACGAGCCGGCACAGGAGATGGTTGTGAAGAGCAGCATACCGAACGCGTTCACGACAAGCGCTGGACAGCAGTCCTCAACGCTGACATACGACCTTACGCCGTATCAGTACGAGCCCGCTACGGCCAACGCAGCTACGAACGCTGCATTCGCTGGCGCGAACACGCTTACTGGTACCTTTAGCGCCTCAGTAGGCAACTACGTCAACGCGAACGTTCCGCTGTACGTGTATGTCTCTGGCTACGCACTTAACGGCCAGAAGATAAACAACCAGAGGATAACGTTCTACTCGACTAGCGCATCGAACGCGACGCACATAGCCACGCCGTTTAAGAACGTCACCAACGTGACTCTCAGCTCTGCGATACCTCTGGGTACTGTGTCTCTCGCAATCACCGAGAACAGTGTAGCTCTTGGAACGCTGAGTGAATTGGCCAACGCGCAGATAGTCTACAGCAAGACTGGACAGAGCTACGACGCGATGACGAGCGGTGCAAGTGTCAAGTACAACCAGCAGAACGGCCAGACGAGCCAGGACTTCACCATAGCAAACGCTACTGGTGTGACGAAGGGCAACCAGACCGAGTACTACACGTACACGATGAACGAGCTGCCGGCTACGCCGTACAGCACATCGCTGAGCGACAGCCTGTCGTTTGGAATCTTCAATTCCACAGCAGGCGCAGTACCGAACCCGCTGTTCTACCTGAACTACACAAATGGTGGTTCATCCAAGAACAACATGACGTACACATCTTCGCAGACGAAGACCGTCGATGCGGGCGTTGGCTTCAGGACTGAGAAGGGCAGCAAGATCGGCTCGATCTCGGCCACGAGGCTGGTAGTCGACATGGCGAAGGCAGTGGACATGCTGTCGTTCGACGTTGCGGCAACGGGCACGAACTCGTCCACGCTGTCACATGCGACAGTCGGTCCAGTTGGCCTCGGCCAGTCTCTGTCTAGCCTCGGCATGCCGAACGTGACAGTCTCGAAAGTGACTGGAACGCTGGCTCTCGGCCCGAACGCGACGTACTCGATAACTGGCATCAGCAACATAACCGCGACACCTTCAGTGACGCAGGCAGTCTCGCCGGTTCTTCTCAAGAACCTGACGACGAACCCGCTGGTAGTGCTTGACAATGCGTCAACGCTCAACCCTGCGAGCAGCCTGGTGCTGATAGGATCTGGCTACGTTAACACGCTGTCTGGACAGGTGCAGTCTGCGAACAACTTCACGGCAAGCTCGAGCATGGGTAATGGCTCTGGCTATGTAGTGCAGGCGTTCAGCGGAAGCAGCGGCTCAGGCGCGAGGATATACGTTGGCGGATACACGGCTGCTGACACGACAGCTGCGGCAAACGCGTTCATACAGGACCTGTATAGCAACGCTGCAAGCGGCAGCTGATGGCCAAGCGTAGAGTGCTCTGAAGGGCGAAAGCCCTTCTTTTTAATTTTTTATTCCTATTTCTTTCTTTTAATCAAAATCCAGCGTGAGCCCTCCTATTTTCGCCAATAAACCGAAGAGAAACGTTTTGTTTATAAAGTTTCTCTTACAAATAAACGTGACGGTGGTTCTTCTATGAAAAATGCACTCGCTTACCTGACCCTCTCAATGTTCGCACTGCTGTTCGTGCTGTCCCTCGTGCTAGTCAATGCTAACGCCGCAAGCATATCAACCGCTGCGCATCCCATCTCGATAAACAGCTCGCTGAGCGGCTATCTCGTCCAGTACCTGCCTCCTGCGCTGATCAAGAGCGCGTATAACTACAGCGAGATGGTGAACGGCTCATCGTACATAATAATGCAGCTGAACAAGAGCGACAGCTACATCGTGGTCAATGTCACAAGCAACCGTTACGGCATAATGCTCAACGACACAGGCATATACACTGCTCTGTCCCCGTTCCTGCTCTCGAAGTACGCGCCAACCCACAGCGCAATAAGCACCATAAACAGCACGATAAACTCGTACCAGAGCGATGCGAATCCGCCTCTTGCGGACTGCCTGCAGGAGACCGGGCTGAACAAGCTAACGGTCTATCCTGCCAGCAGTGCATCCATACAGTCAGCCTGCGCGTCGGTGCCCGTATGCAGCAAGGTGCTGGTGGCCCAGGGTGGAATGTCAAGCACGTTCGGCATCGGCCTCACGTCGTTCAACACACAATACCATGAGCTCAACTCTACATACAGCCAGATGCATTCCATATTAAACAGTATAAACGGCACTAACTACGGCGGCAATCTGGATAGCCTATTGAACACGCTCAATGGCATGGGTGCACTAGAAAACCAGATCGCCGAGGGCGCGCTGTTCCCGCCTCCGGCAAACTTCTCCCCCTCGTCTGTCAACCTTGGGTCCTGCCTTTCATATGTGGGGGGGAGCGGCCCGTGGTGGTGCTACCAGACGGGCTTCTGTGAACTGACCTCGTTCAACAGCTCAAGGGCGGCGCAGGCCAGCCTGGAAATCAATGCGATACTCTCCGAGCCGGTGACGCACGCGAGCATAATGACGGTCAGCAAGAACTCTTCCAAGATAGCCGGCAGCTATGTGATACCTATCATAGTCCAGAAGAACACCACGAAGCTGAACGGCTTCCTGAACTTCTCATATCCTGAGTACAACTCTATCGTCGGCAACGCTACCTTCCTGCTGAGCAGGTTCGGCAATTCTACGCTGCAGAGCGCGCTCGGCAACTTCACCGGCTTCTTCAACGACGTGCTCTCGAAGGGGATTTACCAGAACATAAGCGTATCGTCGACCGACTTCAACTCCATGCTCGCGAACCTTACGAGCATGTATAAGCTGGTGGGTGCGAAATACTACCCTGCGCTCAACCTCTCGAAGACGAACACCGCGCTCGCGCTTCTCAAGCAGATAGACTACATGCATGCGCCGCCTCAGCTATCCAACCTCTCAAGCCAGGAGAGCAATCTCAACGCGAAGCTGAACGGCACGTTCACGGCCAACAGCCTTGTGCCGGTGATGGCGCAGCTCGAGACGCTCAACACGAAGATAAACGCGTTCGGCGGCTCTCCCGGGGTGGACTCGCTCGCCAAGAGCGTCGACTACGGCTTCGTGAGCTCGATGCTCTCAGGCTCCAGCGCAAGCATACCGTCTAAAATAGCGGGTGCACCGCTCTATGCGGCGCTTCTCTCGCTGATAATAGCGCTCGTGCTCATAGGAATCTTCTACTTCGCGGTGTACTACAGACTGAAGAAGGCCAAGAAGATAAGGAAGGGCAAGCTGGTCAAGAGGGCGTGGATGGTGCTGTTCGGGATACTCCTCCTGGTAGCGCTGTTCTATTCGTACATAACGTACGTAGCGGCCGCGGGCGCGAACAGCTTCCTGCCCGCATCGCTCTTCATGTCCAGGCTCAGCCACAGCCCTACTGCAGTGATAGCTCTCAACGGTTCCGCCCAGTACAGTGCGGCCGCAGCGGCCTGTGCCAACTCCACGAAGAAGTCCATGCTGGCGGGCGGCGTCAGCAACGTGAGCATAATACACGTCTCGGACTACTCGTGCACGGTCACCATGGGCGGCGCGACGTATAACGGCACCGCGTGCTACAACAGGATACTCTCCACGGCTACGCCGATGGTGCAGATAGAGGGCCTGAGCGGCAACCACATAACCTATAAGGGCATGTACGGCGTGGTCCTGTACGCCTCTGGCAACTACACGCAGGGCAAGAGCTGCGCGCTCTCTACCCTATTCTATGCGCTCAGGCAGAAGTGACGCATAGATTACATGAACACATAAGGTGAAAAGGTCATGGCATCCAAGAACAACAATGCAGGCAAGAACGCCAAGGGCGCAAAAGCTAAAGTTCAGCCCAATCCAAGGAGCACCGGCTCCCGCAGCGTCGCATGGATCGCGGTAGCGGTCGTAATAATCGCTGCCATCGCAGCGACAGGGCTCTTCCTGCTCTCATACAACCCGTCAGGGAACAAGCAGGTGAGCTTCAATACGTTCATGAACAACTTCGTTGCGGCGAACAGCGTGGGCATATACGTGAGTTCGGCCAACATGTCTGCTTACCCATCCGCGATATCGTGCGCTACCGCACTCATAGAGAACATAGAGGCACACGCCGCAACGCACAAGAATTCGAGCGACATTGGCTTTTACGTCATGAACCAGACGATGTGCACCTACAAGGCGGGCGGGCTCGGCTCCGCGATAACGAACTACACCAACACAACGCCATCATCATGCCTTGCGCTCTCGACAGGAATGCCGAGGATATTCATAAACTACAGCTCGACAAACAGCACGGTAGTGAAGCCGTACGACCTTTACGTCTCAGGCACGCCAATGTTCCTAGACGAATGCGGCATAGCGTCGGTCATGAAGTGACCGGTGCCAAAGGCTAAATGTCTAAATGTCGTATCGAAGGGGCGCCGGCCTGTCGGCACCACGCACCTTTACGTCGCCGTTCCACTTCGCTGCGCGCCTCAGCTGCATGTGGGCGCTGCCTGGGTTGTTATGCAGCCCTCCGACCGCGGTAATGAGCCTTTCGAACGCCTCGTCCTCGGTGTTCATGTTCTTTATGTCGAGCATGCTGGTGCTGCTGTAGCACAGCTCCGCAATCTCCCAGAAGATGGTCCGCGTCTCCTTGCTGCTTTCCGGGTAGCGCTTCATGGCATTGATGACATGATCGCTGCTCAGCTTCTCCGCGAACAGCCTTTTCGCGCGCTCCAGGTCCGCACCCTCCTCGTGCACGTAGTGCGCCATCGTGTTCACGTAGAATTTGAAGTCCTCGACAAGATACGGCATGCTCGAGAACCTGTTGGATAGCGCATCGATGCCTACAGGCTGTTTTCTGAATCTCATAAGTCAACAAGCATAGTGCGCCGTCAACCTATTTATTGTTTGTGTGCAGGAACGGCAATTGCCGCTCCTTTGCTGCTTCAGCCCCTGTGCCTGAGCATCGCCGCTATGCCGTCGAAGCCTTCCAGCAGCTCCCTGCCGTAAGGGCTCTCCTCTGAGACGAAGACCATCTCGACGCCGTTCTTCTCGGCGATGTTTATGACGTCGTCGATCGGGTCGCGCTCGCTTGCTATGCTCAGGTTGCCCCCGCAGTCGTGCTTGTCCCTCCTCTTGTCTCCGTGCTCGAACTCAGTGAACTCCGCATTGCAGGCCGTGCACCTGTAATGCACCTCGTGTATGTCTATCTCCTCGCTTATCAGGAGTATCGAGACGTTGTTCGCGTCCAGCTCCTTCCTGACCTGCTTGTAGCCGAAGGTGGCGAGGCCCTTCTTCGCGACCTCGTTCATGAACCTGTCCATCAGCGCCTTCTCCTTCACGGTAGCCTGGGCGGACAGCGCCTCCTTGCTCTTCTCGAGAAGCTCCCTTATGCCGACCTCCTCGTCGGTGTAGCCCGTGTCGAACGGGCCTATTATCTTTATCTGGTAGTTGACCGCCTTCTCCTTCAGGAAGTTCTCCTTCGAGGGGCCGGGCCCTCCAACCACGAGGCCGTTCACCTTCCCGAACTTCGCAAAGACCTCGTTGACCGCATCCGCCACTCGTCTGTAGTAGTCGATTATCGATCCCTCTATGATCCTGCTGTACCTTGCCTGGGACTGCCCTCCCTTCCTCACCTTGGCGTGAACGAGCGACGCCATCCTCTTCTCGACTTTGACGTGCGTACCCCTCAGCGTGGCTATCGTGGCCTCGCGGCCGTCCATGACGACCAGTATGTATATGTCTGTGGCGGCGATCATCGCCTCCAGCGGCTCCAGGAGGAACGTGGAATCGCATCTGTATATGTTGGAGCGCACAGGCTGCGGCGGCTCCAGCACGAAGAGCTCGAGATCCGGCTTTGCCTGTATGTCCGATATGTTACCGCAGAATATCGCCATGCCGTTCTTGGGCGCCTCGCGGTAGAGCTTGAGGTACTGCATTATCTTGTCTATCGCGCCCTGCACATTGAGCTTGGTTGTCTTAGACTTTATGTTCGAGGCCTGGCCGTACTCGTCCCTGAGCTTGGCAGTAACGTCGCTTATCAGGAACTTCGGCGGTATGTACAGGCTTATGAGCTCCGTCCCGGTGCCTCGTATCCCTTCAAGCTTCCTTAGGGCCTTCCTTATCTGGTATTCTTCCTTCATGAGCATCACACGTAACGCATGCTGCGCCTGAGAGCGCGTAGGCTATGCCTGGGCGGCGTTTTGGCCGTCAGTTGCTAGGACTAGTGAATCTGCACCGTTCGTGTAAATCAGCCTACATACACTTTTCGCTATTATAATTAATAAACTCTCTGCTATCCGCCGCACTGCGGCAGCATCACTTCTTGCCGAGCACCTTCTTGCCGATATACGGCACGAGCACTTCTGGCACGGTTATGGTGTTGTCGCTGTTGAGATAGTTCTCGACGATTGCCACAAGGGCCCTCTGCACCGAGACGCCTGTGGCGTTAAGCGTGTGCACGTACTTCCTCTCGCCCTTCTCGTCATACGAGATGTTGAGCCTCATGCTCTGCCAGTCGGTGCAGTTCGAGCACGAGGTAAGCTCCCTGTACTTGCCCTGGCTGGGGAACCAGCCCTCTATGTCATACTTCTTTGCGGCCACGACCCCTATGTCGCCCGTGCATATGTTCACTACATGATAGGGTATGTTGAGCTTCTGCCATATCTCCTCCTCGTTCGCGACGAGCTCCTTGTACATCGCCTCGGAGTCCTCCTGCCTGCAGAACACGAACTGCTCCACCTTCTCGAACTGGTGCACCCTGAATATGCCCTTCGTGTCCTTCCCATGCGCTCCCGCTTCCCTCCTGAAGCACTGGCTGATCCCAGCGTACTTTATCGGAAGGTCCTTCGGCGAGAAGACCTCATCGGCATGCATGGCTGCCATTGGGTGCTCCGAAGTGGATATCATGAACATCAGCTCCTCTATGTGCTCGTTGCTATTCAAGCCTTCGGACTCCTTTGTGTCGGTCGCCACGTACAGCGCGTCCTCGAAGTCGCCAAGTCCCGTGACTCCCCTGTAATACCTCTCCTTCATAAGGTGAGGCGGCACCACGGGTATGTAGCCCTTCGAGTAAAGGAAGTCGGTCGCGAACCTCACAAGCGCCTGCTCCAGCAGAACCAGGTCTCCTTTCATGAAGTAGAACCTCGATCCTGCTATCTTGGCCGCCCTCTCGACATCGAGCATGTCCATCTTTTCGAGGAATTCACTGTGGCCTGTTTCGATGCGCTTTCCCTCCTTGCCCCACTTGCGTATCTCAATGTTCTCCGAGTCGTCCTTTCCAAACGGCACAGACTTGTCGAGCACGTTAGGGAGGTTCCAGAGCAGGTAGTTTATCCTTGTCTCGTCACCCGCTATCTTCACTTCGAGGCCGTTTATCCTTTCCTTTATGCCTGCCATCTCCGATATCGTTTCGGACACCTCCTTGCCCTCCTTCTTCGCCTTCGCTATCCCTTCGCTTGCGACGTTCCTTTTGTGCTGCAGCTCCTGCAGCTCCGTCTGCATAGCCCTCCAGCCCTTATCCAGCTCGAGTAGCTCGTCTATCGGATAATCACTCTTCCTCCTTTCGAGAGACTCCTTTATCGCATCGATGTTGTCCCTCACAAATCTGGTGCTGATCATTACCTCACGCTCGTTCTATTATATCAATCAAGTGTTAAAAACCATTTGTGCAGCGTACCTTCCCCATTAGTAAGATATTTCTATTTTTGTCGACATTCCTATCTGCATGCAGGGATGGCGGAGCGGTCAAACGCGGCGGGTTTAGGGCCCGTTCCCTTAGGGGTTCGAGAGTTCAAATCTCTCTCCCTGCATATTAATTCCGGGCGCGGGCTGCGCGCCCTCGGAATCAGACAAGTGATCTAATGATAGGATATTCGGATTTTGAGAAGGTCGACATGCGCATAGGTACAATAATCAGCGTGCAGGACTTCCCTGAGGCGCGTGTACCGTCGTACAGGCTAAAGGTCGACTTCGGGAAGGAAATCGGCCTGAAGAACTCCTCAGCCCACATCACCAACTATAAAAAGGAGGATTTGCTCGGCAGGAAGGTCGTGGCGGTGGTGAACTTCAAGCCGAAGCAGGTGGCCAACTTCATCTCGGAGGTGCTAGTCCTCGGAGTCGAAACTGAAAAGGGGGTTATGTTGCTCTCCGTGGACGATAGCGATGGCGTTGTCGGCGGCAGGATAAGATAGCAGGCAGCAAATCTCAAGAGAGTATGCTTATCACGCTGCCGGTGAGGGACTGGTACGCCTCGCATGACGTCCAGTGCTGGGGCTCGTTGCCCTTCCTCTTCTCATCCCTTGCATGCCTTGCCTGCTCGCCCCTGAGTATTCCATCGAGGCTGAAGCCCGTGTCCCTGACGTTGCCTATCTTCATGTCCCACATTATCGAAGGGAACACGTTGCCGAAGCTGTCGAGGTAGACCGAGGCCTCGAGGCTCCTGCTCGGCATCGGTGTGATGCCTGTCCTTGCGTATTCGAGCAGCTTCCTCAGGAACGCGTTCTCTATTATGTTTATCGCGCTCGCGGTCGCCTCCCTGCTGCCTATGAAGTCGGCCAGCTCCTTGACGACAACCGGGTCGTTGGGCGTTATGTCCATGCCGCCGTTGTTGTAGTAGTTAGTAGAGACCTGCGCCAGGTTGATGTGGAAGTCGTTGTACCTTATGTCGGGTATCTCCCTCTTCACGGCTTGGAACGTCTCCTCGAACTTCCCCATGTTTAGCTTGCTGAGCGTGTACCCGAACACGAAGTAGAGGTTGCCGTAGCTCTTCCTGAGCTCCTTCAGCCTCTTGAACATGTCTATCGCCTTCTCGTAGTTGCCGGGTATGCCCCTTATCATGTCGTGCAGCTCCTTGTATCCGTCGAGGCTCACCGTTATCGCCACCCTCGGAATATCTAGGTCTAGGATCTGCCTGAGCTTCGCCTCGACCATCGCATGGTCGCAGAGCGAGTTCGTCGGCATAGTCAGTATGTACAGCCCGTTCGAGCCCCCCTTGAACGCCTTGGCTATCTCGACGATATCCGACCTCAGGAAAGGCTCCCCTCCAGTTAGCTCTATCCATTTGAAGTATGGGTTTGCAGCTGCGAACTTCTGTATCTCCCCTATGGTGAGCTCGCCCTTCGGCCTGATCTGCCAGATGTTGCATGTCCTGCACCTGCTCTGGCAGTTGTATGTTATGCAGAAGTTCAGCTTGTAGGGCCTTTTCAGCTTGACGAAGTTGCTCTTCAGCGCGGTGCCAGCGATTCCCATCAGCTTCTCTACTCCCAATTCCTTCAACCTTTCTTTCTCTCGGTGGTGTAAGATTATATAGCTTTTTGCTAATATTTATACGTTGTCGGCCCCTTTCGCGGACCGACGGGATGCTTGCATGTCAGGAACATTCCTCCGATACCTTCTGCTTTCTATCGTATCAGTAGCGGCGCTGTCCGCGATCAGTTCAGCGTACACGGTAACGCTTACCGGCAGCTGCTCGCTGGGCGCGATAACGAATGCGCACAGCTACATGACGTTCAACCTGAGCAACAGCGGCGACGGCCCTGCCCAGCAGGTGGCCATATCACCCATCATAAGCGGCGCCACGACGAACCAGAGTGAGATATACATTCCCTCTCTCAATGCAAACACGTCCAACGTATCGAAGATATACCTGCAGAACCTATCATCAAACGGCACCTACATAGAGTCGTTTGTAGTCGTGTACAACCAGGGATCCAGCACGTTCGTGACCCTGTACCCGTGCGAGCAGTACATAAACAAGTTCACGCAGAGCTCGCTGCTGATAGCCAACATGACGCAGAAGGGCGGCAAGGTCGAGGCATCGATGCTCAACTACGGCCCCTACGCGATCGACGCGAACGTCTCGTTCCTTACATCGCCGCTCTATGCCCTCCAGAACGCCACGCGCAACGAGACCGTATCTATCGCGCCCGGAGGGATAGCGACGGTGTCATTCGGCTACAAGCCGATAGTGGGCAACTACTCTTTCCCTGCATCGGTAGCGGCACAGTACTACCACAACGGCTCGCATTACGCTACCATATACACCATAAAGCTTTTGCCGAAGTCACCTGTCGGCCTGCTGAGCTTCGGCATGCTAGAGCTGCTGATAATCGCGGCGGTAGTGGTGATAGTGGCACTGATAATCGCATCGCTGCTCGTCGGGAGGAAGAAGAAGCCGAAGCAGGCCTCCCAATCCCAGCATTCATGACTGTGTTGATCGCATGCATCCCCAAAGCAAGAAGCGCGGCACTCCTTATGTTAGCATCGTCATACCTACATGGAATGAGAGGGACAACATAGGCAAGGTCATCCGCGGAGTCAAGGAAGCCCTTGCAGATTACCAGTACGAGATCCTTGTAGTCGACAGGCATTCGGATGACGGCACGATCGGAATCGCCAAATCGCTTGGCGCAAAGGTGATATACGACACGCGCGGCAAGGGCTCCGCACTGATAATGGGGTTCAACGCCGCGAAAGGCAAAGTGATAATTTCTATGGACGCGGACCTATCGAACCGGCCAGACGAGCTCAGGCTCCTCATAACCGGCATCGAGACCGGCTATGACATATGCATGGGCTCAAGGTATCTCACCGGCGGCGGTTCCGACGACATGCCCCTCTACAGGAGGCTGGCGAACAAGGGCTTCGTCACCCTTGTCAACCTGATATACGGCTCGCGTTACAGCGACATGTGCTACGGCTACAGGAGCTTCTCCAAGGGATCGTTCAAGAGGCTGAAGCTGAAGGAGAAGGGCTTCGGGATAGAGACCGAGATAAACATACGGGCGAGGAAGGCGCGCCTGAGGGTCCTTGAGGTGCCGAGCATGGAGAAGAAGAGGGCTACCGGCAGCGGGAAGCTCAGGACGTGGCAGGACGGCTACCTGATTCTCAAGACGATACTGAAGAACATGGGCAGGGACTGATTGGCTGCCCCTACTTGACTCCAACAATTCTGTAAAGCGCATATGTCTTGCCGTTGATCGGATCCGTAGCCATGCTTATAGTGGAAAGGTTGAAGCCGCTTGCGACCTGGCTGCAGATGCTGTTCGGCGTGCCGCACCAGTACCCATAGTCGATGACCACGCAGCCGTATTCGCTCTCGTATTTCTGGTATGTGCTCGTGTCGAGGTATCCGAGCTGCGCCGATGTGAAGCCGTTTATGTTGAAGAACGTCGGGTCGTATGACATGACTATGCAGCTCCTGGGTATGTTTGCCGTGTTGTTGTAGATGAAATTCTCGTAGAACCTCGCGCCGTTGGCCTGCGGTATATTCACCGGGCTCACTCCCAGATAAGGCAGCAGGGAGTATATCGGCCATGCTATGATGATAATGCATACTGCGATTGCCACGTACCTCATCGGCGCGCGCGCCGCCTTGGGCAGCATCCCTATGCGCGCCGGAGTCATTATCGCCCTTGCGATATACGAGAGGGCTATGCCCCCGAGCAGGCTGACCTGTACGATGAGGCCCAGCATGAACCTCCAGTCCACGCCGTAGAGCACGCCTCCCGCATAGAACGCCGCATAGATAAAGAACAACATAAGGAACCATACGCCTATGAAGAGAAGGGTGCGCGCATCCCTGTAGGCGAGTATGGCCGCTCCCAGAATTGCGAGGGCGGTGAACAGGAGCGGCTGCATCACATAATCGCTCTTGTAGGCGTTTAGCCAGAACGCGACGTTGCTGCAGAGGTTCGCATTAAGGCTCGAAAAACTGAACGTACCGTTTACCAGCACGGGAAGCATGCCGTTGCACGTGTTCTGCAGGGTCGTGGTGCTCGTGACGCCGTAGTTGCCGATCGCGAGTTCCGTGTACATGTATATTATCACTGGCGCGGCGATTATCACGAAGACGAGCAGCAAAAGCAGGAAATTAGTGTTCAGCACGTTCCTGCGCAGCCGCGCCAGGTTCGAGCGGAGCGACTGCAGCACCGACCTGTCGTCTATCATCAGGTAGAGTATCGGCACTAGTATCGCGTACGCGAGCGAGTCCACCTTCATGTAAAGCACGAAGCCGAGCGAGAATGCAACGAGCGCGAACGTGCGTACGCTCTTCCTCCTTGCAAATACCACGGTGAACAGCAGCGCCATCGTCGCATAAGTAAGCGTGGGCATGTCCGATGAGGTCGGTAGCGCCCATACCAGCATGATGGGCGAGACGGCCATGAGAAGGCCTGTGAAGAGCGCGGCATACCTGTCCTTGAATAGGGCGAACGCCAGCAGGAATGCCATCACGACCCCGAGCGCGCTGATGAAGAACAGCGTGCCGTAGGCTGTTGCCCTGCTTATCCCGAAGAGCAGGAAGCCTATCGCAAGGTTGAACGGCAGGCCTATCGGCTCATGGTATATGTCGCCAGAGAAGCAGGAGGTTGGTGTGCCGTAGTTGCACATGACCGCCTGCCCGGTATGGATGAGCTGCTGCGCCATGCTCTGGTATATTACGTCGTCGAAGAAGAGCTGCTGCGTGGGCTTCACAACCGCCATCTCGACCCCTGCAAACACGATAACGATCAGGATGATCCACAGCAGGTGCCTCTTCCTGAATCCCGCATCCCTGAGCACCGAAACGATGTCCTTCCTGGAGAAGTATGCCGCGGCTATCGTCCCTGCGAACGCAAGGGTAATCCCGAGCGTAAAAAGGTATTCCTCAGCCGCGATGGACATATTGATCACCGGAACGCAGGCTCACACGCCCTTCCTGTTAGTCATGAAGTAGCCGTCGATGAACATGTATTTCGTCTTGGTCGCGAGCATCATCTCGACTGCATCGGCAGGGGTCATCACTATCGGCTTGCCGTGTATGTTGAAGCTCGTGTTGAGCACCACGCCGTAGCCGGTGCTCCTCTTCACGTTCTTGAGCAGGTCCATGTATGCAGCGTTCTCATCCGCGACGGTCTGCGGCCTTGCCGTGCCGTCGATATGGGTGACCGAGTTCATCAGGCTCCTCGATTCCTCGTTCGTCTCATACGCCATCGTCATGAAGGTGCTGCGCCCCTTTCCGTCGTACTTGAGCAGCCTTGGCGCGTCCTCCTCGAGCATCGATGGTGCGAAGGGCTGGAACCACTCCCTCTTCTTGACGTAGAGGTTCAGCCTGTCCTTGACCTTCTGCGACTCGCTCTTCGCGAGTATGCTCCTGTTGCCGAGAGCCCTCGGGCCGTACTCCATCCTGCCCTGGAACCAGAGTATGTAATTGTCATCGTCTATGAGCTCAGCCGCATGCTTACCCTGCCCCCTGGCCCCATCTTCCACTACTGATATCTCCTTGTGCGGTTCCACTGCCTTTTTCACGTCTTCAGCTGAGTACCCGTCTCCCAGGTATGCCGAGAAGTCGTACTCGGTCCTGCCTGTTATCAGGTAGTTAGTGTAGAGGGCGGCCCCCAACGCTATGCCGCCGTCGCCCATGTGCGGGAAGATATACCATCTCTTGAGCGCCTCAAGGTTCCTGATTTTCATGTTCGCCTTCACGTTGGAGAACAGGCCGCCTGCGAAAGAGACGTTGCCGAAACCATACCTGTCGATAGCGTTGCTAGCAAGCTTGGCCAGCTCCACCTCTAGGAGCTGCTGCGCCATGTAAGCGGTCTGCTCCCTAGGTATCTGCCATGATATCTTCTCGAGCTCGGTGTACTGCCTTAGCGGCCCGTACTTCGCATGCATCGTCGTGCCTGTTACCTTGAAGAAGTCCTTGAGCTTGTTATCATCGAAATCGAACGGGTAGGAGTAGTCGGCCATGGCCATTATCTTGCCCTCGTCCTCCAGCTCCCTCATCCCGAGCAGGTTGGTAACCTGCTCGTAGAGTATGCCTAGCGAGTCCCTGGCGCTTATCGCCTGTTTCCTCTCGAACTTCCCGTTGTCGAGGGTGCTTATCGAGCCGGAGAGCCCATCCCCGAGGCCGTCAAGCGTTATGACCAGCTGGTTCTTCAGCCCTGAAGTAAATGCGGCGGTAGCCGCGTGTGCAGTGTGGTGCTCAACCACGTGCAGCTTGTAGTTGTGCGTGAAACCGTCCTTCCTGAGCTGGCGCCTAATGTACGCGCTGCTTATCGTCGTGCATAATGGCAGTACCCCTATGCTTGTGAGCGAGTACTTCAGGTTGTGCCTCATTCTGTCGTTCCACGGCTTCGGCATCTTCCTTCGCCTGAACTTGTAGTACGATTCCTTCATCTGGGGGTAGATTCGCTCCAGGGTCTTGGTAAACTCCGTCGTAGTGTAAGCAACATGGTCTATGTTAGAGGGCTTCAGGCCCGCGTATTTGAGCGCAGCGGCGATTGCGTTGTGCGGGAAGACCATCTCCAGCTTCCTCTTGGTGAAGCGCTCCTCATTGGCGGCGTATATTACCTGCTCGTCATCGATGAGCGCCGCCCCGGAATCATGACCGTCCCACACACCCAGAATGTACATAAATCCACTTCATGCACGTGCGCACTTCCGCGCCCGATGAGCATTTGAAATAAAATTGGCAACATTTATTATATTCCTTGTGGTAGCCATGCATATCAAACAAGCACATGCGCCATCTTACCGATGAAAATTCCACAATCCCGATACATATTTAAATCTGGTTGTATATGTATAAGTGATAAAATTCAGTCAAAGAAGTGTGTTATATGGGCATCAGTCTAACAACTCTATCACGAATGCACAAGCTGCTGTCCAGCGCAAAGTTCATATTGCCTGCGCTGGCTCTGTTCAGCCTGATTTCGCTTGTAGGCGCTGCATCAACGTACAACGCCGAGCAGACAATAATCAACGAAGTGTGCAGCATATACCACATAATAGACACGGTCATATTCGTAATAGCGCTCGCGCTCATAGTGCTCGGAGGCACGATATACGCTGTATCGCACGCCACTGGCGGCATGAAGGGCACGCTGCAGGGTTATGCTATGGGCCTCATACTCGGAGGCATAATCGGGGTCATAATAGTGCTACTCGCAGCACCTATCCTGAGCATAGTCGCGAACGTGGGCAACGCCTCGTTCTCGGTACAGACTGCATGCAATGGCACATAATTCCATGCTGCTGTAACACTTGTATGTTACAGCCAGCCGGGACATAGGGGCATGCAAAACCTGTATCGCGCCGACATGTGATGTGCGATAAGTTACCGCAGACTGCATGCGGCACGATGCCAATGCGCGGAATGATTTGAATATCATTATATAGCTTTTTAGAGAATAGCCATTAGGCCGCGCGGCCTGCTGTGCATTAGGATGACCAACGTTGTAAGATACGCTATTGACATGTATGTTAAGAACATACGCATGCTTCTCCTGTTCTCCCTAGCATTCATAGTCGCGTTCCTCATCCCGGTGTTCGCGTCATTCCCGACGTTCACCGACCTCGGTGGCATATTCGTCAGATCCGCGAGCACGATCCAGAACCTCAATCCGCTCACAACACTGATCATCGTGGTGGCGGTCTTCCTCTCATCGCTCTTCCTGAGCTTCGCGATGGTGGCGATAAACGTGGTCGTCAAGCACAGCCGCACTCTCTCAGGTATACGCAAGGAGGTAATCAAGGGGCTGGAGGAATATACGGGGCTGGTGTTCGCCGTGCTCATATTCTACACCACCATACTGGTGCTTGTGGGCCTCCTCACCGAACCTACGGGACATTCCGCGCTCATAACTGCTATTGTCGGCCTCGTGCTCTCGCCGTTCTTCTTCTATGCCCCGGCATCGATAGTCATAGACGACTCCAAGATACTGAGGGCATTCAGGAAGAGCGCAACATTCTTCGTCAGGAGGTTCGACTATTTCCTCCTATGGCTTGTGATCGGGATAGCCCTGCTAAGCTTCTTTGACATCGTGTTTACGCTGATCGGGGGGCAGAGCGCCCTCGGGATAGAGGCGTCGAGCATAGCACTGCTGATCCTCAACTCCCTTTTCATAATACCTTTCCTTGTGGTTCTGCAGAGCGAGCTCTACATGAAGAGGTTCCCTCTGCTCAAATCCTGAGTCCCCTAACCCTGGTCTTTAATCACATCCTGAAAAATAAGGTAGAGGAAATAAGGTAGGGGTATGCGCCGGCCGGGCCTATTTCGGCGGTGGTGGCATCCATGGCTCCCTCTTCTTCTTCTTGCCGTTGTGCGTCTCCTTGTAGTAGTCCTTCCAACCGCTGCCGGTAAGCGTCGTAGTTGTCTCTGCCGTCTTGCCATTTGTAGGCTGCGCCTCCCTGACCTTCTTCGCCTTCTCTTTCATCTGGTGCGCGAAACTACCATAGCTATGCATGTCCTGCTCTGGGCTCCTAATGTTCCTGGCGAAATTAGGCCATCTGTATATCTCGTCCAGGTCAGGGTTCCTGCGTGGTCTGCCTGCCGCATCATCCTCCAGATTCCTCTTCAGCCAGTCCTTTTCCTCCTCGTTCTTGATCTTCCTGCGCGCAGAAGGCGACCAGCCGACATCCTTGTACTTCTTGTACCTCTCGTCGAAAATCTTGTTATACGTATCGCTCTCGCCAGAGGCAGCATATAATTCGCGGTGCCTGTTCGGGTGCGCCAGGCCATGTTCATTCAGCAGTGCGCTGACTGCCTTGCGCGCCTCCTGGTCCTTACCGCTTCTCCTTACCAATTCGTCCCATGCGGCCTGCTGCTCTTTATGGTACACCCTTGCTTCTTTCTTGCTGCTGGCTCCGCTTAAATTCTGGTTCAGGTTATTCGGGTTGGCCTTAAACGCAAGAAGCTCGGTCGTGGCCTCCGCCGAATTGGGCCTTATGACCGTCTTGCTCTTGCCAGGTGCGTAATACTTATGATACTCCTTCATGCCCCTTGCTTCGGATATCAGGTATTCGTTCGCGTTGACCCTCGTGGCCCACTTGCTTTTCTTTGGGCCGTTGGTGCCAACGCCCTTCCCGCCTGCTCCCATCACTCCTGGGGCTACTGGCGTTGACCCTGCCACCTTTCCAACGCCAAGGCCATTCGGTCCATTCGATCCAGCCACATTCGCGCCGCCCTTCAGATTGGGTCTTTGCAGTAATTGCCCTGCCACGGCGCCAGCTCCTGCTACCCCTCCTGCCTTGCCTGCCTTTTTGAGGGTGCGGGCATCCGCTCTATTTTTTAAGAAGTTTTCGCGGAGTGTACCTAATCCTGTTGATGCTTTCTTGCTTAGTTTTCCAACAATCTTTTTTGGGGCCGCCGTTCTCGAGCTAAGGTCATTCTTTGTCTTGAACGCGCCTCCGAAGCCCTGCCCCTTCTTCGTTGCTCCTATCCCCATGAGCGATCCTATGCCGAAAATCGCGAATATGCTCGTGCCCCTGGAAAGGCCTGCCGCCGCGGCTATGAGTATGACAATCACTATTACAGGTATGTACGCGTATATCGCGCCGAAACTTAGCAGCACCGGTATCATGAGCATGCCATTCCCTCGCTATATATGGCCCCTTTCTTAATATTTATAGCTATTCCTGAGGTTTGACGTGTAACTATCATGGGCAGGTATAAATATGTTATTTTGGAATTCCTATTATGCAAACCCTCCGAAGAATGATGCTGCTTGCCGCTGCCATTGCGGTGCTCGGAGTGGTGCCCTTTGCAGGCTCTTCCTCCACATCAGCGAGCGGCCTGACTCCCACGTGCGCCCTCAACGTCAATTCGAACAGCGAAGGAGGCTGCATCGCCGAGTCTATCTCCGTATCGATGATAGCCCTCCTGATATCATTTGCGTTAGTAGGCCTGTCATACATGCTGGGTGAGGTCTTTGGTCTCGAGTCTCTCAAGGGCTGGTATAAGAACGAGCTGAAGGAGACCATGAAGACGTTAATGATAATGATATTCATATTCACGGTACTGGTGATACTCGGCGCAGTGGCCGTTGCCCTGGCAGGCTATCCACTCCAGCAGGTAGGGTCTGGCGCGGCGCTTACGGGCAACATTACCCGCGCCGGGGCAGAGGTGACCAACAATCTCGGCCTCCTCTACTCGTCCGTCCAGTCCGGCTACATAACCCCGCAGCTTTCCAATGCATACTCTTCCATGAGCTCCCTGCTCGGCGTGGGCCTCGGAGTCGGTTTACTGAAAGGGATAACCATATTTACATGGACCCCCTTCCCGATACCTCCATTTGTACCGTTCGATTCATGGATCCAGTCAGGTTCCAGCGCCAGGGTATTCGTGAGCCGCCTGATAGAGATCGGTCCAGGCGCAGCTCCCGGGGTGAGCCTTCTTGGCGACATCCTGACTCTAGTGGCTCTGCCGGTCGTGTCAATACTGCAGATCCAGTCGGACTTCTTCAGCGTCATCATCGCCGTTTCGCTCCTCGTGCTGTTACCGATGGGCATATTGCTCAGGGCCATACCCCTTTTAAGGGGCATAGGCGGCACTCTCATAGCGCTGGCGATAGGCATAGCCATAGTGTATCCCATGCTGCTGGTGGGGCTGAACATGCCTGTTACCAACTACATGCAGTCTACTCTGGCATCCAGCTCGGCATCGTACGTGCCTGACTGCGGCGGCGTGATGGGGTCGCTAATATGCCTTGCAAGCGACGTCGGGGCAGGCCTCAACTCCCTGACGCTGCAGGTGTCGGTAGGCAACGCCTATAAGAACACGACCGCATTTAACTATGGCATCGACGCCGGGCTCAACAGCATGAACAGCGTGTATCCGTCGCTCAACATGATAACGACGGACGTGATGGACCAGATCCTCCAGCTCATACTGTTCATACTCGACGTCATAATCGTCGTGGCGGCGGTCGGCGGTATTGCAAGCATGATGGGCGGAAAGCTCAGGACAGGAATAGGCAGGTTCAAGCTCGCGTGATGTAAAATGGCAACGCTTAGGAAAACGGGAAAGGCCGCGAGGCGCGGAGGTACTGTGACAATTGTGCTATCCATCATAGCCGCAGCCTTGGTGATCGCCTCGCTCCTCGTGCATCTGCACCCTGCCATCTCCCAGAGCGCCGCCATCTCGTTCAGCGGGTCGTCGTACACTCCTCCGCCGGCGTGTGCCCTGTACGGTGCGAGCAACTACACCAACAGTTGGATCAGTATCAACCTTCTCGTGGTGCTCATAGGGCTGATCGTAACTTCTTTAGTCTATGTGCTGACGAAACTGCTGCCGCGCTCCGTGAGCTCCAGAATAACGGAGATGAGCAGGACCGAGATAACGCAGCTCTTCCTGAGCGTCGTGATAATACTTGTGCTGCTCTCATTTACCACATTCGCATGCAGTGCGGTGGGCAACCTCAGCACGAAGCTCACCGGCCAAAGCATGGGCCCGTTCACGTATGCGGACTACTATATCGGAAATCTCACTTTCAACACGGGACTCAGCCTGCTGTCAAACATATATTCCTATTCCGTGGCCCTCTCGCTCTCATCGAGGATCGTCTCAGGCATATCGCAATTGGCCGCGCCCAGCCTTTCCTCCCTGCTTCTGGGCAAATCAGCGGCCCATATCGTGTCGATACGTCCCGACTTTGATCCGGCAATACCGCTCGCGCTGCTGTCCGACGAGTACCTTTTGGTGTTCAACACCGTGATGATAACGTCCATCGGCACCCTCATGCTGCAGTACATACTCATACCGCTGATAAAGTACACCGCGTTCACTGTGCTGCTCCCAGTTGCACTGATACTCAGGTCAATAGCATATGCAGGGTACGGAGGCAACGGCCTGAGGAGCGCGTCCAATGTGTTCATAGCTATAGCCGTCGCGGCGTATCTCATATACCCGCTTACTATAGCTTTCGACAGCTATGTCATACACTGGATATTCACTTCCTGCACGGCAGGCACCAGCGCAGCGACGTGCAACCCAGATTTCCAGTACCTCAACACGGCATACGGGATCGCAAAGATATCGCCAAGCTCGTATTTCTCGCAGATATCCTCCTATACATCAGGGTCCGTCGGCGCCAGTGTGCCTATACCCTCTAATCTCAACAGTCCGCTGTCACCATTCTACCTGTACAGCCAGCTCGGCGGGACCAAGACATTCACCTTGATATTCAATGCAGGGGGCACGACCCTGAATTTCGTAAAGTTGATGTCGCAGTACTTGTTCACCGCAGTGATGATGTTCGCTCTGAACTTCGCGATAACGATAGGCTTCGCAATGAGCCTTTCGAAGGCCCTGGACAACGGCATCATAGGGGCCTCGAACTTCTGGGGATCGATATGATGCGATGCGTAAGTGGATGATACGATGATTGGAATACCTGGGCTGCTTTGGAAATCCGTACCGTTGCTATCCAGCTTCAGCAGCGCCAACTCCAACCTGCTGCCTCTCGTATTCCTCGCGATTGTACTCGATGTCGTAATAGTCGGTATATGGTACGTAATAGGCGTAGTGCTGCACAACAACAGCGTAAAGAAATCCGCAATCGGTGAGATGTACCAGGCATTCGGAACGGCCGTGCTGGCGTTCATAGTGATATTTGTGGTGCTGACTTTCTCATCGGTGTTCTACTCGGCGCTAGACACCACGTCGCTGATGAACTCATCCACGCTGGGCGGCATATGCACGAGCCTTACGACGCAGTCCGGCCTTACGCTGCTCGGCTCGGGCAGTGGGTCGATACTGGAGACGTCCACCAACAACGGCATATGCAATATCGTATCGGACGGATCGTCATCGCCTTCAGTCACCCAGATGGCGGACTATCCGCTTGCGGCATCGGGAGTGGTGCTGGCCAACCTCACTGATCAGACGGCGCAGAACCTCAACAGCCTGTTCGTGTTCGACGCTTACCTTGGTTTCCTGGAGAAACTCCAGCCCACGATGTCATGGTGCATAGGCCCGTTTACCAACTGCGCCATACCATTAGTTCCTACCCCTAACATTAGATTCAGGGTCTCATTCTCGGCCAACCCGTTCGCAGGATACAAGATGATATACCTAGGCGCCAATCAGATGATAACGCTGTTCAGTACCGCAGTGGAGGCATTCGTGGCGCAGCTGTCACTGACGGAGGTGTTCCTATTCGCCTGGCCCTGGCTGCTCTTCGGCGGCCTTCTGCTCAGGGCGACATTCTTCACAAGAAAGATAGGAGGCCTGATGATAGCGGTAGCGCTCGGCGCCATAATAATATACCCGGCGGTATTCTCGTTGGAGTATCTGGCCATGGGCAACGGCCTCTCCACAGGCTACAACTCGACATACGGATTCAATTCCATAACGAGCCTCCCTGGCCAGAACAATGGCAATTACGCCCTGAACTTCTTCGTCCAGCCTAACATGGCTTCTGTCCTAAACGACAACGGCAACGGATGTTACGTGTCTGGATCGGCACCGATAAGCACGCTTGAGGGCGCTGACATATCATACCTGCTGATACCTTTCTCCAGCGTGTTCTCCGGGATAGTGGGGTCCTTCGGCAGCTTCATATCGTCAGTGCCGAGCTTCTACCTGCCGTATCCCGGGCTTTCATCATGCTCGCCGAGCGAGGCCTCGGCGCTGGTGTTCAGGGTTACCGAGGCGTACGGCATAGCGGGGGTGACCGCGTATTTCCTTCCGATAATAAACATAATAATAACGCTCAGTGCAATAATTGGACTGTCGGGTCTGATCGGCGGCGACGTCAGCCTTGCGGGCCTGAGCAGACTGATATGAGGCAGTGTTGATGTACCGCAAAAAACCAGGCAGGGCCAAAATTCCGGCCATTCTGTTGCTCGTAGCGGCAGCCGCCTTGGTGCTGCTCGCGCTCCCCAATCAGGCATATGCGGCGTCAACAAACAACGTGAACAGCTTCTGCAATGAGGTAATACCGCCTCAGACGCAGTTCGGCATATCTGGCATAATAAACATCACGCTGCTGGTCCTGCTTTCCATGATAGCAGTTATAGGTATTGTTGCGGCGATAGGGTATGCCTTCGACATAGGGATACTCAAGAGGTTCATGAGGAACGAACTCGGCGAGATAGCTATAACGGTGATAATAGCCATGGTGTTCATAAGCACCCTATCCGCCGACGGGTCCCTCGGAACAGGATACGTGTCCTCGCTGACCGGCGTGCACCACAACCTGTTCTACCAGGACTGCAACGCCCTCTCAATAGTGGCGGTATACCAGGGCGTGCCCGCACTGGTAAGCATAGGCAGCTATACGGATGCGCTTACGTTCATATCCTCGATGGAATTGACGTATGCGCCGAACGGCTTCGGGGTCTTAGTATCGCCATATGCGGGTGCCTCCGTCGCGCTGATTCCCATAAACAACATGTTTGCCCTGGCAGGCGGCCTTGTCGGCCTGCTCATAGCCGTCCCTGTGATACTCGGGATAATATACGGGCTTTTCCCATTATTCTTCTATGCCGGCCTGGTGCTGAGGATCCTGCCCTGGACAAGGGCGGCAGGCGGCGCCTTCCTCGGCATGTTTGCCGGCCTGTACATAGTGTTCCCGCTGCTGCTCCATGCCATGATGTGCACAGGCAATACCATGTGCACGGCAGTTCCGGTCACGTTCGCATCCATACCGTCGTTCACGACCAATATTTTTTACGGTATTGATTTCCAAATCACGGCGCTTTACAACATCGCATCGTTCTTCATCCAATACATCACAAACGCCCTGGGATCCTTCAACCAGGGGATAATAGCGAGCACCCTGTCCGATGTAGTGGCGCCGGTGGCCTTCATGCTGTTCGACGTGTTCATATCTTTCATAGTCGCGCTGGATTTCTCGGAAGCCATGGGCGATTATCTGGGCGCGCAGAGCCTGTCCGGGACGACCGCTTTCAAGAAACTTATATAGGGATAGAATGCTGCAGATACCTATCATGTCGGTAATGAGCTCCGTGCTGCAGATGTCAGGCATAGGCCCGGCCGTCCCTCAAATCCTACTGCAGGCACTTCCGCTCAATGCGGTATCATGGCTTCCCCTAGCGTTCGCCGCGGTGCTCATCGTCTTCGGCGTGGCCGGCATCGTATACATGGTCGGGTCGATGGTAAACAGCCCCACCGCGAAGAGCTGGTCGAGGATGCAGATATACGAGGCCGTCATGTCCATAGTGATGATAATGATATTCATAACGCTGTCGTCGCTGTTCATGCTGAATATCACAAACTCTTACAATGCGGCAAAGATACTGCCTCCGGCATGTTCATCAGCGGGCAACGTATTCTCGATTGCATCATGCGATCTGGCAAACTTCAATTATGATGCGGGCGAGTATTTCCTGACGCTGTATGACTTTTCGGCCGTTCTCGGCTCCGCAGATCCGAGATTGTCATTCGACCTCACCGTGCCTGTTTTGAGCGGTATACATGCAACCAGCAGCACTGACATACTGCCTAGGGATTTCGAGACGCTTCTGGGGATACTGTTCACGGGCATAATAACGATGCTGCTCCTCAACCAGGTGCAGATGATTCTGCTTTCCGGCTCGCTCCTCTTCCTTTCATTCTTCCTGGTGCTGGGCCTCATATCCAGGACGCTCGGGTTCTCGAGAAGGTTCGGCGGGGCGATGATAGCCTTCGGCCTAGGCCTCGGCTTCGTCTATCCCCTGATAACCAGCCTGACGTACGGGTTCATAGACTACTCGATCGGGAGCCTCGGCGCAGTCTCAACAATAGCTGCACTGGTTGGCGGCTCCGCGGAATTTATATTTGACCCGACCGGAGGGGCTGGTCTGGTATTCACAGGCGGCCTAGGATACATAATAGCGGGGCTCACGTTCATCCCATTCCTTAACTTCACGATACTAGAGGCGTTCATAACCGACTTCTCGGCAGCAATCGGCGAGAGGGTAAGCTTCATGGCCCTGCTGAGCACGGTGGTATAGCGACGGGACGAAAGATATGCACGACATAATGATTTCTGACAAGAACGTTGCGCTCTTCGCGCTAATGGCAGCCGTGGCGTTCGCGCTTGTAGCCGCGTCGGTCTCCGTGGTCCCAATTGCTGCTGCACAGCATGCAGCGGTCTCGTCCAATCCCACTGCATCAAGCCCGGCTAGCTTTATTCCGATAGGCACGAAGTACTGCGGCTTTACCTGCGGCTATCAGGGTGCCTGCCCTGTCGGCCCGTCAAAGAGCGCAGGCATATGCGAGAAAAACGCGACCACGAGCTGCTACTCGTGCGTGTACCAGAAAATCAGCACATCCGGCGCGGAGTATACGGTCACATTCTCGGAAACGGGGCTTCCGTCAGGCGCCACATGGTCCGTGACACTTAACGGCGTGCAGGAATCGTCAAGCACATCCGACATATCCTTCCAGGAATACAACGGTTCATACTCATATTCAATAGGCAGTTCCGGCATCTTCAACCCGAGTCCCTCATCCGGCTCAGTAAGCGTCAGCGGGTCTAACACGGGCGTATCCGTGGGCTACACGTCACAGTCATGCCTGGTCAACGCCCCGAACGGCTACTGCGGATTCAGCGCCTGCCCATCGGGATACACGTGCACAGGCAGCTCCTCCCCTGTATACATAGTGCAGATAGGCAGCCAGTGCAACATAGGCAACTCCAACAGCGGCGGCTATGCCACCGGCACATGCCAGCCGGGCCAGGGCACTTCCAACACCACTGCCACTCCGCCTGCCGTGGGATCCTGCGGCTACCTTCCAGGCTATCTCGCCAATGTGCTGTCCACAAACGAGAACTGGTACTGCCCGATAAATTACTATACATCTACAATATGGTCCAAGTACCTGCCGCTCGCGATTGTCGCGGTGCTTCTCGCATTCCTAATAGCGGCGCTGATCATAATGGTCGGGATAGCGGCGAAGAGCGACAGCATAAGGAACTTCGGCATGGGCGAGTTCCTCGAGGCCACCGCGAGCACAGTTATAGTCCTGACGTTCCTGTACATAAGCGCCGTAATGTTCGGTCTGTTCCCCGGTTCGCTTGTCGGGCCGATAAACCCATATGCTACTGCGCTGCACCTGATCAGCTCCACTATAACATCGACACAGGGGATATACAACACCCTGTTTTCCACGTACAGCACCGCGGCGTTCTACGCTAGCATGAGTACGAGCATAGGCGTAGGCGGACTCTCCTCTGTCGGCGCGGTCACAGGCAGTATAATAAAGATCGCCTCTGGGGTGACGAAGCAGGCGTACGCCGGAATAATCACCCTGCTGTTCATCGAACCCGCGCAGGTGCTTTCCGCATTCCTGATAGATTCGACGGCGCTGCTCTACGCTGAATACTTCCTGATGGTATTCTTCGCGGTGTCGGCGATACCGGCATTTCTGGTGCCTGGCGTGATATTCAGGGCCATACTGCCTACGAGGGCGCTGGGCGGCATACTGATAGCGATGGCGATGGGCTTCTACATAGTGATGCCGACGATGTTCGCCCTCGCGTACTATTTCACCGCGCCGCAGCTTGGCCAGCAGCTCAGCATACTCTCCGCAACGATGAACCAGTTCGGCTCCGGTACCGGCTCGCAGACGAACGCGCTAACGCCGACGAGCCCGTTGGTTACCACGATAACCGGGGTGCAGAGCGCAATGGGGTCGTACTGGCTGCTCATACTGTTCTATCCCTCTTTAATAATAGCTACGACGTACTTTTTCATAGTGCAGGTATCGCAATTCATAGGCGGAGCCGCATATGCGGGCTCTAGGATGAGAGGGTTCATATGAACAAGGGCGGCGCCCCCTACAAAAGAATGATATAAAAACTTTTAATGAGAAGGAACAACTCCGGTCATGAAAATGAACAAGCAAGCCATAACATTTGTATCGCTGCTCATCGCGTCCGTAGCAATAGTAGGGCTGACGGCGCTGCTGCCAACCTCACTGATCCCGGGCTATGGGAAGATGGTCCTTCTTCTCGTCGGCCTCGCCATGGACTTCCTTGCTTTCACATCCAGATACTACTCGTACCTTCTCGGGCCGATGGTAAAACAGAGGAAGAGGCCCGTTATACTAAGCAAGGAGAACGCCTACTGGCTCTCATCGTCGGCCGATTCGGTCATGAAGAAGGAAATGGATACCTTCATATCCACGGTTTACGTCAGCATACCTGTCTACAGCTCCGCGACGGAGATGAGCGACGAGCAGAAACTCAATTTCGTGAACCAGGTGAGCAGGCTGGTCAGCACGGCTAAGGACCCGACGAGGTTCACGACGCAGTTGTACGTGATGAACAAGGACGCCGCTATACAGACCATAAGGGCCGCAATGAACGAGGCCGAGACCGATGAGGCAAGGCTCGTGCAGTCCAACGCAAAGCAGAGCGAGGTCGAGAGGGCGAAGGGCAAGAGCTCGATGTGGAGGGGCATGATGGACAACGTAAGCACCGTCACCTCCTACGAGCTGTTCTCATATGCATGCATATCCGCCACAGGCATAAAGGAGTTCGAGGCATCAAGCATCGCGCAGCAGAAAGCGAAGGAGCTGATGGCCGCGATAGGCTCGACCTTCGGCGTATCACCCAGCATAGTTACCGGCACCGAGCTGCTCAAGCTCGTCGAGCCCGAATACCTGATACCGGTATCGACGATGCATGCGAAGATAAACAAGGATATACAGGAAGAGGTCATATGAGATGGACAGGGACGGAATGATATATCTGCTGTTCTCGCTGATGGTACCCATAATGGTATTCGTGCTCCTCGGCGACTTCGGCGGCGGGATATACTCGATGATAGCGATAGCGCTGAACCTGTTCACGGTACTGATGATAGTCGGCATGAACTGGGCCGACTTCGTGATATTCCCGACGTTTACGTCGATTTTCAACGTCAGTTTCCAGCCTGCGGCAAACTACAAGATACCGAAGCAGCAGAACGCCATAGTGAAGGAGGTGAACGGGCTCTACTACGCCACGGGCTACCTGACCGCCAACCTGTACTCGTACACGTTCAAGGTGGAGACCGCCGAGCAGGACGACGAATACAAGATGATATCCGCGCCGGAAACATGGGAGCGCATTGTGTCCAACATAGGCTTCCCGATGAAGTTCCACGTGCTTGCTTCCGGGCTGGACATACAGAAGGTGAGGGATGACCTTGAGGGCAGGAGGAGCTACCAGGAGTTCCAGCTCGCCAGGGCCATGCAGGGCAGCAATCCCGAGGTGGCGGTCACCGACATACAGAGGAAGATAAACACTATACAGGCCAAGATAGACAGGATATCGCAGGGCGAGAGGCCGATAAGCGCACTGATGTACATCGAGACGAGCGCAGTGGGCATCAGCGAGAAGGAGGCGCTGGACAGCCTGAACTACCAGTCTGACCAGGTAAAGGTAACGTTCAGCTCCATGGATCTCTCGATAAGCAGGGTCGCGGGCCGCGAGCTTTACTACCTGTTCAAGTACAACTTCGCGCTGCCGTCGAGATACGGCGAGATGGCGCAGAGCTTCGATACGCAAGGGTGATGGAATGAGCATGCTGAAACTGCAGCAGATAATGAGCAATGAGATAGCGAAGAGGTCGTTCCTGTCGAGGCCTCCGGAGCCGCCGGCAACAGCGCTTCTCGGCGACCTGATGAAATCAATATACATAGGAATCACGAAAGTGTTCAAGATACCGTTCACGTGGTCGCACCTCAACCTTACAAATCCGCACATAGCGGTAGTGGGAATAACAGGGGCGGGAAAGAGCTACTTCGTCAAGACATTCCTGATAAGGGCCAGCTACATATGGAACACCAACGCGGTCATAATCGACTGGGCCGGCGAATACAAGTCGTGGGTGGCCCAGAGCGGCGGCACGGTGGTCTCGCTCGGCAAGGGCGACAGCATAAACATAATGGACGTCGAGGGCATAAGGCCCATGGACAGAACCAAGCAGATCATGAACTCATTCGACATACTTACAGACATAAGCGAGTTCCCGGAGCAGAAGAGGCTGACAGAGGAGGCGATCGAGCAGTCTTACGTCAACATGGGGTTCAACATATCGGAGAAGGCGCAGGCGGGCAAGGATGCACCCACGCTGAAGAACGTCATATCGCTTCTGCAAGAAAAGCTGCAGGAGGGCACGTACCAGTACCCTGCGGAGATGGAGAACGCGATATACAGGCTTAGGCAGTTCGCCCGCGAGGGCGAGGACTACTTCGCAAGGAAGAGCACAATAAACGTGGCGAAGCTCGCATCATCCGGGCTCGTCGACATAGACCTCTCGAGCCTCTCGGACGAGAGGTTCAGGGCTCTTGCCGCGCTTTTCATACTGCAGACGCTCAAGGAGATAATGAGATCAGAAGGATGGAGCGAGGGCAAGGGCCTGAAGACGCTTGTGGTCCTCGACGAGGCGTGGAAGGTCGCAAGCGACGACAAGAGCGACGCGATAACCATCGTTAGGGAGGGCAGGAAGTACCAGTTCGGACTGATAGTGGCCTCGCAGAGCCCCACAGACATAAACGAGGCGATATTCTCCAACGTAGGCACCAACTTCATACTCAGCATAAAGTTCGAGAAATTCCTCAACTACCTCCAGGGATCGATGAGCTTCTCCGACCACATACGCTCGGAGATAAGCAAATTCGGCGTCGGCCAGGCCGCAGTGGTCATGGCGTTCCAGACATCGCTCAAGTTCCCCGGCACGTTCGTGCTTGAGAGAATACACGGCGAGGAGCCCCTGCAGGTCTACACCCTGGATCTCTCGAGCGTGCTTACCCAGAGCGAGATATCTGCCAACCTCATACAGAAGGACTACCAGTTCGAGCAGGACGAGCTGAAGAACAAGTTCGTGGAGTATAACTTCACCAACGATGCGATAGGCACGATATTCAAGGAGATGGACGAGCAGAAGAGGAGCATAAAGATAGCCGAGTTCGTCAGCCTCATGAGGGACAACAACATAACGGTGCCGAACATAGTGTCGTTCCTGAAGAGCCTCGGAATCGACGACATAATAATAACGAGGATACTCTCCTCCACGGGTGCCGAGAATGGCTGAAGCGAAGACGTACACGATATCGAGGCAGGAGCTGAGGCACGTGCTCGTGGCGTTCGGCCTCGACGAGAAGGAGCTCGCGTCGCTGCTCAGCGGCATGGAGAAGGCGCACAGGCACGTCAACATAATATCGTTCATATCCATGCTGGAAAAGACTGGCCTGGAGCGCGATAAGATAACGAACGTGCTGAGGAGGCTCGGCCTCGACGATCTCACGATATCGGACGCGATGAGCTCCGTCGACGAACAGAGGATAATCGCAAGGACTGGCAGGGTGTACGACGCGACTATAGATTTCGGCTGAGGTGTTTTTTGATGGGTGCAAATTCGGGGGACAGGTGCATAATGTGCGGCAACGAGAAGCCGGGAATAGCGATAAGCGAGGACAGCATATTCAAGGTGTATAAGAAGCTCATACACGGCGTAAGGATAGTCACGGGCAGGGGCGACCTCAATGCAAGGAGATTCAACCTCGTGGTTTGCAGGGAGGACTATCCCAAGTACAAGAAGATGAGGAACAGCTACGTGCGCAAGGAGTTCACATACGTAGGCCTTGGCGCAGTGTTCACCGCCCTGATGGTGATAGTCAGCGCATCCAAGCTACTCGCTCTCGCATACGGGTTCGCGCTCATGCTCTTCCTCTACCTGCTCGCGCAGATAAGCTACATGCCGGCCCTAGACATACCTGACGAGCGCCGCAAGCCAGGGCAGAAGAGCCCCGCCGCGCAGGCATCGGCAGGGCAGGCTCTGTCCAGGCTCTCTGGAAGGCGCAGAAAGGCCCCTAGGAAGAGGCAGAGGAAGTGACTTTCGCGGCGATTTGGGTGTGGATGCGAAGGTATTTTATTAGTACGACCGCTTATTATGCTGATAGCGACAATCGTTCGAAGGCTGCAACCGGTGTGCTTCAATGGCCGATGAGATGAAAGGGGCTGAGCCCGACACTGAGGAGATACAGTTCAAGGCCAGCATAAAAGGCGAGTTCAAGGAGTTATCTCAGAGATTCTCATCATTGCAGATGTACAGCATGAAGGCAGAGGCCGACAAGCTCACCCTTGTAAGGATAGAGAGCAGGGACATACAGAAGAAGCCGTACCTGTTCTACATACTGGAGTTCGGCCGCAGCGCCCTGACGGTCAGCTACACCCGCTCAAGGGATGCCAGCGTCAAGATGAGGCGGCTGTTCGTCCTCAAGAACCTTCTGGCCGTCATGTCCCTCGTATCCGACGTGTACGTAGTGGACGACGCGGACCTTTTCCAGCACGTCGACTCGGCGATAGACGACGTGATAAACGCGCTCTCGCCCAGCTATAGCTCCCTGTTCAACAACTACGACTCGCTGTTCAACGAGTACAGGGAACTGAAGAGGCTGAACCTCGAGCTGCAGGCATCCAACAAGGAGCTGCTTGTCAAGGCGACTCAGCTCGAGAGCGACAGCAAGGTGCTGAAGGACAGGATGTCGAAGCTGGAGGCTTATTCGGATGAATCGCTGATGGTGATGGTTGAGGACTGGATTGAGTCGCACGACGGCACCATAGACATAAACGAGTTCTCCAAGTACCACAACATCGTCTCTACCAGGATTGAGGACGTTCTGAACAAGATGGTGTCCCAGGGTTACATAGAGCTGAGGGGCTGAGATGAAGTATTACGTCAAGATCAGGCGCAGGCTCAGGTACGTCAGGATATACAGGATCCTGAAGAAGACTGAAGGGCAGGAGAACATGCTTACAAGGCTGTTCATTAAGGTATTCAGCAGGAAGAAGAAGGACATAGTATGAGAGGCGCTCACGCGCAGAAGCGGTAGTGTGGCATGCAGATAATGAGCAAAAAGGGCGCGGAGAAGCCGCACCGGTCTAAGAAGAAGATACTGATAGTGGCCGCCTTAGCCGCAGTTGTCCTGGTGCTCGTAATGTCATACCTGATATTGGAAGTGCGCAGCATAGTCACCAGCTCCCCGCTGCCTGGCAACAACACCGCCGCGCTGCCGCCGAAAGTGTACGGCGCGCTGAGCTCCTTCACTACGGCCGACTACGGCCACGCAAGCGTGCTCGTGCCGGTGGCGGTGCTGAATTACTCGTACACGAACGCTACAACGATAAACGCCACCGCGGAACTGTTCGCGGATCCGGTGCCGCGCAGCATCTATGTGCTGCAGACTGCCGGAGAATGCTATAACTGCGGCGATACGGGTGCGACAGACAGCTACCTGCAATCCGACCTGATAAAATATGGCCTGTTGAACTCCACGGGCCTCGGCTCGATAGGGCTTAACAACATAACTTCGATAAGTAACGGCTCCATACTGATAGTGCAGAGCGGGCTGCTGCCCGAGCAGATGCTCCTTCCGATGCAGAACAGCAACCTTACGCTGATGCAGTACCTAATGAACAAGGGCGTGAGCGTTATATATATCGGAGGCGGCCTCTCCAACATGCTGCTGTCAGGCTCGGTCATCGTGCCGGTGAACTCATCAATAGTGCCATCGTTCCTCTCCACGGCTCCGCGCGGTGCCACGGCCACGCCTGGCTACATCTTCAACCAAAGCACATTCTACCTGACAAACGGGGCGCAGTACGGCGCGATAAGCTACGTCAACTATGCCAACGGATCGTTTGTCGCATTCTCCAACTACCCCACTACATGGAAGACGCAGCAGGCCCTTGCGGCCGACATCGCAAAGGCGGCATACCAGCTGTTCTGGCTCCCGACATACGCGGAAGGCAGCACCCTTATCAACACCACGTCATCCAGCGCGACGGGAACCATTGTGCTGCGTATGACCAACAGCACACTCCACATAAGCATACCTGTTATCTCGACCCTCAACGGGGCATACGGGCGCGTGGTGCTCGATGCCGCTGCAAACGGCGAGAAGTCCGGCCCCTTCTACGTATACTTCAGGCCCAAGGCATATCTCAACGGCACGGTCTCGATGGGAACCACGGTGCTGCCGGGTACTGACAGCCAGGTGGCAATAGACATATTCACCGGCTCGTCTACTACAGTATACGAGCGTCCCGTGATCACAGTGTATAACTCGTCGATGCGCGCCGTCGACACCATACCGCTGTCATCGGTGCAGGCGAGCGGCAACTTCACGTTCATAAAAGACGTACGCTTTAACCTCCCTACCGGCAGGTACATCGCAGTGGTGGCTTCCGGCGGGCACACTATAGGCTCCGCGCTGTTCGACGTACCCCAGATAAGCGTATCGATGATCAGCCAGAACATAGGTGCGAAGAACTTCACGCTAGGCATATCCGCAGGGGGCGTCCCGATAAGCAACGTAACATATGCGATAACCCTGAACGGCCAATATCCGCAGAGCGGGACTGTCACGAACGGCCAGATCGTCTACCTGCTCCCGAGAGGGGCCACGGTGCCAAAAGGCAATCTTAACTTCTCGGTGGCAACCCTTAATGCGGCCTACTCTTTCGTAAGCGTGAATAAGGGATTCTCATTCGCGATAAACAAGGAGTACATAGAGATAGCGATAGTGCTCATCATAGTACTGCTCGAGGTGAAGCTCGTCAAGGCGCCAAACAGGGACGAGTTCTACATCGACGTGGCGGACATACCTGCCCCTCCGAAGGAGAGGATATCAATAAAGCCGAACGACATACTGAACGTGTTCGACCGCGTCAACCTCCACTATCGCTGGAAGTACATGCCCCTATCGCAGACCGAGCTCAGGAACTCGATAGCGGACTACATAAAGCACAACAACCTGCCGGTCAGCCTGACGTTCAGCAACCTCGACATAATGCTGGACCAGTTGATACTGAACGGGCTCATGGAATCCGCCGACGGGCTCTATGCGCCGAAGGAGTGGATTGAGAAGAGCGGACATGACATCGAGTACCTTTCGACGTTCAAGAAGCTCAGGATATACTTCGTCACGCACGCCTACTTCTTCACAGACATAGACGCGAGCGACACCGCCGACATGGTAGTGACGCTGAAAGGTGAGAAGGCGTATGTAGTCATATACTCGAAAACAAGCAAGTTCAGCGACATACCAATCTACCCGGGCTCTACTACATACATAGCGTTCCTCAACAGCTCAAGGCTGGAGGACTTCCATGACCTGCTATTCAGGAATGCATCCGCAGAGATAGACAGGCTAAGGATATACATATCCGAGGGCCACGTCAAGCTTGTCGATGCGGACAACCCTGCCGAGATATGGGGCTGACCACGTAGTGAGAAGGCCTGAAAGGGATGGGCGTGTAGTCAGGACTCTGCTTCTGCGTTCTCTCCGCTCTCGCTGCCGCTGTTCCCGCCCATTTCCTCCTTCTCGTCCAGCGCGTCTTTCACTTTCGGATAATGCATCTCGACGAGCTCCTTCAGCTCCGCCTCGAGTTTATCCTTGTCGGCGCCCGACATGTCGCCGAGGTCGGATGCCAGCTGCGACGTATATCTCATGATTAGCTTGTACCTGCTCATTTCATGGCTGGCCTGCTTCTTGCCGCTCACGTACCTTTGCACTCCCCTGAGTGCGTCCATGATCGCCAGCCTTATCTCGAACATTATCTCCTCTTCCTGGGCTATGGCCTCCTTTCCCACTCCTGAGTAAGGGATGTGTACCGAAGAGACGTTGACGCATACGCTTACGGGCTGCGTCTCCATGTCCAGGCCATACCTTTTCCACTGCAGGTTCCGAACCGATTCCGTTATCGCGCAGGATCCCCCGTCGTAGAGCAGCGGCACCCTGTTGGCGAACCTCATCAGGCTCCCGCGCTGGCCGTCATCAGAACTCCTGCCCGCCTGTCCGCCGTATGCTACAGCCGCCTCGACTATGAACGGGACCCCGCCGCGGAACACCTGCGGCTTCCTCTCGACCACACTCATGAAATCAGGATTCAGTATGTTTCTCACAGCGACCTCCATCTGCTCCTTTCCTATCGGTATTATGTAGCTGGCGTCCGGGGCGATCCACTTGACGCTCTTTATGGCTTTTATTATGTTCTCCGCGTCAGTCCAACTCATATCCTTAGGCGCCTTCGAGAAGTCGACCTCCTTTGCGATGTCCTTCACCTCGTTCAGCTTGTTCTGGCTGAATCTGGAAAAGCTCTCGATAAGGAAAGCGGATATCTTGTTGTTCTGGCTCACCTTCGCAAGGTCGAGGAGATCGTTTATACTCATGCCGAGAGGGTGCGGCTGTGCGACCTTGGGCCTCTGGGGTACCTGGTCCGTCGCGCGCATGAAGACGCTCTCGACGCCATTGGGATCCGTGAACCTGAGCTCCAGATGCGGATTGGAGAGGGCCGTCCTCCTCAGGTACTCATAGACGCTCCTGTCGCTGTTCTCATACTTGACGTCGGCCAACTCCGCAGTGATCTCGCTTCCGTGGAACTCGCCATCAATGGCGGTAACGTTCATTACCTGCGGCCTGTTCTTCACCGTATCTATTGATATGTCGCACCCGTATGCCTTGCTGCTGTCCGTGCCGGACCTGAAGTGTATCGGCTTTCCAGTAGTTATCTGTGCGAACATTGTGCAGCCGGCGGCGCCTATTCCCTGCTGCCCGCGCTGCTGCATGTACCTATGGAACTTCGTGCCTGATAGTATGGTCGCAAGCGCCTTGCCTGCGAAATTCTGCGGTATGCCTGGCCCGTTATCCCTGACTGTGACCCTGTACCTTTCCTCGCCGGTCTGCTCGACCTTTACCTCTATCGTAGGCAGTATGCCCGCCTCCTCGCATGCATCGAGCGAATTTGTAACGTACTCGTGCACTGCGGTCACAAGCGATCTTACCTTCCCGGAATAGCCGAGCATCTGCCTGTTCTTTTTGAAGAACTCAGCCACAGAGTGCTCCTTGAATTCCTTGAATATCTCATCCGCGTTCCTGGTCGCCACTCTTACACCATCAGATTATTCTCTTCCTTGCGGCTTTGTTCTTCCTGTGAGCCGCTTCCATCTTGCTGTAGGCGGTCTTGTGCTTCTCCCCCTTCAGCAGCGAATAGATTGCCGCCTCTGCTTCGTCTATCGCTTCGCTCTCCCCTATTACGCATATGTGCTCGCCGTACACGCTTATCTTGGCGGAGCTCACCGTCTCTACATACCTCTTCGTCTTCCCATTCTCGCCGATTATCCTTGCCTTGAGCTGCTGTGTCCTGCTGCTGTTCTTCGCATAGAGCGACATGTCTATCACTGACATGTAATAATCATCGTTCATGAGGAGCAGAGCGCTGTCGGCGTCGAAGCCATTACCATATGCCGCAAGCACATTCTTGAGAAGCAGTTGCTCGTACGGATCGCCGTCTATGGTCACCCTTCCGTCCTCCGGTTTTATGCTGCAGGAGCTGGCCCTCTCTATCTTCTGCAAATCCCTGCTCTTCACGAGCGCCTTTATGCGCTCATGTGGTATGTAAAGCTGGTCCATCTACTGCACCATAGTCGCCGCTGATGACTCCTTCGACATGCGTCGCCAATACTAATTGTCCTTAGCTTATTTATTTATTTGTCCAGAGCGCCCTCACAGCTCCTGTATCCTGTTGCGTCGAACGCATGAAGAAAGCCCATGGGTGAAATATGGACTTCCACTAATCATTGGAGGCCCCCTCTCGTCAGAAAGCTTTAAATATCTGAGTATACACAAATAGAATCATGACTCAATCATGATTCATGCATGATTTGACCACGCATGTGTCATGATCTGTTCGCAAGTGTGTTCAATGGTTTCACGAAATTCATCAAATGGCAACATCAATAATGAACTGCAAAATATAAAAAGGCAGCTTCACGCTATTGCAAAGGAGAAACTTGAGGGCAATAGGCTGATCGAGAGTGGCTATGGCAAGGAGACAAGCAGCAACGAATCCTTCGCGACCCTAGTAAAGCATATGGTAGAAGAAAATAAGAGAACAACGCTGCTTTTGAAAAGCATGTCCGACAGCCTAGAAAGAATGGAGAACGCCCTTTTAGACATCATGGAAGGCGGCGAGCAGAAGGAGGCTCGCCCCGTACATGCTGAACAACAGGCAGAGGAGCGGCAGAGCAAGCCGCAGCAGCCTGATGTGACGACGCGGATAAAGGAGATGCCGGTGTCGGAGCTGGACAAGAGAATACTCCAGTTCATACAGATACACGACATGGCATGCGCGGACGACCTAAAGACGGCCATGAAGTACAAGGGAAGGAACGCCGCTTCGGCGCACCTTAACAGGCTGCACAAAGCAGGCCTGATCGAGAGATATCAGCTCGGCCACAAGGTCTACTACAAGTTCGACCCGGGCAAGACGGCAAACACGCTAATTGTTTCACCCCCATAGCGTAATAGGGCCTGCAATGCACTAGCTGTTGCAGGCCCTCTATACGCAAAATAAGTGCCATGCGGTGCTTTACGCATCAATTTCCGAGAACATCTTGCCGAGAAGTCTGAAGTCATTTTCGAGTATCGGCACGTTTTTCTTAAGCCTTACCCCTGCTGCCGGATGCAGCGTTACGAAATAGGCGGTCCCGTCCTTTCTGACGAAGGTGCCATGCTCAGACATTACCTTTCCCTTGCCTACCAGGGTGCCTGCTGACACCGCGCCGAGGAGCACGGTGACCTTCGGCCTTATCACCTCCATCTGCCTCTTCAGGAAAGGCAGGCATTCTGTTATCTCGCGATCGGATGGCTTCCTGTTTTTCGGCGGGAAGAACTGCACCACGCTCGTTATGTAAACCTCCTCCCTCTTCAGGCCTGCAATGCCCAGCAGCCTGTCAAGAAGCCTGCCGCTCGCACCTATGAATGGCCTTCCTGAGATATCCTCGAACCTGCCCGGGGCCTGCCCTATGACCATGACTCTGCTGTCCAGCGGCCCCTCTCCCTTCACGAGCCTGCCGCTAAGGTACCATTCCCTGCCTTTCGGAAGGCTTGCATACTCGGCGTTTATTGCCTTCATGTCCTGTTCGCGCTGTTTCTTGCCCTTCATCATGAAGCCTTTGACGCTATCTCATATGCATAGCAGAGCGGGGCCGTTCTGCCGAAATGCCCTGAAAGGAAGTTATAGATCGCAGACTCGAAGCCGTCTACGGCCGCGGTTATTGTGGGCCCTCTGTTCACCGATCCGTTCCCGCAGATTCCTACTCCTCTGCCAGCAGTGGCGAACATCTCGTAGTTTACCGACACCTCTGAGCCGTTGACTAGATAAGGTTCAGAGAAGTAGTTCAGATGGAATACGGTGCTGTTAGATGTCGACTCGGCGCTGATAAGGGATATCCCGTTCGGAAGCAGCTCTGCCGTAACGTTGCTGACAGAGGTGTTCCTGAACATCTGCACTCCCGGCACTGGCTTGTCGAGATACCCTGACACTATGTAAATGGTCGAATTCGCAGAGGTGTTGCCCGCGTCCCTTGCCGCATATACCTCGAACGACTGCATTGCGCCTTCGTTGCTCACGTTGAACCCGTTGGCGCGAAGCGCCCCTAGCTCCACCCCTACGAGCTGCTGCGGGTTCGCTGTTGCGTTGTAGGAACTTGAGAAGTTGGCTGCACTGGCATATAGCATGCTGCTGTACGACATCGTAAGTATGAAGGCGAGAATCCCAAACAACAGCGCGAAAGTTATAGGATATAATGGCAGCTTGGCATTGCGGGTTGCCGCGTAACTCCTCTTCGTTATCCTGGCGCCGCGAAGCGAGAGTCCGAACCTGCCTGCGAGCAGTACGAATAGTGCTATGACTATGTAGAATATGAACGCGCCGGCGAACTCATGGAAGAGCGTCACGGCCCCGCTTATGCCGCTGTTCGCCCACACTAGCGCTATCGCCGACATCCTAAATATGTTCAACACCAGCACTGCCGCTACAGCAGACCCTACCCAGAGAGCCTTCCTCGAAAGCTTTCCATCGTACAGGTAGGCCAGTGGCAGCAGAAGCATGACCGTAGCTATGAATATTCCAAGAGGCACGCATGTGTTGGCTATGGTTATCGTCGAGGCGGATGCTCCGCCTATTGTTATCCCGCTCTTGACTGCATTTATGCCTGCCGCTTTCAGTATCCCATACACTATGCCTGCGTTGAAATTTGCGAACACCCCGTTCGCGAGTATGAACGGCATCAGCAGCAGCGGAGATGCAAAAACGGAATACACTATGAGCCTGTTGAACCTCTTCAGCGACCCCAGGCCGAACAGCGTGACGATGAGCGATGCCAGCAGGAGCGGAAACATTATGCCGTCTATCCTGTACGTTGCGAAGGCGTACGACATCGAGACCCTGAGGTATGACAGCACCACCACATATGCCACGAACAGGCCCGCGCCTATCGCTATTGTTTTCTTGCTGGTGCTCAGCTTCAGGTCCTCCTTGAGGTAGAATGCTATGAACGCGAAGATCATCAGCATTACGATTATTATGTAGGTGGTTGAGTCGGTGTCGAGTATGCTGAAACTCGTCCTAGCTATGGAGTTCACAGAACCCAGAAGGAATGCCACAAAAAGGACCGCTATCCCTATAGTTTTCGGACCGACACCTCTCAAGAAAACACCATTTTGTCCTCCGCCGTAATGGGCATCATCACTTTTCAGAAGTTACTCTTTTCTTCACAGGACAGAGATAATTGTCGATAAACATTTAATAGGCTGCCGTATCCGGCGGCGCAGCGTGCGCTCCGTTAAAATACCTTGCCTGTGAACTATAACATGATACAATGCAGCTACGCGGCTACAGGTTCGTCAATCATACTGCGGACATAGAGTTCGTTGCCCGCGGAGGCAGCCCCGACGAACTGTTCACCAACGCGCTCCTCGCGCTCTTCGATACCATATCATACCTCAGCACAGTGGCGAAGAGGAGCAAGGCCGGTGCTGCAGTGCATGCATTCGAGATAAGGGAAAAGGCCGACAGCCTCGAAGAGCTGGCATGGCTGGCCCTTCAGGATGCGCTTTCGAAGGCCGACGCGAACGGCCTTTCGCCTTTCAAGGTCTCAAAAATTGAGATGGGTGAAAAGGGAGGGGTGTACGGCATAAGCTCAAAGGTGGAAGGGATCGACCAGGATCCGAAATGTAGAAGGTTTGACGTCAAAGGCGTCTCCAGATATAGGCTGAAGATATCGAAGAGGAAAGACATGTATTCGATGAGTGTCGTGCTCGATGTCTGACCCTCACAATTTCCGTACACGATGTGCAGCATTGCAAGTTCGCATGTGCTGTTCCCATGATGTGCGTCTGTGCAGCCCGGCGCCCTCTTTTACATCTATGCCTCGTATGAAATGTCACATATTTATTCGTATTTTTGTATTTGTATCTGTATTTAGCCAGAGCCGTGAAGTTTCTGTCTCGAATATGCAGTGGTTTAGATGGTGGATATAAATTGGATGACAGGGGGTAAACAAGGCAGTGGGATAGATTCCGCCCTAGGCCTCTTCGCCAGGCTGATGATGAAGTTCGGATACAACGTATTCGGATACAGGGAATACTTCTCCAACATAAAGGGCATGCACAGCTTCTTCACTGTGAGGGTGTCCGACAAGGATATATCAGCGATACCAGGCCTGGTTGACATAGCCGTATTCTTCGACAAGGAGTCGGTGTTCGGCGAGACGAACAAGAGGAACGAGGCCGTACAGGACGGCCACATAAAGGATGTCAAGCCAGGCGGCACGCTCATAGTGGACGCCAGCATAGACCCAAAGCTCATAAAACGCAGCGACATAAGCATAGTGCAGGTGGATTTCGATAAAATAATAGGCGCCGCAGCTGCGAAGCTGAAGCTTCCCGGCAACAACGTCGCCATAGCAAAGAACATAATATGCGTCGCTGTCTCGGCATTCCTGATGGGCTTCTCCAGCGCAGACATAGACGCCGCGGTAAAGAAGGAATTTGCGAAGAAGCCCGTGTCGGTAATAGACATGGACACGACAGTCGCCGATGAGGCCTTCAAGTACATCACGGACGCAGGCCTCAAGCCGATTATGAAACTGGATGTGATCGGCAGCAAGGATCTTCTCTATATGGAAGGTTTCACTGCAGCCGCGCTCGGCAAAGCCATAGCCGGCTGCAAGATGCAGGTGTATTACCCGATAACGCCCGCGAGCGACGAGAGCACATTCCTCGAATCGCATACGGAATTCGGCATAAGGACGGTGCAGCCGGAGAGCGAACTCGCCGTGATAGCGATGGCGACGGGAGCGGCGCACGCGGGATACAGGGCGTCTACCTCGACCTCGGGCCCGGGCTTATCGCTTATGACCGAGACTATAACGTATGCCGGCATGAGTGAGATACCGCTTGTGGTCGTAGACCACCAGAGAGGCGCGCCAGCGACCGGCCAGCCCACCAGAACAGAGCAGGGAGACCTGATGTTCGCGGTCCATCAGGGGCACGGCGACTTCGGCAGGATGGTGGTCGCGCCCGGGAGTATAGAGGAATACATAGAAATCGTGGCAGACGCGTTCAATTACGCTGAAAGATACCAACTGCCGGTTATAGTCCTTGGCGAGAAGGCGCTGGCCCAGGCATCTTCAAGCATGCCGAGAAGCTTCGTCGAGGGATTCAAGGGAAGATACAGGATCGAAAGGGGCAAGCTCGTATCGAGCACAAGCGATGTCTACAAGAGGTTCGAGTTCACCGATGACAACATATCGCCCAGAAAGGTGATGGGTACTCCCGGGGGCGTGGAATGGATAACAGGGGATGAGCACGACGAGTACGGCCACATAAGCGAGGATCCCAGCAACAGGAACAGAATGATGGAAAAGAGGAACGGGAAGTACGGGCTGATATTGGCGAGCCTTGGCAAGGACGAGAAATACTCGATAGAAGGCGACCCGAAGAAGGCTGACCTCCTGGCAGTTTCATGGGGTGGGCCGTGCGGCGCTGTCCGCGAGGCCGTTTCGGGCAAGAAGAACGTTGCATTCCTGCAGGTGAAAGTCATCGAGCCGCTCGATCCGGAAATCGCAAAGATAATATCATCCGCGAAGAACTCGGTGTGCATCGAGCAGAACATAACCGGACAGCTACGCCAGCACATCGCGTCAGTCACTGGGGTGGTCATAAGGAACCAGATACTCAAGTACAATGGCAGGTTCATGAGATACGACGAGGTCTCGTCCGCGCTGGACGAGGTAATGAAAGGAAAGAACAAGGTGGTACTGAATGGCTACTAGCATAAAAGAACTGACTTCCGACGAGGACAACGACTGGTGCCCGGGCTGCGGCGACTTCGGCATACTATTATCGGTCAAGAACGCGATAATAGCGGCAGGACTGGATCCGCAAAAGACCGTGATCGTGTCAGGCATAGGCTGCTCATCGAAGCTGCCTCATTTTGTTAATGCCAATGGAGTTCACACGCTGCACGGCAGGGCGATACCCTTTGCAGAGGGCATAAAGCTCGCCAACCCTGAGCTGAGCGTGATAATAGACAGCGGAGACGGCGATACATACGGCATAGGTGCCGGCCACTTCGTCAGCGCAGGCAGGAGGAACGTCGACATAAAGCTTTTCATACATGACAATGGGGTATACTCGCTCACGAAAGGCCAGGCCAGCCCTACACTGCCCGAAGGCAGGAAGGCCAAGTCTATGCCTGCTCCGAACATAAACGGGGCGCTCAATCCCCTCGCGATCGCGCTCATGGCGGGATACACTTTCATAGCGAGGACTGGGAGCTACAACGTCAAGGAGCAGACTGAGATAATGACAAAGGCGCTGAAGCACAAGGGCCTCGCGCTCGTCGACATACTGCAGGGATGCCCCACCTACAACGCAGATTACACGTCCGCCAACTGGTTTGCCCAGCACACCCACAAGCTGCCTGACGACTATGATGGAAAGGTCAAGAACCCCAAGGACACGAAGGAGGTAAACGACAAGCGCATGAAGGCTCTCTCTGCTCTGTTCGAAGAGACTCCTGACAGCATGAGCACCGGAGTATTCTTCGATTGGGAGAATGGCGATACATTCGAGGACAGGTTTATCGCGAGGGGGATAAAGCCGCCATCGTCGCAGACCATAGCCGGCAAGGACAACGAATCGACGATTATCCTGGACAAGGCGCTCGACGAGCTCTCTGTCAAGGATTGATCTGGGACAAGGAACAGGGAACAGGAATTGAAAATAGCCAGGAGAGGGAGTTGAACCCTCTTACACCGCTCTGCAGGCGGCCGCGTAGCCGATCCGCCATCCTGGCATGGGACGTTATCACTATCTTACATGCAACTATAATATATTTTCTACGCAGCGCGAGAAAGCGACGCGTAAAAGCCATATATATAATTTTGCAGAGCTATAATAGCAATAGCGACGAGTGAAGAGTTGGTGATTTAATAACGGAAATGAGAGATAGGATACCTGCGGACCTCACGACGGAAGTCCCTACGTTCGATTACAACACGCCGATGACCGGCGTGATGAGTGCGGTGCACCAGAACCCGTGCGTGATAATACTGAAGG
The DNA here is from genome assembly GCA_027365565.1 of Microcaldota archaeon. Taxonomy (GTDB): domain Archaea; phylum Micrarchaeota; class Micrarchaeia; order Micrarchaeales; family Micrarchaeaceae; genus JAMCYG01. The sequence goes on from DAHXMI010000005.1 coordinate 58,188, forward strand.
GCGGCGAGTACTACGGAATACTCGACACCAGGGTAATATACAGGGCAAGGAAGGGGCTCAAGGTCCAGAAGCTCGAGAAGGCAGGCAAGGTTGCGATAAGGGTTCCGAAGGTAACACCCACGACGACGATCTACGATGCGGTATACTACCTGTACAAGTCCAGGGTGAAGACCCTGCCGTACGTGGCATCGGGCAGGCAGCCGACCAGGGTCCTCGACAGGATAACCATCATCAAGGCGCTCATATCGATCGGCGCGCTCAAAGACATGAATGTCTCGGACGCGATGACATCCCCCGTTCTCGCGATAGACATAAATTCCAACGTCGCACAGGCGCGGACCGCCATGAGGAACAATGGCGTCAACAGGCTGGTGGTACTGGACGGCGAAAAGTACGCAGGCATGATAACGCACCATGACATGGTCGTGCAGCATATGGTGTTGCCCGACAGGCGCCCGGAGCTCAAGATGAAGACCTACAACTCTGCCAATGCATCGATAAAGAGTATAATGGTCGCCAGCCCAATGGAAGTGGAAAGCGGGGCCCCCCTGGCCGATGCCGCGAGACTTATGATCGAGCGCTCCATATCGTCGCTAGTGGCGGTGAGCGGCGGCAAGCCCGTCGGCGTGGTGACGATGCACAACATACTCGAGAGTGTTGTTGCCGGCAGGGAAATCGCGGTGCGCAATGTGTTCATCTCCGGCCTTGATTCGAGCACCTACGAATATGAGGACGACATAAGGGAGGAGATGAGGCAGTTCATGGACAGGATAGGCAAGATGGAAGAGGTCGAGCCGGAATACGCCACACTGCACGTGAAGAAGCTCAGGGGCAGGCTGTACGAGATGTACGCAAGGGTGTCCCTGGGCAGCAAGAGCATGATAAATGCCAACGAGACCGGGTACACGATAGACGAGGCCCTGAAGAAGACGCTCGAAAGGCTGAGGAGAGGGGTCACCAAGGCGAAGGAGCAGAAGATAAGGATAAGGAAGATAGGCACCGGAAAGGGCGGAGAGGAAGTCGAATAAGGCGGAGCGCGATGCATTTCGGAAGTACGATGAGGGGGCGCGTGCGCGGGCAGTCGAGCCTTGAGCTGCTGATAACCCTATCGTTCGGCCTCATAATACTGCTGCCGATAGTGGTGTTCGCATTCATACAGATATCTACCGCTTCTTCCACGCTCTCGTCGACGAATGCGCAGGCCGCGGCATCGAAGCTCGCGAGCGTCGCAGCCGCAGTCGGAACACAGGGATTCCCTGCGAAGCAGCTCGTTCTGATAAACGTGCCCGCAGGCGTGCAGAACATATACGTCGGCACTGAGAGCAACGGCGTCGGTCACGAAATCATATTCACAGTGTCCACTAGTGCAGGCTTAAGCTCAGTTGTTGCATACACACCGGTGAACGTTTCCGGCTATCTCGATGGCATAACCCAGATCGGCACATACCTTGTCAACGTGAGCGCGCAGAACGCATGCCCTTCGAACCCCACCGTGTCGTGCGTGTACATAAAGTCCACGTGACGGGTCACTCTTCACCGCTTTCTTCGGTTTCGTTCCTCTTCGGCCGCTCGAACCTCAGCAGATAGACGTGCTTGTACACTCTCCTGTTCCTTTTCAGACCGCTGAGGACATACGAGGTTTTCGGCTTCAGCTTCCTCGTGGAGAAGAACTGGCCGGTGGCCTTCTTGTCGCTCGTGTAGACGTCGATGCCGCCGTTTTCCACCCTGTCTACCTTCGATACGAATGCGCCGTACCTTTCCAGATAACGCGATATCCTCTCAAGGGTCTTCTCGGCCTTGTCCGGGTTGCCCCTCAGTTGGACCGTCGCCTCGAAGTAGCCGGAGCGCTCCTTAAGGCACCTTTCGCAAGTCCTGTGGAGCCTCTTCAGCCTCACCTCCTTCTCGAAGGCGACTTTCGTGCCATCCACATTGAAGTGGAAGCGGATCACGGCCCTGCCTATACCCTCGTTTATCCTTATCACTTGGGTGCGCACGTTCTTGACGTTCCTAATGCGCAGGTAATCATCAATCGCGGCTGATATCGCCCCATTTCCTGCCGAATGGTACTCCTGGCCCGCCCTGACCCTGCCGCATATCCTGCAGAAATAGACCTCCACGACCTCTGGGATCAGCTTGCGCAGCCTCTTTATCGTGCATTCCTCACAGAACTCGCCGACGAACATCACTCTGTCGCTCGAATTGTTGCATGTTGGGCAGTATATGGCCATGTGAATCAGCGTTTTTTTGGCTTGCACTACGGTGCGTTAGCACTGCGCATTGCCGTCGTCAGGCATAGTGCCTGGACAGTATCGCACCGTATGCGGGCCTGGTTATCAGCACGCCGAGAAGCGCGCCTATTATAGTAGACTCGGAGAATCCAATAATGCTTACTAGCGATGTCGCGAAGAACAACGGCAGCATGGCTGCTATCAGCAGCCCTGCGTCGGCCCACACTATGTAGAATGCGTTGCCGAGCAGCTTCTTCGCCGAGGTTCCTTCGGTGCTCTTCGCGAGTATCTCGTCCGTTATTATTATCTGCGCGTCGACCCCGGTTCCGACCACCGCAATCATACCGGCGACTGCTGCGAGGTCTATGGTGCCTATCAGGCCTATTATCGACACGATTATGAATAGCTCCATGAACGTCGTTACCAGTATCGGGAATATCAGGAACATCTTCCTGTACCTGATCGTTATGAACAATGATATGGCGATTACGGCCATCGACAGCGCGAGTTCGCTGACGTTAAGGAAGTCCGCGCCGAGGGTCGGCGGGATGCTGGTGGGCGTGCCCGGCACGACCGCCACCGGCAGCGCTCCGCCAGACAGTATGCTCGCGATCGTCTTTGTCTGGTTCTGCGCGTACGATAGGAGCTTCGCCTTTGGAACGCTGGGCGGAGCCGCTCCTGATATCTCATAGCTTGCAGTGACGTTGCCGTTGGTTATCGACGGGTTGAGCGTAGGGGCTGACAGAAGGCCGACCACCGCCCACGAGTCGATGACGGTCTCGTTCGCGCTGAGCGGTATGAATGCAGGCGTCATGTTTGCCTTGCTTTCAAGGTGGACTGTGTAATTGCGGCTCTTGAGGTAGCTGACCAATGCGCTGCTTATCGACGAGCTCGCTATAACGTTGTTGTACCTGCCGTTGCTGGAGTTGAAGAAGCTCTCGGCGTTCTGGACACTTGCGCTGTTGTTTGACACACTAATAATAGGTATTGTCTGGTTGCCGAAGCTCAGCGCAGCCTGCATGGCCCCGAGCGCCTGTGATGGCGTCAGCCCTGAGGAAAGGTTGCCGAGCTGTGAGGTGTTCATAATCACAACAGTGTTGGCCGGCCTGTCGAGGAACATGTAAAGCGGCTTGTTGCCCTGCCCGAAGACCACATGCGCGAAGTGCGTAGCCGCAGTCTCTGTAACGTAGAATGTGACCTGCCATGTTGCTGTGCCGTTCGAGATTATGGGGGATGGCGTCCCTATGCTGCCGTGCAGTATGCTGCTTCCGTTTACCGCTTCCTGGCCGTTGACTATTCCGTCGAACCTTCCCTGCTTCTCTATTATCCCAACTGTGCTGTTGATGTCGCCCGAAGTGGTGCTCGGTACTACGACGTACACGGCCGAATTGCCTATGCCTTCAACTGTGACCTGCCTCAGGCCGAACGTGGACAGCCTCTGCTGGAGCACGGATATCAGCGATGTCATCTCCGTAGTGTTTACGCTGTGCTGCAGCGTGAGGGGTATCTCGGTTCCCCCCACGAACTCGATTCCAAGGTGTATGCCGTAGTGCAGGTCGAGCAGCGCAAGCGCAGCTACCACTACCACAAGGACCAGTATCCTCCTGTCCTTCAAGTAGGATTTAGCCTGCAGCATCTTATCTTACCTCTTTCCTCTTCTTGTACCAAAGGATCAGCGGCGTGTTGAACAGCCACGTGGTTGCTATGTCGGTAACAAGCCCTATCAATACAACCCCTGATATCTCGAAGTATGTCTGTATAAACGTGAAGTACGAGACGATGAACAGTATGGCGAATGTGAGTATCGCCGCAAGCGTCATGGTCAGGCCGGTCTTCATGCTCGCGAAGGCCCTGCTTTCAGGGGTCCCCTCGCTCCTTTTGAGTATCCTTATGGCCGTGAGCGTGTCGGTGTCTATCGCGTACCCTATGAGCATCAGTAGGCCTCCGACAGACGCCAGGCCGAGTGGTATTCCGAATACCACCATGAAGCCGAGCGAGACCAGTATGTCGTTCGCTGCCCCAAATACGACCGAGAACGAAGGCACCGGGGTCCTGAATATGAAGAATACCACCAGCGCCACTATGATGAACGCCGTTATTATTATGCTCCTGACCTTCCCGAGGAAGAAACTGCCCAGGGTCGGCGTAACATAGTTGTACGAATACGTAGTATAGTGCACTGCGCCGCCCAGCACTCCCAGTATCTGCGTCTTGTACGACGTCGATGCGTTGTTGTATGCGTTGTTCGCCGCATTAAGTACGGACTGCGCGTTTGATGCGTTGTAGCTGAAAGTCCTGTTGGCAAGGAATGGAGAGAGGCCCAATATCACGGTGTTGGCCGTAGAACCCATCTGCGAGAGGTATCGCGATGCAGCAGCCTGCTGCACCGAGAGCTGGCTTAGCAGGGTGGAGTTGCCCGGGCTGGACTGGAGCTCCTGGTTTATCGTAGTCTCGTTTACAACAGCTGAGGAGTATTCGTTGTACTGCGTAAGCATGGCCGTTACGTTGCCCTCTGCATTTATTATGCTGCTGTTGGCGTCTATCGTGACGGTCACTCCGCTTGGCGATTTCTCCACGCTGGTGTGCGCATTGGGTATGTGCGAGTTGACATACGAGGTAAGGCTGCTGATGCCTATGCTCTGGTTGGTCTGCAGCTGCACGCTGACGCCGCCCTTGAGGGATGAGTCAAGCTGAAGATGTGGAATGAAGTACAGGCTGATCACAAGGAGCACAAGAGGCACGAATATGAACCTGTTGTAGTACTTGCTCTCGTATATGTTTCTTACCATGAAAATCAGTCTGGCTAAGAGTCCTTTGAACGTCATATATTACTGGGACAAGATATTTAATTATGCCTAAATGCGCCCAACGCGAAAGAAAAGATATGTTGAAAAAATCAAGAAAAGAAAAGCAAAGAAAAGGCGCGCTTTACGCGTGCCTCTTCATGAGCTTGAGATGCAGCGACGTCACGAAGCCGTACACTATGAAGAATATTGCTCCGAGAACCAATGTCCAGCCGAAGAAGCTCGGTATCGAGACCAGCGCCGGGACATCCGCAAGCAGTATCAGTCCGAGCACGAAAACGTATATGCCCCAGTACAGGGCCCTGAATATGTGCCATCCAGAATGCTTCTCGTTGAAATGAAGCATACGTTCATACGCTAGCGTTGGGTCGATCGTGACCACATTGCCACTTCCATTTGACCTTTTTACAGCCATTTATACACCTTGATAGTAATTCTATGGAAAACATTAAAAAGCTACAGTCTCTCGCGCAACCATAATATGCATGACGTACGCATTACCTATGCAAGTTACCTGTGCGAGAGCAGGTAGCAGGTGATGGCCAATGGTAAGCAGGGTCAGCAAGAAGAAGAGGCCCCGAAGGGAAATCCACCAGGAGAGGGAGGAGGAGAAGACCGAAGGCGGAGTGTTCAACAGGGCAACCATGATAATGCTCGGCAAGTTCTTCAACAAAGGTGTGGTAAGCAAGCTAGGCTTCCCGATCGCGCGCGGCAAGGAGAGCGACGTGTTCGTGGCGGAAGCGGGCAATGCGGAAATCCTCGGAGGCGCATCCCACGTCATACTTAAGATGTTCAGGGTCACGACTACCTCCTTCCGCAAAATGTCGCCGTACATTGACGGCGACCCTAGGTTCACGAGGCAGGTGGGCAAGAGCAGGGAAAAGATCATCGAGACGTGGTGCAAGAAGGAGTTCGGCAACCTCGAGATAGCATCTCGCGCCGGCGTGAGCGTGCCAAAGCCCTACATGTACAACGGGACAATACTTGCTATGGAGTTCATACATGACAGCGGCATGGTGCCTGCCGCGACGCTCGCGAATTCCACGCTAAGCAATCCGGAAAGGATGGCGCACGCGGTGATCGAAGACATAAGGAAGCTCTACGATGCCGGACTCGTGCATGCGGACATGAGCGAGTACAACATACTGGTCGGCGACGACGAGAAGGAGTACGTAATAGACATGGGGCAGGCCATAGTGCTGAAGCACCCGAACGCCTACGACTACCTGCAGAGGGACGTGGAGCACATAGTGAAGTACTTCAACAGGAAGTACGGCCTCGGCATCGACTGGCGCAAAACCTACAATCAGATAGTCCAGGAAGAGTGATCGATCCCCTTCAGCGTCTTCTGCACGACCTTCGACATGCCGTATCTCTTGTAGAGGCTGTCGACCAGTTCTGCGCTCATCGACGTGGAAGGGTTGCGGAGCCGCATGGAACATACGTCCTTGTACGGCTTTATGGAGATGCCGAACGTGCCTATCCTCTGTGCCTCGTTTACTATCTCCTGCTTGTCAAAACCGCTCAGCGGCCTGAACATGAGGAGCTTGATGCCTTTCTCGGATGCCCTCATGTTCTTGACGGTCTGCGACGCCACCTGTGCGAGGCTCTCGCCCGTGCATATGACCTCCGCGCCCTCCTTCTTTGCGATGCGCTCCGCGATCTTGTACATGAACCGCTTGAACAGCACGTGTTCGTATTTGCTCGGCATGCTCATGACCGCAGACTGGAACGCGTCCGCCTTCGCGAAATATACGCCTGCCCCGTTTGAGTATCCTGAAAGCGCCGCGCCAAACTCCTTTATCTTTGACTCTTCCGCTACGCTGTTGCTGGCAAACGGGTGGAAGTGCAGGTATATTGGAATCAGCCCGCGCTTCATTGCGTAGTATGCGGCGACAGGCGAATCTATTCCACCAGAAAGCAGTATCACCGCCTTGCCGGAAGAGCCGACCGGCAATCCTCCCGGCCCCCGTATCTTATTGGAATAGACCAAGGTGCCGAAGTCCGTGACGTTGATGCTGACTGCCTTCTTGGAATCCTTGTCGACCTCGATGCCTTTCTCGACTGCGAGCGAGAGCAGCTCCTTCAGTATCTCCATCGAGTTCTTCCCCTTCTTGAGGGACCTCCTCACGATTATCCTGATGGGCTCGCCGCCAAGGTCCGAGGAGAGCTTCCTTACGGCGCCGAACATCGCAGTTGTATTGCCATCCACCAGGATGGCCGGGGCGAACCAGCTCACCCCGAATACCTTCGAGAGCCTGCCGCTTATCCCTTCCACATCGCTGCCTTTCGTGAGCTCGACAACGAAGCGGTCGCGCCTAAGGTCCAAGGAGGCGTACTCTGCGCCCTCCAGGGCCTTCGCTATATTCCTCCTAAGCCTGCTGATGAATACGTTCCTATTGTCCCCTTTCAGCCATATCTCGCCAAAGTGAATCACAATATATTTATAGCTGTAATCTGTCATAACAGTAAATCTTTCAGCAAAGGTTATTAACGTAGCGACTGAAGATTACGCATCAGTAAGGGTGTGCGCTTGTCGATTCCATCAAGGCTGTCGAAGTTCATAGACGATTCGAAGAGAGTCATGAGCATAAGCTACAAGCCGAGTTCGGAGGAATTCAACAAGAGCGCCAAGATAATACTGATCGGCATACTCCTGATCGGTGCGGTCGGCTTCATAATAGCAATAATAATCTCGCTCATCATATCGGGATCGCTAAGCCTGGTGTGATCAGGCCCACTTTCCGGCGAGTCAGATGAAGATAGAGATCGACTTTACCAAGTCCGCGCAGGAGAATGCATCCGAATACTACGGCAGGGCCAAGAGGGCGAAGGCGAAGGCCGAAGGCGCCGGTGAAGCGGTCAAGAGGCTCGAGGCGAAGCTCAAGTCGCTGAAGAAGAAGGAGGCGGCGCAGCCGAAGGAGAAGAAGCAGATAATCAAGGCCAGGAAGCAGCAATGGTACGAGAAGTTCCACTGGTTCTTCGCGTCGAACGGTGCGCTGGTCATAGGGGGCAGGGACGCCCACCAGAACGAGATGCTGAACTCTAAGCATTTTGAGGACAGCGACCTATTCTTCCATGCGGACATATTCGGCGCCTCGGTAACGATACTGAAGGGCGGCGAGTCTGCCGGCAAGGAGGTTAGGGAAGAGGTGGCCCAGTTTGCGGCGTGCAACTCCAGCGCATGGAAGGACGGCATGGGGAGCGTCAACGTTTACGCGATGAGAAGAAGCCAGGTCAGCAAATCAACGGGCAAGGGCTCGCTCGGCACCGGAGGCTTCCTGCTCACCGGTGAGCGAGAATGGTACAGGGGGGTCGCGCTCAAGCTGGTCGTCTATATGGGCGAAGACGGCCTGAGGGTGATGCCCCACGTGATGCTGCCGCGCATGACTGGGAAGATAGGCAGGCATGTCACGCTGATACCAGGAGACGAGAAGAAGTCCGATGCCGCGAAGAGCATCGGCGCGTACTTGTCCTACAACGACATAGACCACATAATGCAGCAGCTTCCGACAGGCTCGTTCAGGATAGAGAAGGGCGAGTAATTACGGCACTGTGTATCCATCCGTCCAGGATGAGGTAAATGTCAAGCCTGCGCTTGTTTTGCCATTGTATCCGTTGCCGCCGTAGTCCTTCGCATTGCCATTGAGGGGCCACCAGCCCACGAGGTTCTGCAGGTCTATCGGTGTTCCGCCTATCCCTTCGCCGTAAAGCCCTGCTATCGCATTGGACGAGAGCGCCGTATTGTACATCTGTGCGTTCGCTACGCTCCCGTTGAAAAATGACCCTGCTCCTCCCCTGCTGCCGATATACGTGTAAAGCCCCGAGCCTTGCAAATTGAGCGTTCCGCTATCAGTGGTCTCGGCTACCATTGATCCATCTATCCATATGCTGACGGCGGTCCCGTTGTATCTACTCGCCATGAAATACCATACGTTCGGCACGATATAGCCAGAAGCGCTTTTAGCCTCGTTCCAGCAGCCCCCGGTAGTGCAGACCCAGGTCTCTGCTTCCCCTGTTCCGCTGTCGTTTATCGCTATTATCGGATTTATTTCCGCAGTGGGGCTCGAATCTGTTCCGAAGACCTCCTGTCTGCTTCCGCAGCATCCACCCGTCAAGTGCTTCCCGCTGTTCCATTTCACCCATGCAGTCATGGTTATTGTGTTTCCGGTTGCAAGGACCCTATTCGTAAGTATGGTTACGTTGCCGCCGTTTCCGTTAAGCTGGGCGACAAATTTCGGGAGCCTGCCGCTGCATTCGCCTGCGAAGTTGATGAATTTCGTGGTGCCCGGGCCATCCGGTCTGTAAACATAGCAAGCGCCTGGCTGTGCCTTCGGTTCGAAGTTGCTGGCGTTGAAGACGCCGAGCTCGAACAGCACCACGAGAACCACCGCAATGATCATTATCAGCCATCCATAAGTTGTAAGGTATTCCATTGCAGACTGGCTTCGGTGCTGCATTCTATCACAAGAGGGATTCTGAAGTAATCTATTAAAATATGCAGGGAGGGAGATTTGAACTCCCGAACCCGCTAAGAGAGTGAGCCCTGAACCATCCCTCTCATAATTTTAATAGCATAGCGCATATTAAGTTTCTGATGTAATCATCATCATGCGCGTGATTTCGTGGAATATAAACTCCGTGCGTGCTCGCTCATCACGGTTGCTGGAGCTTCTTAATCGTCACGACCCTGATATAGTCTGCTTGCAGGAAACAAAAACGAAAGATAGGTATTTCCCTATATCAGAGCTAAGTGCCGTCGGATATACCGCCATCCTGAATGGTCAGGAAAGTTATAACGGTGTCGCAATCCTTATCCGAAGCCCACCAAAACAGCATAACCTCTACACTCATATATTACCACAGACACAAAAAACAGGTAAGACAGATCAAGTGTATTACAAGCCTACAGATATATATTCAAATTTTCCCGCAAATCCTGTGCCGAGTGAAGCCAGACTCATATCCGCAAACATTGGAGGGATAAGAGTGGTTAATGTATATGTAATTAATGGGGAAAGCAGAGAGAGTATCAAATTTGGCCTCAAACAAGTTTGGATGGATGCGCTAGGCAAATGGATTCAAAGCCTTCCAAGAACGCCACCTCTCTTAATGGTGGGAGACTTTAATGTGGCACCCGAAAATTGTGATGTTTGGGATCCGGAAGGACTTCAGGAGCGCATACATTGTACAAGGGAAGAAAGAGAGTGGCTCATAAAGCTAAAAGGCGAAAGACTATACGATATTCTCAGGAAGACTAATCCAAACCAGAAAATGTATACATGGTGGCCATATCAGAGAGATGCGTTTGAGCAAGATGAAGGACTTCGGTTTGACCTTGCTTTAGGCGACTCTCAGCTAGTAAGGCTAACAAAGAGAGTATGGGTAGACAGAGACGAGAGGAAACCAGATAAGACAAAGGAGCCCCCTAGCGATCATGCACCTGTAATAATCGACCTTTATAACGCACCTACTACTCAAAAGGAGGTTTTAAAACGAAGATAATGAATTTGAATATGTTTTCAAACAACGAACTGTTTGTTTCATTAAAGGAAACTTTTAGTTTCTTAAAAGGAAACAAATAAAAACTTATATGGAGAAATTACTGTGATGGGAGCAACACCACGCAAAAGCATGAAAGATGCGGTCATCGAGTATGTACTTGACAGGCCGAAGCAAAGGGTCAAAGTCACAGAAATAGCTAGGCAGCTACATGCAAGCAAAGGATACGTAAGCAAGACCGTAAGCAATATGAAAAAGGACGGGCTGATAAAAAACAGTCTCGTGAATTTAGGTGATCCGTACGTCAGATCACTCAAAACCTCAATCAATCTTGATAAAATAAGGAGGAGCGGTATAATATCGGCAATCAAAAGGATCGGCGTAAGGGGCGCTGGCTTGTACGGCTCGTGGGCCAATGGGACAAACACAGAAGACAGTGATATAGATATATGGCTGAAACTTTCTGGGGATACGGCAGCCATCTTGGTTGGGGGTCTGCGGCAGCAGATCATAGAGAGACTTCATGTAGAGCCGCAAATAATTATCCTGGGCCAAAATAAAATCAATGCGTTAAGGAAGGATAATGAGGTTTTTTATTTCACACTGCTGTTCGGGTCTATAATCCTGATGGGCGAGGGAATTGGGCAGATTTGACGACTGCTTCAAGGCAGGGTTGATAAGGAAGGTAGAACCTTCCAAGCACACAGCCCTAATGATGCTAAAGAAGGCGGCGAGGCTGTTGAAGGAAGCGGAGGACAGCCTCACCGCCGATGCGCCGGACAGCAGCATGATGATGGCCTACGAGGTTATGCTCCTAACGGGCAAGGCGCTTTTGGTGAAAGATGGATTCAGGGAAAGGAGTCATTACTGTGTTGTAGGGTATGTGAAAGAGGTCTATGCTAATAAGGGCAAGGTTGATGGCCCACTCATAGAACGCTTTGACCATTACAGGGAGGTGAGGCACATGGTCGCCTATGATGCCGAGTTCATGGTTTCGAGCAGCGATGCAGAGACGGCAATCAATGATGCAGAACGTTTGCTGCTGGAAATAAAGAAGCTAATTTAATGCAGGGAGGGAGATTTGAACTCCCGAACCCGCTAAGGGAGTGAGCCCTGAACCCACCGCATTTGGCCAGGCTTTGCTATCCCTGCATTTACAAGCAGATTGCGCACTTCGCGCATTTACGCTTTATCGTAGTCCTATTTATTTATTATCATTCCTTTTTATATCTGACGATGCCGCATCTTGCGGCACGCATGCGCTGATAAAATGGCCGGACAGCAGATATCGGTAAGGGTGGCGACCGCGATTGGCCTCGGCGCCATAATCGGGGCGGGCATATTCGTGCTCAGCGGCACGACGATAGCTCTTGCCGGCGCATACTCAATCCTCGCGTTCATACTTGTCGGGATAATAGCCATGCTTGTCGCGGTGGAGCTCGGCTCCCTTGGCGAAGTGATGCCACATGCGAAGGGCGGCTCCTACTCGTTCACGTTCAATGCCTTCGGCTCGGAACTAGGGTTCGTCACAGGCATTCTCCTCTACTTCAGTTTCGCAACCGCGGTGAGCGCGGTGGCGCTCGGGTTCGGATCATACCTATCAAGCATGTTGGGATACACGCAGCACGTATATGCAGTGGCGTTCGCGCTGCTGCAGATACTGGCGCTGTCGGTAATCAACATAATAGGGATAAAGAAAGCGGCAAAGGCGGACTTCGGCCTCGTGATGGTCAAGCTCTGCGTGCTGGCCGTATTCATACTGTTTGCCTTGCTGTTCGCGTTCGCGCATCCGCATGTACTGCAGACGAATTTTGCCACTGCCCCTTCGAAGGAGGGCATAGGCGCGATATTCGCGGCGAGCGTCGCGGTATTCTTCGCGTATACCGGCTTCCAGGCAATATCGACCCTGACCGACAGGGTCAAGGGAGGCGCGCGCTACGCCTCAAAGGCGCTGATCTATTCGGTACTGATAAGCCTTGCCGTATACCTGCTCGTTGACGTAGCGCTCATGCTCCTCGCGCCGGCAAGCTCCTACACGATAAGCGCAGATCCCCTCTCATTCGCCCTGAAGAACGTGTCAGCGCCCCCATGGCTGTTCATTGTCGTAGACGTAGGTGCGCTAATAGCCACGACCTCTGCGGCCCTCGCAATGATACTGGCCTCTTCCAGGACTGTGTACCAGATAAGCAAGGACAAGCTCCTGCCTGCCGTGCTGAGGAAGTACAACGCGAAGAGGGACGTCGCGGTAAACGGCGTCGCGATAACGGCAGTGATAGCCGCGGTGATGCTGTTCTCCGGCAACATATACATAATAGCTGCGATAAGCAATTTCGGCCTCCTATTCTCGTATCTGATGAGCAGCATCGCGGTGATACACTTCAAGCGCAGGCCCGATGTCCCCCTGAAGGTGCCGTTCTATCCCTACCTGCCAATAGCCGCCATACTCGCGCTGGTGGCGCTTCTCGTCGGCATGCCCAAGGAGGCGCTTATCATAGGCTCAGGGCTGATAATGCTCTTGATAGCGGTATATTATTTCTTCAGGGAAATTGACAGGAAGAAGCCGGTAAAGGTAAGGCTTTTCAAGTAATAATCCAAACACAAATGCGGTATTGACATGCTAATAGGAATAGTCGGCGCGCCGAACAAGGGGAAAAGCACGCTTTTCTCGGCCCTAACGGAAGCCTCGGTGGACATCGCCGACTATCCATTCACCACAATCGACCCGAACCGCGGAACGACATACGTGACTGCAGAATGCGTCGAGAAAGAGAAGAGCCTAAAGTGCAGGCCCAAGAACTCGAAGTGCATGAACGGCACCAGGTATATACCAATCAGCGTTATCGACGTCGCAGGCCTCGTGGGCGGCGCACACGAGGGAAAAGGCCGCGGCAACCAGTTCCTGAATGACATCGCGTCTTCTGACGTGCTCATACTCGTCGCAGACGCGAGCGGAAGAACCGATTCCAACGGCAATCCATGCTCCGACTGCAACCCTGTGGAGGACGTGCGCATGGTAAGATTGGAACTTGCGGAGTGGCTCGCGACGTCGATCAGGAAGGGGATGAAACAGATAGCGAGGAGCCAAAATCCAGAGGAGGCGCTCGCAGTATATCTTTCTGGATTCAAGATAACAAGGCAGCATGTAGATGCCGCCCTCGGTAAGCTGAATCTGCAGATATCAAAAGATGGCCTGCCTGACGATAAGATACTAGCGCTGGCAAGCGAGCTGATGCTTCTGTCCAAGCCTTTCATAATCGCCGCGAACAAGGCCGACGTGCCTGGATCCGAGGCTAACGTGGAAAAGCTCAAGTCTGAATTCGGTGCGGCTGAAGTCGTCGCATGCTCCGCCGCAGTGGAGTTGGCACTGAGGAAGGCGAGATCCAAAGGCATCATAAAGTACGAAGAGGGTACGGATTCCTTCGAGGTGGCGGACGGCAGCGCGAGCACCGAGCAGGCGGCCGCGTTGAAGGCGATGTCATCCATGCTAAAGAAGGACGGCGGCACGCACGTGCAGGAGATACTGAACAGGGTCGTCTTCGGCCTGCTCGACAGCATAGTCGTGTATCCGGTCGAGGATGAGAACAAGTGGTCCGACAGCAACGGAAACGTGCTCCCGGATGCCGTGCTCCTGAAGAAGGGCTCCACCACGATGGACCTCGCGATGGCGGTGCACACCGAGATAGCGAAGAAGATGCTTTACGCAGTTGACGGCAGGACCCATGCGAGGCTGGCCAAGAACCACGCGCTAAATAACAATGACGTGATCAAGATAGTCAGCGCGGCGAAGTGAGCCCTTTCGCGAACGCGTTAACAATGTGAGCGAGAAATCCCACATGCTTCAGCAGTGTGATGAGAGCGAACTGCAGAGAAGCAGAAGCCTCCTTTGCCATCAGAGGCCTATTGGCATCATATCGTTTGGTTCGGTATGTTCTCGCTTCATCTGATTTGCCCAGTTGGATTCCGGGTCTTATGTTCCATCTACGAAATTTGCCCTTTCGGACTCCGCTGTGTCCCAGCGTATAGTATGATTTCGTTGCAAAGGTGTATATACTTTCTTGTGCCATAGTAATCATCGTTTGGTTCGGGAAGCCCACACCGTTTATGGGTGGGAAGATGTCACATACTTCAGTTTCTAATTAGCAACAAGAAAGAGAAAGAAAAAAAAGACATTGTGATAAGATGGCATCGCTATATTCACCGCAATCCCAGGCAGGAGTGATGAGCTTCTACGATGCGCCTTCCAAGGGGCCGAAGATAAGCCCGAAGGCCATATTCATAGCGGTCGCAGTATTCGCGATAATCGTGCTTGTCATCGACCACATATCGTATCTGTAAAGCACTTATCCTCACGCGATCCTGAAGAAGTCCCTCTTGAGCTCGGTGACATCACCGTTCTCTGACGCAATGTACAGTATTGCCCTGACGCCGTCGCCCTCTATGCCTGTCTCCCTAGAGATGTCGTCTACTTTCATAGCCCTTTCGTTTATGAGCGCGAGCACCCTCGGCAGGTTTGAGTAGACGAAGCTCCTGAGCACAATGTAGTATTTCTTGTTGAATGCCCTTACCCCTATCACATATCCCTGGCGTATGCTCGCCTCTAGAGTCATTGATATGCCTGATGCCTCGGTCTCGGTGTTCACGACCAGATACCCTTTCTTCTCGAGCCTGTCGCCGTACTCACCAGTGTTTCTTAGCGATATCATCTCCTTCATGTCCGCCTTCGTCTCGCGCTGCTGCGGCTGCCTTGCTGCAGGCTGCTGCGCCGGCGGGGGCGTCATGCGCTCGACGGGCATGGACTGCGCGCTCTGCGCCGCCTGCCCTGGTTTTTTTCTCATGAGATAAGTGTTGTAGATGTAGTCGGGTATGCTGTACCTACTGACGTTGTCCTTCTTGCTCTTCTGTATGCTGACATAGCCGTTCTTGAGGAGCGAGTTAAGGACACGCGTCTCCTTTTCCGACAGCTCCTTGCTGATGTTTTCCGGCGTCCTCACGTTGTATCGCAGTCCGTCCAACTTCTTCAGTACGCCGAGCTCCTCTTCCGTAGGCACCGTTGTTGCCTCCGCCTTCTTCGAGACCGCGAACTCGCCGTTCTGGCCCTCCCTGAATTCTACTATGTCTCCTTCTCCAAGCCCCAGTCGGTCTACCATCTCGTCAGGCAGGTTGATTACGAGCTTGTCCCCATTCTTGTAGACCTTCGGCATCAATACCATCTATAAATAGATTTTGCATTAAAGTATTAATAGATACCATGGAGAGCTTAAAAGAGTTTTCCACATACACCAAGAGGTACATAACGAAGAAGGACACTTACGCGATAATGGCAAACGCGCAGGCTCTCGGCATAGACAACAAGCTCGTGGCGGAGAATGCCGGCACGGCAATCGCGGACATACTCAAGCTCAGATACAAAAGGAGCCGGATCCTCTTCATATGCGGCAACGGCTCAAAGGGTGCGATGGGCCTCGCGGCGGCGAGGCACTGCCTCGGCTACCTTAATTCCCTCAACATAGCATACATGAATTCTGTGGCTGTTGTGAGCAACGGCGCGGCGGAGCTGAACTACAAGCTTCTGAAGGACATAGAGGGTGTGGAAATAATAGATTCCACGGGCATGCGAAAGCTGAAGGTCCTCATACACAAGTCAGACGTGATAGTAGACGCAATACTCGGCGTGGGGATGCGCGGCAGGCTGACCCAGGAGATTGCCACTGCTATAAAGGAGATAAACAGCTCGAAGAAGACGATCATATCGATAGACGTCCCGACAGGCATAGATGCGGATACCGGGCTGCCCAACACGGCGCATATAGACGCCGATACCACTCTCTGCGTATACAAGGTCAAGAAGGGCATTCAGAAATGCACTGCGGCGGGTAACATAGAGGTGGTCGGCATAGGGTTTCCGCCCACTGTCGAGCTGTTTTCCGGGCCTGGCGACGTCATACTCGCGACAGGTCCCAGGTCGCTCGACGCGAACAAGTACACGCACGGCTCGTCGCTCGTTATCGGTGCGGGTTCCGACTTCAAGGGTGCGCCAGTGCTCGCATCCTTCTCAGCGAACAGCGCCCTTAGCGCGCTGAGGGGAGGTAGCGGCTACGTGACAATACTGCTGCCGAAGGAGTCGGAAGTGCTGATTAACAGGCCGGACCTCATCGTGAAACAGATGAGGCACGATAGGCTCTCGCGGGACGACCTCGACACAATAAAATCCATAAGGCACAACACGCTCATAATCGGCGCAGGACTGCCGAAGGACGTCCGCATATATCCGATAATAGCCGAAGTAATAAAGCGCGAGAACCAGCGCGGCAATACCGTGGTGGCGGACGCGACCGCAGTGAAAGCCATGAACTACTATAAGGGCGCTCTCGGGCCCCGCGTCATATTGACGCCACACGAAGGCGAGTTCAAAGACCTCACCGGAGTGGATGTCAAGAAAATGTCTTCGCGCCAGCGCATATACGAGGCGATAGACTTCGCCAGGAACCACCATTGCACATTAGTCTTAAAAGGCCACGATACAATAATCACAAATGGCGAGCTCCTGAAGATAAACAGGTCCGAGACCGCCGAACTCGCGACGATGGGCACCGGAGACGTGCTCTGCGGCCTTATTGCCTCGTACGCAGGCATACATGACAACCCCTTCGAGAGCGCTGTCGCGGCCGTATACGTGCATTCCATGATAGGGGATGCGCTTTACAGGGAGAAGGGCCTCCATGCCACGGCGTCTGACGTGATAGAGAAGATACCTGAAGTGGTCAAGAAGTATGATATGCTGATATAGCTCGCAGCGATGTATTCCGATGTCCAACGCACCATATGTCTTGTGGATTAACACGATTGTCTACAGCATGGAGCAGGCGCTGCAGCGTGAGTTCCCTGGCGAAACGTTTTCCTTCGAGGAGATAGCGAACACGATAGGCATGCAGGATGGCATCGCCGACATCTCATCATCGATAGCATTCAGGATTGCGAAGGGCGCCAAGAAGAACCCTGACGAAATAGCGGGCAAGATAGCCGCCGCGATATCCGGCACGAGCGGCGTCGAGAGCGTCACGCACGAGAATGGGTTCGTCAACGTGCATCTGTCAAGGAATGAGTTTTCCAAGGATGTCATCAGGCATGTGCTATCGGAAAAGGACGAATGCATAACCTCCACGGCCGGCGTCGGCAAGAGCGTGATAGTGGAATATCCAAGCGCGAACCCTGTGCATCCACTCCATGTCGGGCAACTGAGGAATGCCCTGATAGGGGACTTCGTGTCAAACGTTCACGAGCTGTGCGGATACCAGGTCGAGCGTGAAGACTACATAGACGACATGGGCCTGCAGGCTGCCGAAGCGGACTGGGGCTACATAAACCTCGCCGAAGGCAAGGAAGACAAGGGTAAGAAGTTCGATCACTGGCTCGGGGAAGTGTACGTAGAAGTCAACAAGAAGATGGAGAATCCAGACGTGAAGGAAGGCATCACTTCTACGCTGAAGCAGATGGAGGAGCACACATCCGATACCTCTCGCACGGCGAGGAGCATATCGGAGCGCTGTGTTGTCGCGCACAGGCAGACCCTGTCCGACTACGGCATCTACCACGACGTGCTCATCTGGGAAGGTAACATACTGAGGGAGCACCTTCTCGAGAAGGCGATGGAAATAATATCGAAGAACAGGGCGTTCTACACCTCCACAGATGAGAAGTATGCAAACTGCTTCGTGCTTGACCTCGAAAAAATAGGCAACCTGCCGGAAGAGTTCAGGGGCGTGAAGGAAAAGATAAAGGTCTTGAAGAGGAACGACGGCACCGCGACATATGCGGTGAAGGACATTGCGTTCCACATGTGGAAGTTCGGCCTGCTGCCAAACGTCTTCAGCTATCGCGAGTTCCTGAAGCAGCAGAACGGCAAGCCATTGTATACTACTGACGATACGGGCGAGAAGATGAACTTCGGCGCGGTCGACCGCGCCGTCAACATAATCGATTCGAGGCAGAGCTACGAGCAGTCCATCGTGAAGATCGCTCTGGGCGCGATAGGGCGTGAGGACTTGGCGTCATCGCTGAAGCACCTCTCTTACGGAGTAGTCAACTTGGAGGGCGGCGCGCACCTTGCAGGTAGGAAGGGCACCTGGGTCGGCAACACGGCAGACGACCTGCTCTCCGGCACGGAATCCAAGGCGGCCGAGCTCATAACATCAAGGATGAGACTTACCGAAGAGCAAAAGGCGAAGGTAGCAAGGAGCGTCGCGCTCTCCGCGATAAAGTTCGAGTTCCTCCGCGTCTCGCCTGAGAAGAACATAGCGTTCTCTTGGGACAGGGCCCTCAATTTCGAGTCAAACTCCGGGCCATACTTCCAGTACATGCACGCCAGGGCCTCGAGGATACTCGGCGACTACGGGAAGGATGTAGACGGCATGGAGGTCGATTATTCCACGCTCTCAGGCGAGTACGAATTCGCCCTTGTCAAGAAGCTCTCGACCGCGCAGATCGTGGTGGAGAAGGCGTGCAGGGAATACAGGCCGAACGTCATCACGGACTACATCAACGAGGTATCTAGCCAGTTCAGCAAGTTCTACGAGAATGTGCCTATCCTGAAGGCGAAAAGTGAGGAGGAGAAGGACGCAAGGGTCGCGCTCACGGCTGCGTTCAAGCATACGCTGGCCGCGCTGCTCAGGGTTCTGGGAATAGAGCCTGCGGACGTGATGTGACCGCTGTGCGAAGAACAGCCCAATCCTGTGCTGTATAAAGAATAATAAAGAACAAGGGTAATGCATAAATACAATTAATCTCTAAGCTTTTCCATGGACCTGTAGCTCAGCTTGGATAGAGCGATGTCCTCCTAAGACATAGGTCGCGGGTTCAAATCCCGCCGGGTCCGTGAATGAGTCGTGGTGTCTGAATGCAAAAAGGGAATGGAAAGAAGAGCGGGGCAGGCAAGGGGGAACCGGTGTTCCTGGTGAGGCCCGTGGCCAAGAAGGCAGGCCTGGACTATCTGCACATATCTCTGATGGCCCTAGTGATAATACTCGTCAGCGTGGTGCTCGCGCTGTCTTTCTCGAAGCCCGGCACGATAGTAAAGGGCTGTGAGTACGGGTCGGTCAACGGCACGTGCGTCATTCCTCAGCACAATAGCACACAGGCGGTATCTGCGGCGATGGGCATACTGGCCGCATACAAGTATGCAAACACATCCCTTGCACTGCTCCCTTACTACGTTATGGTAAATCAGTCAAAGGCATCGTACATCCCAAGCGGGAGTAGCTGGCTGGTTACTGCGCCGTATGTGGATCCGTTCGCTCACAATGCAACGTACGATCTCTCGCTGTTGATGTATGACTCCAACCTGACGCTCAAGCAGGCTTTCCTTTCAACACTGCCGCCAAATACAACTACCAACGACAGCGTGAGCGCCTATGGTGCGATAGATATCGGAGGCAAGTCTGTGTGCTCCACAAAGGCCCCCATACCTGTGTACCTTTTCACGGATCCGTACGCTCCAGGGGCGATACAGGCGATACAGAGAGCGATAAACGCCTCGAACGAGTTTTCGGGCAAGGTCAACATGAGCTACTTCATGATATTCACGGACTACGCGGTATCCCACTACAAAACGTACGGGCAGAACACGACACAGGCTCTAGGCTATTACCTGTACTGCTCGTCGAAGCAGGCGGAATTCCCGGGCTTCGTAGCCAACCTATCTAAGGTGTATGACGGCAATCCGGTCTCGGGATCGGTGCTCCAGAGCGTGGCGCAGGGCTCGGGCCTCAACATGTCCGAGCTGACCAACTGCATGGGCTCGTCCACACAGGCTCTCGATAGCCAGCTTGCCCTGGCACAGCTCTACGGCACTGCGGTCAACACTCCTGCCTTCGTGGTCAATTGCAAGTACCAGGCCCTGCCGCAGACATTGGGCAGCGCAATAAGATACGCCTTAAGCAAGGCATGAAAGCCATATGGGGGTTTGAAACGATCCGTGCGATAATCTGCGCCGACACTGGCAATACTACAGGCGTAGCCTGCTCATATAATGATAAAGGGTAGTTAAATGGATTTCAACTCTTACCAAAAGGAGGCAAAGAAGACCGCAGTGTTTCCGGATGTCCTTGACGGGAGGTTCTATTATCCTGCAATAGGTCTCGCCGGTGAAGTGGGTGAGGTACTCAACAAGATACAGAAGGTCGCGCGGGATCGCACCGAGGTCAACAAGGAAGACCTCAAGTCCGAGCTGGGTGATGTGCTCTGGTACCTTTCACAGTTGGCGGAGGAGCTTGGGATAAGCATGGAAGACGTCGCGGCACACAACCTGGAGAAGCTGAGGGACAGGGCAGCCCGCGGAAAGATCCAGGGCGCAGGCGACAATAGGTAAACGGGTGCATCATCCAAAAATTCAGAATGTTTAAAAACATTATCTGAAAAATAATCTCAACCGGTTCTTCAAATTGGTGTGGCATTGCAGAGACAGAAACTGAAAGCGCCGAAGATAGCTGATAGGCGCGAATCTAGGAAAGCGCTTTTCAGCGAGATTATGCTATCCGCCCGGACTATGCCAGTGAGGAGCCTGCTTTTCGCGCTGCAGTTCTCGAAGAAGATGCTTACAAACGACATGCGCGCGATGGGAAAGGCGGATTCGGAAAAGTCACTGCGGCACCAGAGAAGGCTCAGCAGGTCGCTCGCGAAATTAAGGGCCGGTGATTCGGAATACGATGAGCAAGAAAGGAACCGTATCCTGCTCCTGGCCGTAAAGCATTACGTGAACATGTTCTACAAGCTCGGGCCCAAACAGCGGGGCACATACACATCAATTGCCGGCGGGGTGTTCTCGAAGGTAAAGGCCGAGAACAACCTGCTACTGATGCCATCAGAGCTAGCGGCCCGGGGAATGGATCGCAGCAAGGTCGTAGATATGATATACTCAGGCATCATCGATATGCCAATAAAGATCCTCTATGACTCATGCAAGGCTGCCCTTGATGTGGAACTGCTTCAGAGCAGGATGGGAATAAAAGAGGTACCGGAAGGCTCCGTGAACACGATAAAGGAATCGATGGACATACTGTACGAAAACTTTCTAACGGAAAGGCCTCATGCTGCAAATGCCAGTGAGGTTACCTCCACTTTCGTCAACGACATAATAGAGGCGTCGGAAGAGACGGGATTGGTTGTGCCTTACTTCATTGCGTATAGGTTCTCGGCCGAGAGCGCTATGGATGAGTCGATGAGAAAGATGGCA
Organism: Microcaldota archaeon; assembly: GCA_027365565.1. GTDB lineage: Archaea > Micrarchaeota > Micrarchaeia > Micrarchaeales > Micrarchaeaceae > JAMCYG01. Next base: position 79,949 of record DAHXMI010000005.1, read on the forward strand.
AGGAAGGCCGCCAGCTTCGATATCAGAGTGTGACCTTCCTTATCCTTTCCTTAGCCTCCTGTGCCGAGCTCCATCCTGATATCTTGACCCACTTTTCCGGTTCCAGCTCTTTGTAATGCTCAAAGAAGTGAATTATCCTCTTCCTGGTCGCTTCGGGTATGTCTTCCGGCTCCTTTATCCCTGAATACGTTGGGTCTACCTTGTCTTTCGGCACGGCTATTATTTTCTTGTCGACGCCCTTCTCATCCTCCATGTTTATCATGCCAACTGGCCTTACCTCGATGTACGAGCCGGGCAGCAGCGGGACATTGTTCAGGACAAGAACGTCGATGGGGTCGTCGTCCTCCTCCTTCGTGCCGGGCACGAAGCCGTAGCTGAACGGGTAGACCATCGAGGTGAACAGTACCCTGTCGACCTTCATTACGTCGTTCTCCTTATCATACTCGTATTTGATACCTGAGCCAGTAGGTATCTCTATGAAAGCGTTTACGATATCAGGTGCGCCCTTACCTATTCCAAGCTTCATGAAAATCACGTCAAATATTATTATCATAACACTATTTTATATTCCTTCTTGCTCTATAAAATAATCGCACATACAGCGGAGACTCCTTGCTCCTGTCGTCTAGTCCGGCCAAGGACACGAGGCTTTCAACCTTGTAACTCGGGTTCAAATCCCGACGGGAGCAAACAATCTGCTTAAGTACCTACGACGCTGCCGATATGCGCACCGATTGTTTTTGACGAGACTCACTATTGGAGCGAAGAGAAAACAAAGAAAAGGTGCGCCTTGCGGCGCACA
>DAHXMI010000008.1:0-38661 GCA_027365565.1 Microcaldota archaeon
AACTCGGGTTCAAATCCCGACGGGAGCAAACAATCTGCTTAAGTACCTACGACGCTGCCGATATGCGCACCGATTGTTTTTGACGAGACTCACTATTGGAGCGAAGAGAAAACAAAGAAAAGGTGCGCCTTGCGGCGCACAAAGGAAAGGGACTGGTTGACGAGCAATCAGTGCTTGCCCTCGTAGTTCAATCCTGCGCCTATGAAGGATATGATGAATCCTATAAGCGTCGCGATGAACCATGTGCTGCCGTACGTGAACGCAATCAAAGCGAAGGATGTGCCGACTGTCATGCACATCGCCCCGTAAGCTGCGCTCTTTGCCTTGCCTAGGACGTTTGTGAAGCTGAGAATGAATAGGCTTATCGATCCTAAGACTGCTGTTGCATATAGCAGCGGGAGCCACAGATTAGCCGCACTCCAGCCTGTGTTCATGAACTGTCCGTGTACTACGCCGAAGGTCACTGCCAGGAAAACCAGGCTACCTATCAACTCCAGTACAAAGGCAGCTATGTTATTACCTACTTTACCTTTTGCCATTTTTACCACTGATATACAGTTCTATAAATAGCTTTTTAAACCTATCAGGGAGGTTTGACGTCTGTTGTATAAAAAAGACTATGAATGAAAAAGCGAAGAAATTGGGAAAGGGCTGATTTTCAGTTCCAATATCTCACGGAACCGGCAAGCAGCAGCGCGAACCCAAGCACGGTCACGCCTAGGAAATAAGCGTTCCCGTACATCAGTGGCACGAGCGCCATTGCGGCCACAGCTGACATGCCCAGGTTAAGTCTAGAGAATCTGTTGCCTCTCCACAGTACATCCGCGAAGCTTATGATGAACAGCCCCATAGAGAAGGTGACCGCAACGCCAAACAGTATAGGAATCCAGGGCAGCGCAGCGTTCCATGCGGCGATGGACGTGATGTAAGTTCCGCCGAATGCTATGAATATGTCGGCCAGGAATATCAGGCTGCCTGTCATATGGAGTATAAACGAAGTCTCGCTGTATTCCCCTCGCACACGTACCATCATACCACTGATTCCACACAGATAATTCAAAAGAAATATTTATAGATATACCGTTATGCACGGTTATCCTGGGAAATCGCGCCTGGCCTCGCCGCTTATGTCGTAGGTTCTGCCGCGCCATGTTATGCTGCGCATTTTGCTCGCCTTTAACAGGTTTGCCATGTACATAAACTGGCTGAGTGCGAACGCGGCGATGGTGCCTGCGCTTCGGTCCCTCGCTCTTTGGTATGTCTTCACCGCTTCGGCAGCAAACGGCAGCAGGAGTACCAGGAAGAGGGGGGAAGATAACACAGACAGGACTATACCTGACAGGAAGAGCAGTATGTTTGCGCCGTAGAACGCAAGGCCGTAGTAGAGGACTTTCCTATCGCCCGCTATCGAGAGCGCAGTCTGCCTGCTCGACCATTCCCAGAGGCTGCTGAAGCTCTCCCTGCAGTATACAGTCGCATCCGCGCCTTCGCAGTACGCTATGCCAAGCCCTTTAGCCTTCGACATCCTTGTTATCGCGATGTCGTCCGATACCATGCTGCCGAAATACTCCAGCTCCTTCTTCCCTGATACGAGCCCTTTCCTGAAAGCTAGGGAGCCGCCCCAGCCGAACCTTGTCAGGTTAGATTCCATAAGCCCCTGGCCTACGAATCCCCATACCATCTTCATCCTGCTCCAGAAGCCCCTAAGCGGCTTGAAATATGGGAATGTAGTTGATATTCCTATGCGCTTGTCGGCGAGAGGTGCGACGAGCTCCGACAGCCACTTCCTTCCGACGCGCACATCGGAGTCGAGGATCACATATACGTCATAGCCCTTCTCCGATGACAATGCTGTGTATATCGCCCTCACCTTCCCGCTGCGCCCCTTGCTCTTGCTGCTGGACCTGACTATCCTGATGCCTGTCCTCTTCAGCACTCCCACACTTCCGTCCTCCAAGCTGTCGACAATCGCCACGGCTTCATAGTTGCGATAGCTCTGGTGCAGCGCGGATATGATGTTTTCCTTGAGGCCGATGTCTGCGCCACGGCACGGTATCATTACGAGCACCGCAGGCCCGGTATCCTTGACTGTTGTCCTCTTATCCGTTTTGCCACTTCCGGATGCCGCACCGAACGCTAATAAGACGAGCGCGGCATCGATGAGCAGAAGGAAAAGGATGAAGGCCCAATAAGCTATTGCATAGGCATTCATGAGATCAGAGCAGCTCGGATATGTACCGGCCTATCTTGAGTGCGCTCTTGCGCGTTATGGTATAGTTCTTCACGGCCATGTACATCTCCTCTGGCTTTATCAGCAGCCATGGCTTCCCGTTCATCCTCCATGCGACGAAGGTCTTCATCCGCGTGTTCTTCTCCCACTCCTTGAGCGCCTCGAACCTGTCCGGCTCTATGGTGAGGCTGGTGGATTCCCATGCCTTGCACTCGAATGCATAGCCGTCGCCGTTCCTTATCGCTATAACATCAGGACTCAGGGAGCTGACTCCGCTTCCCGCGGCGCGCATTACCGAATAGCTTGCGCTGTGGAGCATGTCTATGAGTTCCCGCTCGGTCCTTGCGCCCTTCGAATACCTGGTCAACCTATCACCATACAAATATCTGGCAAAATTTAAAACCGTTTACGGTGCCACACGTCAGAAGAGTCTCTTCTGCGCATCCTGCCCTGCTGCCGTCGGCTTCCTCGCCCTCCTCAACAGCTGCTCGCGTATTATCTCAACGTTCTCCTTCATCCTCTTCTCCCTCATGCCTGAAATGAGCAGATACTTCTCGTCCTTTGTCTTCCTTGTCACCATTATGTATATCTCACCGAACTTCATCCTGCCTGCCCTTCCCTTTCTCTGTATGTTCCTTATCTCGCTCGGCACAGGCTCGTAGAATATCACCGCATCAACCGCTGGTATGTCAAGTCCCTCTTCGCCGATGGACGTCGCAACGAGTACCTTGAACTCGCCCTTCCTGAATTTTTCTACGGTCTCCTTCTGATCCTCGTTCGTGAATCCCTCCTTCTTGCCTACGAACGGCATCGCCGCCACGCCGTTGGCCCTAAGCATCTGCACTAGCCTCTTTATCGTGGATCTGTACTGCGCGAATATTATGACGCTCTTTCCTGGTATTTCCCGTGTTATCATGTCCATGATCCTTGCGGCCTTCGGGTGCTCCTCGTCGCTCTCGAGGGCTTCGTTCGCGAGCCTCATGGCCTCGCTGATGTTCCTGTTCGCCAGTATGCTGTTCAGCGCCCTGCTCTTTTTTTCTTTCTCTTGCAGCGACCTCATGTACGAAGTGAACGGGTATATGCCTTCAGTAGTGAGAAGATCGTATGCATGCGAGAGGTAGAGCACGTACGTGTAATCGAAGAGGTTGATGAACTTGAATTTCTGCGCCTCTATCTTGTCTATGCTCCTGCCTATCTCTATGAGCCTGCCCCTGGGCATGTTCTCGAAGTCCACGTAAGGGCTCATGCCATGGCTGTATAGATTGGATAAATGCTCGTTTATCGCAGGCCTCACGAGATATGCTATGCGGCTTATCGTCTGTCCCATGTCGACATATATGGTGTTAGTCCTCTTTCCCATGACGTATGGTGCGACATCGGAGTCGTTCGATACCCTTATCTCTATGTTCTGTATGCCGAGGGCGGTTACCAGTGCCTTTATCTTCTTCGCGCCGCTGCCCGGCGAGGCTGTAAGGCCTATGATCTGTATGCCACTTTCCATGCACATGTCCGCGACATACGTATACGCATACCTTCCGACCGCCTTGTGGCACTCATCGAATATAACTACGCCGTACCCATCAAGCGACATGCGGCCGCTTTTGAGGTCGTTCGATATCGTCTGAGGGGTCGCTACGACGACCTTCGCGTCCTTCTCCATATTCTTCCTCTTCTTCACGCCGCTGCTTCCAGTGAGCAGCGTGAGGAAGTTCGGATCCACGTTCAGGGCCTTGCCCAGCGATGAGTAGTGCTGCTCGCTGAGCGGTTTCGTCGGCGCGAGTATCAGCGCCTTCCTGCCCTCATGGAGGGCCCTTGCTATTGCGAAAACCGCGATGAGCGTCTTGCCGAGCCCTGTCGGCAGTATGACGAGGCTGTTGCCGCCGGCGAACACGCTCTTGATTATGTTGATCTGGTAGGCCCTCGGCTCTATGGTGCCTGTGTTGACGAGGCTGGCATATGGTTCAAGCTCCTTCCAATCGTTAAGCGCCATGTTAATCCCAATGGCAGAAAAGGAATATATTGCATCACCTCGAAACCATAGCCTGCACGCCTTTAGTTGCCTATTTATATTTTGCCTAAACAGAATATAACACGATTTATGCCGCTGTAGCTCAGTGGGAGAGCGTCCGGCTGAAGACCGGAATGTCGTCGGTTCAAATCCGGCCAGCGGCACATTCTTCTTACCTCTGCCTATTTTAGCTGTGCTTTAGCCGGTTGATTGTCGCGGTCACGGAAGTCGTGCGCTTCGCACCATACTCCCTAGCAGCCTCTCAGATTAAAAAGAAAATGCGACCTCCGGGATTTGAACCCGGGTTACCGCCTTGGCAAGGCGATGTCCTACCAGGCTAGACTAAGATCGCACATATGCTGCAGTGGTACTTTAAGGATAGTAAACTGAAGCATAACTAATTAATGCGGGAGTAATTTAAACGTTGTGCTGGGGCCGCTGCAAAACGCACTGATTGCAGCCGATTAAACATAATCGTCAATTGTCCAGCGCCTATTCGTCTTTATATGCATTGCGTTACAATGCAATCTGATTCTATGGATGGAATTGGCCATGTAATCAGAAACGATAATGAGAAGTACGGTGCAGTAATCACGGCGATTGGCGCGTCTTTTGGAAGCCTAGCCATAACCTCCGATACCAGGGCAGAGACGGTCATGAGGCGCGGCAAGCCCGTCGATGCGAAAAGGGAAGCGGAGCACATAAGGAACAGGCTGGGAATAAATGCGACGTCAGTACCCGCCCCTGGCGAGACCATTGTCACGAACGCGGCCCTCGCAGTGATAAAGATGGCCCTGCTCAACGATGTCGATCTTGACACTATAACCGAAGTGAACCTTGCTACTGAATCGGGCAAGGAATTGTCGAAGAACATGGCCCTGAAGGTAGTAGACTACGTCAACAGGGCCAGTAGCATACTCCACGCGAACGGAATAGAAATAGGGCACCTTGCCGAAAACGGTTCTGCATACGGCAGTGGGAGAAAGGCGGTGAACACCAACCAGTACCAGAATGCTTGCGCCGCGGCGGTGCAGGAGATATATGCTGCGGCCAAGGACGGCCTAAGCAGAAAGACGAGGAAGCTGATAATCGCCAGCGACGATGCGAGCTATGTCGAAAACACACCTGCGACAGAGACCGGCGGGTTTGGCGCGGTCGCGATGCTCCTGGAGAACCCGGAGGGCATCGGATCAGGCATGTTCCTCTCATCAGAGGTGTTCGGCGAGGCGAACATAGACAGCAACGAGTTCGTCAAGGAGGAGGTGCTTTACATCGGTGGCGGGCTTTCGATAATAAGCACGAGGCCCATCGTGTTCGGCAACCATTCTAATTACACATATCTGCTTCTTGCAAACAGATCGATTAAGGCGGCATTCGGGCCGCACGTCTCGGAGCTGAGCAGCATCGAAGACGTGACCAGATACGACATGGTGCCTCATGTGCCATATCCTGTGATGCCGTTCGATGCCGCGGCATACTTCCTTAGGCACCTTGCGAGAGGTGATGGGTCCCTGCACGCCTCTCTCGCCGGGCAGATAAAGGCCGACGAGCCCTTCCTCGACGGGTTCACCAATCTCGAAACAGAGCTCGAATTCCTGCACAAGGTGTACGAGGTCTACATACCGGTGGACAAAATGAAGGAGCACATAGCCAGATTGAGGGATTCGGACCTCGACGATGAGACCGTAAACATGCTTGTCGGCAGGCTTGACGACCGCGCATCGATGCTTCAGGCAGCGGGCAGGTACTCCAAAGAGCTCGAGGCCCTCTCAAAGAGATATGGGGTGGGCGGAGAGCTGCTCGAGATAATGGACGGGACGGCACGCGGCTTGTCATCTGCTTCAAAGGCGGATTCCATGGGCCTTGACGATATGGATGCCCTGTTAGGGAAACTGCGCGAGTACATAGACGGGTTCGAAAGGGCCGACCAGAAATACAACGCGCTAGTGCGAGAGACCGCAGAGTTCAAAAGGCTGGCGACTGCGCTGCATCTCGACGAGGCCGTGAGCCTGTCAAGGGAGATAGGCAACATAGATACGGCATCGGCTCCGCTCGCGCTCATAAGCAGCATAATAAACACAGACAACAAGAAGCCAAAGCTGATGCAGGGTTACGGCAGCGGCTCAAACGCGCCAGGCGTGCTGCTTAAGGCGTTCAACATAGATGCGCTGAAGGCAGCGTTGGAACTGAACGTCGCATACGAGCTATCCCGCAGGGAGTTCATATACAGCGCAGAAGAGTACAATAAGCTCCAGGAAGACGGGAAGCGCACGCATGCCGTGGATGCCCTTCTGCCGCTGTCGGAGAACGCACTGGGGGTCTCACTGAACCAGGAATCGCTACTCAGGATGGCGGAAGAGATAGCGGAGAAGCGCAAGTCTGTGGAAGAAGCGGTGATAGCAAAGCGTGATCGGGAGAAGAGCAGGTCCGCATGAGAATGCGGCCTATTCCTTCCTATGCATTTTCCTTTCGTTGGACCACGACATGGCCCTGGACCAGAACGTTGTCCTCTTCAGCAGCGGCTTGAGGAATGAGCCCAGCGGGGCCTTCCTCACCCCGGTAAAAAATCGTTTATCGAACCGATCTCATCGCCGCTCAGATTGAAGTCGGCCGAACCCGCATTCTCCTTCATGTGCGCTACGCTGGAGGACTTCGGTATTGCAACCACCTGCTTCTTGCTTATCAGCCAGTTGAGGGCGACCTGCTCGGCGCTCTTGCCGTGCTTCTCGCCTATACTGCCAAGGATGGATGACAGTTCCGCATACTTCCTCTGGCGTATCGCTCCGCGGGCGAGCGGGCTGTAAGCTATCAGCGTGATCCTGTTTCTATCGCAGTAATCGAGAATCTCGTCCTCTGGCTCCCTGACGAGCACGCTGTATTCGACCTGGTTGGACACAATCCTGGAATTACCAAGCGCAGCCTGCGCCTCCTCGAATTCCTTCACGCTGAAGTTGCTGACGCCGATGTGCCTTATCTTTCCGCTTTCCATAAGCTCCTCCATCGCACGCATCGTCTCCTTTATAGGTATACTGCTGTTCGGCCAGTGCAGCTGGTACAGGTCGATATGGTCCGTACCTAGCCTCCTCAGGCTCTCATCGCACGCCCTTATCACGTCGTCGTGGCCGAAGTGGTGCGGCGACACCTTGGTTGCTATGAATGCATCTTTTCTGCCTGCGACCGCTTTCCCGACCAGCGGCTCTGTCCCATACATCTCGGCAGTATCAACAAGGTTAACACCGTTGTCCAATGCATACCTTATGGCGCTTACGTCATCCTCTGGATTTGCACCCATCTTCCAAGTGCCAATGCCTATCGCAGACACCTTCTCACCAGTGCTGCCCAATTCCTTGTACTTCAATGTACCACCCGTTAACAAACTGGCGTGCCTGCTATTTATCCCTTTACTCTGCATTTCTTGTAGCGCAATGCCGCATGCGCGAAGTGCTGATGCATGACAAACAGATGGCTCACCCGCAACGTTCTCCTGATCTCTCTCTCGGCGTTCTTCGCCGACGCTGGATATCAGGCGCTAATAGCAGGTTTTCCCGTGTTTTTGGTGCTCTATCTGCGCGCACCAGTATACTACCTCGGTATAGCGTTCGGGCTCGCATACGGCATAGGATCACTGTTCTCGTTCGTCGGCGGTAGGCTTGCCGACAGGTACGGCAAGAAAAGGATTGCAGTGCTGGGCAATGCGCTCATACCACTACTGTCGTTCACGGGCCTGGCCGCCACCGCTGCCCAAGCAACGGCAATATTCTCTGCCGGTTGGTGGGCTAGAAATTTTAGGACTCCTGCACGAAGGGCTATACTTGCAGACATAACCAGTGATAAACACAAAGGCCGAACGTTCGGCTTTCTCAACGCCTTGGATGTGGGCGGCGGAGTTATAGCTGTAATATACCTGGCCGTCCTGATCGACCTGCGCGTGAAGCTCAGCACGATTTTCCTTATAACTGCAATACCTATCATGTTGTCGACATTGTGCCTTATCCTCGTGAAATATAAGCCGAAGAAAAGTGCCAACAAGAAGAGTACGGCCGCGTCAGTCAAAAACGGCACAAAGGCGTACAAGGGTATATTGGCTGCGACGGCGATATACGGACTTGCTTTCTACAGCATGGGTTTTCCCGTGCTTACAATAGCGCAGAGCGCGGGAGGAGTTACTGGCGTGGCCTCATATGCGGTATTCTTGCTGTCTTCTGCAATTTTCGGATATGTAATAGGCAGCAGACGCATGCGCAGCGTGACCGGATTGGCCGTCCTGGGATATATGCTGGCGGGTTTTGGTTCCCTAATGCTTGGCCTTTACTTCCATTTCTCGCTAAGCATAGCTGTCTCATATCTGGCAGTCGGGATACTCGGCATGGCCGCGGGCGTTATAGAATCTCTTGAGCCTGCTATTGTCTCGATAGCGAAAGGCCCTTCTCGTTCGGGATCTACAATGGGTGCGCTTACGACATCTAGAAGCATGGGCCTGTTCGTGTCCAACATAGTCCTCGGTGTGCTGTACGTCTACGGGCCTCTGTTCTCGTACGGATTCGCCTTCTTGGCCGCAGTCGCGGCAGGAATAGTGCTTCTCGTCGCAGGAAAAGGCTTCAAGATAAGGTGATAACTGTTCTTACTTTTCCTTCTTTCCGCTTTCCTTTTTCTTCTTCGCCCTGCCCATCGCCATCTTGATCTCCTTCGGGAGCTTGAGTTCGGGGTATGCTTTTGACATCAGGATCTGGTTCGGGAACGTGTCAAACCCTAGGTTAGTGACGACCTTGTTGAGCAGGTACGCCTCAGCTAGCGGAACGTTCTCCTTCCTCTTCACGGAACTTGAGAGCACTTCCTTTGTCTTCGCGTTCGTCAGCGCTTCGGCGGCCTTCGAGAGGTCCGCGAAGCTCTTCTTCATACCATTTGTTATACCATCGGCGTAGGAGTCGACCGCATCTGTGTCTATGTCGAGCAACTTGCTTATCCTGCTGTCTATCGTGTACTTTATTCCTGAGATATGGAAGGCGACTTCCTGCGGTGAAGTGCTTTCCCTTATGCCGAGCCTCTTGAACGCTACCCAGTCCCTGTACTTAGCCATAAAGTCGACATACTCGTCCGGCTCATCCATCCTTCCACCCACGTTACAAATTGTTACTTCTTGTCTGAAAGGTAATAGCCTGCAGGGCCGTCCTTCTTCGGCACCCTCTTTACCCTCTCTCCGTGAACGAGCGACATGAGGGAGTTCGAGACAAGGCCATACGGCCTGTTGCTCTCCTTCACGATCTCGCCTATCGTCTTGGTGCTCGAATCCTTCGTCGCACCCAGGTTCCTCATGGCCTCGACAACCTGCTGTTCTATCTGCATCATATCAACCATTAACTCACCTTACATCATCACTTCTTCGCCCTTGCGGCCTTGTTCTTCGGCCTGAGGTACTTGCTGCCGCACTTCCTGCACTTGCTCACGCCTGCAGCGTTCCTTGCCTTGCACTTCCTGCATATCCATATCCTTGCCATGTCCGCTTCCGCGATGCTGAATCTTGCCATAAATAGCACCCTGACTTAGTTTTCATAGTATTAAATCAGACGCTAATAGAATAGCAGAACAACATTAATAAACGTATTGCAGTGCCTCGGCATCGGGTTTCCGCCACGACACAAACTCTATAAACAGTGGCTCTAATGATATACTGATTCCATGGCAAAGGGAAAGGACGACTTCGAAGTGACCCCATATGAAGTCAAGGGGGCGATCGACTACAACCGTCTCATAGAGAAGTTCGGGATAAAGGAACTGACGCCGGACCTTGAGACGCGGCTTGCTAAGCATGCCGGAGATCTTCACTTCCTGATAAGGAGACACATATTCTTCGCCCACCGGGAGCTGGACTGGCTGCTCGACAGATACGAAAAGGGAGAGCATTTTTACGTTTACACTGGGATAGCGCCCTCGGGATCAATGACCTTGGGGCACCTCATACCGTTCACGATTGCGCAGTGGCTGCAGGAAAGGTTCAATGCGGATGTCTACATACAGATACCTGACGAGGAGAAGTTTCTTGCAAGGAAGGATCTCACCATGGAAAGGGTGCACGAGCTCGCATATGACGATGCACTCAATATAATAGCCCTGGGCTTCAAGCCGAAGAAGACGAAGATTTTCTTTGACACCGAGTACTCAGGGGTAATGTACAAGCAGGCGGTCAGGGTGTCAAAGCACATAACATTGTCGTCTGTCAAGGCCGCTTTTGGCATAGGTGATGATGCGAACATCGGATGGACATTTTATACCAGCATGCAGGCAGTACCGACATTCCTGAAATCTGTTGAAGAAGGCAAAAACGTGCCGTGCCTGATACCCCTTGGGGTGGATCAGGATGTGCATTTCAGGCTCGCGCGCGATGTGGTGAACAAGCTCGGCTACTACAAACCGGCCATAATACACAACAAGTTCATGCCTCCGCTGAGCGGCACTGAGGGTAAGATGTCTTCATCGTCGCCAGATGACGCGATCTACCTCTCGGACAGCCCTGAAGAGGTGGAGAGGAAGGTCGGCAAGGCCTTCACCGGACAGCAGGCGACAGCCGCGCTGCAGAAGAAGTACGGCGGCGATCCTGATAAATGCACGGTATGCCAGTACTACAAGTACTTCTTTGAACCTGACGACAGGAAGCTCAATGCGATACTCGATGCGGAAAGGAACGGGACCATGCTCGCTGGAGAGCACAAGAAGGATCTCGCGAAGAAGATAAACGCATTCCTCAGGAAGCACAGCGAGAGGAAAAACCGCGCGAGGAACAAGATTGACAATTTCATAGTAAGAGGCTGATTCATCTGGAGGTCAGCGGAGCAAGGAGCATCCAAGAGTCAGTGGAGGAGATAGGCCTTAGCACAGCCGAGAGCGGCGCGTTCTATGTCTCGAGCAAGGTAGCGAGCGCGGCGCTGGCCCTGCTTCTTATGGTTGTGCTTGCCAGGGTACTGAAACCCGTGCCTGCCGCATTTGGAAATTTCACTATAGTGCTGTACATAGTGACGATGCTGAGATTCAGCGGCTCGCTCGGCATAGGCACTACACTGAGGAAGATGCTGCCGGAAGAACGCTCCGACGAGAAGAAGCGCGAGCTGGTCTCCGCCGCGTTCGTGCTCGCGACTTCGATATCGGCAGTGATAACCATAGCGGTGATACTTTTTGGCGGCACCATACTATCCTACATCTACTCCAAGCCTTACCTTGATGCGTCGCTGTCTGTCGCGGCACTCTCAATATTCCTGATAATACTGTTCAACATACTTACGTCAATGCTCGTAGCCATGAAAAAGGCGCGTGCCGCGTCTTACACCAATGTCGTCAACTCGGCAGTGCAACTCATCGCCGCATCCACTCTAGTCTTCCTCGGCTACGGGATATTCGGCGCGTTCGTAGGCATGGTGATCGGAGCCGCAACCGGTTGCCTGCTTCAGATCATCTACGCCCTGAAGGGCCGCATGCTCACAGTAATGAGGCCGCCTCTCAATACAATAAGAAGGGTCGGCCGCTTCGCATTCCCTCTATTCGTATCGGAAGTGTCTTCGGTATGGGTGAGCAACTTCGCGGTAGCATTCCTGGGAGTATTCGTCAGCACAGCGGTGATAGCCAACTACGGCGCCGCATACAGGCTCGGCACCTTCGTCGAGGTGCTTCTCACTTCCAGCATTTTCGTGCTTATACCTGTATTCTCTTCCACGCTGACGGGACGCTCGGCGTCGGCAAAAGTGTCATCTATATACAGGAACAGCATGTATTACTCGCTTGTCGCGTTCCTGCCACTGCTGGCGTTCGCGCTCGCAAGCTCGAGAGCGCTCACGTTCATCCTCTTCTCGCACAGCTATGCGCTCGCTCCGCTCTATTTCGCAGTGATAGTGACAGGCAGCATGGCCACGATATTCGGGAGGTACGCCTCCGCGCTGATAGTCAGCTATGGCGACACAAAAAGGTTTCTCAGATATCAGCTTGTGGTCCTCGGGGCCAGCCTGGTGTCCCTGATAATTCTGACGCCTTTGATAGGTGTGGCAGGCACCCTCCTATCGATGTTCGTGATAACGCCAATCACTCTTGACGCGATATACATGCGCTCATTGAGCAGGCAGTTCCATCACCCTGTCGTGCCGGAAAGGGCAGGCAGGATCGCGCTCTCATCGGTGGTGCTGCTTGTGGTGCTGTATCTGGCGACAAACGCGCTGCATCATTCATATACGGTGATAGTGGCCAATACTGTGATAACGCTGGCGCTGTTCCCCGCGCTGCTCGCCGCCACGAGGGGCATAAGGCAGAAAGACATAACGTTCCTCTCGAAGCTGGCGTGCAATCTCGGAATGGGTAAGTTCGCGGTCCTGCCCCTGCTTTCATACACGCGCGCGTTCATGGACGCTTTTAGGGCCCCGTAGTGCACACGTGCGCATAGCAGCAATTAATAAAAAGAATCGTGCATTATAGAAATGCTTAAATGCCTCAGTAACTCAGTGGTAGAGTGCCAGTCTTGTAAACTGGAAGCCGAGGGTTCAATCCCCTCCTGAGGCTTACTGGGTAATGCTATCGCCCTGCTACATATACAACTAGGCCAGAAAGCAAAAGGAACCACCGCAATAACAAAGTAAGAGATGGCATTCATACAAATGCGAACGAAGTTCCGAGTTTATCCCGCAATCCTGCTAAAGTGTAGTAATTTAAAAACCCTCCCCGCAACATATAAATATTTCATAAATCTAACGGTTTCGAGGGATAAAATGCCTGAAATCGAAAGGAAAAAAAGCACACAGCAGGTCATAACTACACTTCCGGAACTGGACGAAGCCATCAAAGAAAAGATAGAAATATTAAACGTGGACATGCACGAAATGCAACTGCAGTCCAGCTTGACTTTAGAGGAGATGGAAAAACGCTTAAGAAAGAACGGTTACGAAATAAGGGAACCTATTCGCAGCATCGATCCTATGGCAATAGGCCCCAGGAAAGAGTTCGCGTTGTGGTTCAAAAAAACCAATAACAGATAACGGCGCTCAAAAGGGCGCATCTATAGTGATTGCATGAAGAATATACCCTCATTTCGCGATCTCATAAAAAATCACGAGGAGCGGCTTGATAAAGTGCTTGCTGCATCACAATATGTGGGGTTGCATTCAACTGCCAGGATAACGTCTGAAATAGAGGAAAACGTCGACAAAATAACAGAAGATATCCAAATTCTGAAGAGACTCGAACACGATGGGTGGGAAATTGCGGGATATAACAAACAGCCTTCGTTGCTCGGGGACTATGAATATCACTTTCTAAACAAGAGGACAATGGAAGATGGCAAATACTGGATTAAGATATCAAGAGAGGATATCGAAGCAGGCGGCGTCGTAGACAAACTGCTTCTTGCGGATATTTCTGCTGATAGAGATCTGTATCACATTTATGACATTAACGAATACCTTTTCGCTATAACTCTTTCAAATGATTGGCTATACATAAAAAGCAAGATGTCGGATGCGAAGTGCATAACAGGGCTGCCTACATCAAAAAAAGAAGAGGATTTGCGCAACAAGTTGGCCGAAATCGGGCAGCCAAACTCAAAATTTTTGAACCGTCTGGTACATACTATCATCCGGTTTTACAGAGTTGAACAATATCTTGCCGATCAAACTGCAATTAGGAGCTCTGACTCAAAGAATTATTCGGTAACTAAGATTACACCGTTGTTTATGGAGCAACTAGATGATGCTGAAGAGATATTTGATTTGTTTTACCGTTTGTCTAAGGATGGATGGGAGGTTTACACATCATTAAAACCAGCGCTGCGGCGCGCATACGACTACGATGGGTTAAAAACGGGTGTTCCCAACCACATCCGCAAGCTGCATTATAATATGCTGACTCATTCTGCACGGTGGGGGAGCTGGGGCAAAGGTTTGGAACGAACAGGGCAAAATATGATAAATTTTGCCACTTTTGCCACTGATGTTAACGTACTTAACTTAGTAAAGGACAGAAGCGGCACAATTGTGCTTGGTGATGTAGAAATAGAAAGCGGCGCGTATTTTGATCTTATACAGCTAAATAAATTAGTAGTGGGAACCCCACTGTGCTTAGGTATCCCTGGGATAAATAAAAAAAGAAGAAGTAAGCCTCAACCTGAGATGGTCTATATACTCGACATATCACAAAAAACGCATTATATCAATGGAGACTGTCTGTATATAGCGCCACGCTTCATGAAGGACGGAAACACCGAGAAGCTGCAGCCAATCAAACTGAGAGATGGCAGCATAATCTATTCAAACCAAGCTATGATCGACAGCGGCATATTTAAAGAAGGGGAAGTCAATAACGTGCCCACCGCACCAATAGTTCCCACAGGGCCCTCACAGGAACAGGAACGTAATGGGAAAATATTAAGAGATACAGGAGGGCACAGGGATAAAGAGAGAAGCAAAAACTAATTCGTTTACACCCTATTTCTCTATAAACATACATGAGCGCGCCAGGCTCAACACTGCAGCGATCTCTTAAACCTTAAAGGTCCAATAGCTTCCACAGCATACACATATCTTCATGCACCCGATCCGCCACACGCTGGTAATAGTAGGGTTTTAAGCATTTTACGTAAAAACCTATTCTATTGCATGCCCCAGTAACTCAGTGGCAGAGTGTTTGCATGGTAACGCGCGCGTCCACGTGCGCGGCCACAAAGCAAAAAGCCGTGGGTTCAACTCCCACCTGGGGCTAATCTTGCAGCATCAGCGGAACGCATGCCAATAATCTGCGCGCGTACGCGCCAAAACCGAACAAAAACCTAACGCTCCCCCTGCCTTATTTATATCTTGAATCATCTTCTGATTATTGACGGTGATATGATGGGAAAGACCTTGGAGACGAAGAGGGAGATACTCAATAAGCTTAAGGAGGGAAGAAGGACTGTCAGCCAGCTCAGCGAAGAGCTCGGCCTTGCAAAGTCCACGGTAAGCCAGCACCTGGTTGAGCTTAAGGGCATGGGCGAGGTGGAGGAGGACGACAACCGCCACTTCAGGAAGCTCAAGTACTACAGGATCAAAGGTGAGTCAACGCGGGAGGCGAAGCCCGTTTTCAATACTATGTGGATAGGAGCCATAGCTGCCGCGGCCGTCATTGCGGCTCTGGCTTCGGTATATGCGCTCGGCGGATTCACGCCACAAATCGGCAGCCATCCGCAGAATCTAGGCAGCAACGGCAATTACATACCTTCGATAACGAGCAGCAGTTCTGGAGGGGCCTATTCATGCCCGCTGCTCCGCGCGTATCCGACGGCTAACTACTCCGATGTTGGCACGATAATAGGATATGTGGCGAATGCATCGCCCTGCTACATTACTTACATTAACGTTAGCAACTCAACCATCAGCGTGGGAAGCGGCGTGAAGTTCATGTCGTATAACGGCACAATGAGCGTGCCCTCATTGAATTACACGTATGTGATGACCACGAGCCAGCGCGCAAGGCTCTTGAACGATACCGCGCAGGGGTACTGTTGGGCGTATGATGCACTGCAGGCTTTCGGGGTAAATGCGACGCACCCAGCAAAGTGCAAGGCGAACATATACAACTAAAGCGGAGCTGCAGCTATGGCGATAGACCGTTTCAGGTAGTGACCGTCACTGTGGGCATGACGCCTCCCGGCGGATACTGGCGTACGCGGATCCACTGCCATGTCTCAGAGCCGCTGCAAAACCTGGGCCCGATATACCCGTTCAAGTAGGACGAGGGGAACGATGTGTCGTTTATGTAAGTCGTGTAGTTCGCCTGAGTTATGATGGGGTTGTTGTTGCTCCCGACCAGCAGCGAATAAAGCCTGAAATTCCCGTTTGTTAATCCATTGGAAGTCGAATAGCCATTGAAGGTATTCGGCGCCGGGTTCCCTGTGTAAAGCTGGTCGGAGCCGCTTGTGCCGCGCTGCGCCCACAAGTTGGTGTTCGTGGTGGTGCCCCTTCCAGCCGCCGCGAACCATATACCCATGTCGTTGGTGGAAGGGCCGGAGCCCATGAAATCCACTATATACGGCGCGGTGAAATTCTGAATGGATGTTATGTAGACGTTGTTGCAGCTGCCCCCATCGTATGTAAATCCATTATTCACAGTGTATGTCATCCCGGAAATGATATTCCATTTGCCTGTGTCAAGGCTTGTGCCTACGAAGTTGTCGTAGAACTCGAACACGTTTGCGCCGTTGTCGTACTCCGCATACTTCGGGGAGAGCTGCGGGGCCTCTCCTGCATGCACGCCGCTATACTCTGTGGTTATCGGCAGCAGATACATTTGTAGCGGCATGACATTCCTCTTGCTCGAGGGCGGCGATATCGCCTGCGGTATCCTGACCCAGAATATAGCGTTGCCGGTTGCAGAAGTGCTGCAGTTTGTTTCGCACCAACTGTACAGCTCCTTGCTGTTGTAATAGAATCTTATGTTGCCGAGATCCGGCCTCTCATGGGTTACGAGGGCAGAATCCTTCGGGTTGAAGCTTACCGGCACGTCGAAATGCGCAGGTATTGCCCCGCTGTTCTGGGTGTTTGTGACCGTTATGCTGAAGTTCGAGGCGCTGAGCGGCAGTTCATTCTGGGGCAGCGTCGATGCCTCTATGCGTATGAACCCTCCATACGTGAAGTTGGAATCTGAAGGGCAGTTGGAGTACGACAGGTTGCTCACGCCGCTGGCGCAGTAGTTCGCCGATAGCTTCAGTGTGCCGCTGTATATTCTCCCGGCAGGCACCCCCATGTTGAACGTCGCGACGCAGTACACCCTCTGGCCTACCTCTGCCACGCTGGGCGTGCAAATACCACTGGCGGCCGACTTGAAGTCGAGGGTGGGGGTGAACGAGCTAATGTTGATTATTCCCGGAACCTGATCCGAGAACACCACCAGCAACTGCGACTGCCCCGCGGTTGTGGTGTTAGTCAGTATCGCGTCGATGCATCCGAACGTGTTGTACATCTCGCAGTTCAGCGGGAACACGTTGTTAGGCAGGCTGGCATATATGATAAGTACTGCGAGAGCTATTGCAATAATCAGGAACATGAAGCTGTAGGTTGATAGGAAGTCCAGCGCGCTCTGCGACCTCATCCTTTCTTGCCCATCCATGGTAGTTTATCTCACGGCAGAGTTATAAATATGCTGCTGCAGCATTACCCTTATGACGGAAGAGATGCAGAACGGCAGCGGTTACGGCGAATACATCACTGCCGTGCGGAACGTCAAGAGCCACAAGAGGCTGGGCCAGAACTTCCTCATCTGCCCTAAAGTGGCCAAGGCCGAGGCCGCCCACGCCCATGGCAAACAGGTGCTTGAGATAGGCCCTGGACTCGGGTTCCTCACGGAAGAGCTGTGCAAAGCTGCCAAAAAGGTGATTGCCATAGAGAAGGATCCGCGCATGTCTGAGATGCTGCGGGCAAGGGTGCAGCACAGCAACCTTGAGGTGATAGACGCAGACTTCCTCGACGTGTCGGCCCGCGTCTCGAAGAAGGCGGATATACTGATAGCGAACATACCTTACAACATATCGAGCAAGGTGGTCGAATGGGCGACGGCGAACACCCTTGAATCGGTGATCTGCCTGCAGAAGGAGTTCGTCGAGCACATGACTGCCGAGCCCGGCACCAGGAACTATACGAGGCTGAGCGTGGTCTGCTCTCTCACGATGTCGGTAACAGAGATAATGGACGTGCAGCCTACATGTTTCATACCGAGGCCGAAGGTCAGCTCCACGCTCATATACATGAAGCCCAACGGCTTCAGGATAAGTGATGGCGACTATAGCGTGATAAGGCTGCTGATGGAGCACAAGAAGAAGAGGGTGAAGAACGCATTCTACGATTCAAGGAAAGCGCTCGGCCTTAGCGACGCCGAAGCGAAGAATATCGCTGCAGGGCTACAGCACGCGGAAAGCATCGTGTTCAAGCTGACCCCTAAACAGATCCTCGAATCTGCGAACGAAGCAACACACGCAATTAAGCCTTTTAAATAGTTATGGTGTGTAAAGAATCTGCTAATCTATTCAAATTCGCTAATTATTCTTTTTCTTGCTAATAAATTCACTTGCCCTCATGCTCTTTAACCAACATAAATATTGAAATTTTGGGGTGTTGTATAGCATTCTATATTCTAAATATATATTAGAAGAAATAACCACATAAGTATTAAATATATGTAATACCAGTATAGTAGCGGTAATAGAATGGCTGTTAAGTATAGCGCCTCAATGGTAAGAGCAGTTAAAGTATTAAGCTCTGATTTGAGAGCTCAGGCAAAGAAGAAAGGGTTCAAAGATAATGACTTTGTTTTTATAAAAGTAGGCGAATATCACTCTGAGCCAGAATATAAGATTGAAAAGATAGAGGGCAGTATAATTGAGTTTATTAGAAACAAAGGCGCTATAGTAAAGGAATAAGATACATCAGAAGGTATATATCATGGCGCCATCTCTTCCTTATAGTTACCAGAAAAAAACTATAACATTAGTTTTACCCCACACATTTCTTATTGATAATTTCAGACGTTATAGGGCAGAAGATACAATAACACATATAGAAAATCTTGCAAAAATGATGTTGATATCAGAGATTATAATACGAAAACGAGCTCTTAATCCAACGTTATATTTTGGTGCAACTTCCGCTAGTGCCATAAAAGCATTTGAGGAGAAAGTAAAAAGTAATTCAGCGTTTAGCGAACTTCATTTTGGGGCTTTTAGAGAAGCTTTGGATGTAGACGAGGCGGATGAGATAAAGAAGCTAGGAGAACAGGGTAGTATAATAGCAGTAGCAGATAAATTACTCAAGACTCATAATACGAACCCAATTATAGTGGCCCGTAGTGATTCGATTATAAGATGGAAAGAAGACATAAAGGAGTATTATAGTAAGCACACAAGCAAGAAAGAGCCGATAGCTGTTTTTTCAGTAGACGGAACACTTCAATACCTAAAACAAAAAGATAAACCAATATATTATTCTGCTAGAGATAGCATCAAAGCCGATGTGCTTAAATATTATTTACCAAAGTAAAAAATAAAATCCAATCGTCACTATTTGAACCCGTACTTTACCTCCTGTACCTCATCGAACAGCAGCGTCGAAGGTATCGCCTCCTGCATCATTTTTGCGGCCTGCCCGCTGCCGTCCTTGCCGAGAAGCATCTTGTAATGCATGGGCACCGTGTACTTGGCGTTTATCGCCCTTGCGGCCTCTATCGCCTCGTTCACGTCCATCGTGTACGTGCCGCCCATCGGCAGCAGCGCTGCGTGAAGCCCCTTCATCTCCTTCATCTCTGGTATGAAATCAGTGTCGCCTGCATGGTAAACCCTCATACCCTCTAAATTGGTTATGTAGCCCACCCATTCGTTAGCCTTTGGGTGGTTCTGCAGCCTGGCAGCGTTCACATTGTACGCCGGCACGGCCTCTATCTTTATGCCGTCGAACTCCATCTTCTCGCCCGGCCTTGTAATGTGCACGTTCTTGTAGCCCTCGATGCCCTCGCAGCCCTTAGGTGCGATTATCCTCGTGTCATCCTTGATGATCTTGTCGATATCGGCTCTGCTGTAGTGGTCGAAGTGCGGATGCGTTATCAGTATGAGATCCGCACTCTCGCTTATCCTGTCCGACAGCATGAACGGGTCTATGAATATCGTGCGGCCGTTCGCCTTCGCGTAGAAGCTGGCATGGCCTATCCAGAATAGCACTTCCCTGAGTTCCATTTCACCACTGCACAGTCATTTACCAAGCAAAATATTTACGTTTTTTCCGCCTGCGCCGATATATAAGTATTTAAAAACGTTAACAGAGATAATAAATGTTGGTTGTATGCGGGGTGCATATGCAGCAGTGCTATACATTGCCATATTACTAGTGCTGGTAATCGCTGGTGCGCTCGCAAGTGTATCGCCTATTGCCAATACTGCGTCCACCCAGCAGACTGCACAGAACCTGACACAGGCCTCTTATCGCACTCCACAATGCAGCTGCGGCACTTTTGGCGCCTGCTCCCTTCCTAATGATGTCTGCGCACGCGCCAGCGCAAACAGCTGTTTTCGCTGTGTCCCAAGCACATCCGCATCCACAACCTCAAAATCTACAACTTCAACCTCTACGACTACAATATACCCTGGATGCCCGACAGCCACGCCTAACGGCGGAGACTGCAATGTCTACAAGCAGTTTGGCAACGTCATCACCAACTACCCGTCCGGCACGGCAGGCAATGGCGGCTTTGTAGTATCATCGTCAGGAACCAGCAATACTCCGGTAATAAGCAGCGTGATAAACTTCAATAACAACAATGCCCAAAACCTGATAACATGCCCTGTGGCACCCAACCCTACCAACACGATCGAGTACTTCTCCACAGACATGGCTGATGGCATATACGGCAACCGCTGTCTTGCGCCTTCCGGATCCCTCACCACAAATGAGCTGCTCGACCTGCATACTGCTTGGAATACCACCGCTGCGGCCAATTCACTAGCTGGCCCCGCATTCAACAACCTTGTGCGCAGCGACGCATATGCCCTGACCTACAGCGGCGCGGCGTCCTACGATGGCCAGACGCCCAACATATCGAATGGGTACAGCACCGACTCATACGTATTTCAGGGTGTTCCATCTTCTGCCCAGGGCGGCATATGGACATGGTATGCGGAGGTGGCAAATATACCTTCGATGAGCGGTTCCGTCTCGGAGAATGCGAGTTATCCCGGGCTGCACTATGATGTCAACTACTCTATAACCTGCTCTGTCAATGGGGTATATAGTGCGTCGGGTCCGTGCGGCAAGCTTACCGACCAGTACACATACAACTACAAAACGTCCGCAGCGCTTTCGAAGCTGAACTCTGCGACCCTTCCAGTCCCTACGGTCAATCCATCATTCACTGGGGAGGATTGGATATCCTATAACGGCGGGGCATATGGTCCGGCAAGTTCCTATGCGAGCGGTAACTGTGGTAGTGCTTACAGCCTTTCAAGTTGCCTGAGCCAAGGGGGGTATTCAAAGATAGGCACAGGAACATTGTATTATACTACTGGAAGCACGCAAGGCGGCGATGTCTTTACAAAAAGTGGTGACAGTTCAAATTATTACTTAGCATGGAATTTGGGCGGCTATGACTGCATTCCCTATACGGGCGCATGCCTTAGGTACAATGTTGATATTTGGTCTGCACCTCAGAAAGTAGCGTATCCGACAACCGATGTCGGCATGTACCCCTACTTGCTGTACAACACTACGACTCCTGCCGTCACCAGTTCCGCCACAAACAGGACCGAGATGCTTAATCTGTCATTCGATCTCTACAGTCCAATCAACTACCTCAGTGCCGCGAACCTCGATCCATTCCCTATATACACAGGTAGTGGGTTCTTCGCTACGGAAACCACAACAAATCCTGATGGTGCGGTCACGGAGTTCCCATCGAGCCTTGTTTCGGTAGGCCAACCGGACCCATCTGCGTTCAACAGCGGCAGTTCCTCGTTCGTGACTGCGGAAACGCCCGCGCAGATAAAGAATAGCAACAAGGGCAGCGCTGGAATATTGAACGGTCTCACAACCGTAGTTGGAAGTTCTATAGGCAGCCTCAACAACTTCATCCAGGGATCCATAACCTCCCCTGTGTTCATGACTGAATCACCGAACAATTACCTATATGTTGTAAATAGTACATCAGGCAGTAGCGGGTTCGGAGGCTTCTCATCTTCGTTGAGCACCTACCTCTACGTTCTCAGGTTCGTACCTGCGGGCTACCTAAATATGACGAACAATCCTCCGTCGGCGGTCACTGCAACTAACTATAACAACTGGAAATCGACATGGGAAAATTACTGGAAAATATCGACAACCGAGCAGTCATACAACCTCTACATAACCAAGGTATACAACCTGACTAACGACACGAACAGCTGGTGGGGCCTCGGCGGCTACAGTAACACATGCACTGGCTCAAGATGCATAAACGACATGTTGCCAATGGCAATGACTACCGACTATGCGGATGATGTATTCATTTTGGGCACGCAGGCCAGTTCGCTATCAAGCTCTAACCCGACAGGACAGATGGAACTTGCGGGAGTATTGTCAAACGGCACCATAGTGGCAAACAACAACCTGAAGGTGCCAAGCGGTTTCCAATGGCCCGCCGGCATCGCTTCTGACGCCGGCGGCTCCTACGTCTACGTACCCAACACTACAGGCAGCATACTCGCCTACAGTACAAAGAGCAACTTCTCACCTGCAGGCAGCATACCCCTCTCATATTCCCCAGCAGGACTCAAAGCCAACATGTCGACTGTGGACTACATGGCGCACGGCGGGCCCTTTGGCAACACTGCAATAGCAAACTTCTATTCCACCGCATTGGCCGAAAACTCCAATGGTCCTATTGCCGGCATGGCCCTGTCCGGCCTTGGTAACGATACGCCATCATACCATTCACCAATAACAATAGCCAGCTATCAGGGTTTAATATACGTCCTCGACCAATGGACCTTCTACGACTGTGTGCTTAACCCTGGCTATTATGGTATGAGTATTTCGAATTTACAGAAGGAGAATTCCATATATTCGCCATGCCAACGCGGTACCGTTGGCCCGCATAACAGCTACTATGACAACCTTTCCTCATCCATATTGATGCTGCGCGTCTTCTTACCAAATGGCACCGAGGTAAAGATAAATCCTGTGACAAACTACAGCGATCTAGTGGCGTCGAACTCGATGGCATTGGGATTCATAAATGCTGGTGCTGGCAGTTCCTTTAGCGGCGGGGAGCCCCCATACGGCTGGCCGCTTTCTGCTAACCTGTCATATATCGCAGAAAATGGTGTACTGGACGGCTATACAGCATTCAACGTCATAGCTTCAATATCATACTGCGCCGCGGGCTGCAACTTCACCCCTTCAAACCTGATTACCCCATATGAGCCAATAGGGCCACTCATATCCAACAACACAAGCGGCTGTTTCGGCACCAGCGGTCTGTGCACCTCCGTTGGACTGTCACTGGATTACAATGGAAGCGCATACATGCTCAGTAATGTGAGCACCGGCTACTCCAATCCTCCTATATACATCGAGCTAACAGGTTTCAAAGCACCTATCTACAACTATTCCAAGATATCCTTCGCGGCCAACGCGAAGTACTTCTGCTACCTTAGCACGAACTCGATAGGCGGAAACCCGATAAGCGGCGATACGCCTTGCATGACGCCTGGCAGCGGCTCGTACACCTCTGCCGAAGCGCATATCCTGAAGCACATGACTCTGCCATTTATAAACATGCCGAGTTCGTTCAGCTACGCCGAATCGCAGGGATCCCCGTCGATCTACCAATCCGCCCTATCAACATTCTCCACCTTCGGAAGCGGGCAGGGGAGCAGTGGAAGCGGAGCCAGCACTACGAGCACCACATCCACGACAACCACCATACCATATAACACCATCGGCAATACTACCTTCTCTTCCAGCGCTAGCCTGCCGAATAGCTACACCTACATTAACACTTCCATAGGGGGCGCGTTTCTTGTGCCGCTGCATTACTCGTACAGCATAAGCAAGCAATGGTCCTCTCCAACAAGTTGCACGCAGGTATACACTAACAATGGCGTGCCTACTGGGGGCTCGTGTAAAAGCACGTACACAAGCGGCAAGATAACGCTGTTAGGTGGCTACTGCAACTCCACTGCTCCCTGTGTAAGCACCGTTCCATTCGGCAGCACCCAGAACAGCAACGCAGACATCTATGCGACGGCGCAGTATCCAGTACATACCAGCTCCCTCAACTACACGATACAGGGCGGCGCCACCCTGCTGCAGTATCTGACAAGCGGCAAGTTCTACAATGCCAGCCTATCCGACCGCAACGTGACGCTGCCGCCATTAATCAGCTACAATCTGCTAACGGATAGGCTGATAGGATCGGTTTATATAAACCAGACAGTAAATCCAGACAACAACCTAACATCGCCTCTCGTGGTCAACTACACTCGCATTCTGGATTACGGTACGAAGACATACTCAATCAATTCGGCATTTGGAACGGCCGGTGCGTACCAGATTGAGCTGTCAAACCCGATAACTCCTGTGACGGGCGCCAACCAGGTTTCCGCTACTACCTATAGCTGCACATGCACAGACAGAATCTTTGGCGTGTGCGTCAAAACCTCTTGCACGTCATCGACTACGAGCAACCCCTACCCTGGCCCGAGCCAGATAAACCTTACGAATGCCGGGCCGAACACGAATGCGCCATTCTCCCTGTTCAGCATATACAAGCTGGCCTCGTACAGCGATAGCTTCTCATATTCCCTGAACGGCAGCAAGAGTGCCCTTGGATATGACAGGTTGGTATACCTGATAACCGATGAGTTCGGCAACCTTCTAAAGGCGCCGCTCGATGCCGACATAGCGAACCTGACGGACATACAGCTTTCCCACTCGATAAACACTAACGTAACCAATCCCAACGAGTCTAATATAAACGTCTCCGGTTCTGTGCTCGACTGCCAGAATTCCCTGTTCACCGGCTGCAAGCCCCTGGTGAATGCACCGATTTACATTTATTACGACGCAAACCTGAACTACTACAACTCAACCTCCACACAGACATCCAACCCGACAGGTTACTCCACCTATGCAGAGAACTGCGCATTCAGCCCGCTTTCGATCGGCTGCATACTGGCGGACCCGACGCACACGCGCACCTGGACAAGCAGCGGCGGCTCGTACTCCTATTCGGGCAACTCCACAGGCGTGGCAGAGTCGGGTTATATCATGTTCCACACCCAGTACAACAGCTCCTCGAAGAACACGTGCGCCAACGAGCCCAACAGCCTCCTTGCCTCGGCCCTCAGTTACAACTGCAACCTGTACGGCTACTTCGGCCTTCCGCAGACCGCCAGCTATCCTACCGGGACGGCATACTGCGTGCCCACGTTCCTGAATGGCACGGGCCATTTCACCACACAGCTCGGCCTCGTCGACATAGTGCATACCAATTCCAGCGGCAATTTCTCCAAGACATTCAACGTCTGCGGCACAGGCACTGCGAAGATAATCACACAATACTATGGCTCGCCCCCGCCGCAGCCGATGCTGTACACGCAGCCAGACATAGCAAACGCGACGTACACGCCCACGCAGTTCTCCGCATTCGGCGGCTCCAATGCCAACACTCTTGAATTCAACTACACCTTCGCCCCATACTCGGCGGTGCAGACGTTCCCTGTAGGAATATACGCGCTGTCGTTCGGCACCGACGATGCGCTGGTGGCCGTCGCCTCGGTGATGGCGCTCCTTGCGATCGCCATAGTGCTTCAGAGGAGAGGCGCGGACGCGGCAAAGAGGCCAGGTTAGCCCCGTTCACGTATCAGAAGGCTTGCATTTCCCTCCTTTACTACGATGCCGTTGCCTATGTACGACGCAGTGCATGAATCAGATCTGCATAACGTTGCAACAGTTGCGTTCAGGCACGCGTTTCCGCATTCTCCCGACGCTTCCAGATAAAGCACATCCGAATGCAGCGCTCCGAGCCCGCCGAGCGACTGGTAAGCTGCATGTTCAGCGTTCACCACACTCTCATAATGCATCATCTGCGCCGAAGCGGAGAACCCGACTGCCAAAACGATAATCGATATGGCTATTCCGGCCCCGTACAATGGCATTTATACACCGCATGAGCCTATACACGCAACTGTCGCGTTCTTGAATGCGAAGCAGTATTCCTTCATGTAGCCGGAAGAGCAGGACGTCTCTTTCCCGGAGTGCACCGCTACCCCTTGATACTCGTAGCTGAGGTATTCCGCCCCATAGATGCTGCGCAGGTGCTGCAATATTGCTGCCTTGCACGAAGAGTTGTTCCCTGCAAAGCAACCGGCCACAGACGCATTATACCGCAGCAGCACTGAAAAATCATAAGCTAGATTTGATATGTTGGTGCTGTCCGTCCTCTGGAGCGCTGACATACCATAAGCGGCGTCGGCAACCGCCACAGCCGCGCTTATTATTATAATGGCTGATATGCCTGCCTCTATCACTGATAGCTGGGCTCTCATGGTATCACTTCCTGCCCATTATGTTTATCACCGAACCGCCGTAGTTCACGCTGTAGTTCTTCGTGGTTCCATATACCAAAGCGTTGATCACATAGTCCAAATTGGAATACGGCGAACACGTGTAATTCGACCGGTTTCCACTGCCTGACAGGGAGCATCCGCTCACATTCACGCGCGGTGCGCCTTCAAATATGGCAGCTGCCTTGTCATAAGAGCCGATCTCCTGCCATATCTGATCTATCTGGTCCTGTGACACTCCGCTGTCGTTGTAGTAACCGAGCGTAGATTCCATGTTGCCAAGCGCCTGTGAATATTCATCATAGGCGCTCATGTTCACCGCCCCGGCCATAGAGCCGTTACTGAGGACTACATATCCGGCTGAGGGCGTGGGACCCTGCCCGGTTACGCTGCCGACCGTCGCATTGCCATAAACCTTTCCGCCGTAGGTCATATTTGTGCTCTTTTCCTTCCCGCCTAGCGCTCCAGCCATTGAAGTTGAAGAGTTGTACAGGCGTAGCGTAATGTTATAGGCGTAGTTCCCCCTCGCGTCTATTCCGTAATACCTGTAGGCGGAAGCTGTGGGGTAGATGCAGTATACCCTGTAAAGGTCCCCATTGCTGTAGCATATGTTGTCGAAGATCCAGAAGTCCCACGCATTGCCGGTGCCGCATTGCACATTCACGGGATAGGGCTGGTACCAGAAGTTCTGATAAAGGCAATGGTTCGACGTCCTTGTTCCTATTACGTCGGTTCCTTCTGTCAGGTTGTATAATATGCTCTGGTTCCCGTAAAGTATAAGGGCGTTAAGCCCGCCTCCTTCTGTGGCATTCCGCGTGACGCTGCCGTTCTTCTCTGTGGCGAACGTATAGACATGCGTGGTATTTGCGAAGGTTTTGTTCCCATAACTTGAAAGGGTCTCTACGCTGATGTTTGCCGGACCGTAACTCTTCGGCACGACGCCAAATGACAGGGTGTCTATGCCGTCTGATGTCATGTTATAGAACCCGTGAGGGGTTATCCTTACGCTGTCGGAATATGCAATGATCGAATCTATGTGCGCGCCTACGGGCAGTGATACCACTACACCGAGCTGGTTTGTATTGTTCAGGTATATTGTGCTGCCGATTGACGCATATACATACATCTTCGGCGGCGCCTGCGGCGCAATGGCATTCCCGTACATTACATTGGTGCTGTTCGACACATTGGATATGCTCTCGAGAGCGAGCTTCTGGTACGAAGCCTGGTGCGCATACATGGCCACGCTCGCTACGACGAGGGATATTACGCCCGAAAGGATAACGACAAATTCTATTGAAGACTGCACCCTAATATAATCACCCGCTTACCGAATAAATCTTTCCATCCATCACGGTCAGCCTCATGGTGCCGCGACGGGCCATGCCTGAAGAGATATTCATCTTTGTTACCCTGTAACCGTAAGATTCGGCAATGTTGGCGAAAGTGGAATTGCTTATCCTGCCTGTGTCCTTTAGCATCAGAAGGTTCTGCAGTCCTGATTTGGCATTGAGGCTGCCTAGTTCACTAACCGCGCTCTCCGACGAATACCTAATCCCCATGCTGTATTCGTACATGAAGTATACGAGTGCAGAACTGATTATCATAATCGCAATCAGCGTGTCCATGCCTATCACAAACCCGTTCTTGCCTCTCATGCATTCACCTGCCAAATATGTCCTCTGCGCCATATATGCTGAAACTCGCATTGAGGTATCTTCCCGATTCCGCATATGCGGCCGATACCGTGTGGAACGAGTGAGTTGCAGCTGCGCCCATCTGCGCCATCAGGAGTGCCGACGAAGCGAGCAGTACTATGGCTATCGCAACTTCGGCGATGAATCCCGCAGACAGTTGCCCCCTGCTCATTTTTCCACCATCAGTATCACTGTGCCATTGCCGTCCATCGACATGCTTACCTGCCTGATGCCTCCTGCGCTGTTGCACAGGCCCGCGCCGAACGCGACTCTGGAATCGAATGCTGTGGAGGCCCATGCTTCATTCACGGGATTGCATATCCCCCTTGGCACGAAGGCGTCGAATGTGCTGCTGGCATACTGCATGTTCGCATTTACAGCCGAAGCGAACGTAGTAAGCTCCGCGCCGTTCTCCATACTGCTGTACTTCGGCATCACTGCCGAGTATGCCGCCAACGCCCCTGTCAGCGACGCCAGCGATATAGCCGCATATATCACGAACTCCAACGACATCTGAATCCTCATGCGACTACCACTGGACCAACTACCATGCCATCCGACTATCCGACCATTCAGCTGCTCAGGTTGGAGAGCTGATGCGTCAGCTCCGACATGACGCTGGTATTCGTCCCGTTTACCAGCGCATGCAGCGCAACCCCCTTGAGCTGCGTCATCATCGCCAGCGCGATGACTATGACGATGCTGACTGCCGAGAGCATCATCACATACTCTATCGATCCCTGCCCCCTGGCGACCTTCGCCAAGAGCAAAAGACCCCTTATCTCATCTACGAAAGGCATCTGTGCCATATTCTCACCTAGATTAAACCATGCTTATTGAAACCAGAGAGACAATCCTCATTATCAATATCCCTGCAAGCGCCGCGAGCACGAACTTGAAATGCACAGCCATACCTCTTCCTGTGCCATCAAGGCTGTAATAGTTGCTTACCACGATGAAAAACGCAAAAACCAGCATGACTCTCCCTATGCCCACTCCGGCGTTCGGTGAGAACACGCCTAGTATGCCTGCGCTAATCCCGGCGAACATGGGAAAGAATATCACGGAGCCGATTGAGGATACCAGCACAGACCCATCCAGTGCGGCGTCGGCTTTGTGCATGATCCCATGCATGCCGCCTTCCCGAATCCCGAGCTCTCTCATGAATCCTGATGCAGGCGCGCCGGCGGCAATGGCGCTTGATATCAGGGCTGCGAGGGCCCTGAGCTTCTCCGAACGCATGCCCATGATGCCCTCAAATGAATAGTACGGGTTCAGGGAAAGCCTGTATGTGGCAAGTGCCTTATTCATTTCCCTGCTGAAAGAGAGCCCAGGCGTGCTCGCGCGCCCCGCGGAGACGGCAAGCGTATGACCTGCCTTAATCTCCGAACTCATCCCCTCTACGAACACCGGTATGTCCCTGTCAATGCGCCCGTCCGCTCCCTTGCGGAAACGCAAGGCATACAAGGCCGCGCAAGCTGCACCAAAACCCATAGCCGCGTAAATATTATAGAATACCGCTGTGAAAAGGGCCGCTATCCCTGACGCAAGCCCTGCGTTTGTAAGCAGTACGTCATATCCTTTCATGCATCTCACCCATCTTCGACTTGATAACCTTCATTGCGAGAGGAAGCACGGCCCCGAACGATATCATGAAGGCGAAGGCGGCCATGGAGCCGCCAGACATCATGGAATATCCGACGAAGCCGAAGGTTATGAACGATGGCACTACCGTTCCCACGGCCATGTTGACCGAAGCATATCTCTGCAGCGATCCCATGGCATCCTCACGCGCCCTTCCCATGCCCATCTCGGCCTGGAGGTGTGCCTCCCTGACCGCAGTCGCGCTGTCGGTGCCGTTCAGCATCCCTCCGAGGCTCTCAATGTACCTGTATCTAGCCCGGCCTGGGATTGCCTGCATGCCTAAAGCGCCATCCATCCCATAGCCAAGGCAAACCCTCTGCATCGCCTCCCTGAGCACATCCGCGAGCCCGTGGTCATACATCCATATTAGCCTGCCTGCGCCCCTAACGCTGGACATCAAGCCCCTACCGGTATGCTCCATCGCGTTTTTGACCATGGCGAGCACCACCTGCGAGGATAAGTCAGCTTTATGCGATAGCCTCCTCTGGTCGGCGCGCCTTCCATACCAAATCGATACGAGCAGGAATGCCGCAAAGACCGGAACCGCGAAGACGGCATTCTGTCCAAGCACCTCGAAAGACAGCATGCAGCCTGCCGCATATATGAGAATGTCAGCAGTGTGGTCATACATCTTCATTTTATGTCACCATATGAGGCGATCGCATCAGCTATGCTTTGCTCTTGTGCCCCTTGGGCCATACCATTCAAAAACTCCACTCTCCTCTTGAACTCCCGCATTGCCTGCCTGCTGCCTATCAGTCCTTCAGCCATGTATGCCTCAATTATCTTGGCCGATCTGATATCCCTCTCATCCACCCTGCCGTTCTCCGACACATTGGACACTTCGTATTCAACGCCCTTCTCGCTCCCGATCTCGCTCCTTGACAGCCACCTGTATTCCGATATCCCGCAGACCGCCCTCGCATTAAGCCCTTCAAGGCGCGTGAACACCGCGACGTCGAGCATGGATATGGACTGTGGCTCTACTGACATGGGCTTTGCCTGAAGCCTGTTTATAAGGGATTTTCCGTCCGTCATGCTGTGCATCGTCGTCATGAACGGCACGCCGAGGTTCGCCCCGGAGAAGACGCTCGCCGCCTCCCCTCCCCTTATCTCGCCCACTATGAGCCTGTCCGGCCTGAGGTGCAGCGCGTTGACTATCTGATCCTTTACCGTGACCTTTGCGTTGCCTGAGGATCCCTGCAGCGGCACCGAATTCATGAAGTTCGAGTAGAACCTCAGCTCGTCGACGTCCTCCTCGATTGTTATTATCCTCTGGTACCTGGGCACGAAACAGCTCAGCGCCAGCAGGAGCGTGGTCTTGCCCGAAGATGGTGCACCGGACACGACTATGCTGCAGCCCGTCTCTATCGCCAACCAGAGGTAAGCCAGTTCCTCTGCGCTTATGCTGCCCGTATTCATCATGTTCCTTATATCTGTGAATTTGCTGCCTGACAGGCGTATAGATGCCGCAGCTCCTCTGGTGGCATACGGTGCGCTCTGCGCATGTATCCTAGAACCGTCGGCGAACTGCGCATCTATTATCGGCGTCTCGCTGCTCAGCTCCTTGTCCACACCGTCGATGAGCCTGTTTATGGCATAACGGAAGCCGCTTTCGTCCCTAAACCTCATATTAGTCCTGCAGTACCCGTACCTGGAATGGTACACGCCTATGTTGTCATCAGGCGCATTGACCACTATCTCCTCGATGTTCTTCCTGTCCTCCATAAGGATGCTGAACGGTCCGTATCCGAATATGTCATGCTTTAGCACATACAGCATGAGATCCCTTTTTCCGACGGGATAGTCGAGCAGAAGGCCTTCCAGCGCCTGCGAAACCGTGCTGTCGCTGCGCAGGTCCCCATCGCCAAGGCCTCTACCCACTACATTTTCTATTACCTTTCCTTTTTCGGCTTCCAACCGTAAGATATCATCGCTGCCGAGCTCTACAGAATCGAGGAAATAGATGTGGCCCTTTCCATCCGTGCCGACTGCCGCATGCTTGCCCGCCTTCTCGATCACCGAGGAGGGGAAGTCCCGGGTGAGATCGAACGATAGCCGCACTTTCCGCTCAGGGCGCGCGGAATCGCCCGGCACTGCCTTGCTTGCCAAGACTCTCAACGACTTGTAAAGGTCCATGGTTATACCTTATACAAAAATAAATGAACTTATACTAAAATAAAAGTATATATACCTTTGTATTAACATTTTGCGGCCATATGGCGCATAAATCTACCTTGTAGGCGCATGCCCCTGCATGTATCTGGATAGCAAAACCTGCACGCTTGAAAAGGTTTATATATCTTGTATCGCAATGAGTAAACTATGACAAAGAAGAACATCGAGACGGACGAGATATGGGCCCTTAGGAAGATGCTTACGAGACCTAACTATGCAGTAGTGGAACTGCTTCTCAGGAAGTCTCCAAGAACAACAAGGGAACTGTACTCGCTGCTTGAAAAGAAGTTCACAAGGAAGACTCTCATACTCACGTTGAGGGAGCTGGCCCTTGATCTTAATGTAATACAGCCCACGCACATAAGGACCGACAAGGGCTACGGCCTCGGATACAGGCTCAACCCAAGGGTCAAAGACATAGTCAAGAATGTGCAGAAGTACTCGAAGGTAATAGAGAGCGTAAGGAAAGTCTAATCCCTCTTAATGCTTCCAGTTAAGGCCTAATCCTTAAGCCCTACCTTCTTCTGCTGTTTGTAGAGCTCGGATATCTCTTTCGTGGTGGTGGTATCTTCGGGACTCTTATCAGACCTTATCGCCTCATGCCCGACTAGCCTCGGGAACCTTAGCGCGTATCCTACCTCGGTACCGTCGGCCAGCTTCTCCCTGCCGCAGGTGTGCGTTGGCGACCTCGTTATCTCATCCGCCTTTACGGTTACCACATACTTAATGTCCACCCAGAAGTCAGGCTCCACCACCGCGTCCACCCTTACGGGCCTCTTCGGCACCTTTATGCCGTTGAGCCTCTCCCTCAACTCCTTCATCTGCTCCTCTGTGAATCCGGAGCCTATCCTTGAGACCGTCTCGAACATGTCCCTCTTCTCGTTGTATGTGGCGCAAAGCAGCCCGCCGAACTTGAATTCGGCCCGCGCACCGCGGCCTAGGTAATATCCTACCACCACCAGGTCCAGCGTGTCGGAGAGCTCTCCCCTGTAACTCCTCTTCAGCTTTATCCAGCTGAACTTCCTTGCACCTGCTATGTATGGCGCATTGAGATCCTTCGCCACTATGCCCTCAAGGCCGTTCTCGATCGCCTCTTCGAAGAACTCATCAAGCTTCTTGGGCGAATCTGTGAGTATAATCGTAGAAGGCCTTATCCTCTTCGGCCTGCCGAGCGCCTTCTCAAGGGCCTTCCTCCTTTCATGAAACGGCCTGCTTAGGTAGTCTTCCCCGTCTAGGTACATCAGGTCGAATGCGAAGAGGTAGAGGGGCATCTCTATTGCCTTGTCCCTAACCCCGTGCTTCCTCTTTCTCTGTATGGTCTCCTGGAACGGGAGGAACTCGCCCGTCGACTCGTTGAACGCGAGCGCCTCGCCCTCGAATATGGCCCTCTCCGCGCTCATTTCATTCCTGGCTGCCTCGACTATGTCCGGCAGCATAGCTGTCGTCTCCTCAAGGCGCCTGGAGTATATCCTTATCCTATTGCCGTCCTTGTGGATCTGGCACCTGAAGCCGTCGTACTTGTGCTCCACCGCACACTTGCCGCCCATCCTATTTATTATCTCTTCAGCGGTCGGCAGCCTCTCAGCCAGTGCAGGCCTTATCGGCTTGAAGAGCGATACCCTAAATTTGTCTATGGCCTCCATGCCTTGGCTCTTGAGGGTGGATGCGACAAGGCCGAGGTCGCTGCATATATTGTAAGCCGCCTCGAGCCTGTCCTTCATCTCCCTGTTTCCTGTCGCCATGACGGAGAGGGCCTCCAGTATCGTGGCGTCGCCGAGGCCCAGCCTGAGCTGCCCGAGGGGATACCTCGCTACATATCTCGCTCCCAGCGGCGTCGTTGAAGAGAGCAAGCCAGCCAGCTCCTTTATCTTTGCATTCTTGCTTCCCTCACCGGAGGTTTTAGCGATTTTGCTCATCATCCCGTAGACTTCCTTGTTAGTGTACTGCTTCTGGCTCAGCCTTTTCAGTTTTGTCGAGGCCATAAGCTCCTCCGCCACAAGGCCCAGGTCCCCCTTCCTCTTGTAGTCCGCGTGCACTGCCTCTTTCGACCTGCCGGAGGCGATCGCTATTGCCTCTTCCATATACTTCTCTGCGATGCCGAACTCCACCGCCTCGAACGGCGGGGCGAGCACGCCCTGCGTCATATATATTACTTCGGCGATCTCCACCTTGTCCAGCTCTTTCAGCATCTCGCCGAGTATCCTTATCATTTCGAGCCTTGACGAGACACCCTCGAGCCTGTCGTAGTATTCAGCAAGGTCTTTGAAAAGCAAGATATCCACCCGTGCGGGCCGCACATAACTACTTGGAGGCAAAACTAATTAGAACGCTATGCAATGCATCAGGGGCACTGGCTCGTCGAGTTGTCGCAAACGACGTTCTGCACGGTTCCATTGAAGAGGTTGTTCGAGAATATGTCGCTGGAAGAGTTCCCGACAATCGCGCCTATGAGGTTGCTGAGCTGCGCAACGTTGTTCTCTATTGTGGATGCATTGACATTCTCGAGTCTGAACGCAGTGGCGGTGCGGCTTACGACGTTGTGCGCTATAATGGAGTAGTTCTCATTGCTCACGACTATGCCATACTTGCTGTTGTAGACATTGTTGCGGCTGACGTTGCTGCGTTCCCCTCCAGACACGTCTATGCCATATCCGGTGCCTGTGCCGGAATTGTATATAGTGCTGTTGACGATCCTAACGCTGGAGTTGCTTGCTACTATCGCTTCGGAGAAGCCCTTGAGCCTGCAGTTCTCTATGAGGCCTCCTTTGCTGTTCACGAATGAGGCGAAGGTGCCTCCATTGGTCGATATTATGACGTGGTTGTTGCAGTTTAGCGTGAAGTTGCCCGCGTATATGCTGTAGCATGCGGCACCGTAAGTGTAAATGTAGTCTGACGTAAGGACGACCGTACTGGGGCTGAGCTCGGAATTGCAGGCTACATAGGGTGAGGCGCTGTTGAGTGCGGCAAGCCAGTCGCAGTTGTTAAGCGTGCCGTAGTTGTACGTGGCGTTGTTCGACCCTATGTAGGAGGCGGACCCGCCGCACTCATAATCGTACGCGCTGTTGGACTGCATCGTGTTGTTGTATACCAGATTGTTGACTGACGAGCCGGTCATGTCCATGCCCACAAGCGCATACTGGTCGTAGTTGTTGAGCATTATGTCGTTGCTCGAGTCCGATATCGAGAAGGCCGTCGCATTGGGCTTCGCATACCTCACACTGTCGCCCTTCAGCGTGCTGTGCGAGACATTCTGCATCAGTATGCCTGCATCAGCCACCGATGTTATATTGCTGTCGTTGACCGCAGAGCCGTTCACATTCAGGAGTTTTATGCCGTAGGCGCTGGCTCTCGCGGTTATCGATGAAATGCTGACGTCTGATGAATTGCTCACTGATATCGCTGTCCCATATCCGTAAGCCGCGCATCCGTCCACGCTAACATTCTTCCTGTTGCTTATGTCCAGGAACGCGCCAGTGACCCCGCTGGCCGCTGTTATCGTGTGGTTGCCGCAGCTGAACGCCACGTTGTCCGACTTTATGTTTATGCAGTTGCTGCCCGTGCCTACTAGGTTTTCGGCCAGGCTGTAGTTGCCGGGTTTGGTTATGGTGTAGCACGTGGTTATCGGGAAGTACTTCATGTCCGGCGATATGTGCGAGGTGCACGGCGCCCAGAGCGCGTCAGTGAATCCACACGAAACCGACTCCGCGAGGTTGGAATGCAGCCCTGCCGAACTGTTCGTTGCGTAGACGTCATATGCGCTGTTGTTGAATGCTTTGCCCGAATAGAGGAGGTTATTGGTGGAATTGTTGAAGTACACGCCATACGTGTTGTTGCGCAGGTCGAAGCTGCTGACCGTTATCGCATTTACTCCCGATAGGTATACCGCATAGCTGTTGTTCCTGGCTGTGACGCCATTGACGTACGTCAGCTTCGAGGCATTCACCGCTATCCCATACGTATCGCCGTGCAGTGTTGCCCTGCTCACGTTGAATGCCGTGGTGTTGGATAGGAAGATACCATACTCGGAATTGGAAAGCGCGCAGTTGCTCACGATGTCATTGCTTGTCCCTGCAGACGCGATTGCATACTCCGCCTCGGATATGGTATGGTTGTTGCAGCTGAACCTGACGTTGTCTGCGGCTATTCTTATGCATGGCACCCTATACAGGCTGGCATTGTAGAAACCTATGTAGTTTCCGGCGATTATGTTGGACGTGAGCGAATATTCCCCGGGCACTATTATGGATCCGCAGGTCGAGACGTTCGAGTCGAGTGTCGTCAGCGAAACATTGTTCGGTATGTTGACGCCGCTGCACGTCACGAAGCTGCATCCTGTGTTGTTGAAGCATGTGTTCCCGTGGGCGAAATTGCTCTGAGGGTACCCCGCGTTTATCCCGCATGCAAACGAGTACAGGTTTTTCGAGATGTAGTTGTTTATGAAAGAGTTGCCAGTGGAGTTTATTACTATACCATAATAAGCGCTGTTGTTGAGCGTGTTGTTCAACACATTGTTGTCTATCGAGTTGGTATTGAGCTGCACCATGCCGTTAGGGGATGTGGCGCCCGATATATAGTTGTCGCTTATGGTGCTGTGGCTAGTGCCGTTAAAGTAAATGGGCTCGTAATTGCCGGTCATATTGTCCTTGCTTATCCTGACGTTCTTGGAGCTGAACGAGGCTATTCCATACGTGAATCCCTTGATGCCGCATTCCTCTACAGAGACATTGCTCACATTGTAGATTCCAACCCCATAGCTGATCTGGCCTATTAGGTATGCAGCGCCAGGCCCGCTCAACTGGTTTCCATCACACACTATCTTCACGTTGTCGGAATGCACGCCTATGCATGCACTGTTGCCAGAGGAACTCGATACCGGCCCTGACAGGTAGTAGCTGCCCGGGGCGTTTATGTCCCTGCACGTGGATATCGACTGGAAATTCTGGTTGATTGTCGTGTACTGGGTGCTGGTAGTGCTGGACGGTGCGCCTGGCCTGACAAACACCACTACTATGCCTACTATAACTATTACAGCGATGAGCAGCACTATGGCTTTCCTGGGCTTTCCGGGCTTATTGCTCTTGGCAGGCCCCTGCTGCCGCTTCACCTTTCCTGCTGTACCTGCTGGTTCGTCAATGAATTGCTTTTGCCCTGGTATGCCTTGGGAATATCCGGCGCCATGTCCGCTTGCCTGTGGCGGAGGCTGCTGGACTTGAGGAGTTGCCGTCGGCTTCTGGTTCTGCTCCGGTTCGGTCCCTGTGCCGTCTGAAGATGGAGGCTTGCCTAGATTAGAGTAAGGATCGGTGTTATCCTGCGGCGCAGTGCCATTGCCTGGCTGGTCTACCATTGGCTCACTGTGCGATAAGGCCTAATATCTTATCGATAAAATGATTATTTACCAGAGTATTTATAATTGTGTCTACACCACATTATGCGTTTGTACAAAAATGCCCCGGTAACTCAGTGGTAGAGTGCCAGTCTCGTAAACTGGAAGTCGTGGGTTCAACTCCCACCCGGGGCTTCGGGAAAACGCATCCGAAAGCGTTGCGGCATAAAATCAGTCATCTATTTTATCTATAACATTAGTTTGATATGTGTTGGATAATTCCATTATGCTGCGGAGTGTGGTACGCATAATAGTTTCAACTATATATAAATATAGCGTACTACGCCTAATTTATATATATTTACACTTTAACTATTAATGCATGTAGGTGGATTCCTTATGTTGCGAAGCAAGGCCCAGTTAGCAATGGAATATTTGATAACCTACGGCTGGGCAATACTCATAGTCGCGATAGCGGCTACCCTGCTATTCTTCTACGTTTCTGCGCCCCGAGTTCTTCCACCATCGACATGCAGTTTTGTCACGGGCGCGTACTGCAACGCCATAGTTCTCGGCGCAAACGCGGTGACGCACAATACCATAGCCGCGTTCTTCATAACGAACACCAAAACGGTGCCGATAGAGAATCCGACTCTCATTATAAACATAAACAAGGCGAACACAACCTCTTACGCGTGCAATCCTAAGTACGTTGCCCCTGGCGGGTCCATAATCTGCGAGACTCCGTACCTTCCTGGGATAACGTCCTCGTACGGGCAGCTCTACTTCGGCAGCATTTATCTAAGCGCCCAGTCATGCACGGGCCTGTACCCTAACCCGTGCTCTACGAAGGAGGGCCAGACCTTCTCAGGCAGCTACACTGCGCACATCGAACCTCTGATATCAACGACATCATCGATAACACTTTCGGCAAAGAACGCCACGCAGGTCGCCAACGGCGGGAAGGACCCGCTGTACGCGCACGTCAACCTGCTCGGATACCCTCTCAAGGGCGCAACGGTCAACTTCACCGAGAACAATACCGCTTACACGATTAGTCCCAACGTAACCACGTCCGCGACGAACGGCACTGCGGTCAGCAGTGTCTTCGGCACGAAGACCGGCACAACTCTCATAACTGCGAACTATTCCGGTTACACCGCAAGTGTAAAGGTGACGTTCGTGCAGCCTGTCTACGTAACGTTCTCCATCAAGAACTTCAACCTCTGCTCATCGTCGACCTCTGCCATTGCGTACATAAACGGAAACCCGTACACGTGCCAGCAGCTCAGCAGCTCCTCCCTGAGCTTCGCTCCAGGGTCGTCCCACTGGTTCAACTTCACCACTCCCGCTGAGATACCTGATAGTCCCTCGTACGCGAGGAACATCTTTGACAGCCTCACGGTCAACGGCACCCAGTACACGACGTCAAATACGCAGTTGACCATCGGATCGAACGAGACCATGACGCTGCAGTACACGCCGCAGTACATGCTGTTC
>DAHXMI010000004.1:0-135141 GCA_027365565.1 Microcaldota archaeon
ATCGCGCTGTGCCTGCCCACAAAGTGGTAGCCCTGCTTCTGCATCATCTCCTGCAACTCTTTTGGCATGATGGATCACGTCAAGGCAGTTAACTTCGGTGAAAGCTCAGCATTGCCTGCAGTCATAACGGGCATCAATTATAGGCCCGCATTCTCCAGGATGCGGGCACCAGTTCTTCACCCTGCTCGACATTCACTTCAGTGGCGAAATACAGAACACCATCAGCAAGCGCCTCCTGCCAGATGAAGGAAGAAAGCGAGGATGATGACGACGGTTTCTGATAATGTTTAAATATTTTCACTTCTCAATGGTATTGCGGCCGTGTCACCGATCTCACACTTCATTTGAATATAAGTGAGAGAATGACAACAGAGACAAAGATAAAGGAAGTGATCGATTTCTTGGAGGCCCAGTGCCTTCTGAGAAACGGTCCAACGGACATAGGGAACTTCATGAAGTATGAAAAGTACCTACATGGGAAGTAGGCTTGCGCCGAAACCTTGCCCAACAGGGCAACTGATTTAACCTTTTACTAGCAAGTGTTTTAAGCCTCGTGCTTTCAATATTTTTGGTTTGGAAAGCGCTTCACATAGGATTATATTATGGCAGTTGAAACGGAAGGCATGGTTCAAGCCAACAGGGAGGCGGTCGAGCCGCACATGCCGAAAGAGTTGCAGGAGATGATGCAGAAGCAGGGCTACCACTTTGTGGGCAGGCACAGCGCGATAAAGAGCTGCGGATACACGATAAGCAGCATGAGGAACGGCGGGAAGACCTG
The DNA here is from genome assembly GCA_027365565.1 of Microcaldota archaeon. Lineage (GTDB taxonomy): Archaea > Micrarchaeota > Micrarchaeia > Micrarchaeales > Micrarchaeaceae > JAMCYG01. Next base: position 779 of record DAHXMI010000004.1, read on the forward strand.
CTACAAGCACCAGTTCTACGGGATAAGGAGCTGGAGGTGCATGCAGTCCACGCCGGCGATAGGCTGCAACCTCTCGTGCGCCTTCTGCTGGCGCATAATACCTGATGAGATAGGCATAAACTGGAACGAACTCAACGCGCTTGGAAACGGCAGGTGGGATGATCCTGACGGCATAGTAGAAGGCCTGATCGCAGAGCATAAGAGGCTTGTCAGCGGGTTCAAGGGCGACAAGGATGTCGATATGGGGCGATGGCTCGAATCGAATAACCCTGCGCATGTTGCACTCAGCCTCACGGGCGAGCCGCTGTTCTATCCTATGATAAGCAGGCTTATGGAGGCCTTCCACAGGCGAGGCATCAGCACCTTCCTTGTGACGAACGGCACTATGACAGGTGCACTCAAGGCGCTCACCGTGCTGCCGACGCAGCTTTACGTTTCCATACAGGCGCCGAACGAGGAGGTGTACGGCAAGACAGTCAGGCCGAAGAGCCTGAACGCGTCATGGAACAACTTCAACGATTTCATAGAGGTATTCTCGGGCCTCAGGACCAGGCGCGTCTTCAGGCTTACGCTCGTCAAGGATCTCAACATGATTGATGCAGAAGGATACGCGGCACTGATAAGGAAAGGCAATCCGGACTACGTCGAGGTCAAGGGCTTTGTCTATGTGGGCGGCGCTCGCCGGGAGTCCAGGGGGCTATCGTACGAGAGGATGCCGCAGAAAGAGGAGATTCTCGGCTTCGCAAAGGAGATAGCCGATGCATCCGGATACCTCCTCAAGGACTACCACGAACACAGCAAAGTAGCCCTGCTCTGCCGCGATGAGGAAGCCTTCGGCAATAGGCTTCTCGAGTTCGAAAAATAACGGCGTACAACGAGCGGCCCATTCATATCTAAAGCTACAACGCAATTAACTATACTTTAATATAGTTTATCTCCTACTACCCGGTATAGGTGAGTGGGAATGAATAGGTTTGGTTTGACCGCTGTACTGTCGCTTGCCATGCTTGTCGCAGTTGCAACTGCCGCGGGCATAGGCACATCAAATATAACCCTAAGCGCGTATAACGCGTCTTTGGCGCAGGGCGGTTCGCAGACTGTCAGCTACAATGTCAGCCTGAGCAGCGGAAGCCCGTGGGGCTCAAACGTCAATGTCGTGAACTCGGCGCAGCTGGCATCGGAAGGCATACACATATCACTGAGCACAGGGACCGTGGAACCGCCTTTCTCCGGCACCGCGACTGTCAGCGTGAGCGGCAGCGCCAAGCCTGGAACGTATGACGCGATGTTCAACGTCAGCGGCGACGACCCGTCGACAAACACCGCCAAGCTTGCAATAAGCATCCTGGCACCCCCGGTATCCAACAATACCAACACCAATACTACAACCGCTGCCACAAGCAGCGCGACAACCAGCGCAACCACCTCGGCAAGCACCAGCACTGCAAATTATGGCAGCGAACATGGAGGCGCAGGCAGTGGCGCTGAATACGCCGCGATTGGGATAGTCGTACTTATAATAGTCGTGGCACTTGCCATAGTACTCGCAAAGAGGAGATAAGGATGGCAAAGACTGAAAAACGCAGCACGGCAACGGATTACCTGCTGGCCGAGTTCTTTGCAGTTGGCCTGCTGTCTTCGCTATATCTTCTGATATTCGATGTTCTGCTACGCGCATTGGCGCCGCTGCACTGGGCCATACTATTAGTCTTCATGATAATAGCGGTTGTGCTTTTTGTGCTGGCGCGCGCAAAGGGGATCGGCAAGGCGTACCTTGGCCTTGGCATGATTTCTACCTTGATGGTGCTGGCCATGCTCGGCGATGCGGCCCTGGGCCTGCCTCTCAGCAAAGCCCATGTGCCAGGAGTAGCCAACCTTGGGTGGAATTATCTGTTCGGCTTCGGAGCACCAGGCACCGGATCGACTTTCAGCGTTTCATTTGCATTCACGCTGATGCTCGTGTCTCTGGTGGTGCTTGCTGCGCTGTCCTATGCCATATACAAGAGAGAAAGCTAAAGCGAGCAAGAGGGTGCATGTGTCTGCGGCCTTATAGCAGGTCCTCCGCAGTTATTATCCCTACTATCGCACCTCTGTTCAGCACTATCACCGCCTGGCTGCTCTTCAACAGCTGCTTGACGGCCTCTATAGGTGTGCTTTCGCTTACTGTCGGCAGCTGGTCGCTCAGGAAGGCACCGACGGTAGCATCCTTTGGCGCATCTAGCATATCCTTTGTGGTTATGCTTCCAACAAGCTTGCCGCCGTACGCTACCGGGAACTGCGAGTAGGCGTGCTGCTTCGATATCTTCACCGCGGCGGCGATGCGCTGCCTCGGGTTGAGTATCACGACGCTCTTCTTCATTATATCCCTAGATGTAGCAGCACCGTTCTGCTCCAGGACATCGAGCGTCTCAAACAGGCCGACGGCCACGCTGTAGCTGGGATTCACGTTGCCGCTCTCTATCTTCGCAAGAAGAGACTGGCTGATTCCACACATCTTTGCCAGGCGCTGCTGCGTGATGCCAAGTATCTTCCTTCTCTTTCCTACCGTAGATAACCTCGGGAAACTGAGCATGACCATACCCAACACTAATTCATACAGGAATAATGAATGGGAGATTTATTATTTGAGAGGGCCTAGAACATGGTGTGCCTGCCCTCGTATATCTCCGCTGTCAGGCGCCGTATGTCGCTCAGCTCCGACTCTGCTATGTATCTGGCGCGCGAATAAAGCGATGCATCGACTTTGCCTGCTCTTCCGCCTCGTATCATGTTGATGTTCAGGCTTCTTGGATCATCTATCTTCCTGCCTATCTGCGACACTATGGAGACGCTGCACTCCTTTATGTCAGGTAGCTCTGCGCTTACTATCTTCGCTATGTTGTTGGCTAGCACATTGTATATCTTGCCTATGTGGCTGACTGGATTCTTTCCAGCTGCGGCTTCGAGGCTCATCTGCCTGAACGGCGTTATTAGGCCGTTTATCCTGTTGCCCCTGCCGACCTGCCCATCATCCCCAGACTCTGCACTCAGACCAGACTTCGTTATATATACGCTCTGCTTGGAATGGTCATCTCCATTGTTCACTATGACCTCGACATCCATGCTAGTCTTCGCCTTTGCGTGCGTTCGCACGTCTTCCGTAACTTGCTCCACGAGATCATGGTACTCTTCCAGGTTGGATACCAGACCCGAAACGAAAGCAATCGCAACTGTGAGGGTTATGCTACCGCCCTCGCGGACGCCCATGACCTTCACATCCTCTCCGACGGCGGGTCGCTTCGACTTGTAATCCTTGCTGTTGAGGAACCTTTCCGTGTCAAGCACCGCATTCTCAAGCGTGGTAAAGGGCGCGAAGCCGACACCGAACGAGGTATCGTTCGCGTAGGGAACGCCGTCGCCCCTATTGAACAGACCCACCAGATCCGCAGAACCTACCGCCACCTTTGGTGTTATCACTACTTCCGAATCAAGATCAAGGAACCGCGTCTTCTCACGGAGGTAGCCGCGCGCGGTCTCGGAGACTATCCTGCCGATGTCTATCTTCCTAGTAGTGCCCAGGGATGCCCTGCCTGCGACTATGACCTCTATCGGCTTGGTTATGGAACCCCTGCCGAAGTCCACTGACGACGAACCTCCGACTATCAGGCCCTTGTCGACGTTATAGTGCAATGGCCTGCCTTCGGTTTCCACGTAGTTCCTGTAAAGCGCGTTGCTGACGCTCTCGACTATGCCATCTATCAGAGTGTCGGGATGCCCCTGGCCCTTCCTTTCCACAAACTCCACGTCCTGCTCGCTTACCGGGGTCGCATCCAGATCGTTTACCCTTATTCCCATATTATCAAATAAGGGGAGAGAGCGAGGTATATAAAATAGTTATTGAAAATATTATTCATATTGGAATAACAGGGCTACTTTCCCTTCGCCTTCCTCTTCATCTCGATTATCTTCCTGAGCAGCTCTGCCTCTTCGTCGTTTATGAGGTCCTTCTGCGAACCGAGAAGGGTGCTCTCGTCACTGTCTGTCGGCCTGGTGTATAGGTACTGCGACTCCTTTATCTGCCTGCCGTAGGTCGGCCCTTCTACCGACACGGCTACGGATTCGCCTTTCTTCGCTTCAGGCAGCGCATTCTTCTCGGTCTGTATGCCTTTTATCCTGCCGACAACGATGCCTGCCTCGTTTATTAGCACATAGCCCGGCTTTATCCTTCCTTTTTCGATACGCGCGCCGAATATTGCAGGGCCAGATACCCTGAAACACGAGTTGGGGATTAGGTAGATCTCGCCGGGAAACACCACCATGTCCTCCACGGCTTTGGCCGCTTCTCCCTTCTTCTTTGCCAGATATTCCTTGTAATCGTCGATGAGCTTGTATATTATGCTGCCCTCCAATATCGTAACTCCGGAGGCGGCTGCCTCCTCGTGCGCGTCCGCCTCGGTTTTCACACCGAAGCTGATTATGACCGAGCCGAACTGATCGAGGGCCTTCATGGCGAAAGCGTCCATTACATCCCTCTTCGTGACGTTGCCTATGCCCTTCTTGCTGATCTTCAGCCCTTCGTTCTCCAGGAGCCTGGACATCGCCTCTATGCTGCCGATCGAGTCCGCCTTGAGGACTGCGCCTATCTTATCGGTCTTGAATACGCTGCCGAGCTCGGCGTTTATCTGGCTCGCATACTCGTCGCCAATTACCTGCACTACCGGCGAGCCTGGCAGCGCGCCATCCAGATCGTTGGCGCTTATTTTTATCCCAGAGGCAGCGCTTACCTCCTCGATGTTGAAGAACTTGCTCGACGATTCCCTTATCTCTGCGAGCGGCTTCGGCTTTAGAAGCGCCTTTATCTTAGTCTTCACTATCCCGTCAACGGTGGCGAACGCTATGGTGTCGTTGACGTGCAGTGAGCCGTCATAGAGTATCACGTCTATGGTAGTGCCTAGCCCCCTGACCTCCTTTCTCTCGAGAATGGAGCCTCGTCCAGGGCCGCTTACCTCTATCTTCAGCCTCATCTCCAGGTACCTTTGTGCAAGCCCTGTCACGACCATGAGCAGTTCTGCTATCCCCTCACCTGTCTTGGCGCTTATAGGGACTATCGCAATCTCCTTCTGGAAGCTCTGCACGTGATCGTATGTGTTGCTGGCGAAGCCGAGTTCTCCGATCTTGCCCATGATGCCGTACAGCCCGTTCTCAAGCCTCTCGAGCACGTCATTCCTCTGGTGCTTCATCGATTCGGTTATGCTGTTGGTCTTCTGCGATTGCCAGCCTGACATCACATCGACTTTGTTCGCGGCTATGATGAATGGGGTCTTGTACTCCTTGAGTATCTCGACGGCCTCTATTGTCTGCGGCTCGAAGCCCTGGTTTACGTCGACTACGAGTATCGCCATGTCCGCGACGCTCCCTCCTCTCCTTCGCAGGTTCGTGAACGCCTCGTGGCCCGGCGTGTCTATAAAGAGCAGCCCTGGCAGCGTTATATTCACGCCGAAGGAGCCGTTAAGGTCCGCACATATCTTGTTTATGACATCTATTGGAACCTCGCTGGCGCCTATGTGCTGTGTTATGCCTCCGGCTTCCCTGACCGCGACGGTGGTGTTCCTTATCTTGTCAAGGAGCGTCGTCTTGCCGTGGTCAACGTGGCCCATGACACAAATGATTGGCTGCCTTATCATGCCGGTCACCAAAATTAGCTGAGGTTCGTTGTTGTATTGTATGGAGGTTAAAAGCTTTTATGTGTATATGGATTAATACCTGATTGGAAACGTTCAGTAGAGTGATAGCATGATCGAAAGGACATTGGTTTTGGTGAAGCCCGATGGGGTAAAGCGCGCGCTTATAGGCAAGGTGATAGGTCGCTTCGAAGATGCGGGCCTCAAGGTCACAGCCCTGAAGATGGTGCAGCCAGACAAGGAGATCGCCGGCAACCATTATCCGCTTGACGAGGAGTGGTACAACAACGCGTGGAAGAACACGAAGAAGGGCTATGAGGAAAAGGGTCTGGAGATGAGCGAGACCCCCAGGCAGCTCGGCGAACGCGTTAGGGGTTGGCTGATGGAAGGCCTGACCAGTGGACCGATAGTGGCGATGGTCATCGAAGGCAACGATGCCATAGCAGCCATCAGGAAGATTGCCGGTGCGACAGCACCGAACAGGGCAGACCCGTCCAGCATACGCGGCACCTACAGCACTGATTCGTATGACTTGTCCGATTCAGAGAAGAGGGTCCTGAAGAATATAGTCCATGCATCGGATTCGGTGCCGACGGCGGAGCGCGAGATAAAGGTCTGGTTCGACGAGAAGGAGGTCGTAAAGTACAACAGGGCAGACGAGAATACTGTACATTGACGGCAGTTACATCCTGTACTTCATCTCGTCGTCCATCATTTCCGGATCCCATAATGGATCCCAGCTCAGATCCAGCTCCACGTTCTTGACCCCAGGTATGGCCTGAAGGCGCAGCTGCGCGTCGGCCATTATTATGCTGGTGACAGGGCACATCGGCGACGTCATAGTGAGCTTAACCTTGATGTTGCTCTCCTTGTCGATGTTTATGCCCTGTATTAGCCCTATGCTGACTATGTCCGCCCCAAGTTCTGGGTCCTTGCACTGGGAAAGGGCGCCGACCACGTCGCTTACCGTTACCATGATAAGAACTCTGCGCGAAAGGATATAAAATCAGATGCGGCGCCGTGTTTACGGCGCTCTTCTTATTGCGCACGTCAGAACAGGTAAACGGCCCACCATCTCATGAACCTCCTGATGCGTATGTTCCTGGTGCGGGTGTTCTTCTTTATGTCGTTTACCATCGCCTTGTAGGCCACCTTTTCCTGTGCGTCAAGCTTGCCTTCCTTGATTATCTCCTGTTTCTTGCCGTCGACGGTCTGGGTCTCGGTCTTAGTTATGACGTCTTTCTTAACCATCTCGTACCATTCATCGAGGGAGCTGCCCGACATCTCCTTGTCCTTTATGATCGACAGCACGTCCGTCAGGGTGAGGTTCCTTCCCCTCTGCTTCGTGTACTCATGCAGCAGGGGCTTCATGGTTGCCTTGTCGCATATGCTTTCTATGTCAGCGGGCGAGTATCCCATTGTGGCCCTCGCCAGCCTCCCGTAATTTATCCTGTCCTTTGGCGTCTTCCTAGTGTAGAATTCGAACAGCTTCTTCCTGTCCTTGTACGAGGGCACGGTGAGATATATCTTGTCGCCGAATCTGCCGCTCCTCTTCATCGCAGGGTCTATGTCCCACGGCGTGTTGGTCGTTCCGATGACGTATATGCCCTCTGGGTTCTTCTCTATGCCGCTCATTTCGCTTAGGAACGCGTTGACGGCGAGCCTGAGTGCCGAGTTATCGGCGCCTCCGCCGGAACTCCTCTTCGGCGTCAGAGCGTCAATCTCGTCGAATACCATGATTATAGGGAGGTGCTCCCTCGCCAGCTGGAATATCTTGTGTATGTTCTTCTCCGTGTTGCCCGTGTACATGTCCACTAGCTGGTGGACCCTTGCTATGTAGACGTTAGCGTTGGTCTCGCCCGCCACGGCGTTCACTATGTGCGTCTTGCCCACTCCGGGTGGCCCGTATAGTATGAGACCAAGCCCCATCTTCTTGCCGTACTTCCTGAAGAGCTGCGGCTGCCTCATTGCAAGCACCACGTTCTCCGATAGGTACTTCTTGATCTTCTTCAGCCCTATGACCGAATCGAACTTTATCTCTGACTTGTACAGGCCGATGCTCTGTATCTGCCCGTCGACTATCACGTCTCCGGTCTGCTGTTCTCCCTTAGTCTCGGGCTGCGGCTTGTACTTCTGGTCGGCCGACTGAGGCCCCGCAGACTTAGGCTTTGCGTTCACATGCATCAGGGCATCTATCTTCTCCAGTCTGGACTTCGCCTCTGCGTAGTCGGGGTTTATCTTCAGCGATTTCTCATACCAGTACCTTGCGCCTATGTAGTCATCGTTCGTTTCGGCTATGTCACCGATGAGAAGCGGAGCGTCGGCGCTATCCGGTTGCAGCTCCATCACTATGTCGAGATCCCTCTTCGCGCCGTCGAAGTTCTTTAGCATGCGGTTGGTAAGAGCCCTGTTGAAATAAGCATCGGCGTACTTGCCATCTACCTCGATGGCCGCGGAGAACTCCTTTAGCGCATCCTCGAACTTGCTTTCCTCGAAGAAGCTGTTGCCTTTCCTCCAGTGATCCTTTGCCTCGGGATTAACATCGTGCTTCGCAGGGGGCACGTCAGGCTCGCTAGGAGCACTTGAAGCGCTTGGGGAGTTTTGCCCCGCTTTGCCGCCCTTCTGCGGGTTATTGCCACTGGTCAATGCTTATCACTGGTTTTTCCTGATTCTTAATAGATAATTTCATTTCAATATTTATTAGTGTTGTTTGGGTCCGCCTCAACCCTGTCAAGCAGCTCGTTGAGCCCTTTGTCTACCGCGCTGACCCCGGAATCGGATCTGCGCCTGTTCGCAAATGTCACGCTGCCGAACATGTCCTTCAGCCTATGAACCGCCTCGTTAAGCCTTTTCATCTCGGCAGAGCGTACCCTGTATCTCCCATCGAGCTGCCTTACCACCAGCTCGCTGTCGGAATAGAGGTTAATTTCAACATCTTTGATATCCTCGAGCGTGTTCGCACACCATTTCAACGCAAGCATTATTGCTGTGTACTCGGCAAAGTTGTTTGTCTTTATGCCGTTGTACTTCGAAAGCCTTTTCAGCAGTTTGCCATCCTCATACACTGCGAAGCCCGACGCGCTCATCCCAGGGTTGCCCCTTGATGCACCGTCGGTGTATATTGTTATTTTCCTACCCAAACCAGCACCATTAAAGCATTTGTTGCACAATGTTAATCTAGTAACTGACAGGTTTTAATAACATGCGCGGCGGTGCGGCATGCATATATACACACTGGAGCAGGGAAAGGAGCTCGTCAGGGCTGCCAGGAATACGATTGAGCTGGCTGCGCGCAGCCCCAGATTTGACCGGGAGGTTGTGCGCTCGTCATTGAGAGGATTTGGCGAGAAGTACGGCGTCTTCGTCACGCTGAAGCATTACCCCACCGAGGTGCTTAGGGGATGCATAGGCTTCCCGAGGCCGGTGGAAAGCGTAAGGAACGAGATAGTCGACGCCGCGTTTGCTGCTGCGTTCGAGGATCCTAGGTTCGTGCCTGTCTCGCACAAGGAGATAGACGAGCTGATCGTAGAGGTCAGCATACTTTCTGAACCAGTAGCAATTAAGAGCAGGAGCCCTGCAGGGATAAGAAGGCTGAAGATAGGCAGGGACGGCACGATTATAGAGTACGGACTGTACAGCGGCTTGCTGCTTCCGGTAGTGGCAGTTGAACATGGCTGGGACAGGGAGCAACTGCTTGAGGGAACCTGCGAGAAGGCAGGGCTACCTCCAGGATATTGGAAGCAGCCCAATGTAAAGCTATATAAATTTGAGACGCAGGTATTTACCGAGGAGACGCCGAGCGGATCGGTTGTCGAAATCAAACAGGGCTCGTAGCTTAGTCTGGTTGGAGCGTCCGACTGATAATCGGAAGGCCGAGAGTTCAAATCTCTCCGGGCCCATTCACGATCCATGGTATATTCATGCGAAAACTCACGCTTACGCTGCTGCTCCTGCTCGGAAGCACAGCGGCCTATTCTGTAAACGGCGTGTTGGAATACATGATGCTGAGACATCTCGGGCTCTACGAGTTCTTCTTGCTCTGGAGCCTCGACGGCGTACTTGCATTGCCGGTGCTGCTGAAGTCCCTCAGGCTCCGCAACGACCTTTTCAGGCGGTGCTTGTCGTCATTGGCAGCGTAGCAATAGGCAGCTACACGCTGCAGGAGGTTGTCGGCAGTCTCATAATAATGCTTGGTGTAATAGCCGTGGTGGTTGTCAGGGGCTTTTTGCGATAGCGTTCCCATTTCACAGCAAATTCATACCATGCCCTCAAACTGCTCGGCAATAGGATATGTTTTTTTAGCCGAGAACCTTAAATACAGCCTTGCTGTTGTCTAGCATAAAAATTCTGGCTGCTCGTTCCATTTGTGGGGGTGACTTTTTCGCTGCCATCAACTATGCTTTTTGCAGTCCCTTTCTGCGACCATTTGGAAAATGGCATTGCATCGTATCCGTGCTTGCTGAGGTTCATGGCAAATGCACTTGCATTCGGGCCATACGTAAGCACTTTCCTGGCGCATGTGGCGTCTATGTACTCGGTGCTCTGATAGAAGTCTGCATGGTCGCTAAGGACGAACCGAGCCTCAGCGTCAAATGTCGTCCTGTCAACCATTCCGGTAGCGACGGCCGTGAATACCTCTTTCTTATACGCAGTACCGAGCATCCCTTTGAGCTCGCGCAGGGAGTTCTTTTCGGTTATTCCTACGAAGTTGCCTCTCGTCACCGCGCCATATTCGCTTTCGTCATCGTATGCCGAGCAGTAGTCAAGGTCGACTCCGCCGCGCTCATACGCCTTGTTCACTATGCTTATCTTCTTGCTCACGACCGGCAGCACGTTTATCTCGTTGAGTATCTTTATGAGCTCCTGCGCCTTGCCAGTAGCGAACGCACCAAAGAGTACTATACCCCTTTTGAGCATGCTCTCCGCCCACTCCTGTATAAGGGACTCCACTTCTTCCTTGTCCGGGAACCTGTGCGACGGATCCGGATAGGTGGAATCTATTATCAGAATGTCGGTGTCCTCTACCTCTATAGGGAGGGACGCCTTTTGAGGGAGCATCTGGAAGTCACCACTGTATGTTATTTTGTTCCCTCCGATTTCGTCTTCGACAACCAGCTGTTTCGAACCGAATATGTGGCCTGCATCAAGCATCCTTATCCTGCCGTCTACCTGGGCTTCCTTGCCTGAAAGGTCGATGCCATGAACACTGCTGATCAAGTCCACAGTTCCGGAACTGGCTAGTATATTATTTGTAGAGCGCACGGCTGCCATGTGGTCGGTATGGGCATGAGAGACGAAGTCGATGTCAGAGCCCTTTTCGCGCTTGTCGAGTGATATCGCAAGGCCGTTAGTGTAAAGCATTAAGTCGCCATTGCAATTTGTCTGGAAAAATATATAATATACCTGCAGTTTCCGTTTTATCTTTGTCTGCGTTTAGACCTGTAACCATTTATATTTTAATGCCCCTGTCATAATTGGAAGTTCTGCTTATTTGATAGGTGCAAATGGATGGCTGAAAACATCGAGAATTTGATAATTATAGGGTCGGGACCTGCTGGCTATTCAGCTGCAATATATGCAGCTAGGGAAGACTTCAAGCCGCTCATGATAACAGGTGTTGAATCAGGAGGCCAGCTTGAGCTGACCACGGTTGTTGAAAATTATCCTGGATTCCCTGAAGGGGTAAACGGTCCAGATCTCATGGAGATGATGAAGAAGCAGGCGGAGCGATTCGGGACCAGGTTTGTAAAGGATAATGTTGTAGATGTTGACTTTGGTAGCATACCCTTGAAGGTGAAGACGCAGTCGGATGAGTACGCCGCTAAGACTGTGATAATATCGACAGGCGCTTCGGCATTGTGGTTGGGCATAGAATCCGAAAAGAGATTTATTGGCAAGGGAGTTAGCAGCTGCGCCACATGCGATGCCCCTTTCTTCAGGAACAAGGATGTCATTGTTGTAGGCGGAGGCGACACAGCGATGGAGGATTCCAACTTCCTTACTAAGTTCGTGAACAGCGTTACGATAGTTCATAGAAGGAATGAGTTCAGGGCGAGCAAGGCCATGCAGGACAAGGTGCTGCATAACCCTAAGATAAAGGTAGTGTGGAACTCTGCTGTTGAAGAGATACTCGGAGATGCAAAGGTCAGCGGAGTCAGGATAAAGAACATTGAGAGCGGCGAAATTAGCGAGCTTAAGACAAATGGCGTGTTCATCGCGATAGGGCACAAGCCGAACACTGATTTCCTCAAGGGCAAGCTGAAACTTGATGAAAAGGGATACATTGCGACGAAAAACGAAGTGGAGACCGATGTGGAAGGCGTATTCGTGGCAGGAGACGTCATGGACCCGTTCTATAGACAGGCAGTCACCGCTGCGTCCGGAGGCGTCAAGGCGGCGCTCCGCGTCAGGGAATATCTGGGCCAAACACGGTAATATTATTCAAGTGTAATCGCTCCGTTGTGTATTTCGGCCTTCAAGTGTCCCTTAGCAACAACCTTTTTCTCGGATAGTATTTTCTGCTTCCTGTCGAGAAGCTGTAGCACAATCATTCTCCCTTTCGGTATACTGTCATGGAATGTCTGCGTTTCCTGATCTATGCTGTGGATGTAGACTTCTTCCCACAGATAAAGTATTCTGATGAAATATTCATGGCTGCCATGATCCGTATTGTGCACCGCAATGCTTATCGGCGTTTCATGGACTATCTTGCCTTTAGCAGATACCCCATTTCCTGCTTCAAACATATTTTCATAGACAGGACAGTCGGCAGTCCTGATGAAAGTTGAGTCCTGCGCGATTTTGTCACCGTTCACCTTTTCTACGTAGCTAAAGGCCGCCACTCTCGAATCCAGATGTTTTAGCTTGCTTACAAGTTCCTCCTCTTCGACGGCACTAAACATTAGGTCTTTGGCTGCTATTGGTGCAACATCAGGAGCCTGCCTTAAATACAGCTTTATTTGACACAGGCGTCTCACCCCAGGATCTATGTCATTCACGTTATGAGTCAAGAGTACTATAGCCATACCCTGCTTTCTGAAGTCCTGTATTCTCTTCTTTAGGTCTTCAACAGCTGCAAGGTTTCTTGAACCAAATATTGTCTGCGCCTCCTCAACACATATTATGAGACGGAGCTCATCGTCCCCTTTTGTGTCAAACTTGGCCGCAAAGGAATATACCTGATTTAAGACCAGAGCATATAGGTATGGCCTCATTGTGGTTCCAATGGCGGACATATCAAATACTACGCCTGAATTGAATAGGTCATGAAGATTTACCCCCTCTCTAGCGGAGTATTCCGCTCTATTCAGAATATTTCTCAAGTCCTCCAGGGCTGATCGTATATTTTCCCCATGCTTTGTATATTTGACACCAGTGTTGGTTCTTCTCGCATGAAATTTTATCACAGATTCTTCTATCGCGTCGTACAGTATTACCGGATCCGCAGCATCCTTTGAGCCTTTTAATGCCCTGAACGCGTTTAGCATGCATTTCTCCATAGGATTCTGGTATGGTCCGGCTCTAGAGGCAGATGAGAGGATCATGGCGAGATCTTCATAGAATCTGGAATCCTTGTTATAAGGTCTGAAGAAGTTTATTGGTATACCATCGTCAAACAGCCTTATCCTGGCAAGACCATTCTGTTCCGCGAAGCCGTTCCACTCATCAGTAGGTGAAATTACTATAGTGGCAGGCTTTCTGCCGTTGTTTCCGGCCGCTGCATAATACCTTAACACTCTGTCCAACACGCCCATGGCTTCCATAGTTTTCCCGGAGCCAGGCAAGCCAGTTATTATAAAGCCGAGATTCAGCACCGTGGGATTTATACTAACCTGCACATCAGAGTCTGCCACTGCCCCTTCGAGAAAGTTACCAACAATAACACCATTGCCGTTATAAGGCCTTACTACTTTGATAGGATAGCTTATCCTAGAACAATCAGGCGCGGCTATCAGCCTGCTTAGTGTAACCGCAGGAAACAGATGGTACTTAAGATTCTCTGCCTTTTCTATAAACTCCTCGGCATTTTTTGGCATTATTTTGAATGGTGCAGGTAAATTGAACTTTGACCTAAGATAAGCTGCTGCTATGCCTTCGTTGTCGTCCACTAGCGATATAAGTATCCCGTAGAGTATCCCGTTTGTTATGGCAGCTCTCTTTATACCCTCAAGTTCAGATTTTAGCGCTTGTGTGCTACCAGAATCGAAGAACAGTTCGCGCTGAAATGATCTTCCAAAGGCACTTACGAAGCCAGGCCTAGCGGAATTTGTTTCTCTTACTGCAGCACTACTGAGCCTTTTCTCTATCTCTAGCGTCCTTTTGCGTACACATTTCTCATTGACAGGAATGAACTCCACGATCACTTTCGCGTCGCAGCCCTTAGTGAAAAATATGTCTTCAAATAGGGGCTGGTCTTCTAAAGTGCTATCAAAGAATACAGGATAAGCCTCATGCGTCTGATTATATGGCAGCGGATAAGGTGTTTCGGTAAGTTTCAAACCGACTGTGCGTTTTTCGATGGTGGAAATAAGGTCTTCACAGGAATCAGAAAATGCACTAACTATGCTTTTCCGTAGACTGAAATCATATGTTATTGAAAAGGGGCTTCCATTGAATGCCTCGCATAATGCTTCCTTATTACCCCATTTGAATGGTATTGAGGTAAATTCGTACGATCTGGGCGCCATCATTTGATCACCATCCCTATGGGGTCGAATTCTGCAATATCCAGACCTCGTAAGGATATAGCAAGCAAGACTGATGAGTTGTACTTGGAAGGCCTGCCTAGCATCGTCAAGCACTCCAACTTTTGACGCTGCCCGACCACTACTATATAGGATGGCCTAATAGCGGATAGGGATCTCTTTGTGATATCCCTTAAGCATATCATTCTGTTGGTTTCCAACATTTTATGCACAGTGCCAGACAGCTTAAAACGGCCGGTGGACATGGCCTCTTCGTATAGTGCTTTGTTCACCCTATCGCAATATGTAGAATCCAAATCTAGATGTGGAGGTATGAATAAGACATCAGCATAGGTACCTTTGCCAAGGTCCTGTTTTTCAGGTAGAACACGTAAGGCAAAATTGCCGCCGTATTTCACATTTATACCTTTTCTGAAGAATCTGCTGTCAGATAACAGTTTTAGAACCAGTAACGCCATCGGACCCAAAACGAGATAAATCATTCCAGCATAAAGGCCGCTATATACAGGCACCATTTTCTTCACCATTTTCTATTGCGTCCAAGGCTTTCTCTACAGTGTCCAGTTCTATACCAAGTGCTGATGCGATTGTCGCGGAATTGTATTTGCCGTTCGAAAGGCGAGGCATGTTGCTTATCGCATGCACCGCGAACGATGACAGCTTCTCAATCGTTTTGCTAAGATACGCCACTCTGCGTTGCAATGAGAGAAGGTCTTTTGAAAGAATAGCATTGGATTTGCAGAGTTCGTCTACCCTTTTCAAAATGGCAGCCGCGCTGTTTTTTTCTTCTTTCGGACTTATGACTACTGCTATCTGCAATACTTCAACAAGATATGGATAGATAGTACTCATATCAATGTCGTAGCATGCTTTGAGGTATGATAAAATTGCAATTAAAACGAGAAAATTCCTTGTGTATTCTATCTCGCTTGGTGCTGAAAAAGAGAATGAATAGTCTACCGAACTCTTTGAAAATTCAAGGAGGCAGCTGTAAGTGGGATCGAATGGGTGAAGTGAATAATTCAATGAGGTTCCATACGACAGCGGTTTTAGATACGCTACCTTCTCCAACTCGTTTTTTAGATGGGCTGTGCTGACTTTCAAATGCGCACTTACATGGAATGTTGAATGTAGCACTATGCTAACCTTGGCTTTCTGATGCATGCATATCATACCTATTAATTGCAAGCTCGTATGCAGTCACTATATCCAAATCAGCAATTCCGAGCATTCTCAGGAACGCAACTGTCTCATCCCTCTTCAATCCTGTTGAAACAAGCTTCGATACAAGCGTATCGAGCTCAATCTCATCAGTTATCTGGTCAAGCACTTCCGATATCTTAAGAATGACCTGTTTTGTTACGCCTATCTCTTCCAGCACACTTAAGGCGCGTGCATGCTCTATATATTTCTTCATGTGTTTCGCCTTTAGAATAAATTTTTTAACACTCATTCCGCTTATCTTCTTTACAAAAAACCTTTTTGTGGAACCGCCAGCATCACTTTCTGAAAGATATATCATACACTTCCCGACAGGCAGTTCCCTCAGCTTCTCTGCATCTTTATCTGTTATTATGCCCATGTTTAGGAGCGTTTTGATATCTGACGGACTGCTAGTCCTGAACACTATGATGGTTGCTGCATTAAACAGTATTTCAGGCCCTAAATCGGACAAGAGTTGTGTGGCAACTATGATGCGGAAACCGTACTTTCTAGCCTCCCTAAAAAGCGAGCCTATGTTGTACGTGCCATCAAGCATTCTCCATGCCTCATCAATTATAACGGTTAAATTTGCACTCCCATCTGGTCTCAGCGAGTGCATTATACCTGCTAATTGGTCCAACACCAAATGAGAGGCATGCCTGCGTGTATTGTCATTCGGCAATCGTTGGAGGTTTACGCTGATTATGCCGCCACGCTGTGGAAATAGGTTATTTATTTCAGCGAGGTCTTTTGATGGTCTTATTATCTTTCCACTCACAAACTTAATTACATCATCGTACTCTCCATTCCAATCAATTAGTATGGAAGAGAAATCCTGGTGCAATGAGGATCGTGAAAGCAGACTTTTTATGAAATAACTCTTGCCCGAACCTGTAGTACCTATAACACACATATGTGGATTCGTGAGGTGTTTATGACCAAGCATGAAAGGTATCCTGTATATGTCAGTGCTGCCGACATATGTTCCACTGCGCAATTCGACTGGCTCTGATGTCCTGCCTGCGAATATCAGCCCGCTTGCCCTCCTTGATCCGATTATTGTGGTTGTGTTCATTTTAGCACCATAAAGTAGTCTGCCTCTATGGCGGAAAGAAGATCCTGACCATCCAGTACTGCATATTCAGCATTAAGGGCACTTGCGAATTCGCTTGAAAGTTTGGCGATCGATGCTCTCACATGCCCTTCTGCGGCATAAAGGTTCTCTGATATTGCAGCAGTAGACACATAATACACCAGTTTCAGTGGGATGCTTTCAGTTGACATGCTGGATATGTCATAGCTCAGCTGCTGTATCTCCCTTTTTAGCCTGTCAGCCTTTATCTGCCCCCTACCAGAATTCTGATTTTCTATTCTGGATAGCTCGATTTCCCTCTTCGATCTTGAGGTTCGTAATTTTTCCAACACCTTTCCAGTATCGAGTCTGTTTATTACGAGGCTGTACTTGAAAGGGTCGACTGTATGGGATATTATGTTCTCGATGACATCCCTGCTTAAATCTGCATTCTTTATGTTATAAATTGAGGCTATGGCAGTTGCCAAGTAGCTACCACCAATCCTTCGTGTAATCACTTTACCAGACTTTGAAAGCTGATGCTGACCTAACACTTTCACCAGATTTGTGTGGTGAAATATTACGGTATCTATTATGTACCATGATTTGTACAGCAGATATGTTACCGAAACCGAAGCGGAAGAGGCAATTATGACATACATGTTAAACGTTGCAAAGCTTGCAAGAAGGAGGCCAATTGAGGTTATGATAAACACATAGTCCTGTTTTGTCATATTATCAGCTAGAATATGTCAAATTTCCCGAACGAAATCTCAGAACCAAGTGCCTTTGCAAGCTCTCTTATGGAAATTATAGTGAGTATAATGCTGAATGTGGGTAAGAAGAACACTTCCACTATCAGTATCGAAATAATGTTGATGGCGTGTTCGACCCATGCTTCTGCCTCACCCATCACATTCTTCAATGTATTTGATATACCATTCAGAACTCCAGTACCTACTGTGTTCGCACTTTCGTATGAAGTTGCACTGGAGACCAGATTGCTGTTGGTTGACTGAAGATCGGCCGCTAGTGCACTGGACAGGCCTGAATTTATGCTACTTGAGTAACTACTGGTTATCTGGGCATCGAGCAGGTATGACATGGGAAAAACAGTAAAGAGGCCTATTGCTATGGCTATTATAGTGCCACCTAGCTTCCGCGTAAAATAGAAAGTCCGCAACACAATACCTATTGGCAGTAGAACAGGAACTGCAACCATTGACACGACATTCAGCAGCACTGCCTGTACTTCTATACCCATTATGGCAAATGTCAATGCGCTCATTAGGTAGCTAAGCTGTTGGAGTACTGGGTTTACCACAGAAGCGAGTGATATTCCCACTATGACTATACTGAATTTTAGTGAACCTATTAGGGCCAGCAACACGTATGTTAGAGACACTGGAGCAAGGAGTCCTATCGCGGATTCAAGCAATGAAGCCGTTTGAGTGCCATTTATCGTTAATGTCCCAATGCCGACGAGATAATTGTATGCAAAGCATATCGCATAGTTGCTTGACATGTATTGCGCACAGTTTGTTGCTGCACCTGTGCTTTGCACTATGGAGTTTATAGTACCAGTAACTACGCCGACACTGCTAAAAGAGAAGAATAGTGCACCGACAATGACACCATTTATAATGGACTGATAGAGTTCAGTCTGTCCAAACTCCTTCAGTTTCTTATCATTCAGCGAATATCCAAGCCCTATGGCTATCCCAGATATTGCTATCATTATCGATACTATGCTGATTGCAATGTAGTAACCAGCAAAAGGGCTCGTCATTGGCAACCACTTCGTTTTAGGTATAGTTGCTGATGGAATTGCTGAGTAAGTGGGCGGACGCCAAGGACAAGGAAGTTGAAGCAGCGCTCAGCACACCTACTATGACTGCACCGATTATGATGTTTATGGCGGTGGAATGGAAGGATGCTTTTTTATCGTAAGGGAGCATCTGTCCTACTGCATAGAAGATGCCTGCTATTACAAACATTATTGCACTGAGTATTGGGCCAACTTGCGATAGCACAAGCTTAACCGAATCAAGTGTTGCCAGTATGTTAAGTGCATATGGCTGCTGGAGGACAAGGAAGATAGCTCCTGAAAGGAGATACATACCTATTCTATGGATTTGCGGAATCAAGTGCATGATGACACCTTTTACCAAAGTATATACTGTTTACTAAAATAAATGTTTATATACTTTTGTATTGCCAATTAAAAATTGGCAAATAGAGGAACAGTGCCATCATGCAATAATCAAGGCATTGAAAGAAGAAAAAGAGGTACTTATGTAACGTCAACGTCGCATCTGCCAAATTTGTTTAAACCCATCACTGGAAGACCCCTACGCCAAATATCCTCGGTTGGGCTTCCCTGAGCAGAAGGAACTTCCTGCTTTTCACGTAGGGTATGGCCTTCGCAAGTATCAGCTTCCAAGAGTCACCCTCCTTCACTGCACTGACATTGGACTTCGAGAACCCGGACACAAGCACGGCCTCGAAGCTGCCGCTTGATGGGTCGAAGAACTTGCTGAATGTGAGGCTCGCCTTTGCTTCCTTCTTCGCCTCAATGCGTTCTGTGGCGATAAAGTCCCCCCTGTCTATCTCAGAATATCCCATACCCTTGATAGCTATGCCTATCCTGGTGCCAGTCGGTACTTCTTCCATGTCATTATCCTGTACCTGTATCGACCTTACATCTACGCGCTTCCCGCTGGAGTGCAGCAGCGCGTCGTGCTTCCTTATCTTGCCGCTGGTGACCATACCCAGAACTATATCACCTATCCCTTTGACAGGGAAGGCCTTGTCGACCTCTATGGCATTAAACCCTGAGGGTCCTTGTTCCCCCTTTGTTTTGAATATTTCATCCAGCAGTTTGTCCCTAGAAACCACGCTGGCAGTCACGCCAGACCCTTCGATGATGTCTGCCACATCGTTGTCATCCGTGACGAGCGTTCTTATGCCGAGAAGACCACATGCCACAAGCGATTCTCCGAAGACTTTGTCTATCCTGACTGTGCTGAGCACGGCGACGTCGGCGAACAGGAATGCGGTCGCAACCCCGTAGAACTTGTCCTCAAAGTTTGTGGGGGTCAGTATGGTCAGGAACCTGTCATCCATTTTCCTGTTATAGAAGGTGACGCCATCCTCGCTGCCCTTCTTGCCGAGTGATGCTGCCAGATCAGGGTCATTGGGTACGGCCGCTATGAAACATTCCATTATATGCACTTTTTATAATCTTAATGACCTTAATTGGATTGTGATTTATTAAAACAGTGTGCGTGATGAACGGGAAGAATGCCGATAGGTTTCTTGTTGTGGCGGACAGGCGCATGCTAGATAACGCGATAGGAGAACTGCATGGTTCATTTGACGATCTAGAGCACACTATCGTGTGCAGCGATGGCTCCATAGCGGTCATAGATGCGAAGTCGAAGAAGATGGGCATGTCACCTGTAAACAGGATAAGCAAAGCGCTCACATTCTCGTACATCGTTTTCCATGAGTGGGAGATTATAGATTCCAAGTATGACAAGGACAGTATAGTCGCAAGCATAAAGAACCTGCTGAGCGGCAAGATGAATCCAACGTTCATGATTGAGGCCAAGGCTGTCGAGGCCGGTCTCGACATGAACGCGAAGAGCGTTGAGGTGGAGATAGGTATGATGGTCGAAGCGTCTGGCTTCCGTCCCAGCCTCACTGCCCCGGACATGTATGTATACCTAATAATATCCGCGAATAAGACGGCTATAGGCTACTCAGACATGGCCGCATATCCAGGGGCGATCGACCCATTCAGGATTGCGAATGCCAATCCGGACAATGAGCTTAACAGGGCGGAACTGAAGTTCAGGGAAGCAGTGAAATTCTTCGAGATGGATGTGCTAAGGTGGCGCCTTGCGATAGATGTGGGCGCGGCTCCTGGGGGATGGACTGCAGCGCTGTCGCGGATGATGTGCAAGGTCGTGGCAGTAGACAGCGCCATCCTCGACTATGAGAGCACGTACGCAAGGAAGACCCTCATCATATATGGCACGGGTGATGACAGCGTAGAACCATACAAGGGCAAGGCTGGCATAGATATTGAGGAGTTCAGAGACGGGCTGATGCCGCTCTCGGAATACCTGAACGGCTATGACGTAGTTCACCTTAAGGCGAACGTCGGCTCCCCCACGAAGAACTTTGATGATTATCTGCTGCAACTGAGAGGTGCTGATGCCATAGTGATAGACTCGAATATGGCGCCGGAGAAGAACGCAAAGATAGCAGTGAGGCTCAAGGATACGCTGCATGCCGGGACAACGCTGATCATGACGATAAAGCTCTTCGACCCAGACGTGCAGAAACATGTCGACGACGTGAAGGCAGCGCTGGAGGGAAGCTACATAGGCATCAGGCTGAAGAAGCTGCATTACAACCGCATGGAACTCACCCTGATGGCCACGAGGACATAGCGCAGCGGCGGGGCTCGCTTATTAAATGTTTTTCACAATATCATACTATCTGCTTGAAAGGGAGACGACCATGAAGGACCTCAGCGTTGTAGTTCCAACCATGAACGAGGAATATGCCCCGATTATAATAAGGCAGATATATGCAGAGCTCGGGAAGGACACGGAAGTAATCGTTATCGACAAGAGCACCCCGAAGATGAGGAAGCCGCTTGAGGCCACAGGTGCTAGAGTTGTCGTTCAGGAGACTAGGGGTTATGAAAATGCACTCATGGAGGGCTTCCGCCTGGCAAAGGGGGAAATCATTGCGAGCATAGACCCTGACGGCACATATGCAGTTGAGGATCTTAAGAGGGTAGTCCATGAGCTCAGGAACGACGGAGAGTTCGCGTTCGTGGCAGGCAGCAGGCTGGAGAGGCTACCAAAGGATGCCATGACGCCTACGATTCGCTTCGGCAACTGGTTCCTGAAGAGCATGTTCAACATACTTTATAGGAGCAAAATGGGCGACGTGATGAACGGCATATTTGCAATGAAGAGAGGTGCTTTCGACACTATAAGGTACCTTGATGCTTACAGGGCCGGCACGCCCTTTTTTGAGATAGAGCTTGTGAGAAGAGGCTTTAAAATAAGAAGTATACCTATAAGCTACAAGCCGCGCAGCGGCTCCGAATCCAAGATAAGCAAGGCCAAGCCTTTCTACGGTGTTACAATAGCTTACCATGCGATAAGATATGCGAGGGACTACAGCCCATTGCTCATATTCGGCAGCATAGGGGTCGTGCTCATGATAGCAGGTATAGTCCTAGGCGGTTTGGTCTTCGCCAACTACCTTCAAGCAGGCACTCTCACCGAGATAGGCAGGGCCCTCATAGCGTTCATGCTCGTGGTCGTCGGTTTCCTCTCAGTCATATCCGGACTCATACTAGACCTGCTTCTCGAGGTAGAGAAGAGCATCGTGAGGAAGAGATAGGAGCAGAAAGTTTACGGCGTTCCTTCCACAGGTTCAAAACCTTCTTATTGCTTGGCGCGAACTCTTTCTATCGTTTTGCAACGGTGAGCATAAGATGGAACTGAATGAAGATAGATATGCGCGTGTGCCGGGCCGTGACGTGATAGACGCCACTGTGGCCGCAATGAAGGCCAGGGGCTTTGACGTCGTAACTGCCGAGAATGGGCATGAGGCGTTGGAGAAGCTGAAGGGGATCGTGCCCAAGGGCGCAAGCGTCATGACGGGCTCTTCTACCACGCTGAACGAGATAGGGTTCTCTGCGCTTCTCGCGGAGGGTGTATGGAACGACCTGCACAAGCAGGTACTTGAGGAGCAGGACCAGGCGAAGCGCGCAGATATCAGGAAAGAAGCGGCGATAAAGGCCGACTTCTTCATCGCGAGCGTCAACGCGCTCTCGAAGAATGGGGAGCTAGTCTCGTGCGATGCTAGCGGCTCCAGGGTCTCGGCGTACCCGTTCGACGCCAAGCGCCTCGTGCTTGTCGTAGGTGCGCAGAAGATAGCAGTCAGCCTTGAGGAGGCCATGGCTAGGGTAAGGGAGTATGCGTTCCAGCTGGAGGACCAGAGGGCCAGGAAAGCCTACGGCATGGGCAGCGCGCTGGCGAAGTGGGTAATACTCGAAAGGGAGATAGTGCCGCACAGGGTGACTGTCATCCTCGTCAACGAGAAGCTGGGCTTCTAATGGCAGGCTAGCCTGCCTTTTTATATTTTCTTTCTGAAATAGTAGCGATACGATGAGGCTTCTGCATTCGTTGCCGCCATACAACCTATTCGGCATTGAGGAGCAGGACTACGACTCCGCTAGGGTAGCGGTGCTGCCGGTGCCGTACGACTCGACCGCATCATACAGGTCAGGCGCAAGAGATGGTCCGCACGCGATCATACAGGCAAGCAGGAACATCGAACTGTACAGCGAAGAGCTCGGCGCAGACATAAGCAAGATAGGCATATACACGCTTGACGAGCTCGAACCTGATGTGAATTCCGCGGAGGGGATGGCCAAAAGGATAGAGAAGGAGGTGAGCATAATCCTGGGCGATTCGAAGGTCCCCTTTCTGCTCGGCGGCGACCACAGCATATCGATAGGAGCCATAAGGGCGGTGGCAGGGTCCGCGCCCGCGAAGAGCTTCAGCGTTCTGCACTTCGACGCGCATTCCGACTCCAGGAACGAGTACATGGGAAGCAGGTACTCCCACGCGTGCGTGACTGCGAGGGCGCGCGAACTGGCGAAGAACTGCTACAGCGTTGGCGTGAGGAGCGTAGACGAGGACAGCGCGGACGCCTACAGGAAGGAGATGCTCTACATGAGTGACGTGAAGAAACTGGGCATCGAAAAGACCGCTGACGTGATAGTAAAGAACACCGAGAAGGATGTTTACCTGACGATCGATCTGGATGTCCTTGACCCTGGCATAATGCCGAGCACCGGCACGCCTGAGCCTGATGGCATGGACTTCCAGACCATAACGGGAATACTCAAACTGGTGCTGAAGAAGAAGAGGCTTCTTGGCCTTGACATGACAGAGCTGTGCCCCATTCCAGGAATGGTGGCGCCCGACTACACCGCCGCGAAGCTTGCATACCTGCTTTTGGGATATGCATCACTTGAAAGGAAATAGGAATAGGAAAAGGAAGGAATGAGGGATGCTCACTTGTCCCTCTTTGCCACGTGCCCTATCGAGTTTATGGCTAGCTCTTTTATCGGCGAGTCGGGTACGTCGGCATGGTGCTCCCTGAATTTCTCCACCGCAATGTCAGTGAACCTTTCGGCCTCGGACTGCGCGTACTTTATAGAGCCAAGCTCGTTGAAAGTGTCGAGCACCCACTTGACGTCATTGTCCTTCTTCTGCTGCCTTTGGAGTATGTAAATGCCCTTCATCCTTTCGAGCGTGGCCTGAGATGCGTTCTGCACGGCGTGCCACAGTATGAGTGTCTTGGCGCCCTCCCGCACGTCGTTGCCTATCGTCTTGCCCAGAGTCTCGACTGTTGAAACACAGTCAAGTATGTCGTCCTTTATCTGGAAGGCGTTGCCCACAGGTATGCCATATTCTAGCATCTTGCTCAACTCTTCTTTCTTCGCCCCGCCTATTATGGCGCCGCACTGCATAGGGCCAGCGACGCTGTAGTAACCGGACTTCGCGTATATCGACTTGTAATAATCATCTAACGTGAATTTAGTTATGTCGGGCTCACGCACCAGGCTCAGGTCGTAGTACTGTCCCACGTGGGTGGTAAACATTATGTCGTACAACTGCTCGAAGTATGCCTTGCCGCGCTCTCCTCCTAGCGCATTCGATGCGTCGTAAGCCATCTTCCACAGTATGTTGTGCAGCGTGTCTCCCGCGTCTATAGCATAAACAGGATTGTACATCACGTGCGCGGCCGGAGCACCTCTTCTCAACTCATTGCTGTCCATCCAGTCGTCATGCATGAGGAAGTAGTCCTCGGACGCCTGCTGCACTGCGGCAGGGAGTATTGCATCTTTCATGTCGCCGCCGTAGAGCGCGGTCCAGAGGAGCAGGTATCCCGGCCTTCGGTACTGCCCGCGCCTGTCCACGTAGCATCTGACCATCTCGTTGAACTTGGCGGGCTCGCCGGTGGGCATGTACTCGCATTCCTTCCTGTAGACCTCATCCTTGTACAGCCCTATGAACTCCTTGAAGTCTTTGGCCTGCGCGGCCTTATTTGCCCCCCCTCCGCTTGAATCGTTCGCCATCTTATATTCACCCAGGTTTGACAATTATTAAACAGGAAAAGGCACATTTATACCTTCCTGCAGGTATCGACAAATGCATAACAGGCACTGGCGCGTCTTAAGCTTGTGCTGCACTCAGACCGTTCTGGTTGTCATGAAACCGAAGATATATCTGAGCTTCTTTTTTGCATCGGATTCAGGTATTACCTCTTCCAATATCTTCATTGCATCGTTCAGGTGCTCATTCTCAAGCTGCGCAGCGTGCTCAATCGCGCCGGACTTTCGGATTATGTCTATCGCACGATCTATCTTTTTCTTATCGGTAGTATGCTCTTCCAATATCCTGACAAGCTCGACCGCCTCCTTCTTCGAGGAGTGCTGGAGTGCGTATGATACCAGGACAGTCACTTTGCCTTCCGTTATGTCCTCGCCTGCGCCCCCTTTGTTCTGCGCCACGTCGCTCTCGGTGATGTTGAGCACGTCATCCCTAATCTGGAATGCTATGCCTATCTGGTCCGCGAGCACGCCTATCTTTTCGAGCGTATGGTCGTCTGCGCCGCCTATTGCCGCGCCTATTTTCATTGCTATGCCGAGAAGAGCGCCGGTCTTGTTGGCGAGGCACTGCATTATCTGTTCTTCTGTTATCGAATCTAACTTCACCTCCTGGTTGTGCCAGGATATGTCTATTGCCTGGCCAACGCCGAGGCGGGTCATGTCCCTTATTATGTATCTGGCCATCCTGAACTTGACGCTTTCGTCCAGCTTCCTGCTGTCGAAAACCGCATTGAGCGGAAGGAAGAACATTGTCGAGCCCAGGTTGATGCTCTTCGGAACGCCGTACAGCTTGTGGACGGTGTCCTTGTCCCTTCTTTTATCGCTGTTGTCCTCTATGTCGTCATGTATCAGAGTGCCTGTGTGTATGACCTCCGGCACGACCGCGAATTCGAGGAACTTGTTCGAATCGACGCCGAACGCGTCCATGACAAGGATCGCGGACAGGGGCCTCAGCCTCTTGCCTCCGAGGTTTAGTATGTACTTGGCCGGTTCGCGTATGCCATTCTCTATGCCGCGCTCGTCATATACGTAGCCGGGACCCAGGTATGGGCTCCGCAGGTACTTTGGCGAGGTGAACCTGTCAAGGCTTGCGGAAAGCATGACATTGACCTTTCCGACAGTATCTACCATCCATTTCTTTATCGCCTGCTTCTCCGCATCGTCCACCTGCGCCGAAACGGCTTCCTTCTGCTGCACGCTCAGCTGGGTTTTCTTGACGTGTTTAGTGGTATCTGGCATGATTATCGGAGAAAAAAGGCAAGCTGCAATATTTATATGTTGCTTTTGGCCGATCTTAAGAATTCGTCAATTCTCGAAGTATTGACAAAGTCTTTATTTATTATGCCACTTATGGTTCAGCCGCAAAATGGGCCTTCTGAAGTTCTGAAGATGTGGGCCCGAGGAGAATTGAACTCCTGATCTTCACTGTGTGAGAGTGACGTCTTACCACTAGACCACGGGCCCGCGAATAGCTAATTGCGTAAAAGTTTATTAACCCTTGCTGGGCAGGACGCAAATCTTTTTTGCCTCGAACACCGTTGTGTTCTAAACTCGCGCGCTCATGGAAACCAGTGCCTACCTCACCCCACTTACTCTTAATAATTGTTCTTGAGATGTGTTATTCGTGGTGGGTTTATGACTGTTTTTTATACGGGAAAGGGAGATGACGGCAAGACCGGCACGCTGGGCGGCACGAGGGTTGACAAGGATAGCACAATGATGGATGCGATCGGCGACCTCGACGAACTGAACAGCAGTGTAGGTATGGCAGTATCGCTGTGCAGGCACAAGAGTCTTACTGATATGCTAAAGGAAGTGCAGAATGACCTTTTCATAATCTCTGCTGAGATAGCGTCGTTTGGGAAGCCCAGCAGCATAAAAGGCCTCAGTTCCATCGACCAGAAAAGTGTGGATAAGCTTGAAGAGTACACTTCAAGGCTCGGCAAGGAGATACCCGAGCTGAAGGGATTCGTGCTTCCTGGAGGAAGCGAGCTCGGCGCGCATCTGCATTACTCGAGAGCGCTGTCGCGCAGAGCGGAGCGCTCAGTTATAAGGGCGGCAAAAGATGCAAAAATCAGTGACAGCGTCAGAAGTTACATGAACAGGCTATCTTCGTTCCTGTTTGCTGCCGCATTGTATTCGAATGAGAAAAGCGGCAGGGTAGGGGAGCATCCTTGGTATTGAACCTGAGCTGCTCTGTTACTTCACTTCGAAGTACTCCTTGAACTTCGGCGTGGTCTCCACTCTCTTCGACCTTCCTACCCTCTTGGCGGAGACGAACTCTTTCTCGAGCAGCTCCTTCATGTAGTCATAGGTGGAGCTGCCGAAGGACTTTACTATCGCGCTCTGCAATATCGGCTCGTTCTTGCTGACGTACGCGAGTATCCTGAGCGCGCCGTTGGAGATATCTGGCTGGCCCGCGAGAGCGCTCACTTTCTCGGAATACGGGCTCTTCACGGACATCATGTACTTGCTGCCTATCTTCGAGACGGTCACCGCGCCGTTCCTCTGCTCGTACTCTTTTATGAGCCCGTCCATTATGCGGCCGACAGCGCCTGGCGAGGCTATTCCTATAACCTTGGCTAGATCCTCGGCGCTCAAAGCGTCGCCGGACACGAAAAGTGCCGCTTCGGCAAGCCTGGCATATTCAGCCTCTTTCTCATCCATCAGCCCGCACCCGTGCCGTCGCCTTGCTTGAGCAGCTTTATTATTATCTCGCCGAAGAACTCCTCCTGAAACATCGTTATCTTCGAGTCGGTAGCCAGAAATAGGAGCGGCACGAAAAGGTCTAGCAGGACGCTTTCGGAGCCTTTCATGCCTCTCGAGAGGTCCATGAACGTCACCATACTCTTCCTGTCCACGCTCTTCCTCACGAGGCCGAACGCGCTCTCTATCTTTTCGTCTATGTCATCCATGTTGACTATGAATTCCATAGGCGTGTTTTCCATGGTTATCTTATCCGCCCTTCTTTCCTTCGCCTTCATTGCACCTTCCAGCGCGTTGATGAGCTCGTCCAGAGTTATCTTCCTCCTCGGCTGCATCCTGAACTTTGGCGTGAGCTCAGGTATGCTCGGCAATATGCGGCCTCCCGGTGCTGCCTCTTCCTGACTGCTGGGCTCGGGCTCCGGCTCCTCGAAGAGGTTTATCGTCTCGCTTTTGAGCCTTAGAAGTATGGAGGCCGCGAGTATCATGTTCGCAGGTATCCTGAGGTCGAGAACCTTCATGCGCTTCACGGCGCCGATGTAGCTGTCGACCACCTGCACAAGGTCGACGTCCCATGGGTCTATCTTGTTTGTGGCCACAAGGTCTATGAGCAGCTCGCGCCATGTGGCGTTGGCCACCAGCTCTTCCAGATTAAGGCTGCCGTTCTGCATTACAGTATCGCTCACTTCGGCTAAGCTGATGGAGTCGTTGAGGGCTATCGCCATGCTCCCTACCTATCGTGCTGGTCGATAATACTTACGTATGCAACCTATTTATTACTATTTTCCTGCGGGACTCTGCCCTGCGCGACGGACTCCGCGTTACCCTGAAGTCGACGACTATCTCCACTTCCTTCGCAGAGTAGGGGCGCACGTCCCTGCTGAACAGGAACCTTACCTTGTAGCCGTTCATTGAAGCGTGCGCCCGTATGGTCTTCCTTGCATCGGAAAGCGCGGTTTCCTTCGGGCCGAAGAGGTAGAGGTGTACTGTCGCCCCGTTCCTGGAGATGCGGAACGCGTCATCAAGGAATTCAAGGCTCTTCTGCGGCAGCGGCATGATTATCCTGTCTGCGGTCCCGTCGTATTCGCCGGGCAGTTTCTTGACGTCGCTGCACAATGCGGCGACGTTCGGCGTCTTGTTGATCTTTATGTTCTCTAACATGTACGTGTACGCGGCGCGATTGAGCTCTACCGCGACGACCTTCGAGTCCTTGTGCTCCTTTGCTATTTCTATCGCGAACGGCCCCACACCTGCAAACATCACCATCACGCTTTCCTTCGGCCTGCAGAGGGAGCGCACCCTCGCGCGCTCGAATGCCAGCCTGTTCGAGAAGAATGCCTTCCTCACGTCGAATCTGAACATGCATCCATTCTCCCTGTGTTCTGCGGCGAACGTGCGCAGCCCAGCGACATACCTGTAATCCCTTGTCCTGTACACACCGTGAACTGGGCCGGCCTTCGCGATGACCGTCTTTATGCTGCCGTTAGAATCCATTATCGCCTGAGCGACAAGTTTCTCCTTCGCCCTGAGCGCGTCCTCTATGTCTATTACTGCTATGCTGCCGTACTGGTCGAAGCCTCGCGCGAGCATCCCCCTCTCTTTGTCGTCGAGCAGCCCTCTTATCTTGGCCGCGTGGCCCTGCCTCCTCTGGCCGGCTTTGGCCCCTTTCATGCGAACCAGCCTGAGCCCCTTCGATTCAATAAGCTTTTTATCCTTTTCATTCAAAGATACTAGTGGAAAATATACACGTTCAGCCTTGCGCTTTACGGGATACTCGTTGTTAAGCAGGCCTCTGCTGATGAGCACCCTTCTGTTGCGCTCCGCATCTGATGCGGCGGACTCCGCGTAAAGCATTGCATTGCCATTTTGCGGCGATGTGCCGTTTTCCACACGAAAGATTATATAATAATCTTAATTAAGTATTGTTGCAATGTGCAAACACGAGTGATTGATGTGTTTTTCGTCATAAAGGTAACGGCGGGCCAGGAAAGGATAGCCGCAAGCATACTGCAGAACAAGATGACAAAGAGCGACCTGCCCATATATTCTATAATGGTCGTCAACGGCCTGCGCGGCTACATAATAATAGAGGGCGAGGACGAGACGACCGTCAGGTCTTTCATAACGAAAGAGAGGAACATACGCGGACTGCTGCCGCAGCCTCTGACGACCGAGGAGATAGACAGGCTCGTAGAGGTCAAGAGCATGGCGCAGCAGATAAACGTCAGCGACATAGTCGAGTTCACCACCGGCCCGTTCAAGGGCTACAAGGCGAAGGTGCTGAGGACCGACGAGATAAAGGGAGACGTCACGGTCGAACTTATGGATGTCGTTGTGCCAATACCGATTACTGCCAAGATGAACACGGCAAGGGTCATACAGAAGGCAGAGAAGACAGAGGAATGAAAGCATGGCAGAAACAGTCATATCAGGATTGATAGAAGGAGGCAAGGCGAGCGGAGGCCCGCCTTTCGGCCCGGCCCTTGGGCCGCTCGGCGTGAACATAGGCAAGGTCGTCGAGGAGATAAACGAGAAGACGAAGGGCTTCGCAGGCATGAAGATACCCGTGAAGGTCATAGTCGACACGTCCACCAAGGAGTACAGGGTAGAGGCAGGAGCACCGCCGATAAGCGCGCTGATACTCAAGGAAGCTGGCGCAGAGAAGGGTGCCAAGGAGAAGGGCGAGAAGGTCGGCAACATAACGATCGAGCAGGCGAAGAAGGTTGCACAGGCCAAGGACGAGAAGATCTACGGCAAGAGCCTCGCGGACAAGGTGAAGCAGGTAATCGGCACGTGCAAGAGCATAGGCGTCACGGTCGAGGGCAAGGATCCCCGCGAAGCGATAAGGCAGATCGACGCAGGAGAGATCAAGATCTGACCTTTCCTTTTCCTTATTTTCCAGTTTCTTTTTTCTTAAATCTGCATTTCTATCCTGTTTAGCGGTGCTCGTAGTAATAGTCCACCCTGTCCACCGGCTTCATCGCCTTCTCGCGGACCAGCCAGTAGTACGGAGGGCTGTAAAGGCTGTCAAACCTCCTGTGAAGCAGTTCGCCGACCAGTATGTCGCTCACTATCATAGAATGCAGTTTTACCCCCTTGAGGGTGTTGGTAAGCTCCTTCTCCGCGGCCTCGAGGTCGCCCTCGGAGAACACGGGCAGCATGTATAGGTGCCCGTTGGGGGTCTCCGATGCGCAGTAGTAGGTGAACTTGTTCACGATGCCGTCGGGCCTGCTGATCAGGTATTTGCTGTGCTCATGCGCCTTCGGCAGGTACTCCGATTCCATGCGTATGTCGGCCATTATCACAGCGCTGTATTTAATGTCCAGCTTCCTTATGTTTATTGTGGGTAGCGTTATTGTGTTCATGTCCGTGGAGAACAGGCCCTCGTATGAGTGCTTTGCGCTGCCGGCGGGAAGACCGTACTTGTCATCTATCTTCGAGAAGCTAATCGTGCTGTCCTCGTTGAGCTCCTTCAGTGTCGCGTACTCTCTGAGCATGAGGTCGGATTTCGAGGGCCTGGGGCCGCCCTTCTTCCTATGCCATATCCTCTCCTCGAGCAGGCTGAAGAACTCCTTCCTCAGCAGGGAGAAGCCGTAGTTTACCGCGACAGGCGTCGTGTACCAGACGGATTCCACGCCTATCAGCGTGGGTGAGATTCTAACACGCTGCAGCACGTCAGCTAGGCGGCCGTTGGTCTCCGCTACGCAGAATATCATTAGGTCGTACTCACCCTTAGTAAGCATGGCAAGCTGTATCCTTCGCTCCTTCGCCAATACTACCTTCAGGGCCTCGACATCGGGCCACCCCTTCAGGAATTTAGCCAGTATGACGTATTCGAAGAAACCGATCTTCGATGGCTCTATCGTCATGGTGTACTTGATGTCAAGCTGCTTCTCCAGCCTCCTTATGGCATAAGGTATGCTCTGTGCATTTATGCCGGTTATCTCGCTCATCCTCTGGTAGGTGAGGCGGGGGTTCATGCTGAGCACCTTAAGCAGGGCGAGATCATTCTCGTCCAGCTTGCTCCTTTTCGTGGCAGCAGAGGCGCCTTCTCCTCTCTTCTCTTTCTCTTCGAGATCGTTGAGCTTCTCCAGGTACTGGCGCTCCATCTCCTTGATGCTCTCCTTCTTTGCCCTGTGCCTGGCGGGCACCATGAGACCGTCGTCCTCTATCCATCCAAGATAGCGCGTTATCTTCCTTGGTTTGCCCAGTTCCGGATCCCACTTGCTTGTCGCCTCGAAGAGGCAGAACCTCCTGTTCAGGTACCTGAGCTCGAGGTGCGCGCCGTAGGCCTTCTTCAGCCTCTCGAGGCTCTCCCTTACCTTCTCGGGCACTTCCTTCATGTTTAACCCTTTTACATAACATATATTTAAGCATTTTTGTCATACGAAGGGTTTTATTGAAACGTAAATTGAACTGCATATATGGGTATATTTGCCTTAATTTTCACAAAAAACAATGTATTTTGAAAGATTATATAATGAACCTGTGCCAGCCATACCTGTGAAACCCAGGAGCCTATTTATATGAGGTACGTTGCTAATACCCTATGGCAGGGAAAAATGAGTTCTGGCTCAAGCTAGTCGTTTTTGCCAACTCCACTCCAACAAGACCCACTGCGGGCCGGAACCGAACCCGAATGGCGTTCATTTCCCTGCCTCTCTTTTCTTACACTTATCACATTATATACCAGCAACAGGCACAGTACACGGCCGCGCAAACAAATAGGTGATCTGATGACCCAAAGAAAAGGCATAAATATTATACTACAAAATACACCTGATTCTCAAATTTTGAGGATTGATAGCAGACAGAAAGGGGGTAAAAGAATGATTTCGGTGTTCGCGAACCTTAAGGAAAGGGCGGCCGCAAGAAAGGCGGGAAAAGGTAGTGCGCAGGAGCATTACGAGCCTAAGCATCCCAGTCTTATAATGATAGAGAAGGAGAAGGGCAGGATAGGTATAGCAGTTAACACCGACAGGGTCAGGGAAGCCACGACAGCGGTTTTGAAGAATGTTATGATCGCTACGGAATATGTACAGGCATATGCAAATAGCGCATCAAAGGGTATAGGCGTGCTCACATTTGGCAAAAAGCTGCGCATTGAGACCGATATGATGCCAAGCACGGAAACGGACGTGCCGGTCGATTATAACTATATGGACGCAAAGATGAACGCGGATGAGGTTGTGGTGCTCAGGCACCTCGCTTCGAATGGCAGGGCGGATATAGCGGTTTTGGCTGAGACGAACGGTATGAGCAGGAGGGACGCATTCAATTCGGCCAGGCTACTGGTAAAAAGAGGGTTGGCGGAGCTTAACGGAGAAACGGCCGCTTACGCGATAACGGAGAACGGCATAAAGGCACTGTCATACTACGCTTCCGCTGAATACAGGCTAAATGAAGATAAA
The DNA here is from genome assembly GCA_027365565.1 of Microcaldota archaeon. Lineage (GTDB taxonomy): Archaea > Micrarchaeota > Micrarchaeia > Micrarchaeales > Micrarchaeaceae > JAMCYG01. Next base: position 33,748 of record DAHXMI010000004.1, read on the forward strand.
ATGGCACGCAGCATGGCCGCCGCGGCGACTACGCGCGAAGACGACCGTTCCACGGCTTGGAGCGCAACAGAAGAGGCGTCCGGAAAAACGAACGATAGCTTCCTGAGGCGCGAAAGAATGGAAAAAGTCGTCGCCTTCAGCATCACAAAGGATGAAGGTGTATAAAGCAGAAGCGTAGGTATTTAAACCTTATGAAAATTTCGAAACATTTAAGTAATACGTATGAATGTTAATATATAGGGTGCTTGACTTCAAAAGTGCCGTTCAACAAATACAAGAGGCGAAAACATGGTGAAATTTAAGGGATACAATAGATCTGCAGAAACAAAGTCTAGCGAGAAGTCCGAGGAGATAAAGAAGGAGATAAACGAGATATTCAAAGGCATAGAACCCATCTTCAAGAGTGATGGGCAGATAGGTAGGTTGCTCGGAGAGCAGCGCAGCAACAAAGAGAAGGAAATCAACACTGTTGAAACCGAGATAGACAAGGTCAAGAATGAGAAGGTGGATGAGCTCAAGGACAAGAAGGAGCTGATAGGTGAAGCGCTAGCGGATGCGGAAGAGATTTCTAAAATCTATGAAAAGGAGCTGGAACTGAAGGAGGAGCGAGAGAATTTGGCTGAGGAGAAGGCAAGCTTGGAGGAGAAACTCAAGAAGCAGGAGCAAGATAAGGCTGCACAGGAGGCAAGCGAGACAAAGAAGAAAATCGGTGAGGTATCTGCTGCAATATTCGGGAAGGAAAAGGAGATATATGGCGAGCTAGCAAAGCAGCACAGCGCAGAGAAAGCGCTGAACGAAGTTGAGAAGAAGTTAGGCATAGTGCGCCTTAGCAACAATGTTAAAGAGATAAAAGATGAGGTAGACAGATTACAGAAGGACCTTGAAGAGACGAGTTACAAAATAGACATATCCGAGAATGGACGCGTCTTGCTCGCGAAATACACGAACGAGCTAGCAGAGATCGACCGCAAGACCAAGGAAGCCAAGAACATTGAGTCGACTATCAGGCAGAACATCGAGCGCGGAATCAGAGAAGCAGCAAAGGAATTGCAAGGCGGGAAGATTCTTGCGGACACTGCCAAGAATGAGAAGGATCTCAATAATAGCATAGAAAAAGGCGAAATATTCAACAACATAAAGCCCCTGTTCAATAAGCTCAATGAGGCCGTGACGATAATCGAGAATGACAGTGATCTCGCCGACAAACAGTTTAAGAAGGGAAGGGCTGAGCTCGCGATAACGCTGCCTGAGAGAGTCAGGGGACGCATAGGCAGAGGTGCCAGAGAGGCAGGCCTCGGTGTGAAGAGTTCGGCAGACATAGCTGAGGAGAGGATCGACGCCCTGGAAGGGGCGATTGACAAGTTTACCCGTGCTGACGAATGGGCCTGGATAGGAAGGAACTTGTACCTCGTGGCGGCCGACGGCGAAATGGCAAGGATTGCGAGGGGCAAGATGGCCAAAAGGGACAATACCCCATATGTCAACGCAAGAAATGAGTTTATCAGTGCAAAGGCCGAAGGGCTGGCGAACGACCTGATTGCAGGCATAAGCCCGAAGAATAGGAATGGAACCGGAAGCAATGCAAGCGCAGGCGTCTCCGTAGCAGCACCTGGGGCGCACACTGCCGGAGGAAGTTCCGCTGCAATAGAAAACACCATAACGCAGAGCACGGCAGATGATTATAAGAATGCGGAATGGGCGAACGACGCAGCGCGTGAGAAGTTCATAACAGAGAACAAGCAGATCATAAACTCGTTCGGATACATGAATGTGGCTTTCAACTCCATACTCAGCAAGGATATCAAGGACGCGTTCAACAGCGGCAATCTAACTGCTCAGCAGGCAGTCATTGTATATAGGACCCTGAGCAAGGTGTGGAGACATGAGCATGTAGGGATCTTCGATGGAATCGCGAAGGGCCACCTGCTCACCGACGCAGAGATAGACAGCATGCCCGTAGAGATGGTAGATCTCAGGCACTCCAAGGCAATATACGCCTATGCCAACGGCATATCAGACAGCGCCGTGCTGCTTGCCGTAGCCGACAGCGACATACTGAAATACACGCGCAGGCGCCGCGAGGACTATCTCGCGAGAGCGATGCGCACTGAGAATAAAACGGATTTAAACCCAGCATCGCCTGAGGCGAATAAAGCAAAAGTAGGGATGCACCCTGGAGTGTCACCGGTAATGCTCAGAACAGAGAATACCAGCAACAAGGATGGCAAAAAGGATGATAAAAGTAGTGATGCCAACGACACTAAAAACGGAAATCCGAAAGGAGGCAAAGGAAACGGGAATGGCAATAAGGCCAGTGGCAATGGAGAAAAGAAGAAGTACGTCGGCGTGGCATCAGTCGACAGCAATGGCAACTCGGACACCGGCGGCGTCGCTATTGGAGATATAGGATTGAGCAAGGTGGATGATAAAGGCAGGATAACAAGCGCATTGCCGAGAAGGAAGAGAGGCGGCAATGGAAGCAAAGGGGAAGGAGCTGGAGCAAGCACTACCGGCAACGCTGATGAAACGGAGAGCAAAGGCGCAGGCACACCTGCTGCGACCACCGCCACAGCGCCGACTAATACCGCGCAGTCAGAGCCCTACACCATAATAGCTCTGCCTGAAGGCAGTAAGACAATATCTTTCGACGAAGCGAAGAAGATAGCTGAGGAAAACGGCGGCCACATAATTACGAACCATGAGTACAACGCCGGACTAGCTCCTGAAAAGGACCTGTCTGCGGGAAGTACCTTCTACATCAACAACAACGACGGGAAATCTGGATACCCGCTGACAGCTGATGGAAAAGGAGGCACAAGGGCGCCGCAAAGCGGCACGACTCGTAAGATTGGCGCCAATGTGATAGTGTTCGTCAAGGACAAGAAGGGCAACGACGAGAAGCAGTGAGTGGATTAAAAGTTGAGCGGGCAGGGCGCGCGTGCGCTCATCTGCTTATCAAATCCCTAACTGTATCCATAAACCTGTTCCAGCCTTCCTCATCCTCTTCTTCTGCGGCTATCGCATCCATGCTACCAGACAGCATGTCCATCAGCGCGTATATCATATCGATGTCTAGCACAGATGCTATGTCGGTGCCGGCGGGCAACTCTTGCAGCGCACCAAGGAATGCGTCCCGCATAGACGGCAGCGAGTCCAGCACCGCCGCGTCCGCCTTTCTCTCCGAAACGCTCCGCACCGCCTCGTAAAAGACGTCGAAGGACTGCACGATTTTCTTCCTGTATTCCTCAACCATGGACCAACACCGACGACTGAAATCGCTATTACCTGAACTAAAATCTAAATATTAAACAAAGCTTATTAATTTATACACCAATTCCATAACGTCATACGAGCGCTCAGCGCGGCGCACGCCTCATGGGCGCCGCGGAGACATAACATAGTGATGCTGTTGTCAAACGAATACGTGAAGGAACACGAACACGGCATAATAAGAAGGATTGTCTTCAGGCTGGTCAGGAAACGCATAGCCGGCTCTACCTTGGGTTCTCTCATAAAGAACATAATGAGCCTGAACGCACGCGGCATGCATGCTACCGTAACGCTGCTCAATGACAGGTCGATGGACCTCCAGAAGGCGAAGTACAATACCAATTCCTACCTGCAGATGGTGAGGCAGATATCCATGCTGCACCTCAACTCAGACATATCGATCAGACCCAGCCAACTCGGCTACTCATTGAGCGAGGAGGCATTCAACAAGAATCTCGAAGGAATAGCCAGCCTAAGCACGCAGAAGGAGGTAAGGGTGTGGCTCGAGCTCGAGAACAAGGTGGACTACAATTCTATACTCTCTCTGTACACGAGACTGAAGGAGTCCTACAGCAGCCTCGGCGTCGAGGTGCCGTACGGCCTCAACGGCGCAGCGTTTAAGCAGCTCTCGAAGAAAGACAGCCACATGAAGATCGTAGTTAGCAAGAAGTACGCGGACGGCAAGCAGACAAAGGGGATAAAGGAGACTTCGGGCACCGACAAGGAGAAGAAGAGCAAGAGCCGCGAGGGCAACGGAAGACTGGAAGAGATGGTGAACTACTTCGGCCGGGCGGCCCAGACCTGCCGAGACGTCATGATATCAGATACGGAAGAAAGCAGCATACTGAGGATTGCTAACAAGTCGAAAGAATTGAAGAAGAACGTCACCTTCGAACTGCCGTTCGGCGAAAGCAACAAGAAACTTAATAAGCTTATCAAGAACAGAATAAACCTGAGCATATACACACCGTACGGCAAGGATTGGGTATCCTATGCGATGAACAGGCTTGCCGAGGGACGTATAAGCAGGATCGCCTCCGCTGTGCTGGACAACAGCCAGAACGGCGGCGATGCGCGGATGATGGACGATGCAGACATCGACACAGAAGAGTACGCAGGCTGAGACCGCCGATAGGGCCCAGAGGCCAATCAATCTGGTTACTGGAGCGAGCTCTGACCTGGGGCGCACAGTGGCACACAGGCTGATCGAGCGCGGCGAGGAGGTTCGTGTACTGCTTTCAAAGCACCCACAGGAGAGCGACGAATGGTCGGAGCTGCCGAAGGGCGTCAGGCTGTACGTCGCGGACCTGACACTGAAAAAGGAGACCGATTTTGAAGAGCTGAAGAACGCCTGCCAGGGCGTCAACAGGATATTCCACATTGCAGGCGCGGTATTCAACTACCAGAACAGCTACAACAAGCTTGTCGAGGTCAACGTGCTGGGCACCGAAAACCTCATTAAGGCGTACCTAGACGCAAACCCGCAACAGGACGCGCGCATGCACTTTTTATACGCAAGCAGCACCAACGTGTACGGCTATAGGAGGAAGGGTGAGATTCTTACTGAGGAGTCAGAGCTTAAGCCTGAGAGCCCTTACTCGCAGAGCAAACAGATGGCCGAGAACCTGATCAACATATACAGCGAGGAGAATCCCAAGATCACATATACCATACTCAGGATGTCAACGCTGTATGGATCGACGCGCTACAATGCCCCTATATTCAAGATGTTCAGGATGATAGAGAGCGGAAGGTTCATCATGATCGGCGACGGCAGCAACACGATACCTTTCATCAACGTCAGCGACGCGGCGAATGCGATGCTGCTCGCGGCGGACAGCATTGCCGCGAGGAACAGGATATATAACGTAACCGACGGCAAGGAGCACGAGCTCAGGGTACTGATAAAGCTGGGCTCTGAGCTGATGAACAAGGAAATGCCGAAGAGGAAGGTGAGCCCGATCATAGCCAGGATAGGCAGGAGGATAACCGGCATAAACTACGACGAGTACGAGTTCGTGACGAGCAACCGTGTGATCAGCATAGAGCGTGCCAGGAAGGAGCTGCATTACAGGCCATCGGGCGACGTGGAGGAAGATGCACCAGCTCTCGTCAAGGAGTTCCTTGCGGAGAATAATAACCACAACCACGGCAGCAGCAACCATGTGCGCGTTGCCGCGAAGGGCGCGAAGAAATGATATATATTACATGAATGACGCTTACGGATTGGTAGCATGATTTCGATAGGAAAAACCGAGAAGTACATAAACGATAGGCTGGAGGACAGAGGAGCACTTCTCTTCTCACTCATAGACCCGGTCGATTACAAGAGCGTGAAGGATGTCATCGCGACCGCGAAGGCCGTCACGAAGGGAGGCGCGGACGTGTTGCTGCTCGGAGGCAGCAGCGGCGTTCAGGGCGAGCTGCTCGATGGCGTCGCGAAGGAGATAAAGGATGCCATAGACGGCGTCCCGCTAGTCCTTTTCCCGGGAAACGTGGCGACGATTACGAGATATGCCGATGCGATATACTTCCAGTCCTTGCTCAACTCGAGGAATCCGTACTGGCATGCGCAGGTGCAGATGCTTGGTGCGCCTGTGGTAAAGGAGGCAGGCATAGAGCCCCTTCCGGTCGGATACATACTAATAGAACCGGGAGGCACTGCGGCATGGGTCGGCGACGCGAACATCGTACCGCAGTCCAAGCCGAAGATCGCGGCGGCACTGGCCCTCACAGGGCAGTATCTCGGCAACAGGTTCATAGTAACAGATACGGGATCCAACCCTAGAATGCAAGGCAAGGGGCCGATACCGCCTGAAATGGTACGGGAAGTGAAAAGGGCGATAGACGTCCCGTACATAGTGGGCGGCGGCATCATATCTGAGAAGGAGCTCAGGGTTGCATACGAGGCAGGGGCGGATGCGGTGCAGATAGGCACTGCGTTCGAAGGCAGCAACAAAGCGGATGATGTGTACAAGAAGGCGCTTCTGTTCTCGAAGGTAACCAAGGAGGAGGGCGCTAAGAAGCTCAAGAAGGGAGGGAAGTGATCCCCCCTCTATTCTTTGTTTTTTCGGCAACGCAGGCGGTTGCAAAGGGGTAATGATGTGAGGGAGCTTGCTACCATCGAGGTGTTCAGGCTCGTGCGCGAGCTCGGCAAGTTCCGCGGCTACTATATAGACAAGCTGTACGAGCTGGGAGAGGGCCGCTTCAGGCTCAGGCTCACGAACAAGGGGGAGAAGGCGTATCTCAACTGCGCCCTGCCGGGCACGCTGAACGAGACGACCACAATCGAGAAGGCGGAGACCGCGACGGGATTCGCGACTGCGTTCAGGAAACGCACATCCGGTTTCGTGATAAAGGAGATAACCCAGATGAACCGCGACCGCATAATAAATATATCGGCGGAGAAGGGCGAACTGTCAATCAACATAATATTCGAGCTGTTCGGAAAAGGCAATCTGATACTTACCGATGGGAATATGGCAACGCTCCTCACATACAGGAGGCAGGAGTTCAAGGACAGGACAGTGGCGCCGCACATGGCATACGAGCCGCCGAAGAGCGGCACGATAGATTTCACCAGCGATCCGGCGTACGGAATCAAGTATGAGACATCCAACGCCGAAGTGGCGAGATATTTCGCATCCGTTTTTGGGATAGGCAGGTTGTATGTCGAGGAGGCCATAACCAGGGCAGGTGATGATCCGACAGCCAAGGTAGAGTCAGTAAAAGAGAGACTGCCGGAGCTCGCGGCGAGCATACGCGAACTGGTGAAGAAAGCGATCGGATCCGAAAAGGCGATCGTTTACATGCGCGATGGGGAACCATTGGACTTCGCGCTGGTGGAGCTCGCAAAATACAGCGGCGTGGAAAGCAGGGCATGCGGATCCCTAAACGAAGCATTGGACGCGGTCTACTCGTCGGCCGCAGAGGCTAGGGCAGAGGCGCATCCCGAAGAAGCGGAAAGCGCCGAGGCAATGTCCATCAGAATCAGCATCGAGAAGCAGCGGAAGTCCGTAGACGGCCTGCTTGCAGAATCAGAACAGGACAAGCGCATCGGTACCATAATATTTAACAACATGGATGCAATAAACACTCTGATAAGGGCAGCCACACAGGACAGGCACGCCACCGCGGAAGGCCTTCTGAAGGCTGCACAGCAGGGCATAAAGGTGACGTCGGTCGACCTGAAGAACAAAAAGGTCGTGATCGACATAGGGGAAGAGGTAGAAGAAAAGGGATAGGCAGATGGTTGCATTGATGAGAGTGACTTTCCTTGGAACGTCGGGCTCTACGCCGACAAAGGACAGGAACCTGCCGGCTGTCGCCCTGGAATATGAGGGCGATATCCTCCTATTCGACTGCGGGGAGGGCACTCAGAGGCAGATGATGAAGTATGGAGTCAACATGTCGAAGATCAGGGCAATATTCATCAGCCACATGCACGGCGACCACTTCTTCGGCATCGCAGGGTTTCTCAGGAGCATGGGGCTGAACGGCAGGAAGGACGACCTCGAGATATTCGTTCCGAAGGGCTACAAGAGGGTGATGAAGGGCTTCATAGGCATCGACATGCACCTCATAGGTTACAAGATAAACATACGCGAGGTAAGGGCGGGTATGATATACAAGAGCGACGATTACACGGTCAGCGCGTTCAGGCTCATCCATTCGGTGCCGACGTACGGCTACATATTCAAGGAGAAAGACAGCTTCAACTTCATGAAGGAGAAGGCAAGGGAGCTGGGCCTGAAGGGCATGATGTTCAAGCAGCTGGAGAAGAAGAGGAAGCTGAAGGTCAACGGCAGGCTTGTCAGGTTCGAGGACGTGATAAAGGCGAAGCCGGGCAGGAAGATCGTGTATGCGACGGACACGCGCCCAGCTTCGACCACGCGCCAATTGTCTAGAGGCGCCGATCTGCTGATACACGAGGCGACATACGACCACTCGCTGAAGGGGCTCGCGGTCAAGAACATGCATTCCACCGTATATGAGGCGGCCCAGGTCGCGAAGAAGGCAGGTGTCAAGAGGCTCGTGCTCTTCCATGTCAGTGCGAGGTACCAGAGCAGCGCCGCGCTGCTCAAGGAGGCGACAAAGACGTTCAGCAACACGAAGGTAGCGGAAGACGGCACCAGAATAACCCTCTGAGAATCCCACAAGCGTTACCAGCATTAGGTTTATATGAATGATTGACGATTAGTTATGAGAGGGGCTCGTAGTCGAATGGTAAGACGTCACGTTGACAACGTGAAGATCCGGAGTCCGATTCTCCGCGGGCCCACTTATTTTGATGCGCATGTCATGCAGACAGAGTGCATTAATCCCTTCCATTCGCCCAGGATAAAGATAAACCTTTTTTAAGCTTTCAAGACAACTCCTCGTGATTGCATGCCAACCGGACTGCTGACAAGCCAGGTGTTCACGGAGTTTTCCACCATATTGATACTCGCGCTCACCGTAGGGCTCGCGGTGGTCCTGACGCGCGCATATGCGAAGAGCAAGGCGCGGTCGCATCTCTTCTGGTCCATTGGACTTTGGCTGTTCGCGCTGTCTGTGCTTCTCGAGGTGCTGTTCGCCTTTGGGGTATACAGCGGATTTATGATAGGCATGTACCTCTTCCTGGTAGTAGCGCTGGTCGAATCGCTCGCGATGGGCGCGGTGGCGCTTTACAAGTCAAGGAAGCTCGAGATGTATTTTGGAGCATTTGCCATCGCCTCTCTCGCGTTCGCCGCATACTCCATCGCCACCTCGACGATAGGCAACGTGCTCACTAACCATGTCGTCTTCGGCGTGCTACCCATTATGATAATAACGGCATCCTCGATCGGCACTTTCCCATCGGCAGTCGCGCTGATAGCGATTGCCGCGATCAGCTACAGAAAAAAGAAAAACCCCAAGATGCTCTCGATAATAAGCGGAGTGGTGATCGTGAGTGCGGCAGGAACCCTCTACATATCAGGATTCCCCTCGTTCCTCTACTATTCTGAGTTCGTAGGCATACTGCTTCTCTGGTTGGGCTTCGTATAGCAAATAAGCCTTTCCTACACATGATATGATTGATGCAATATGGAGAACGGCGTTGAATACGAAGTGATCGAGCACAAGGCCGAAAAGGAGAAGGATGTCAACTATTTTGTGGTCAAGGCAGTGGAGTTCGTGCAGCCCGCCTATGTCACGGCGCTGTGCAGCGTCGACGTAGAGGTCGGTAAGAAGATCACGGTAGTGAATGGTAAGATGCTGTCAGATGGAAAGGAAGTCGGAGAGGTGAAGAAGTCTTTCTCCGGCAAGGACATAAGGATAACGCATGAGTATGACATAAAGTATACTGGCGGCTATTCGCGCGACGGCAAGACAATATACATGTCGAAGGAATTCCCGCAGTTCATAGAGGTCAACGGCAAGAAAGTCGACGCGCTTGAAACGATAGGCAGGCACCATGAGCTGACCGAAAAGTGGCTGTCGGATGACGCGTACGAATACCCGTACGCGCACGAGGTCGCGACGAAGATAGAGAGACTTTATGTGGAATCGCTCGGTGTTGAGTGGAATGCCTACTGCACCGAAGTGGACAAGAACCTGCGCCACGTATATGCTCAGAAGCTGCAGAAGAGCCCGAAGAGCCTCGACCTGGCGCCTTACATATACGGACGCGACCAGGAGGCATTGAAGGAGATACGGGATAGCATGGAGCTGTGAGCCGCGAAGGGCACCATTAACTCTGCATTAACAAGCGGATGCACTTCGCAATGTCTCGAAGCTCGAAAGGTGAAGGTCACTCGACCTTCACATCAGTGCCTTCCGACGGCTTCGCCTTCTGGACAGTTATCTCGAGTACGCCGTTATTGAACTTCGCTCTTGAAGTGTTCGCCTTTATGCCCTCAGGCATCTGGATCGTACGCTTGAAGCCGTAGGAGGAGCGCTCCTTGAAGTAGTAGCTCTTCGCGCCCTCCTCCTTCTCGTTCATGCTGCCGGCCGTTATTATCACCGCGTCGTCCGTAACCTTGAGCTTTATGTCCTTCTTCTCGATTCCAGGCAGTTCAGCCAAGATCCTGTAGGAATCCTTCTCGTCCATCAGGTCTACTTTGGGCACTTCGAAGCCCTCGTTGAAGAACTGGTCAAAGGACCTGAAAGGCCTCATCGCGTATCTTCCCACATCGAACGGGTCAAATCCCCACGGCACCATGCGCCTCCTGCGCTCCCTCCACCTGTTGTATCTATCGTCGTTTTCCTTATCCTCCTTCATTGTTCCACCATTTTGTCTAATTTTTTTCGACATTTCAATAATACTTGTATTTTAACGTAAATTATTTAAATATTCGCTACATAATACACAAGCATGGTAAAGATAGTAATCAAGGCAGTAAACAGGCCCAGCGGCCAGAGGCCAGACATGCTGCTAAGATGGTTCTGCGAGGCTTTCGGCCTGTCCGACAGTGAAGACGAAGGAGGGATAGAATTTATCATACTTAGGAACCTAACGTACGCCGCATACGAGAACAGGGGTTACAGCAGCATGGAACTGAAGGAGCATGTGTCGCTGGGAAGAAGCACTGTGGTTTACCACCTTAACAAGTTCATAGAGTCCGGCCTTGTTGTGAAGAGAGGCAGGAGGTACTATCTCAGGTCAACAGACATGTCAACTGCCATAGAAGAGATAGAATACGACCTCAACAAGGAGATGATGAAGCTGCTCGACGCCGCGAGGGAGTTCGACCGGATGATGGAAGGAGGGGCAGTCGAAAACGGCAAGGGAAGAAAGGAAAAGGAGAAGGTAAAGGAGAAAGTAACCGAGAGTAAGACGCTTGAAGAGAAAAAGAAAGGGTGAACTCATCTTGAACGGCAATGATAAACACGAGGGAGAGCATGTTGCAACGGAGGGAACCGGCAACGAAAAGAGAGGCAAAGAGGCAGATGAGAAAGAAAACATGAAGGAAAGCATGCTGCGCCTCGCCGCGGAGTTCGACAACTACAAGAAGAGGGCAAAGAAGGACATCGACAGCGCAAAGTCGCTCGGCGCTGCGGACCTTATGAGGCAGCTTTTCCCAATACTCGACGAGTTCGAACTTGCGCTTCTCGCGATCGACAAATCAGCGGACAGGAACCTGATGAAGGGGATAGAGATGGTGTACTCGAACATGTCGGACACGCTCAGGAAGTATGGACTGAAGGAGATTGACACGAACGGAAAGTTCGACCCATACAAACACGAGATCGTGCTGACGAGAGAAAGCGAGAAAGCCCCCGGGACCATAATAGAGGTAATAAAGAAGGGATATATGTTCAACGAGATGGTGCTTCGGCCTGCAGCCGTAATCATTGCGAAGGACAATGAGGAATACCCTGAAGAGAAACAGGTGGAGCAGGAGGAACAGAAAGAGCATGAGGAAAAAAAGAAGGAAGAGGAATAATTACGCTAACAGGGTGAACAAATGGCTGAAAAGATAATTGGAATAGACCTAGGTACGTCGAACAGCGCGGCTGCTGTACTTGAAGGCGGAAGGCCGGTGATAATACCAAGCTCAGAGGGGGTTACCCTCTACGGAAAGGCGTTCCCGAGCTACGTGGCATTCACGAAGGAGGGGCAGAAGCTGGTCGGCGAGCCTGCAAGAAGGCAGATGGTCGCGAACCCCCTCGGAACGCTGTCGAAGTTCAAGAGGAAGATGGGCACCGACTACAAATACCTGGTCTTTGGCAAGGAGTACAAGCCGCAGGAACTGTCGGCGCTCCTGCTCCAGAAGATCAAGAACGATGCGGAGCAGTTTCTGGGAGAGACTGTCAAGAAGGCAGTCATTACAGTGCCTGCATATTTCGACGACAACCAGAGGCAGGCCACGAAGGATGCAGGGGAGATAGCAGGCCTTGAGGTGGTCAGGCTGGTGAACGAGCCGACAGCTGCATGCCTCGCCTATGGCTTGGACAAGGCGGACCGCGAGATGAAGATACTCGTGTACGACTTCGGTGGCGGAACCCTCGACGTTACGGTCATGGACTTCGGCAACGGGGTCTTCGAGGTCAAGAGCACCAGCGGTGACACGCAGCTCGGAGGCACGGACATGGATGTGCTTGTGGTCGATTTCCTTATCGAAGAGATAAAGAAGAAGTACGACGTAGATATCAAGGGAAGCAGCCAGGCGATGGCAAGGCTGTCGGAGGCCGCCGAGAAGGCGAAGATAGAGCTTTCCACGACGCTGAATACCGAGATAAACCTGCCGTTCCTTGCGCAGGACAAGAATGGCGAGCCCATACAGTTCGCGTACACGCTGACCAGGGCCAAGCTCGAAAGCATAGTCATGCCGATAGTCGAGAAGACCGCCGGTCCGGTGAGGAGAGCCATAAGCGATGCGAAGATGGAACCGGAGGGCATAGACAAGATAATACTGATCGGCGGACCTACCAGGATGCCGATCGTGCAGAGGTATATAGAGCAGCTGCTCGGCAAGAAGATAGAGCGTGGCGTTGACCCTATGGAAGCGGTCGCCCTCGGCGCTGCAGTGCAGGCAGGCGTGCTAACAGGAGAGGTAAAGGACGTGGTACTTCTGGACGTGACTCCGCTGACGCTCTCGATAGAGACCCTCGGAGGCGTGGCGACCCCTCTAATAGAGAGAAACACCACTATACCGGTGAAGAAGTCGCAGGTGTTCACCACCGCTGCCGACAACCAGACCAGCGTAGACATAATAGTCGTGCAGGGCGAGAGGCCGATGTCAAAGGACAACATACAGCTCGGAAGGTTCGACCTCGTAGGCATACCTCCTTCGAGGAGAGGAATGCCGCAGATCGAGGTTACGTTCGACATAGACTCGAACGGCATACTGCATGTGACCGCGAAGGATAAGGGCACAGGCAAGCAGCAGGGTATAGATATAGTGGCGCCGCACAAGATGTCCAAGGATGACATAGACAAGTCTGTGAAGGACGCCGAGAAGTACGCCGATGAGGACAAGAAGATAAAGGAGAACATAGAGACAAAGAACGCGGCGGAGTCGATGGTCTACACTGCAGAGAACACCCTCAGCGAGTACAAGGACAAGATACCGCAGGCTACGACCGAGAAGATAAACAAGACGAAGGCGGATCTCGAGGAGCTTGTGAAAGGTGAGGATTACCCCTCGATAAAGAGCAAGACCGAGGAGCTGGCGAAGGCGCTGCAGGAGATCGGCAACGAGATATACAAGGGCGCAGCAGGGCAGCAGCCCGGCCCAGGGGCGGCAGGCCCCGGCCCGGGACAGGGCCAAGGACCTGAAGGAGGCGATAGCGGCCAGGGCGGCGGAACGACTGACGCGGACTTCACGGTGAAGAAGTGATAGCAAAGATAGATAAACGAGCAAGGAGAGTGTAGTGCCGATGGCTGACGATGAGTATTACAATCTGCTGGGGGTCAGCAAGAACGCGAGCCTAGACGAGATAAAGAAGGCGTACAGGCAGCTTGCGATGAAGTGGCACCCCGACAGGAACAAGGATCCTGGAGCGGAGGAGCACTTCAAGAAGATAAACGAGGCGTATGCGGTCCTCAGCAACCCGGATAAGAGGCAGGCGTATGACATGTACGGGCCGGAGGGCTTCAGCCAGAGGTACTCCCCTGAAGACATTTTCCGCGGCGCAGACATGGAGCGCATATTCAGGGAGATGGGCTTCGGCGCGGACATCTTCGACATATTTGGGTTCGGTTCCGGAATGGGCGGCATGGGTAGGGCGCGCCAGACGTACAGGGATGCCGGCAGCGACATACTCGCGAGCGCGAGCATAACCCTCAAGGAGGCATACACCGGTACGACAAAGACCGTTTCCCTCAGGCACACGAAGCAGTGCTCTTTGTGCAAGGGCTCGGGAGCCGAGCCTGGCAGCAGCAAGAAGAGATGCGCGAAGTGCAACGGCTCGGGCAGCGTCAGCGTGACGCAGAGGAGCATGTTTGGCATGATACGCACAGTTACCACGTGCGACGCATGCAACGGTTCCGGAGAGGTGATAGACAACCCGTGCAAGAAGTGCAACGGCTCGGGCCACGAGTCCGCATCCGAGAAGGTAGAGATAAAGATCCCGGAAGGAATAGAGGACGGCACGAGGCTCAGGGTTCCAAGCATGGGCGACTACGGCGCAGACCGAACCGGCGACCTCTATCTTGACGTGCATGTCCAGAAGGACAGGAAATTCGAGAGGCAAGGCGAGGATCTCTACACCGAGGTGCACGTGCCATTCTACACAGCGATACTCGGTGGGACTATGGAAATAGAGACCCTTTCGGGCAAAAAGGAGGTAGGAGTCGAAAAGGGGAGCCAGACCGGCACGAAGCTGATACTCACAAATGAGGGCATGCCCGCTTTCAGGGGCAGGGGCCGCGGCGACCTGGTCGTCAGTATAATAGTCGACATGCCGAAGCACGTCACGAAGGAACAGCAGGATCTCATAGAGAAGTTCAGGAGCCTCGACGGCAAGGGCAAGAAGAAGTTCGGCGTCTTCTGAGGTCCCGCATTCCCTATGGTGATATATTTATATCTTATCCTTTTTTTCGAGTTTTGCATGTCCTTTGCTACAATCTCGAACATATGGGTATATGCAGGCAGTTTTCACAAAAAATAAGGTATTTTGTAGTTTAATATGCCATATGCGATACGCAATTCCTGCTCATTTCTGCGAATTTTATATATAAGAGGTACGACGTATGTTTAGTATGGTAGGGATAAAAGCGAAGGTCTGGCTAAAACTCGTCGTTTTTGCCAACTCCACTCCAACAAAATCCACGAGCCAGACAATGATAATACGTCTTCTTTTCCCTACCCTATTTTCTTTCAGCGCCGCAACGGCGTAACAGCGTAATGGCGTAACATCAGTAACATCACATCATAACGTTCATGGTGGTTTTGTATGAATGGGAATGGCAGTAATGCAGGCAAGGGGGCATGCAAGCTGGTCGTCAGGAACAGCGGCAAGAGGTTCTACAGGCTGAGGCTCTCGGGCACGAGAAGCAGTGCGGACCTGGACGAGCTGGCGAACATGGTAATAAGGATGGCCAACGTTGCCGAGGTCGACATCAGGGCCGAGAACCCAGGCAGCATAACGCTCGAGGCGCGGTTCAAGGATAAGATGGAGCCGCAGAATGCCGCGGCATACATAACGAGCCGCATAGAGGCCAGGTTCGGCAGGATAGCGTAAGGGGTGAACAGCATGTACGAGGAACACGGAGAGGGATACACGATCTATTATGCGAATGACAAGCCGAAGGCGCCGAAGCTCAAGGACGACAAGCCTATTGGCAAAGAGAATGGTACCGCTTCGGCGCAGGTTAGAGGCGGCGCTCATGCGCTCGTGTCCGATCCCAACATAGAAATAGTCACCAAGGTTCCGGGGCTCGTCTGGGACATAAGGTACAAGGTTCCTCCAAAGGAGGAAAGGAGGCACGGAGTCTTCGCAAGGCTGCTCGGCAGGAAGTAAGAAGGCTGATTCTTCTATCGCGACTCCAGCACATTATTATATTATGCCAGAATCGGAGCAACGCTTAAAAAACTTATCAAACAATACAGTCCGGGTGTATAGCAATGGATCCAGGATCAACAGGGGGAGCAACAGGAGGCGGAGGGGGCTAAAAGACCTTTGAAATTTTTATTCTGATTCCTCATTCTCAAATCTTTCATACTTACTTTGTATCCTTTCTATCCTGTCAAACGTTTCTTCATCATAAACTCTGCTTTGGGGCAGCTTTTCCTTGTAGTTGGTTACTAAGTAATAGTGCTGGCTGGTCGTCAAAGGATCTATTCTCCTGTGGAGAATTCTTCCAAACATTATTGAGTCTATCACAAGCGTGCTCGTCTTTATTCCCTTTACTCTTTTCTGCAGTTCCGACACTGTCTTTTCTAGCTCATCGCCTTTGATCACAGGCAGGAAGAAGAGTCCTCCTTCTGGATTGCTTATGTCTCCAACGAGAGAGAACCTGTTTGTCACATAGCCTGCCTCTTCTTCCATTATAAACTTAAGGAGATCCTTCCTCGAATCCTGGAATGCTTTTTCTTCTATTATCTGCATGAGGATTATCGCATCATACTTGAGACCAATACTACCTATGTTTATCGTCACTCTTGGCAGTATTTCCTTCTTTATGAGCCTGTCATATATGTGCCTTGCACTGCCTTTTGATAAGCCATTCTGCCTTTCTATCTCTGCAAAGTTTGTGGACCCATCTTCATTTATGCTTTTAAGAACACCAAACTCGGTTTTTAGCACTTGGGTAGGCAACAACCTGGGAACCTCCTTTGTTCTGTGCCATATCCTTTTTGCCAGCACGTCGAAGAACTCCATACGCAGCGGGGCGAAGCCTTTTGATATATAGAAAAAGGACACTTCCCACTTGCTTGGCAAGCTTGCTAGAGACGAGGATTTTTTTATGTTTCTTACAACTTCAGCCAGATTCTCATTGCTCTCTGCTATGACAAACATTATCATATCATACTTGCCAGTAGTGAACGCTGCAAGCTGTATGCTTCCTATCTTCTCGAGATCAACCTTGGCCGCTTCCGGATCTGGTTTTTTATCCAGGAACTTCACGAATATGAAGAATTCCATGAAACCTAGTTTATCAAGCCTGATATAAGGTGCATAGGATAGCTTCATGCGCTTTTCAAGTCCTTTAACAATGTCTGGGAGCTTCTTCGCAGGCAGAGCGGTATTCTTTGCAAGCATGTCGTATGGCATTCTCGCATTCATTGTTAAGTTTGTGAGTACGTCCTCTTCCTTCTCTGTGAACTGCGTTGCTTCTATACTATATGTTCTGTTCTCATTTTCTTGAGGCATTATGACTTTGCCACCCTTGGCATTGATTATTGCCTCAGCGACCTCGAATTCGCTTGCTGACTCACCAAGCTTGGGCCTAAATATACCTTCATCAGTTATCTTTCCGATGTACTCTTGAAACAGCTTCTTTTTGCCTTTCTCATCAGGCACTGCAAATTCCTGTCTGACGATGTAATGTATGTTGTTTATTGTCCTAATGGTTATATGGTACGGCAGCTCCTCCCTTAGTTTGGCATACCTCTCTTTGACCTTTTGAGGATACGAATCCCTTGACATTATGCTGCTTTTCCTTACGCGCATAAATTTAATATTAAATATTAATTATTTATATGCTTTGTTTCGGTTGATTTAAAAGCGTAATTATTGGTATATTGATTACATAACCACCTTATCGAGAGAAATTGCTTTATAACCCATATAAATGAACTTCCGCCATTTGCTGCAGGTGTTACGCTCTTTTATATACCAGATACCAGCAGTAAGCATTATCATGACTGGGGTGTGGTTGGAAACAATGCGTGGTGCAGGTTCGAACCCTAATTTAGTTCTCCCACCAATAGGTTCATTTCCCATTTGAGCCGGGGCCATACTCTGCTTCTGATTCATTCCAGTCATAATGATTGAAGGAGGAGTGGATGAACAACAATGGCAAAAGCGAAGATAGGAATGGTAAGGGCAAATACCAACTGCTCATAACCAACCAGGGCAAGAGGTTCTTCAAGATGTACCTTGCAGGTGCAAGGAACGAGGTGAACCTCGACGAACTTGCAGATAGGGTCATGCGTCTGAACAGTGTCGCGGAAGTCTTTATTACAACTGCGAGCGCGGATGACGCGATCCTTCTGAAGACGAGGTTCAAGAAGGGCATGGAGCCGCGGAATGTCGTTACTTATATAGGAAACCGCATCGGCACGAAGTTCGGCAGGATCGCGGACATGTCGATGACGACGAGTTACAGGGCGAAGAGGTGAGCGGATATGTACAACATGGCGAGCTACGAGAAAACGAAGGAAGAAAGGAGGACCACTGATGCGTACAAGAGTCCGATTCAGAAACTCCTCGAGGATCCCAACATAAGAATAGTCACGGACGTGCCAGGCCTCTCATGGCATGTCGAGTATAAAGTAAAGCCTACAGAAAGAAAGCAAGGTAAACTCGTTAAGGCATTCAGAAGAGTTTTCAGAATGTAATTTTCCTGGAGTATTGATACTAGGTAGGAGTGGTATAAATGATGATAGCCGTAGAAGGAGTAGATGGAGTCGGCAAAAGCACCTTAAGTAAAGGGTTGGTTAGCAGTATAGGGGGTAGGGCCAAAGAGATAGTATATCAAGATTATATGATTTTGGGATCTGCAATCAAAGATATGCTGAAGGAAACGCCATTAAATCCAGTTGCTAGAACTATATTCTACGCAATGAATGTGAAATATACAATAGATAATATTTTAGTAAAGGATGCATTTTTTGATGATGTCTTATATGTTATGGACAGGTATGTGTATTCTACAATAGCATCGCACCAAGCCATGTCAATATATATGAAAGATATGGTCTCGCTGAAGATGATAAATAGAATGATATATCCATTTCTTATAGAATTCAAGGCGCCTGATGTAACTTTTTTGCTTACGGTGAAAAGCGAAGAGCGACTTAGACGGCTTACAGCGCGAGAAGATAATACAGCGATGGATAAACTTGAATCGAAGGAGATAGAGCAAAAGTTGTACAAAAATATTGAAAAATTGTTACGTGGTAAAGGTGCAAAAGTATATGAGATAGACACTACATATTTATCCAAAGAAGAAGTTTTGGAGGAGGCCGTTTCCCTATTGAGGAATACAAATATATTATGAAGTAATTTGAGTAAATAGCAATAAGATGTTAAGTATATCTAAGTGATATTATGACATACCATCACAAAGGGGCACGGGTTTCAGATCACAATACAGAAATAGAAACAAAAATAATAGATATAAACCCTGTGGAAGTACGAAAGACCCTAAAGACCTGTGGTGCCAAATTCGTGAAGAAAGTCAATTTCAAAACCCGAATATTTAACAAGTATGAGGGCAGGAATAGAAAGAAGACGCTAAGATTAAGAAGTGATGGCAGTACAACGACGCTAACGCTCAAAGATTGGGACGTGAACAAGAGAAAGCACCCATTCGAATATGAGACTACCGTTGCGGATTTTGACACCGTCGCAAAAATATTCACACTATTCATTGGAGAACCAGAGCATGCGGAAAAGACTAGAGAAATATACACGCTAGGTAAGGCAGAGATAACAATAGACAAATACGGTGATTTGCCATATTATATGGAGATAGAGGCTCCCTCGGAGAAATATGTGGAAGAGAGCTACAAGAAGATTGGCAGGCCTGGAAGAATATTTGGTAACTTTTCTACAGGTGAACTTTACAAACATTATAACTTCAAGAATCAAAAAATTATTTACAGGAGGCAGTATGGGATTGTGAGAACTATACACAAATAGAGAATTCATTTAGAATATAATTTTCTTATCACGGCGTTCAGTTCCTCGCCGTCTATAACGAGCCTGTGCTTTTCCATCACGAACCTCCTTAACATGTCCGCATTCTCCGGTTTCTTTTCGCTCTTTATTTCGTGAATTACCTTTTCGAGGGCGGCACCCGAGAGCCTTTCCAGTGCCCTCTCTTTCACGATCTTGCTTATTTCCCTCTTGTCCTTGCTTGCGAGCTTCAGCAGCTCCTCGACACCCTGCTTCGTTATCTCTTTCTTCCAGTACAGGCTGAATATTTCTTCAACCTTCTCCGCGCCTATCGAATAGGCATCGAAACCGTTCCTCCTCAACTCCACGAACTTTTGTAGGAGTATGTTCGCTACGAACTCCGGCTGGGCCTTTGCATTCTGGGTCAGCGCCTTGAACGCGCCAAGGGATGGCGAGGTCAGCATCTGCTCCGCGAGCTTCTCACCTATAGAGTGTACCAGCGCCTTCCTTTCCCTGTCGATGTCCGGCGCGGACTCCTTAGCCTTCTTCATCATCTCCTTCGTTATTGGTATTGGTATTATGTCAGTCTCAGGATACATCCTTGAGCCGCTCGGAAGGGGTCTCAGGACCTTAGTGGTGCAGAGCTCGGTGTCTGCGACCCCCCTTGTCTCAAGGGGCACGCCATTCAAGGCCATGTTCGCCCTGAGCTCAAGCATCATCAGGGCCTGTGTGGTATTCTCCTTCCCGCACGCAATTATCGCGAACGCGTCTTCCTTACCTATGCCGAGCCTCTTCTTTAGCGCCGATATCTCTTCCTCACTAATCTCGTACTTCTTGAGGTCCTCGTCGCTGTGAATTATTCCCTTCACGCCGGCGAACTTGACGTAGTCGCTTATCTCGGTCCCTAGCCTCCTCTTCGGGTTGACTTCGCGGCCCACCAGTCCCGCAAATCCATGGAGCGCGATCGCATGTACGTCGCCGCCCTTCTCCATCTGCTCCCTGATTATCCTTGCCGCAGTGCCCTTAAATATGCCATCGACCAGAACAGGCTTTGACACGCTCGCATTCCTCCTCTTCAATTCGTCCCTTATCTCGAGCAGGGCCTGCTGCCTGACGACCTCGTTCTCTATGAACATATGCATCGTGTCCAGCTCCTGCATGCCTTTTATCTCGACACGCACCCCCCCTTTTATTGAGCCGTTG
Organism: Microcaldota archaeon; assembly: GCA_027365565.1. Classification (GTDB taxonomy): domain Archaea; phylum Micrarchaeota; class Micrarchaeia; order Micrarchaeales; family Micrarchaeaceae; genus JAMCYG01. The sequence continues at coordinate 54,475 of DAHXMI010000004.1, forward strand.
ACGTCCTGCCTTCTGGTGCCTATGCCCCTCTGTACCTTCCCGGTAAGCCTGAGGAGCGTGCCCAGCTTCAGCGCAACGGCTTTCGCCATTAGCGGGGTCTTTATTGTGGGGGCTGTGTCTACCTCTATTAATGGTATGCCAAGCCTGTCTGCGTCGTAGATCGTGTTGCTTTCGTGGCGCTCGTCTATGCCGCACGACTCCTCCTCTAGGAAGAGAGAGGGTATGTCTATGCTGTCCCCGCCCGCCTTTATCGCGCCGTCGAGCGCTATGAGCGTGCTCCTTTGGAACGCACTGGGGTCGCTTCCATCGACCACCTCCTTCCTCATCGGCTGCGGCTCGTCGACGACTTTCATGCTTAGGGCGCTGGACATGGACAGCGCAACTGCGAGCGCTTCCTTGTTCATCTCATGTGGCGGCTCCTCGTCGATCTCGACAAGGCATGTGTCGCTGTCGAATATGTTATAAACGAACTTCCTGTTGCGCATCTCCTCGAACTCAGCTGAAACGTCCACCGCCCCGAGCTCGCCCGCGACCGCCTTCTGCTTTCTCTCGATCCTGGCAGAAACGGCACCGGAGTCCTGCATGTCGGAAGGGCATGAGCAGAACAGCTTAGTACCAGTGGCGAGCCTCTGGTGTATCTCGAGGCCGCACATGAAGCCTATGCTCTCGTAGTACTTCTGGTCGCGCTTTGTTTCCGCCTTGTTCTCCTTGTCGGACATACGAGTCATGCCTCAGTTCAGGAACTCGCTGAAGAGTATCCTGGATCTTATCTCACCTGCGACGTCCCTGGGAAGCATTTCTTTCGCCTCTTCCGTGGTGTAGTTGCCGAGCAGCCATGCCAGTTTCACGTATGCGGTTTCAGGAGTCATATCCTCGCAGAATACGACGCCAGCATTGCCCAGCAGCCTCAGGTTCCTGTAGACGTTGCTGTGTACCCTGCCGTATATGCACTGTGATGTCATGCCGATCACCAGCCCTTCCTTTACTGCCTTTTCTATCGCAGGCAGCCATAGGAATTCCCTGTGTTCGGTTGACACGGGCGCATGGCCCAGGCCAGTGCCCTCGAGTATTATTCCCTTGTACCCTTTGCCGATGTAGTATTCGATGACCCCTGGATCGGAGTTGGGGTGCAGTTTTATCATTGCCACATTCTTCTCGAAGCCGTCCTTGACTTCTATGGTTTGCCTCTTCTCCTCGACTTTCCTGTAATCCGACAGTGTCTCCACCTCAGTGCCGTTCTTGACCAACAGGAGAGGCCTGTCGTTTATGGGCCTGAAAGCGTCCCTTCGCGAGGTGTGCATCTTCCTCGCCTTCGTGCCGCGCACGAATATGCATTCGTTGTCAGAGCTGCCCCTGTGCATGCATATGCCCACTTCCGCCGCGTCGCTCTTTGCGGCGATGGCGACTGCGCTGAGAAGATTCAGGAAGGCATCGCTGGAGCCGCGGTCGCTGCTCCTCTGCGCACCGGTAAGCACCACCGGCATGTTTATGCCGCTTAGCATGAAGCTTAGGGCCGCGCTTGTGTAGTGCATGGTGTCGGTGCCTATCGTTATGACCACGCCGTGGTAGCCCGACCTCTCGGCGCCCGAAACTGCCTTCGCTATCTGCTGCCACTCCAGATACGACATGTCCTCGCTTGCTATGCTGAAGAGATGCTTCACGTCTATGCTCGCTATCTCTGATATCTCGGGCACGCTGTGCAGCAGCTCCTCCGGCTTCGTGAGCATGTAAACACCGCCGGTCTTGTAGTCTACCCTGCTCCCTATCGTGCCTCCGGTGTAGATTATCATCACTTTGGGCAGGCCCTTCGATGGCTTGATCTTCGCCTTCGGGAATGATATTTCCGAACTGCCGGCCTTCAGCCTCTCGATCTTGGCGCCCTTCCCGTAGATCATACCTATGTTGTAGCCGTTTTTCAGTTTGACTACCACTGTGTCCTTGCTGCCTACTTCCGTTTTTGGCATGAGCTCGCCCTCGAGCGACATGCCGTCCAGCGTGACCTTCACGGTGTCGCCCTCCTTGACACCCGCCTTCCTGAACGCGGCCTTCAGTTCATCAGAGTACATAAGCTCACCCTAGTCCACTCCGATGCGCCCGTAGAGCACGTTGGAGGATACATCATCTATCGTGACATTGTAATGTGTACCTTCTTTAATAAATGGATTGCTGCCGCGCACCACTATCTGTTTGTAAGCCATGTTCCTGCCATTGTGTGAGCTCTCGGTCGTCTCGGTTATCAGGGTGTCGTGGGTTTTGCCTATGTGCGTTTCGTTGATCTCCCTTTGCACCTTGCGGACGATCCTAGAGAGGTCGTTGCTCCTCCTGTTTACGGTTTCCCGCGAGAGCTGCTGCATCTTCGATGCTGGCGCATGCGGACGCGCCCCGAATCTAGATATGTTGGTCACGTCCGGCTTCGCGCGCTCGATGAACTCTGCAGTGTCGTCAAAATCGCCCTCCGTTTCTGTAGGGAATCCGACTATTATGTCAGTTTCGACAGTCACGTCGCGCAGCCTTGCCCTTATCCGCCCGATCATGCTTTCCACGTCACTGACCGAATACCTCCTTTTCATGTCTTTCAGGACCCTGTCGCTGCCCGATTCTATGGGCACGTGCACGAACCTGTAGAACTTGTTGGACCTTTCCATTATCGAAAGCATATCATCAAGGTAGTCGCCCATGTGCTCTGGATTCATCATGCCTACCCTTACCTTGAAATCGCCCTCTGTGGCTTCTATGCGTTCCATGAGCCCCGTTATGTTGCTCCCCATGTCGCGCCCGTACGCGGCGCAGTCCTGGGACGAAAGGTCTATCTCGGATGCGCCGCTAGCGATTGAATAGCGTACCGCATTGAGTATGGATCCCTCCGGGAAGCTGTTGAGCGGGCCTCTCGCATGTTTGGTTTCGCAGAATGTGCATGCGCTCAGGCAGCCGTCGCTGATGGGCACTTTAGCTATCGTGCCGGTGCCGCTTCGCGGGAACAGCGTGGCCCTATCTAGTTTCCTGCGCCCGTCGATGACCTGCTTCTTTCCTATAACCATCCCTTTGACGGCGTCCGGAAGCATATCGATGTTCTGCGTTGTCACTATCCCAGCTTCCGGAAAGTGCTTCTCTATAAGGTCGCGATTGGCTCCTGCCATGCAGCCCGTGACTATTGTTTTCCTCCCTGCCTTCCTGAAATTGTCAAGCTCATAGAGTATCTTCTGGGCCGTGGCGCTCTTCACCGTACAGCTGTTTATTATCACGATGTCTGAGTCGTCTATGCTCTCCGCAGCCCCTATTCCGGCGCAGCCCAGCACTGACTTCGCAATCTCGCTGTCCGCCTGGTTCAGGCTGCACCCATACGTTTTTATATATGCTCTCATGGAATTATAGTTAGATTTACGAATAAATATAATCTCTTTGCTTAGGCATTCGGGGCAGGGATTCTCTTCGTGAAAGCGTGATATTATGACAGTCAGATGCGAAAGGTGCAAGACAGAAGTATACAAGACGGAGTATTGCAATTACTGCGGCAGGACCATATGCAACAGCTGCATGAAGTCCTCGAGCAGGGGCAGCCCGAAGCCGAACAGGCTCGTGATATGCAAGGACTGCTGGGGCAAGATGACCAAGAGGCGCTCCTTCAAGCATAAGAGGTCTCTTGTAACGGCCCTGGGCGCATCCGTAGTGCCCTCTTCGAAGCACGGAGGCTGAAATCACTCTTTCGTCTCCTCTCTCTTTTCCTTCTTTATCCCTATGCGTACGTTTATACCATCGATGTCGAAGCCCTTTGCTTCTGCGCCATTAGGTATGCCGGCATGCGCCTTCTTCGCACCTACGTGCGCCATCACCTCCTTGAGCAGCGATGAGACCGCGGCGCCAATCTCGCCCGGCGCATCATAGTAAAGCTCGATCCTGTCCTTCTTCTTCATGTCCAACTCCTTCCTGTACATCTGCACCCTCCTCTCGAATTCACGCGCGAGGGCGCTGTCCCTCAAAGCCTTGTCCATCTCGGTGTCTATCGTTATGCGGCCGTATCTGAACGCTGCCTCGTCGGCAGCGCTCTCTATGGAGAAATGCTCTGGTTTGATTATGAAGTCCCCTTCCTCTGTGTTGAGGGTGTAGGCGTTTCCCGATGCCATCGCGGCCTTGACCTCCTTCGGGTCCGCCTGCTTCAGCCTCTCCGCGACGAACTGGGCGCGTCCCTTGAATTCCGGCCCGAGCTTCGGGAAGTTGGGAACGACCTTTTCTGTTGTGTCGCCTGAGACGCCGACCTTAACCTCTGCAGCATTTACGTAATCACCCACCATGTCCGACAGCTTCTCCATGCTTTCAAGGAGCGAGGCGTCCTTCAGCGATATCGTTGCGCTCTTTACCGGCCACCTCAGCTTGGCTCCGGATTTCTCCCTTGCGGAAAGTATTGCTGTTATCGCGTCTTTCGCCACCGCAAACGACTTTTCCGTCTCGACATCGATAAGCGCATCGGAGTGCTTGGGCCAGTCGCTCATGAAAATGCTACCGTTCCCCGAGCCGTCGTACATGTCAAGGTATATCCTCTCTGTTATGAACGGCATTAGGGGCGAGAGCAGCACGATCGCCTCATGGAGCACGTAGTTGATTACGTCTATTTTCGCCTTTGCCTCCCTCTTGCCACCGTCGGTTATCCTCTTCTTCGCGATCTTGAGGTAGAACCTGCTGAAGTCTCCTACAATGAAAGATCTTACCTCTTCCGCGGCCACGTGAAGATCATATGCATCGTATGCAGCTGTCACCCTCTTTATGAGGCTGTTTATCCTAGAGATGACCCACCTGTCCTCGTGCGGCAGACCCTCGAGCGACCTCGGCTTCCTGACCCTCTTGGGTACGTAAGACATCGCCTGGGAATACTCCGCAAGCAGCTGCGATACGTTGTACAGCAGGTGTATGTCCCTTGCCGCGTCGCTTATCTCGCTTGCACTGTATATTATGTCGAGATGCTGCGTATGAGACAGGCTCCAAAGCCTGAATGCGTCCGCGCCTACCGTCTTGATGATATCCCCTGGGTCTACACCATTGCCGAGGCTCTTGTGCATCTCCCTGCCGTCGGTGCCGAGCATGAAGCCGTCGAACCCGCATGCGCGGTACGGCGATTTGCCGTACGCTATGTAGCCAGTCTTCAGCAACGATGAAAACCAACCCCTTAGCTGATCCCTCCCCTCGATTATGAAGTCTGCAGGGAACATCTTCTTGAACTCCTCTTTCGACAGTGAGGAAGTATGCGCCACCCCGGAGTCGAACCAGACGTCCGCTACGTCCGGTATCCTCCCCATGTGCGCCCCGCACTTGGGGCACTTTATCTTTATCCCGTCTATGTGCGGCTTGTGCAGGTCCTTCATCCCCTCTACCTCCTTCACGTCGACCGCCTTCTCCTTTAGCTCATGCAGCGAACCTATCACCGTGAATTCGCCGCAGGAGTCACATTTCCATATCGGCAGCGGCGTCCCCCAATATCTCTGCCTCGAGATGACCCAGTCAGGTGCCGTGCCGACTATTTCTTCCATAAAGCCTTCAACTTCTGGAGGGTACCACTTGACCTTCTTCACAGCCCTAATCAGCGGTTTCTTTATCTTCTGCATATTTATGAACCATTGTGGCATCGAGAGGAATATCAGCTTGGTCTTGCACCTCCAGCAGTGCGGATAACTGTGGGTTATGCTCGTCTCTAGAGCAAGGGCGCCCAGTCCTCTGAGATCTTCCATTACCCTTTCGTTTGCCCCTCCCAGGACGCTCATGCCTTTGTATTCGCCAGCCTCTTCGGTGTAATTGCCCTGCTGGTCCACTGGCGAGAAGATTGGGATTTTTTTCTTCATGCCCAGCGCATAGTCGGCAGGACCATGGCCGGGGGCTATGTGGACCAGGCCGGTCCCCTCGTCGGCCGAGACGAATCCTTCTTCGGCCACGACCTTATGGTATTTCCTGAATTCCATCTGTTTTGGTATCTTCCCTTCCAGTGGATTGATGTATCTGACTCCTTCGAGTTCGGAACCATAGAATTCAGCTTCTATTACCGCGCTTTCCTCGGCAGGCTTGAATACACTCTCGAACCTGCTCTTCAGCAGCACAAGGGACTTGCCTTCTACTTTTACCTTAACGTAGAGCTCTTTCGGGTCCGCTACTATCAACATGTTGGCCGGAAGGGTCCACGGCGTCGTGGTCCATATCAGCAGATATGTATCTGCGCCAAGATCCGCTTTCCCCGACTTCCCTGTGACCTTGAACGCCACATACACGCTCGCATCCGACTCTTCAGCGTATTCCACTTCGGGCCCCTGCTGCGAGACTGCCGTCTCGCAGTGAACACAATAAGGTATGACCTTGTTATCCGTATATACCAGGCCCCTATCGGATGCCTTTTTCATGAAGCCCCATGAGTTCTCTATGTACTCATTCCTATATGGGATGTAAGCGTTCTCGAAATCGAGGGACGCGCCGAACCTGATGAACACCTCATCCATCTTTTTTTTGTATTGGTCTGCGTAGCTCCTGCATTTCTCCATGAACCTCTCGACACCCACCTTCGACTCTATCTCTTTCTTGGATGATATGCCGAGCTCCCTCTCTACCTTGTTTTCTATTGGGAGGCCATGAACGTCGTATCCGGCGCGGTCGTGCACATCATAGCCGCGGTATCTTCTGTACCTAAGGAACGCGTCTTTGGCTGACTTTACCCACACCTGGCCCACGTGCGGACTGCCGCTTGTGTACGGCGGCCCGTCGAGAAAGTAGAACTTCTTCTTGCCATGGTTCTTCTTGCGCACGAGCTCGTTCGTGCCGTTGCGCTTCCAGTGCGCAAGTATTTCCTCTTCGCTCTTGAGCAGGTCCAACATGATTATCACATCCGCGTATGGTCAGAATGAGTAGAGATGTACGTCTGCCTTGATAATTCTTATGTACAAGGCAATAAAAACATATATACTTTTTCTCAGTCAAGAATGATTGGCGACAGTTGCAGTGGACCTGATGATGAAGAGCTATAGCGGGCAGTCCTCGTACAAGTTCATAGACGGGCTTTTGCGTTCAGAGGGCAAAATGCTTAGGATAGTGTCACCATTCCTCGATGAACATTACGCGCGTTTCCTCATTGGGCTTGCCGGAAGGAAGCAGGTGCGCATCATAACCACAGGCAAGGGCATTGCGGGCAGCAGGGCTGTGGCGCTGCTTTCTAAGGGGATCAGGGTAGGAACGCTGTTGAAGGTATTCCTCTACTTCGCCGCGCTCTTCATGATAGTCGCCTATCTCGGCATCTGGTATGCCGCTATCGGGATTGCGGCAGCGGGAGCTCTCATACTCTTCGTTGAATATGAACGATTTAAAAAAGGTGCCAGAAATATAGAAGTGAGAGTGTCTGGCGGTCCTTTCGTGCATGAGAAGATTTACATTGGTAGCGACGAAGCGATCACGGGAAGCGCAAACCTCACGTATAGCGGCACGCATAGGAACGTGGAGCACATAGAGGTGACCGACGACCCTTCTCGGATCGCGGAATTGGGCAGGCACTTTGAGGAGCTCTGGAAAAGGGAGTAGTGGTGTAGCATGCTGAAAAACTTGGTATCGGCGGCAATGGCACAGAAACGTTTATATATAGGTACTGTTTTTGATTGGAGCAAGGTATATATATTAAATACTGCACATCCTTTATTGGGTGGGGGAATGTATGATAGGGGTACTATAGGCGTGCCCTCTGGAAAAGGGCAGACGAGCATAGAATACGCTGCGGTCATCACTTGGGCCCTGGTGATAATATCCATCGTAGTTGTGGGGTTGTATTTCTTCATACCTACCAATCCGACGGGCACAGGGGCGCAGACGTGCTCGTTCGACACTGGCGTGTACTGCTACGATTTCATGATGGGTATAAATGCAACTTCAGGAAGCTCGACGATGGTTCTCCTCGCGGACAACCAGAACCAGTACCCTCTCATAAATCCGCACATTTTGATTAGCCTGAACGGCTTCAATACTTCCCCGCTGAGCTGCACGCCCGGCTACATTGCGCCAGGTGAATCGTTCATATGTACCGCGACTGTATGGACGAACAAGCTATCCGCAGGTAAATACTTTAGGGCACCGGTCTACCTTAATGCCCAGTATTGTGGAATGAACAGCGGCTTCGTCTCTGGTATTAGGAACGGCGGCTGCGCCAACACCCCGACAGAGACGTACAAGGGGTCGGTGGAAGGGTATGTGATAAGCCAGAAGTCGAGCAGCGTTGGAATAACCCTCTCGGCACAGTCATACAATGCCATGGCAGACGGATCATATGACAACGTCTATGCTACTGTTACGATGTTCGGGGTGCCAGTGCGCTCCGCAGGCATCAACTTTACCGTGAACAACACGTCGTTCGGGGTGTCCAATCCATTTGTGATGTCAGCGGCCGACGGGGGAGCAGCGACAACGGGTGTTTACTCCAACCAGGCGGGTAATGTCATGGTATCTGCAAACTACGGCAGCTACACTGCAAATGTCGTCATAGACTTCAAGAGCGGACCATGACGCAGGGCGCAACCTGGTGCCGTGCCGCTCTCTCAATTTCGTGGTTCGGGCCTCTTTTTTCCCAACTTCCAAAAATCGCTTGATTTAGGTATAGTTAGACCGCGCCGCAACGATGAGACTATTGTCGTCGGTATTGATGCATTGGCGTACCCGTACCGGCTGCAAAATGATAGAGGGTATTGCATATATTTCCAATTATATATTAGAAATTTCCACTAAACTGCACAGGAATCTATTTATATTTGGTAAAGGGGTATGAGATATTGCAGAAGCGGGTTATGGCTCGCGTGGGGGAGAAACATATGAAAATGGACTACATGGGAACAACGCCTGTGGAAGTGGATGGGAACGAAACATTGGGTAATAGAATGGGTAGAAAGGCAATAGTCAGGAAGGCAACAGCCGCATTGAGGGACAGCGACTTTTCAGGGGTCCTTGAAAGCGCAATGGCCGATGACATAGACAGCGAGGCCACAGCCGCTCTAAAAAGCGTGCTTGCGCAGAGGGCTACTGAATACACGCTCCGCGCGTCGAGGATAGCAAGGCGAAGGGGCATGAAGCTGAGTGCGGCAACAATAATAATAGCAGCGGAAGGAAGGTAACGGCAGTAACGATCAATCACACAACTGCACCCTGTAAGGCAGCGGTTTTCTTTTATTTTTTTTCTCGTATTTATCGTTTTGGTCGCGCCCGGTGGGCGCGCTTTAGAAAGTATTTATATCCTTTCTCACGAATTCTAAATGCAAAACGAAGCGCGAGTGTAGTCTAGCCTGGTAGGACTTTGCCCCTCCAAGGCAAAGACCCGGGTTCAAATCCCGGCACTCGCAATTCGCTGGCGGGGTAGCTCAGCCTGGTTAGAGAGCTAGACTCATATGCAGAGCACTATGAGTGATGAGCCATTCTGGCTATGACGAGAAATCTAGAGGCCGCGGGTTCAAATCCCGCCCCCGCCAAGCGTGTGTATGCGGCAGATGCCCATTTTCTGGGCCCATACCATATGTTGCAAACAAAAATCAGTCAATTCCAGTTATGCGGATCATGCCGCCGGCTGATAGCCCAATAAATTAGCGGTGTGCCGTAGCCTCCCTTCTGTTTTAGGCGACATCAGACCTAAGCGGCTTTGCCTTGCATACTCACTGTGCGCGCATCGGCCGTTTCATCCGCACCCGCGCGCTCGTCGTGTCATCGCTTTATGCGCGGCAGCGGTCTCGTTTCTGCTCCGAATTGGCCCTTTCGGGCGTGTGCACTCTGTATGGGGAGAGCTTCCTCCGCACGAAGCGGTGAGTCGCCCGCACACCACTGCATCTATTGCTTGTCTAACGCTTAAAATAGCATTGTGCAGATGCAGCACCCTGCCCCCCATGGAGCACAACATTTTAAAAGAGTGAAAAACAGATAGTTTTAGAGTGGTAAGATGGTGGCAATACCTGCGTTGCCTTTCGGCAACACCCTTATCGGAGAGATAATACTTGTCGTGCTGATAGCGATAGTGCTGTTCATAATCTTCAAGCTTGGGAAGTTCATACTCAGGCTGATATTCGGCATAATAGCGAACAGTATACTGGGAGTAATCGCGATATATGCGCTGAACTACATAGTAGGAGTAGACATCCCGATAACTCTCGGAACGATGCTGCCGACCGCGCTGTTCGGCCTGCCTGCAGTAGGAACCCTGCTGATACTCAGGTTCTTCGGCGTGCCGCTATAGATGAAGATGCGGGAATCACTTCAGCGCTAGCTTGACGTCAGCTGCCTCCACGGTCTTCCTCTTCGCATGCTTAGAGAGGCTAACCGACTTCTTAGCCAGCTGGAACGCGAGCACGTCTATGTGCTCCTGTATCCGCTTGACGGCGTCATTGCTGATCCTTGATGCGCCGGCCTCCTTGAGGAGCTTCCTCACTGCCGATTCGGATATGTACATTAGAACCACGACAAGTAAGAATATTAGCAATCGTGAGGTATAAAAAAGGTTTACCCTCTGTTCCGTTAATCTATCTGTTCGAATATTTTCCTTGACAGCTCCTTCCCAAGAAGCGACGCGACCTTCTCGCGGTTGTTCCTTATGTCGGCAACCTTCCTTATGCCGCTGCCGTAGAGCAGCCTTGCCCTTGCCCTTCCGATCTGCTCCAGCCTTACGAGGTCGAGCAGCTCCTCCTTTATGCCGTACCTCAGCCTCACCCTGACGTCTATGAAATCGTGCAACGGCCTCTTCAGCAGCCTGCCGAGCTCTATGGTAGAGTAGAGTATCCAGTCCGCATTCCTCAGCTTCGCATAGAGGGCGCCTGGAGTCGTCGCGTATTTCTTTATCAGTTCGTCCTCGTGCATCTCGTTGGCCCAGTCTCTCAGCATAAGCGCGGTGCTGAACGCCTTGTCGGTTTCGTATCTCGCATCGAACGTCTCGTATTCGCTCGGCAGCTCCCTGTTCATGTATCTATAAGCGGCGAACTCGTCTTCCACCTCGGCCGTGACCTTCACGTGCGGCCTCATTTCCATCGTATTGGTCACCGTGTAAAGTATGGATGTGGTGTCATTCGCGCGGCTTATAGCGGAGACGAGCCATGCGGCCGATAGGGGGTCTATGTACAGCTCGCTCACCCTCGTACCTATCCTGGTCGCGGCATATTTGTCCGGGCCAACCTGATCGATGAATTTCCATTCGAGCAGCTCCTCGAGTATCTCATCGACCACTTCTTCTATATGTCTCCTATCGGTATTCTGATGGCCGTAAAAGCTCTTTGCCAGAAACGCGAGTATCTCATTCCTCGAGTCGGCGAACCTTTCCGAGATGAATGCGAGCACATGCGTCCTCAGCACCGACACTATGCCCAGCTTGGAATCTACCGCAACCGGCTCGGCGTCTATGTATGTGGAGTATAGCTCACCTATCCTTTCGGGATTCTTGGCGAGCAGCAGTGCCCTGCCCTCCGTGTCGTATTCTGGCCTGCCTGCCCTGCCGAGCAGCTGCAGCATCTCATTCACTCCTATCATGCCGGGCGCTCCGTCGTCGAATCTCGAGACATCTCTTACAAGAACGGTATGCGCGGGCATGTTTATGCCCATCCCGAGCGTAGTGGTTGAGCACACCACTTTGATGAGGCTGCCCCTGAACGCATCTTCTACATAGGCTCTCTGCGAGTTGAGAAGGCCGGCATGATGGAATGCTACACCGTCACGCACGACTGCCGACAGCTTCCTGCACTGTTCCGTTGGGTTGTCGAGCGCGTTCATGACAAGGTCGCCTAGCTCGGCTAGCTGGGCCGCCTCGTCCTTGCCGATCAGCTGCGACACCCTTTTCGCAATCCTCAGGGAGGCGGCCTCGGCGTTCCTCTTGGACGAGAAGAATATCAGAGCCTGCTTCCCAAGTGCTATGGTATCTTCTACGACCCTTATCTCCGGATCCTTGTTGGAGCCGTTGAGCGGAGTGCCTGCAGAGGCAATGTCTTCACCCTTCTCTATGGTATCTGTGCCGTCATAGTACACGCGGCTGTTGTATACTATGCCCTTCTTCAACTCGACTGGCCGGTAGTCGCTGGCGACCAGCTTCGACCTGAGCCATTCCGCCATCTCCTCAGCATTGCCGACCGTTGCGCTCAGTGCTATCACCTGCGCGTCGCAGCGCTCCATCAGTTTTGTCACGAGAAGCTCGAGAGTCGGCCCCCTTGACGAATCGCCGAGCATGTGTACCTCGTCGAATACTATGCACCCGATGGAATCGAGCCAGTTTACCCCGTGCCTTATGAGGCTGTCCAGCTTCTCTGTCGAAAAGAACATCATCTCATAATTCTCGAGCCAGTTGTCGGACGAGTCGAGGTCCCCTATCGACATCGCGGCCCTTATGAACGGGTAGTCGGCCTTGAACCTCTCGAACTTCTCAGATACGAGCGCCCTCATCGGCGCGATGTATATCGCCTTCTTCCTTCTCGATAGTATTGAGTTGACGCACGCCATCTCCGCGATGAGCGTCTTCCCGCTGGCTGTGGGACTCGCTACAAGGATACTCTTGTAGTCCAGCAGGCCGTTCTCTATCGCCTTCTCCTGCGGGGGCGTGAAACCCTTTATGCCCCTGGCTGAAATGGACTCGAAAATTTCCTTCGGGACCTTTCCTGAAAGATAGGAGATGTCCATATGTTGGGATTTCCCATTCACATATTTAATACTGCGAGGCATGCGCGTCCTGTAGGGCCAGGCGCGCACCCTCTTGGAAACTTTTTATACCTTAGCAGCCAACTATACGCGAGTAGATGTTAGGCAGCGGCAATGTTCTTCCCGGCAGGCGGAGAAGGGCGCAGATAGCGCTTGAGTTTATGATAGTATACTCCTTCGTCCTAGTCATATTCATGATACTGTTCGTGCTGGTTGTAAACCAGAGGTCGCTTTCGCTCAACCAGCAGGAATACTCGTCCCTGCAGCTCGTGACGCAGAACATAGCCAATTACATAAACCAGGCGCTCAGCTCCGGGAACGGCTACAACGCCACTGTCCTAATACCTGGTGAGATAGGCACTGCGCCATATACGATAGAGGTATCCAGTTCGGGGGTTGTCATCGCTAACCTTACTATAGGAAAGAAGAGCGCGATAGCGTACGCGTTCAGCAGGGCGCGCAGCCTCCAGGTAGGCGGCTCGGTCGCGGAGAGCGCGAACGGCATAACCGTCTACAAGATAAAGAACATAGGCCAGGTCTCAATCGCGAACTCGCATGGAACCATATATGTAGACAAAAATATCACCTCGACGGTGCCGCTCACGAACCTTTTCGTGACCATACCCGAATCAGGAACAAAAATGGCAGAGTTCAAGAATAATGCAGCTACTGGATCGTACAGCAGCAACACGTATGTACAAGCGTATGCTCCTTCAATAGCCGGATCCAATGTTCCATTCACTGCCACGATGTGGATTTACGTGCCCGCAAGCTCAAATAGCAACATGCCTTTCTTCGGCATGAACAGCTACCAGGCGTTCGAACTCTTCAGGTCCGGCCTGGGCACTTCAACCAACCAGCTCTTCCTGCACAGGTGCAGCAACGCCGATACTGGAGAATCGACCATACCTGCCATGGCATATAATACCTGGCATTTTGTGGCAGTATCAGTCAACCCTCCGAACTACCAGTTTCAGCTTGACGGCAGCAACTCAGTCACGACGAACACGTGGACATACAATGACAATGGCTATATCACAATAGGCGCGCAGGCGGCACAGTGCGACGGCACGGTATATGTGGGAGACATAGCAAACGTGCAACTCTACAAGACTGCCCTTTCAGCCTCGCAGCTCAACGCCCTGTATATGGAAGGAGTAGATGCGCCTCCTGCCCAGTCTGCGGATCTTGTAGGTTGGTGGCCTCTCAATGGGAACACGAACGATTATTCAGGTAACGGATACACAGGCACGCCTTCTAACATAACCTATGGGAGCTTAGCACAGCTTGAGGCGCGCGCGGTTCTAGGTAACGGAGGTACTAACATAGATTCACTTATAGGAATGATAGCAAATAATGGCACGTTCAACCAGAGCGGGAAGGGCAATGTTGCGCTCTACTCCAATTCTTCCGGCTACGTGAAGACATTCCTTACAGGGGGCAACGTATCAAACATAGCGGTCGATTCTTACGCCTTCAACGGCAACCAGTCAACTGTGGGCAACCTCGTCGGATGGTGGCCCCTCGTGCTCAGCGCATCTGCAGTAAGCAACACGATATACGACCTGAGCAGCAACTACAACAATGGCAACTTCAACAATGTCGTATGGAACAACTATTCCGCTTCTACCACAAACTTTCTGACAGCGAATTTCAATGGTACGTCCACGGTAAGCACGGGAATGCAGCTAAGCCCGCAAAATTTCACGATAACCATGTGGGTGAATCCAGCAAACGCGGTGAAAATGGAAAGTGCAAACGGGTATACCCTTATGAACACTCTCGGGTCCAACGAGATACAGATTTGGCTCAATAATGGTGGAGGGGCGGGAGCTGCAGCTGGCTCCGGCGACGAAGAGCTGGGCATAGGCTCGAACTACTATCATGGATACGGCATTAACAACAACACATGGAGCTTCCTAGCATTCAGCGTGAACAGCGGAAACGTATCATTTTATGCCAACGGGCAAGGACCCTATTCAGTAACAGGGGTGCTGTCACCCACTTATTCGTTGAATAACATGTCTTTTGGCGAATCGGCTGCCGGCATATCGCAGTACAGCGGATATATGTCCAATGTCCAGGTGTATTCAAAATCGCTTTCGGCCGCGCAGGTATCTCAGATATACGCAGGCGGCGTGAACGGCATACCGCTGCAAGGCAATACCATACTAAAGGCGTGGTGGCCATTGGCTGGGGATACCAACAGTTACGCGCTAAATCCAGCCAGTACAACGGCTTCGAACGTAGTGTTCACAAACAGCAACTATGGCAACAACTATAGTTCAGGGGAGAGGGTAGCATACTTCAACGGCGCGGCGGACGCACAGACTGGGATAACCGGCCTTCCGACAGGCTCAGCTGCAAGGACTCTTGTTGCATGGGTGAAGATATCATCTTATAGCAACGGAGGCTGCGGGCAGGAGATGGCTCTTGGATATGGGCCCGCAAGCGGAGGCACGGCAGAGGTGGTGGGTCTTGGTCCGACGCTTGGCGGCAATGTGGGGTTCGCTAGCAATGGCAACGACTATATCTCGCCGCTTATAGTGCCGCTGAACGACTGGACATTCATCGCCGCCTCTTATGAGGCAGGCTCCACGAGCGCGACGGTTTACATGAATGGACAGTCCTCGTCAGGCAGCCTTTCATCAGGTTTGCCCCTCAACACACCCGCGTCGGGAATAAGTTCATACGTGGGCGCATGGGGCGCCGGGGGCTGCAAGTTCACAGGCCAGATAGCTGGCGCGCAGGTATACAACACCAACCTGACATCGGTGCAGGTATCGCAGCTCTATCAGGAAGGGCTGTCGCAGATGGTGTACAAGAACCTTACTTTCGGGTGATATGATGATGAAAAGGGCAAAAGGGCAGTTTTGGAGTTTCGACGTCATATTCGCGATAATAATATTCGGCGTAGCGATAACCATACTGGCATACACCTGGTACAACGTCAACAACCAGCTCGCGCTCGCATACGGCAATGGCGCGACCATAATGCAGCTCCAGGCTGAGTCGCTAGCCCAGACGATCATGTCGCCAGGCAATCCCACAAACTGGCAGAGCATAGTCAATACGGCAGATCCCTCTACATGGAACAATGTAAGCATAGGCCTGGCGGAGAGCAACGGGAGCAGCAGCATATCCCCAGGCAAGCTGTACGCGCTAATGTCGATGGCCAACTACAACTACGGCGATACGAAGGTGCCGCTAGGTGTCGCATACAACTATTACATAATTATACAGAGACAGGGAAGTTCTGTGCCGAACATAAATACGGCGGTGAACATAACGATAGGGCAGAATCCACAGACGAGCAAGTCACTGACTACGTACGTGTACAAGAGGGTGGCCTTCCTTGATGGATCGCCTGTGGTAATATATGTGGAGGTGTGGACCAACACGCCTCTCGCAGTAAGTTGATGAGAAGCATGAAGGGGTTTGTGTTTACGATCGATGCGGTTTTCGCACTTATAATAGCCAGCATAGCCACTAGCCTGCTCTTATACATAAACTTCTATTCGCCGATAGTCTATGGCACCGGCGCGCTTGACGCTTCAGGGATAGAGCAGAGCTTCCTGGGTGCCACGATCGGCTCAGTGTGCCAGAATATCTATATAACAGGTTCGCCTGCATGCACCTTCTCTAACACAATGACTAACGTCAGCTTTGGAGGATATCAGGTCAGCAGCAGCGACAGCGTACTTCAGGCGCTCGCGGCGCTTTACCTTACGCAGGGCGCAGGCCCGTATGCAACTCTTATCATGGAAAGGTTATATCCGTCGTACAACGCCGGGATCTACATAAATGACAAGTTCGGGCCTTCGATAGGCCTGGAGGCGGGAAACTTCACCAACGGCCCGGCTTTCTACGCGCCGAACTCGCCGGCCATCGCATTCTCGTACTCCATAAGCCAGTGGTTCTACCTTTACTCGCAAAGCAGCGGCAATAGCGCATGGAACCCGATAACAGACATATACAACGGGAGTTCGGGCAACGGAATAGGCGGCGGCCAGAACTTGGATTATGGGGGATTGTGGGCAGGCTCCACATCAAACGCGCTGGAATACGGCGAATACTGGCCGGCAAACTGGCAGTTCTGCGTAACCCCTTCTGGCGGAATCAACACTGATACATGGTACAATGTGGCCGTTGTAGTCAGAAACTACAACAACGTCACGGTTTACATCAACGGAAAGGAGAGCGCACAATGCGTACTTAGCGGCGTGGTGGGCGTCACGCCGCAGAGGACCTCGATAGGCATAGGCGACAACCCGCCAGGCGGCAACGAGCTAGCCAACGCAATAATAGCCAATGTGCAGGTTTACAACACCGCGCTGGCGCAGAGTAACGTGACAAACATCTACAGAGAGGGCATCACAGGCGCACCGGTAGCCACGAGCAGCCTTATAGGGTGGTGGCCGCTGGATGGCAACGCGAACGATTATTCTACGAACGGGAACAACGGAACCTTCCAGAACGCGGCGTACACAACCAAGCTTGCAGGTAACTACCTCCCCGCTTCGCTCTTGAATGCTTACCAAGTGAGCAAGGCGACGGCACCGTCATACATCAGCACAAGCACGGCAAACGTGTTGTACAACACGAGCGTGGTATTATGGCACTGAAACGCGGAAAAAAGATTTTCAAGAGCAGCAAGAAGGGCATAATGTTCACGCTGCTCACCATAATACTGTTTGTCCTCATGCTGGCCGAGGTGATAATGTACGTCGTGATAAACAATACGTACAACCAGCAGGCGAGTGAGGCATCGGCAGTCATAGGCGCTGGCAGCATGATCAACACGCTGAAGGACGCCTTAGGACCTTTCCTCATTTCAAGCACGAGCCGCGCGATAGGAGTATACCTACCCGCAAACACCGTGCCGCAGTATCCGCTTAACAATACAGAAGCAGGCGCTTTGTCCTCTCTTGTATTTAACGGGACCATTGGAGGAACCAGCTATCCGGGAATGGACAACGCAACTGTCATGAGCTATGTCGAAGCAATGGATAAGCAGGCAGCCTCGCAGAACAGCAACACGGTGATATACAACTCCAGCATCACGATGTATCAGGACTCTCCGGCGTACATAAACGTGAGCTACACAGGCATGGCAATCGTAAACACTACGTACGGCGTATTCACGTATCCGCTCAGCATCGAAGTAAGCTATCCCACCCTGCTCGCATATGTTAACATAACCGTTGACAACGCGCAGAATGCCGCGGCGCAGGGCCCGTTCCAACAGATGGTCAAGTTCAATCCATCATCATACAGCGCTTATGAGAGTGCCGGGCTCGGCAACATAAGGTTTTATCACGGTTCTACCGAGCTTTTCAGCTGGTGCGAGAGCGGTTGCAACTATTCTTCGACCGGCAGCACTTTCTGGGTGGCCCTGCCCGGCGGGATAACGGCGAATTCGAACACTGTAATAACGATGGGATTCATGCCGAAAAGCATAGGATATGGACCCACGAACTCTCCGGCAGACTACGCGGGCGAGGCCCCGCAGCTATCGCCTTCTTACGGTGAGTATGACAACGGCGCAAACGTGTTTGATTTCTACGACAACTTCGCCGGAAGTACCTTGAATACTAGCAAATGGCAGGTAATCACGTCAGGATCGGGAACTTATTCGGTCGATAATGGGATAACGCTCAGCGAGAGCGGTTATACGACGGATATGAGGGTCGTGTCAAAGTCCACCTACACGGGCATAAGCGACGGAATGATTACGTCGCAGAACCTGGGAAGCTTTAGGGGCACAGGCATGGAAATGGCAACCGTTCTACCCACTTCTTCAGGCTTCCAGAGCGGATACAGGTTCTACGCTTCGGATAACCACCCTACAGGCACGGTGGGCGGATTCATAGATGCGGTCGTCGCCACGAGCGGGACGAATGTCGGGCATAATTCAACCAACCCCCCAGGTGCGCCTTATGTTATGACAGTGTACTGGCCGAAGACCGGAATCGAGGGATGGCAGAACAACTATGGGTATTACCTGTCTCTTACAAACAACACCGTTTCGGCGGCGCCGTACTACCTAAGCCTATACGCGGGTTCCGACGGATCTAACATCGGCACTATCGCATTCTCATATGTAAGGGTCAGGGCCAACCTGCCGAACAACGTGATGCCTTCTACAACTTTCGGCAGCGTGACAACCGTTACCTGATGCAGAAAGCGCTCACACGCCTCCGGCTATACTCGAGAACATGAGCGCTATGACGTGGCCCACTATTATGTACATGCCGATGCCTGCGGCTATGAACACAGGTAGGGTCTTCAGCCCCTTCAGCGGCGATCCGGAATTTATCGTCGACATTATCAGCGAGGCGAAACCCGTTATTATCAGTATGGCGATAAGGGAGAAGTTCTGGTACTCTGACGGCGTTATCTTAGGCGGGCTGGGCTTCAGGAACGAGACGCCGGCAGTTGGCAGCCCGCCTGGGTTCGCAGCCAGTATGCCTTTCCAGACCGTATCGGTAACCGTTATCATCTGGCTTGTGAGGCCATAGAGCAGCGGCGCCGCGATGACTCCGGCGAACGCTATGAATATGCTATACATGAAGAGCTGGCCGGATATCTCCTTCTGCGCTGTCTGCTGGCTTCTCAGGTCTTTGGAGATCTGGTCCAGCAGGTCCGCCATTGCACCGCCATACCTCAGCGCCTCGCTTATCATCCTCAGCGAGTGCTGCAGTTGGAACGACCTATACTTCGCACCGAGCTCCTTCATCGCGGTCTCAAGGGTCTCGCCGCCGAATATCTTCCTGTTCATGTCCCTTATGTCGTCAGAGAAGAACTTGAACTCAGGTCTTGCCGCAAGAAGCAGAGAGCGGTCCAGCGCTATCCCGCTCCTCAGGTTCGCCGACGCGATCTGGAAGTAGTCGGGCAGCATGACCTCCATCCTGGTCTTCCTGCCGTCTATCTCGTATTCCAGTATCATGACTATTACTGCGATGAAGAGGCCGGCGACCGCTATGCCGGAAAGCACGTCGATTATGGGGTTCAGCCTTGTCTTCAGGAACATGCCGATGGCGGTCAGAATCAACAGCAGGAACCCTCCCATTATCATTATACCCAGTACCTTGTTTATGTCGGTCTTCACGCCTGCGAGGTCGAGCTCGTTCGACAGCCTTCTCACTAGGCCCCTCGACACAAGCCTCTCGAATCTTACAGCCATGACATCACGTAGTGAAAACGGGCCTTGAGGCCCTTATTATGTTCAGGAATATGATTTGCAGGAACAATATACCGACAAGTGCGCCGTAGAGCAGTTGGGGGGTTATGGTGAACAGCGATATGAACGTGGTCAGTATCGTGGCGACCGCGAGCCCCATGCTGGGCAGTATCACCCCAAAGAGCATGTAGAACATTGCGAGCGCGTTTAACCTTTGCCCGTACCTCCTCAGCTCTATCAGCCTTTCCTGCGAGAGCTGGTCGATTGCGGACTGCAGCGCTGATATGACGTCCGAGCCCGACTTTATGCTGACGCTCGCCTGCAGCATGACCCTCCTGAACGAGGAGCTGCCTGTCTCGGCTATTGCCCTGTCTATTGCGTCGCCGAGAGGTATGCCGACCTGCACCATCTCCACTATGCGCTTGAACTCCGCGCTTGCGTCGCCGTAGCCGGTGCTCACCGAGGTTATCGCGTTGTATAGGGGCATGCCCGACCTAAGCGATATTATTATGTCTCGTACGGCGAACAGTATGTCGCGTTCCACGCCCTTACCGGTCTTCCTACCCTTCTGGGCGGGATAGCTGAGGAACATGCCGAACATCATCTTGTATACCGCAAATGCGACCATAGCGCCGAGAAGCAGCTCTATTGGGAGCCCGATTGAGGTCTTCTGGAGCACTATTACTATGACTGCGCCGATGAGCACCCCCATCATTATCGCGGAGAGCAGCATGCGCTTTATGAAGTCTTCCACAGGCGTATGTACGCCGCGCGCGGTCAGTGCGTCCTCGAGCTTGGGATGTTTGAAAGCTATGCTCTGGATGTAGTTGTGCATGAAGCCGCGCTTGGGCCTCTGCTGGGCGGCGGCCCTCTTCGGCTGTGTTAACGCGCCTGCGCTGGATTGACTCTGCTGTGGCTGCTGCTGCGAAGGCTGCGGCTGCTGCTGGGGCGCCTGGCGAGGTATTGCAGTCGGGCTGGCCGGTGCCGAAGGCCTGTTTATGATTTCGGAGGGCGCGGCAGGCTTCGCTGCGCCTTTCTGCGAAGAGCCGAACAGACCCTTCTTCGGCTTTGGCTGAAGCTCTATCTCCTTGCCGTCCACTTTTATTACGCGTGGATTGTCCTTCTTCTTTTTGAATGGGTTAAGAGACATCAGCACCAACTGCACTAGCTGTACCAACTGGGCCCTGCTTCAGGGCGTTCACCGCATCGATCAGTCTCTGGTCCCTTAGGTTCCACATCGACTGCTCGAGCGAGTTAAGCTTCTTCTTCTCCTTTACGACCTGTCTTCTCTGGAGTTCTATATAATAGTACAGGCCGTAGACCTCCTGCTTCACCACGTCCACGTGCTCCTGGTCCAGTACCCCTTCCCTTACGCTCTCTATTATTCTCTCGAGCTCCGAGACCTGATCTGGCATCGAGAGGTTCGGCAGTACCAGGTCCTTGAAGTTGACCTTCTTTACTCTTATCCCCTTAAGGGCGTCCGGGGTCGACGGCACCTGCAGCTCCGTTTCAGCACCTCCCTGTCCCGGTGCGACCGCCTTTTCGACCTGCTCTTCGAACGGGGACTTCGCGCCGCGGACTTCAGTCTGCTGCTGCGCCTGCTGCGCCGCCTTCTGTGTACCAAATATTATTCTCTTCGATTCCACGTTCTCTATCTTCGTGAGCAGGTCATCGTACTTCACCCGCTGCTGCGGCGCGGCGGCGAACAGGTTTGATACGTCTATTTTTATAGCAGCGCGTTCGGAGGCCGGACCTGCTGCGTCTATGTCTCCGACCGTCTTGGCCAGTTCGTCATAATCGGGCTGGGTCTCTAGCGTCATACGATCACTTGAAGATGTCCGCCGCGAACTTCACGTTATTGCCAATTACGTCAAGCACCTTGTCCTTGTCACTGTAGTAATTCGCGACGACGAACCCCGTGTCGTCGACGGAGGTGATGTCGTTCGCGACCATCCAGTTCAGCACCTTGGATTTCTCTTCGATCTCGGTTTTTATGTCGGTCGTGGACAGCCCCGAGTACATGTTCAGCACCTCTGCGAGCCTCGTCATCGCGCTTATCTGCACCAGCTCATCGGTGTTCATGTTCCATCTATAGAGGACATTGGCGTCTCCGTTCTGCAGTATCTCAGAGTATTCCAATATCCTCCTTATACCGCGAGCCCTGTGCCTGAAGTTAACTATTATGCCGCCGAGCGAGTTGAGTGTTATCTTCGGCACGCCTATGGGCGGGTTCGTCATTCTTATTATCGCGTCCTGCGCATTGTCGGCGTGCAGCGTGCCGTATACCGCATGGCCAGTATGTATAGCCTCGAACAGCGTCTCTGCATCCTCCTTCACCCTTATTTCTCCGACAAGCATGATGTCGGGCCTCTGCCTGAGCGCGTTGACCATTAGGTCGTGCAGCGTCACCTCTCCCTTGCCTTCCGGGTTCGGCTGCCTCGTCACCATCGCGATCCACTGCAGAAAGTTGGGCAGCGAGAGCTCCCTTGTCTCTTCGACACTTATTATGCGCCTTGTCGGCGGGTAGAATATGCTCATGGCGTTAAGGAAGCTTGTCTTTCCCGACGCGGTACCTCCGGCTATCAGCAGGCTTATCTCGTTCTCTATCGCCAGCCATATCTGCGCCGCCACACCCACGTCTATCGTCTTGTTCTTTATCATCGCGGGCATCGTCCAGGGGTTCTTCGCGAACTTCCTGATGGTTATCGTGTTGCCTACGTGCGATATAGGATACAGGGTAGCGTTCACCCTAGAGCCGTCGGCCAGCTCCGCGTCCATGAGGGGCTGCAGGTTGTTTATCTCCCTTCCAACCCTCCTCCCCATACGCTCGCTCAGGTCATATATTTCCGTGTCGCTCTGCGGCTTGATGTCGGTCTTGCACCAGCCAGCCATCTTATGGAACACCCAGATGAAGTCCTTCGCTCCGTTTATCGCTATCTCTTCGAGGTTGTCGTCTGCGAGCGGGACCTCCAGCTCGCCGTAGCCGAGCATCATGTTTATTATGTAGGCGGTGAGCAACCTCTTCGTGTCCTTGCTCATTCCTGGAAGGTGCTTATCTATCAGTATGCTGCTGGCCTCTATGTACCTGTTGTTTAGCTCCTTCTCGTAATCCTGGTCCTCGACCCTCGAGGGATCTATCGGCACCATGTTGAGCAGGTCGGACCTCAGCGACATGACAAGCAGCTTCGTGGCGTCGCTGATTCCCGTCGTCTTAGTGGTATATCTCGGTACGAACTCGTCCGTATTCATTATCTTGACGTCTACTGCCAAGCCGTGCACGTCAAGGGTATAGCTGTCGAGCAGCTTGCCTGTGGCTCCCGCGGACATGACTCCATCGCTCACCTTTTCATCGTTCCCGGGCATCCATCAGCGCCTCATCACTTCGTTTCCTCATCTCCCTTTTTCTTCTGCTTCTTATTAGCTGCTGAAGGCGGCTTGCCGCCGCTGGCCGGCTGATGCGCGTCCTGCTCCGGCACTGATGACATGGCGCTACCTGCGCTCACGTCTTTCTTTCTGATGGCGTCATTGTCTTCAAGCATCTCACCAGCATTCTGGAGGCCTGAGCTGGCCTTTGATAGGGTAGTATCCACTTCAGATATCTTATTGCCCGCCTCTGTGGACCTCGCTTTGATTTCATTGGCGAGAGTCATCATCTCATCCGCTTCCATGTCTTTTGATTCGAGAACCGTGTTGACGTCGCTCGACAGCTTCTCGACCATGACTGATAGTTCCTTTATCGCGTCGGATGCGGTTGTTATCCCCGATCCTATGCCGTGCATCTGCTCATCGAACGCACCTACGACACCATATCCATCCTTGATCGCCTTCATCGTGGTGTCAACGGTCTTGAGCTTGTCGCGCATCAGCCTGTTGGCGTTGTCCGCCTCCTTCCTGAACTTGTCGTACGCATCCGTGAACGTGTCACGCTTCTTGACTACCGCGCTGCGGTCCTTCTCCAGTTCTACCCTGAACTTCTTGTACATTTCAGAGAAGCCCTTCGCGGTGTGCAGCTGGTCCCTGGCGCTCCTTTCGACCTCGTCGAGCTCCTTGCGCTCGTCAAGCAGCTTCTGGGTGAGCAGTTTGCTGTCCTGCTCTATTGAATTCTCAAGCTCATGCAGCTGCGATTCCACGCTCTTCCTTATGGACTGGACCACGTTGTCCTTGTTCCTCCTCATCTCCTCTATCTGCTTCTCGAGACCATCGAGCTTCGCCTTGAACTCGGCGGTTTCAGGCAGATTGAGTTCAGTGCCGGCCTCCGCGCTCTTGTCAAGAAACGACTGTATCTTCCTGTCCATCGAGTCTATTTCCTTCACGGACCTCTCATAATCGGAGGCTATGACCTTGTACGAAGACTCGACATCCTTTGCGTGCTTCTCGACCCCATCATACAATGAGTTGATTTCGGCCATGCGCTTGTGCACATCCGGCAGCGTCTTCCTGTACATCTCGTCGACTGCACTGAACTGCACCTTGAGCTGGGACAGCGCTTCGGCAAGATTGCCGAGCTTTATTGTCTGGGTGGTGAGCAGGTTCTTCGCATTGCTCATCTCGACCTGGGCCTTCTGCTTGGTGAACTGCTCCACTGCCGTAAGCCCCTCCGGCAGCTCCATGAACATGCGTCCGACTTCGTAGGATATCCTTATCAGCTTCCCTTCCTCCAGCACCTTCGCCCATCCCTCTATTACATTAGGGCTGGTGTTAAGCTCGGTGGATGCCCTGTTGAGATCCACCCTACCCTTCCTCTTTATCAGTTCGAGGAGAGAGTCGATAGTAGTCTTGGTTTCAGCATTTGCCGCTCTACCTTCGTCTGAGGGTTTGTACTGAGTCATGCCCACACAGTTTTAATTAGCAATAAACGCTTAAATACCTTCACGATTGGTATCGAATGAAGAGGCTAGAACATGCGCCTGTAGAACAGGGAGAGCATGACAGCTATTACTATCATGAAGAGTATGCTGCCGATGGGTATCAGCTTGGTAAAGAGTATCAGCACGAATATCGTGCCCATGGCC
The DNA here is from genome assembly GCA_027365565.1 of Microcaldota archaeon. Taxonomy (GTDB): domain Archaea; phylum Micrarchaeota; class Micrarchaeia; order Micrarchaeales; family Micrarchaeaceae; genus JAMCYG01. Next base: position 79,327 of record DAHXMI010000004.1, read on the forward strand.
AGGGCGTATACGCCGGGGTTCCAAGCGAGCACCTTGCTGCCGTCCAACGGGTATATCGGCAGCATGTTGAAGAAGGCCAGCAGTATGCTTATGAACATTATGAAATCAAGCGCGAAGCCCCAGTAGCTCTGCGAAGGTGGATTGAAGATTACAAGCGCCGCGGCGAACACGGCGAATACCGCGAAGTTGGTGAGCGGACCCGCGAGTGAGACAAGGCCGTTCTGCCTCTTAGTGAACGAGTTCGTGTATATCACGGTCGCGCCGGGTATGCCGAGCAGGAAGCCGAACAGGCTCGTAATCAGCGTTATGGCAAGGCCGTTCGTAGCGGTCCTGAATGCCGCGAAGGCGCCGAAGCGCTGCGCGACGAACTTGTGCATCATCTCATGCAGTACGAAGCTGAGCGAGACGCCGACGAATGCTATGGGAAGCAGAGTTATGAAGAGCGACGCAGCCTTTGAGGAACTTCCGGCCAGGCCAAATATTCCACCTGAGAGGGTTATCGTGAACGCGAGCGTCAGCACAGCGTCAGCTATAAGTATGTCTCTTATCTCAAGTGCATGGCTCACGTTGTACCTTGCTTGCATAACTAACAATCGGACTTATCATTTATAAAACGTACTGGACAATATATACGTGCCAGCTCCATCGTCTAGTGGTCAAGGACGACAGGCTCTGAACCTGTAAACCCCAGTTCGAATCTGGGTGGAGCTACTTATACTTTGGTTGGGTCCGCTTCCGCATTCCGCGCTCTTGGATTGCAGGAGGTGCACGCAGCAAAAGCCCGTACTTATAACGGCATGGTTTTTTATATTCATAATGCATGGTTAATTTAGGCGAGCAGATGGATACTGCAGTGGGACGGGCAGGCGGCACAAGCGTGCCGCGCAGGTCGGGACATGTAATCGTGTGCGGCTACGGTGGAGTTGGCCAGAACGTCATAGAGGTGCTCGCCGACAAGGGATTGCCCTTCGTTGTCGTGGACCTTGATCCCAACAGGATAAAAAGGGCAATGGAACTAGGCCATGACGCGGTGGATGGGGACGCCACGCAATCGAAGATACTCAAGCAGGCAGGCATAGAGCATGCGAAGGCGATCGCGATAGTGATGGACAATGACGCTAAGAACCTTTTCACGGTACTGACCGCGAGGAACCTCAACAGGAAGATATTCATAGCGACCAGGGCGAACGACGAGTTCGTCAGGGAGAAGCTCGTGGAGGCGGGCGCAGACTACATAGTGATGCCCCAGAGGTCCGCGAGCAAAGAGATTATCAGGGAGATAGTAGGACAGTGAATACACTACAGCGGTGCATGAATGGCTGACGGGCTGGAAAACGCTGAAGAGAGTTTTGCTTCTCGAGCCGTACCTCTCCTGATACTGAGCGTCATGGCCGTCGCGTTCCTCTCCTTCTCGGTGGTTTACAGCGTGTCCCATATCGCGTACGCGTCATTGTATTATACGCTCTCGGCCCTATTCGATGCTGGCGGAGTAGGCGGATTTGACATGCAGCTTATCGGTTCGACTCCCCTTTTCAGCAGCGGGTTCTACGTGCTGTCCGCGATATCGCTGGCTGACGGGGCGGTGAAGATCATCATAGTGAGCTTCCTGATAGCTTCGCTGCTGGATGTACTCACAGGACTTAACATAAGGTCCAGGATAGTTGCCAGGTCTGCCCGACGGATGAGGGGCCACGTGATAGTGTGCGGCTATTCTCCCCTAGGGGAGAAGATATGTGATGAGCTCGCCTCGAAGGGGAAGAGATTTGTTGTGGTAGACAAGGACAAAGCGAAGATCGAGGAGATAGAGAACAAGGGATATCCGTTCATAGAGGGCGACTTCGCAAACAAGCTGACACTCAAGGGCGCTTCGATAGACAACGCAGAGGAGATTGTGTTCACTACCGAGAATGACTTCGACAACATGCTCGGTATCGTAACGGCGAGGAACCTGAGCAAGACCGTAAAGGTCGTGTCCAGGGCAAAGGAGGAGGCGGCGAGGGCCAGCATGCACAATGCAGGGGCCAACCTGTGCGTAGTGCCCGAGCTGCTTGCGGGGCTGGAAATAGGCGAGATGGTGGCCTCGAAGGTGTGACATATGGAGAACGGAAGAAGGAAATACATCATACTCCCATTCATGGCAGGGATACTGTACGTTACGTCCGTCATACTCACCATCTACGCAGGCGTCAACCCGATCATCGCGCTGCTTTGGAATGCGATGGCCTCGTTGCAGGTGTATTACTCGGAGCTGCTGCCGTTTGCGGCCGCGACCAAACCGCTGATAGTGCTAGTCAATGTGATAGACGTCGTGGTGTTCGCATTCATAGCTTTGTTCCTTGCCACCGAGTTCCTTGCATTCATAAGGAGCATAGATCTCAGGGAGAGGTTCGCGCTGAGGAAGATCAGGTCAATGAAGGACCATGTCATACTTGTGCCGTACAACGGCTTTGCGGGTGTGCTGATCAAGGATCTGCGCGCCGCGGGATACAAGGATATGGCAGTCATAACCGAGAGCCACAGGTACGCGCACGAGCTCAGCAAACAGGGCGTATTGGCAGTCATAGGCAAGACCGGCGCGGCAGAGGCGTTTATGCTCGCCGGGGCCGCGAAGGCGAAGTTCATTGTTGCGTGCGGCGAAGCGGACCTCGACAACGCGCTCATCTCAGTTACGGCCAAGTCAGTAAACAGCAAGCTTAAGGTAATATCAAGGGTGAATAAGCGCGAGAACATACCTAAGCTCAGCATGGCAGGCTCTTACATGACAGTGCTGCCTGAGATAGAGGCGGGCAGGATAATAGGAGGGGAGCTGCTTAAGAGGATGGTCTGAGCCCCCCGTCCGCGGTGCGCATCAGCTCGATGCCGCAATCCTGGAGAATAGCTTCTCTGCTAACAGGCTCGGAATCGTGCCGTTCAGGCCGCTGTAACCGTCCTCAGCCACAAAGATTGTATAGTTGCCGTACGTGAACAGCGTGGTGTACTGGAATATCGGGAACTCCTCGGAGTACTTCGATACTGCAGAGAGGTTGAACACCGCCACGTCATAAATATTATACATGGTGACGTTATGGCCTCCGCTCTGGTAATTGAATGACTTCTGGTAGCTGTACTGGCTGGCAAGTGAGTTAGGCGTGTAAGTATTGGAAAAGTTAAGCAGCAGGAAGTCCTTTTCTATGCTCAACGCCGAGGAGGGGCTGTTTGCCGTGTATATTATTGAGGTTATGAACTGCGGATAGCTCGTATACTTCACGTCTGATGAGGCATTGAACTCCGACACCATGATGCTCTTGTATCCCTCACTGCTGAAATAGCCGGTCAGGCTGGTGTTGGTGCTGTTCATTATCGCGTAGCTGGCCTGTGGTACCAACGCCTTTACGTCCCCAAGCGTGATGTTCTGCAGAGGATGGCTGCGGAGCGCACCGTAGGCATAAGCGATTGTGAGGAGCACGGCGGCTACCAGCACCGCTGATATGATGTATACTGCTATAGTCTTATTGCGGTTCGTCATGCGGATCAGTTATTATTTCTGCAGGAGCGAGTAATAATTCTTCGCCTCTGCTATCGAATAGCTGTCGTTCATCTTTCCCTTCACGCCATATGTTATCATCGATGCGTAGAAGTTCTTGTACGAGAAGAACGCGCCGTAGTACTGCATCCCATATACCGTGGCGTTGGCCAGGTAGAGCTTGAACGTCGAGTTGGATTCTGCGATAGACACCTTCTCGGTAGGTCCGAGGCATCCGCAGTCCGTATGGTAGAGCGCTGCTGCGACAGCCGCCTGCGGACTCTGGAGCACTGATGCGTGTTCCAAGAACATCACTGGATAAGTGTAGTTCGAATAACTGGAAGGTATAGGAATGGTCTGGTTCAACGGCACCAACGCGTTGGATTCCAGGTAGTTTGCGGTGAACGGTACGCCGTATTCCCTGTTGAATATGTAGTACATGTTGGTCGAGTTTGTAAGATTGTACTTCACGGTCAGGTTCTGTGTGAATATACCCAGAGAATCGTTCACATAATACATGCCGAGAGAGTTGGAGTTCGGCAGCATCTGTATTAATGCGTTGGAGCTAAGTATGTTCGCGACCTTCGATATGCTGCTGGCATTTATTGGCAGCGTAGTATTGGCAGGTGCGTTCGAAGTCGATATAGTGGTCGGAGCGCTGGATGTCGAGACTGAGGTAGTCGCGGTCGAAGGCGTGCCCGGTATGTTGAATCCGTATATCGTTAGGTATGCTATTATGCCGAGTATTATCGCCACTATGACTACTGCAGAAACTATCGTCTTTGCGTGCACACCCCCTTTCGGCTGCGGTTCAGCCTTGTAATTCGGGCTCTGTCCCTGTCCAGGGGCCTGTCCGGGGTCTGCTCCAGACATTAGACCTGGCGGGAATGCACTCTTTCCCGGCTGGAGTATGTTATCCATGCCGCTTGGGCCTTGTGGTAAATCCATTTTATCACGTCAAACGTAACTTGTGTCAAGTGAGGACGTAACCGTTCCCTATGAAGCTGTATCCTGGGGATGTTATCACGTCATATAGCCTGAATGCACCCATCTTGCCAGTCTTGACCTGGAGTGCTGTCACAGGCACGTTGAGCCCGGTCAGCGGGTCGTACAGCGTGTCACCCACTTTCATATTGGCTGCATTCTGCATCGTGCCGTTTATTTCGAGGTACTCGCCACCGTCCACTATGAGTTGGCCGTTGTTTATTATTATCTCATTGTTGGTCGGCCTCGGATATATGCCTGAAACCGCTATTGGCGCGACCGATTTGGTATTGATATTGTAACCCAGTATTATCTGTCCGGGCTTCAGATTTGATATTTGGGTGGCTACTCCATTCAACCCGTACACGTACGTTGCGCCTCCTGTGGAGCTGCAGGTGTCGGTAACCTTGTCTATCAGGTAGCCGTCAGCAATGAAGTTGTTGTTGGGTACGGCAAGGAAATCGTACACCGTATGGCCGCTCTGCAGCGTCTTCGCGCTTATCGATGTTATCTCTACGCTTTTGTTCAGCAGCGGATCGAAGAGCGTGTCGCCCAACTTCGCGGAGCCTGCAGGCTGCCACTGGCCGTTTATGAACATGATCTCATTTTTGTCTACGCTGAGGTTGCCATTGAAGGTGTACTGGCTTGTCGTGTTGTGCTGGTATACTGCCACAACTACCGAGGGAGTCAGCTTACCTGTCTTGGTGTTATACGAAAGTATTACCGTGCCCGTCCTGATGCTTGATGCGTTGGCGATCCCACTGTTGGGGAGCGACACCTGCGCGTTGCCGTAGACCGAGCATCCTCCATCGGAGCTCACAGTAGTCGATGTTGTCTTGGTTGTCGAAGTGGTTGACTGGGTCGTAGTGGATGTGGTTGTAGTGGACGTGGTCGTAGTGGTTGATGTAGTGGTCGTAGTGGATGTGGTTGTAGTGGACGTGGTCGTAGTGGTTGATGTAGTGGTCGTAGTGGATGTGGTTGTAGTGGACGTGGTGGTGGATGTGGTGGTGGAGGTTGTCGTGGTGGATGTTGTTGTTGAGGTTGTAGTGGACGTGGTGGTGGATGTGGTGGTGGAGGTTGTCGTGGTGGATGTTGTTGTTGAGGTTGTAGTGGACGTGGTGGTGGATGTGGTGGTGGAGGTTGTAGTGGACGTGGTGGTAGAGGTTGTCGTGGAGGTCGTGGTGGAGGTTGTCGTGGAAGTGGAGGTGGACGTTGTCGATGTTGACGTAGATGAGACCAGTATGGTAGTTGTTACTGGTATGAACGTGAACGTGGCCGTTAAGGTGGCGTTGCCCAGGCTGTCCAATATGGTATTCTGCGCGTTGGGGTTCTGCAGCGTCGAAGGCGAGTTGACCGTCCAAGAATTGAACCTGTATCCGCCTGGCGGTATCGCATATAAGCTGTGGTTGCCCTGCCTGAGCAGAATCGAGGTTGAATTGTGGTATATTGAGCCGTTAATCGAAACAGAGCCGGTCGGCGGGCTTGTAACTACTTTCAATAGGTACAGGTTGTACGACAGCTCTTGAAGGGTTTGCACTGATGAGCCGGTAGAGGTATAGGACTGTGCAGCGCACGTTGATGAGGATGCACCGCTGCACACCTGATAGCTTATTCCGAAAGACGTGGAGAATTCGGTGCCGCTCTGCGCAGTTATGTTTGGTATCTCTGCCCTGCATATGACAGGCGTACCGGTTGGTGCGAACGTAGGCGTACAGTTGCCTAGATAGTGCGAGGTCGCCGATGATCCTGGTCCACTAGTCACGGTAACATTCATCGAGTTTGCGGTGAAAAGCATGCCCGTGCCTAGATCGTTGGTGAAAATAATGGTGAATTTCGGCGTGGCCACTGAATTATATGATAGTATGCTCTGCGCGCACGGGAACGAAGGCTGGATGTTGCAAGATGCTGGCAGATAGGTTGAAGGCCTGTTTAGGTACGATGCGAGGAATATTACGCCGAGGAAAACAGCTATTATTATGAGTACCCATGCATACGTTACTATGAATTCCAAGGCTGACTGCTGTCGCTTCGAGTGAGCCTTACTTTTGAACATCGAATCATTTATAGGTTGTATAGATATTAATATAAAACTGTCTTAGGCTCATGTAAGAGATAAAAAGGAGGAGAAACCATTAAAAAGCGCAGAAAACAGAGAAGGGCTTCCATGAACAAGATTGTTGCATTTCTGAGGCTTACAAGGATAGAGCATAGCCTTATGCTCGTGATAGCGGTGCTCGCGGCGGAGCTGATAGCGGGAGGGCTGCCAGGGTACTTCGTGCTAGCCATGAGTATGGTAACGCCTATTTTCGTGAGCATGGCCTCTTTTGCGATAAACGATTACTTCGATCTCGAGACAGATAGGGAGAACAGGCATAATGAGAGGCCGCTCGTTTCCGGAGCGATAAGCAAGAGAGGGGCGCTCTACATAACCGGTGCCACGCTGGTCATTGGCATCACGGCAAGCGCGTTCATAAACGCGTACGCGTTCGTAATCGCGCTCATGTTCGGGATTCTCGCGATGCTTTACAGTTACAAGATGAAGGACATGGTGCTGGTCGGCAACGCGTACATAGCACTTTCGATGGTAATACCGTTCATATACGGCAGCTTTGTGGTATCTGACAGCCTCGGCGCGAACATGATTCTCATATGCTTCATAATATTCTTGAGCGGACTGGCAAGGGAAATGCATGGTATGATGAGGGACTTCAGAGGCGACATGCGTGTCAGGCATTCCAGGAACGTGGTGTACTACTTAGGCATGCGAAGGACGGGTCTCCTCGCCTTCCTTTTATACATAGAGGCAGTGGTGCTCAGCATCGCGCTGTTCTTCATGTATTCGCCTTTCGCGTACAACCTGGTGTACGCGGCGCCGATAGCTGTAGTGGATGCGCTGCTCATATATGTGGGCGCAAGCATGACAAGGAAGAGGATAAGCGCACAGGAATTCTCGCTTGGCAGGAACCTGAGCCTGGCGTCGATGGGAGTGGCGCTGCTCGTGTTCCTGGTATCAGCAGCCGTGTACATACACATATGAACAGCATATGGATGTACGCGCACGGATGCGGCGTGTCTTCGAAGTTAAGGATTAGGATTTCTTTTCCTCTCCGCTTTCGGGATCGGAGCTTTTCCCTTCCGCTTTCTCTTCCGGTTTCGTTTCCGGCTTTGCCGCAGCGGCCACTTCGGCCGGCTGGGCTGCCGGCTCCTCCTCCTGCATGCGCGCGGGCCTCGGAGCAGAGGCATCCATCCTCGCCTCGAAGTCTGATATCTTGTACGTGAACTCTTCGTCGGCCTTTATCGCGCCCTTCGCCTTGAGTGTTTCCCTTGCGAGGAGGTAGTAGATGAACGCGAGCGACCTCCTTCCGCGGTTGTTCGCAGGTATGATCAGGTCCACGTACTTTATCAGGTTGTCCGTGTCGCAGAGCGCTATTATCGGGATGTTGACCTTGCTCGCCTCCTTGACGGCCTGCTTCTCGTTCCTGGTGTCGCTTATGAGTATGAGCTTCGGCTCCTGGAAGTCTTCCCTGTTCGGGTTTGTGAATACTCCGGGCTTGACCCTCCCGCGCATGAATCCTGCGCCTATTATCTGGGCGAGCTTCTCGGCCGCTGCCACCGCGTATATCCTCGATGCTGTCACGACTATGTCCTTCGGGTCGTACTTCGCAATCATGTTGGCGGCCAGCCTTATGCGGCTGTCTATCGTCTTCAGGTCGAGCAGGTAGAGTCCGTCGTCCCTCGTCTTGTATATGAACCTCTTCATCCCCTGCATCTTGGACTTAGACGCGATGTGTATGCCAACCTCGAGGTACTCGTTCTGGTTGGCAAGCAGCTGTTGCTCTTCTTCAGTCATCATTCAACACCGTGATATTTTCGATTTCATGTGGGGCCGCCGAGATTTTCAGGCGAGCCTTTTTTTCAGCCTTTTGAACTCGGGTCGCTACCACCCCAAGGTAGAAGCCTACCAAGCTAGCAGACGGCCCCGCATGCATTATTTTGTCATCAACCTTTAAATTAATTAACGCCTCCCGCACGCTTATTTCTTACTTGCTTCCTACTTCCTTCCGAACTTTATTATCTCGTCTATCAGCTCAACGTTGCCGATGAACATACGTCTGCAGCAGTAGCGCTTAACTCCAAGGGCGTCCAGCACCTTGCCGGAGTCCTCGTGCTCCTGGTTGACCCTGCGGTCGTACTCCTCCCACTTGTCCGCGACTACTGCGCCGCACGTGAAGCACCTTACCGGAATCATCATTTCATCACACCTACGTCAGAGTTAGCATTATCCATTATCTGTAAGATGTCTGGAACCTCGCACGGGCCTTCGGGCCCTTGTACTTCTTCGGCTCCACCCTCCTGTAATCGTCAGTTAGAAGGTACTTGCTGTGAGACGCGTAGAGCCTCCTTATAGAGTCGCTGCCCGTGTATTCTATTATTCCCTTCGCTATAGCGTTCCTCGCCGCCTGCGCCTGCGAGCTGAATCCCCCGCCGCTCACGCTTACGCTTATGTCGACCCTGTTGGCCAGCTCGGCCGTTATGTCTGACATCCTTATCGGCTCCATGACAACCGAGACGAGGCTCTTCTGCGGGAACGTGCTTATGTCGAAGCCGTTTATGCGCACCGCGCCGTGCCCCTCCTTTATCGCGGCCCTTGCCACCGCCTCCTTCCTCTTGGCATGGACCAGCACGTGCTTCACGCCCTTCTGCTTCTTCTTCGCCGGAGCGGCAGATGTGGATGCTGACGATGCGGCCGCGCCTTTCGCGCGCGGCGTCCTCTTCGCCTTCTTCTCGGGCTGCGCTGCTGCTACCGCAGTTGCCGCGGCTGGCTGTTCTGCCGCCGAAACCTTTGCCGTTTCAATCGCTTCTTCTGCCATTATCGTCACTTCTTTATTTCTCGAACTTGTTGTAGCCGAGAGCCTTCGAGAGCTCCGAGATCCTCGTGTACCTTACATAGAGCTTGTCCGGCTCCTTGCCCTTGTATTCGACCGGCTTCACACCCTTGAACTCGTCCGGCACGCCCATGAACACCCTGAGCAGCCTGAACGCGGTCTTGCCCTTCGGTCTGTGATAAGGCAGCATGCCCCTCACTACGCGCTTCACGAGCATGTCCGGCCTCCTCGGCCAGTACGGCGAGTGCTCTGGGTTAGCCTTGTCCTGGAGATCCAGCCTAGTCTTGTACTTCGCCGTGAGCACTTTCGGATCCCCTGTTATTATCGCAGATTCGGCGTTTATTATCGCTACCTTCTTGCCTGCCAGCAGCTCCTTCGCCGCGCTCGTCGCAAGCCTGCCGAGCACCTTCTCAGTTGCGTCGAAGACTACGTAGTCGCCGGCCTTTTCCTTGCCTTCCTTTGGCTTCGTGAGCTTCATGATCATCACACTATGAGTTTTGCGTTCTTCGCCTTCAAGGCCTCCGCGAGGGGGACCAGGCTGCAGTTCGCCTTCTTCAGCTCTTTCCTTGCCGATTCCGAGAGCTCCATCGCGGCTATGCTCACCTTGTGGTCCATCGAGCCTATCGACAGGACCTTTCCGGGAACTATGACCGCGTCGCCCTCCTTCGTGCTTCCGTTTATCCTGAATATGTTGACGCTTGGCCTCTGCCTTGAGGGCTTGCCAGCGAACTTGTATATCCTCTTCGAGAGGCCTGCGCGCTCCTTTGAAGAGCGCATCGCCTCAAGCTCCGCAAGCCACTTAACTACTACATCCTTTTCCGGTTGCTTCCTCATCAGCTGCACCTTTCCTTTGCGGAGGGTGAGATTTGAACTCACGCAGTCACTAAAGACACTGACCCCTCAAGCCAGCGCATTTGGCCGGGCTCTGCCACCTCCGCGTGAATCTCAGAGCTTCTTGACACCTTTCTCGACGTCCTTGAGCTCTTGTTTTATTACCTCCAAAGCCTTATTAACTATTTCCTTGGGTGGCATCTGGCCAAATGTCTCAACGTAAAACTCATATGTGTCATCGTTCTTCATTTCATAAGTGATTAGGCCTGGCTGGAACTTAGCATGCTTGATCCCCATGCCCATGACCGCCTTGCCCTCGAGCCTCAGCTTCTGCTCATCGTCCAGTTTCATTATTGGTATGTCTCCGTTCGCGACCTTGACCACCTTGTCTGCCGTGTCGAGGTCCCTGGAATAAGCGGTGCCCTTGCCCTGCTTGTCAAGCGTGAACAGTATCTCGTCTGTATCGCTGTATCCCTTCGAAGGAGTCAGTATTGGTATGAGCCCGAGCCTGTGCGCTATGTACTCGTCAAACATCGAGGTCGTATTCTCGTGTATCGTCACCTTGTCGATCGCGAATGTCTTGACGCTGTTCATCGCGATCCTTCTCAGCGCGTTGGCAGTCGCATGGTTCGTGCCGCTGAGCCTGAACCTGAACGTCTTGTCATTGTCCTCGAGGATTTCGATCTTCATCAAGTCACTCTTTCGATAGGTAGCCCGCGCGGAATACGTAAGCGCAGGGTATTAAGCATGCGTTGATATAAGTAGCTATGCCTATTGCGAATACTATTTATGTTGCGAAGGTTTAAATAGATTTATACGTGGGCGGGAGGTGTTTGGTTGGGCTTTGAGGAAGTGGTGGCAAAGGAATCTGCGCAGAAGGATTTCGGTTCGGAGCGATACGCAAGGCAATACAGGGCCCGCAGCCACATCTCCATCAGCAAAGTGGACGAGTTCGGCTCTTCCGTGTATGTGGGCACGGATGGCTACACATCTGCGAGATACTCTGAATCGGCAGCGCCCGCATACATCGCGGCCAAGGGGCTTTCGTACGACTGGGTAGTCACGCTGTATGACATAAACAGCAATACGGGAGGGATGTGGAGGTCTTACAAGGCCGATTTCATGCAGGAGATGGAAACGTTCATGAAGCAGTTGCCGAGGAGCGCCGACGTGGAAGCCAGGATAATAGGGCTGCAGGACGACCAGGATACCGCGGCACTGAAAAAGACGCTGTCTTTCCTCAATAAACACAAAATAACCTTGATGGAAGCGGATCTGTTCGGAGACGAGATTAGGCATGTCGCGTTCGACCTCAAGAGAGGCATGACGTTCGACATCCTTCTCGAGAACAGGATATACAGGCCAGGTGAGCTGAAGAACGCCGGGACTGCGGACCAGTTCGAGGCGCAGCTCAGGACGGAACTCAATGCGAAGCCCGGACAGTGAAGATATCCGTGTACTCCGGCCCTTCGGGCATTAGCACGCTCCGCTTCAGCTTCACCGAATCGCATATGAAGGAACCGAAGTCGTGGTCCCTGTATTCCTTTATGCGTTCCGCCAGCTCCCTGCTGTGCGACTGGTTCCTGACGCGCGCTATGGTTATGTGCGGTGAGAATTCCCTCTCTTCGACTTCTATGCCTACACCCTTTGCAATATCTCTGAGGCGCGCGCTAAGCTCTTCCAGCTCTTCTCTTCCTTTGGCTACGCCTGCGAATATTACCCTGGGCCTGTCTGAGAATGCGCTTATGCCTTTGACCTGGACCACGAACTTCCTGAATGAGAAATCCGAGAGTGCTCCTACAAGAGCGTCGATCTTGCCCCTTGAGACATTGCCGAGGAATGCGGAAGTGACATGCCTCTGATCGCTCCTCACTTTCCTTAGATATTCCGCATCCAGCCATTCAATGCCAGACAGGTCCAGCACCTTTGCAGGGGCCTCGACGGCGAGGAAGAACCTGGTGCCTACACCGGACATGGCAACACCGTTTAGTGCGTGAACATCTCAGCATATGAGCTGAGCATGCTGACGGAACTGCCGACAAGCGGCACACCGCGCGTCAGGCGCCTTATACCTTTGAGGTCGCCCCTGTCTGCGCCGCCGAAGTATATGAGGAGCGCAGGATACAGCAGTATCTGCTCGATGAAAGCGGCTGCGAGGAGCATGATGTAATTGCTTACCACGAACATTATAGGCACTATCAGCGCTGCGCTTACCGCACCGGCGAGAACCGTCCTGTAGGTCTTGCCGAATGATATTTTCACACCCATGTGCTTCCTTATGCCGTACAGGTACATCACGTTGGCTACGATTGGGCCGATTAGGTACAGCACGAGCGCGGCACCGATGCCCTTCGTGTAGTATATGAGGAAAGGTATCGATGCCAGCTGCACAAGGCTGACCACGGCACTGTACTTGAACAGGTGCCTGGTCTTGCCGTTGCTTACGAACATCACTGATGCATAGCTGCCTGCAAGGCTGAACAGTATGCCCAGTGCCATTATTAGTATGTAAGTCGGCGCGAGCTTATAGATCCCGCTGAATGCCACATATGAGAACGGCTTCGCCAGCACCGCTATGAACAGCAGCATCGGAGCCGAGAATATCATTGCATAGTGCATCGCGCTGTTGTAGAACTCGCTGCTCCTCTTCTTTTTGTTCTTGGATACCGATACAGATGAGAATGCCGATATGAGCGATATGCTTATCGAGCCGACGACGATGTCCACCATCGAGCCCAGCTTCGATGCCACGCCGAAGTTTCCTACTATCACGCTCGTGGCGAGCAGCCCGAGCACTACCAAAGTCATGTTTGACACGAGGGATCCAAGGACGTTCGAGCCTGCGATCGGCAGCGCGAAGCGGAATATGCGCGATATCTCCCCGCGGTTCGGTGCGGAAAGGCGTGCCATGCCGCCGAAGAATATGTAGTATAGTGACATGGCGTTTGCCGCAGCCATGCCAATCATGAGGCCTATGATTGGGCCGAGCGCCCCGAAGCCCAGGAGCACGAGCGCCACGCTGGCGGTCGATTGGAACGCTGCCTGCGTGATAATCACTACGCCGACGCGCCTGCCATTGCCATAGCCGACCAGGGCTGAATAAGAGACATAGAAAATCATCGACAGCAGCACTATTACCGATGCGATCTCCACCAGGTATTGGTAGCCCTGCGCATGCATCACCTGGGTGGTGATGGCGCTGCCGAGGGCGAATGCAAATACCGTAAGTATGGCGCCGGCCGCGAGAACGATGTAAAGGCTGTTGGAGAGAAGCGGCCCTATCTTCTCCTTCTCGTGCTTTTCGACGTATTCTGACACGAACTTGTTTGCTGCACTGTCCAACCCGAGGGAACCGAATGCGCTGAATATGCCTATTATCGCAATTGCAAGTGTGTAAACGCCGTACTGCGAAGGCCCGAGGACCCTGGCGACTACCACGAAAGAGATCGCAAGAAGCACGAACGAGAGCAGCTTGCCGAGCAGCAAGTAGCTCGCCATCTTCGCGGTCCTTGCTCCAAGGCTTTCCACCTGCTCCTCTTCCAGGTATTCCATCCAATCACGCAACTATCTGAACGTTGAGTTCAGCACCCTAAGCATATGTATTATCTTAAGCTTCGACTTGCCGTGCCTCCTGTCCCTGAACGTTGAATATCCTATCTCCTTTATCCTGACAGACTTGTCGAGCATGCGCATCGTATCGAGCAGCACCTTGTAGCCCTTGTCCACGTATCCCTTCCTATTCTCCCTTATCACCTTCTGGAAGAGGTGCGTGCGTATGCCAAAAAATCCCGACATCATGTCACTGCACGTCGGCTTCCCGCGCAGCTTGAACACCGTGTATGATATCGTGTTTATGCCCTTGGAGAGTATCCGCCTGTGCAGCCCCCACTCCTTGACGCTGGTCCGTATGCCTATCGCCATGTCGTTCGAATCCAGGGCGTTACAGATTTTCTTTACGTTCTCTGCAGGATGCTGCATGTCGGCATCCATGACTATTATCTTCCTGGTCTTGGCATGCATCGCCGCATCGATGACGCTTACGGTCAGGCCGTGCGTCGGCGCCCTTCTCCTGTCCAGGAACATGGCCCTGCCGCCTAGCTCTCCGATCGCCTTCTCCGCCTCCTTCTTTGTCTTATCTGTAGACCCGTCATCGGACACGATCACGTGCACTCCCGCGTACCTTTTCGCGAGCTCTCTTATTATGCTCGAGATGTTTCCCTCTTCGTTTAGCGTGGGAATTATTACTGTAAGATCGGAGTATTCAGCCATTCGAACGCCGGTGCCGCGCGTGCAATCTTTCTGTCTTTTATTGCTTATGTTGTCTATATTACTATATTGATTCTGGTTGGCGCTGTTTGCGGTTGTAGAATGTTATGATGCGATGCGATTTAAATTAGTGATGCTTGGCGTGTTTTGATGGGTATTTACATAGTGATCCCGGCGTATAACGAGGAAGGTAGGATAACGAAGACCCTATCCGATTATGGAAGGCTGATAGGGAAGGTGGAAGGGCTCAGGATAATCGTCGTGTCGGAGAGTACTGACGGCACCGACGGCATAGTGCGCAAGCACGCGGAGAGGCACAAGGAGATATCGCTCATCCCGGGAAAGACAAAGAGAGGGAAGGGCGGAGCGGTGATGGACGGCGTGAAGATGGCACTGAAGGGCGCGAAGGGAAGCGACATAATAGGGTTCATTGACGCGGACGACGCCGTGACGTCCAGCCAGTTCATGAGGCTCGTACGCGCCATCAGGGGATACGACTGTGTTATAGGCTCGAGATATCTTGATGGCAGCAGGATCGTCGGCAGGATAACCGCGCGAAGGTTTATAGCAAGCAGGGTATACAACGCTCTCGTAAGGCTGCTCTTCGGCATGCATTACCGTGATACACAATGCGGAGCCAAGATATTCCGCGCCGACGCGCTGCGCGGCATCGTGCGCAGGATAGAGGTAGACGGCCTTGGGTTCGACGTCAACATGCTCTACGAGCTGGAGCTGCAGGGCAGGCGCATACGGGAGTATCCCATAGAATATTTCGTCAAGAACACCGGGAGGAGCGTCACGGTAGGTCAGGTTCTTAAGATGTTCGTCAGCACAATATGGTACAGGATGGATAGGGGAGGGCGCCGATGGATCTCAAAGTGATAGTGGATCAGCGCGAAAGGAACACCTCGCTGCTGAAAAGGCTTGAGGAAATCGGAGTCTCGATAGAGGTCAGGACGCTGCCGATCGCTGACTACATAATATCCGACAGGATAGCCATAGAAAGAAAGTCGCTCCACGACTTCGAGAGCTCAATAATGAGCGGTAGGCTCTTTGAACAGCTCGGACGGATGAAGGAGCACTACGCATCGCCGATAGTGATTCTCGAGGGGGAGCCTGGCGAGTTCAGGCTGAAAGGCAACGTGATATCCAGCGCTATAGCGCACGTGTACGTGGAGTACGGCGCAGGGATACTTGTGTCGTACAGTCCGGAGAACACCGCGGACATGATAAAGAGCATTGCAAAATACGAGCAGTATGGAAATGCGAGGGCGCCTTCGCTGAAGGGGAGTGCAAAGGCCTATGCCGACAGCCAGTTCCAGGAATATGTGATAGGCAATCTGCCGGGAGTCGGGCCGAAGCTGGCAAGATCCCTCCTGAAACATTTCGGCAGCATAAGCAGCATCGTAGGCGCTTCTGTGGGCGACCTGACGAAAGTGGAAAAGATAGGGAAGGTGAAGGCTGAGAGGATACATGGAATATTGCATTCCACATATAAGGCGGAAATGGGCTGATGTCGGCCTTTCATACCTGCTTCTTCGGATCAAGAAGCTCGTCGAGCTCCTTTGCGCTGAGCACCTTCTTCTCGATGCACACCTGCTTTATTGTCTTGTCCTTGAGATACGCTTCCCTCGCTATCTCCGCTGCCTTTGCGTAGCCGAGTTTCGGGCTGAGAGCCGTGACAATAGAGAGGTTCTTTGACAGCTGCATTTCTATGCGGCGCGTGTTCGGTTTTATGCCTTTTATGCACTTGTCGGCGAACGCGCGCATCGCGCCGGACAGGTAGCTTATCATGAACAATAGGTTATAGGCGATTATCGGCATGAAGACGTTGAGCTCCAGCTGCCCTGCATTGGCAGCCTCGGTTATCGCAGTGGCATTGCCGATCGCCTGGAAGCAGGCCATGTTCATCATCTCGGCCATGCTCGGGTTTATCTTGCCAGGCATGATGGATGAGCCTGGCTGCACTTCCGGCAGTTTTATGTCGCCGAAGCCGTTAATCGGCCCGGAGCCGAGAAGGCGCATGTCGTTCGCTATCTTGTTGACGATTACCGCAAGCTCCTTCATCGAATCCGCTACGCGAAGCTCCGCCATCTGGTTCTGCATGTATGAGAACTCGTACTTAGGCTGCAAGAAGCGCACGCCCGTGTACTTGTAGAGATTCTTGAGCACGCCATCCATATAGCCTTTTGAGACGTTTATGCCGGTGCCGACCGCAGTGCCGCCAAGCGGCACGGTTCTCAGCTTGTCGGCCGCTTCCTTTATCCCCTCTATCGCGAACGCGACTGCGCCATCATAGCCTGAGAACTCTTCTCCTAGAGTTATGGGCACCGCGTCCTGGAGGTGCGTCCTTCCCACCTTCACGATCCCGGAAAATTCCCTGCTCTTCTTGGCAAGGGCACCGCGCAGCCGCTCCGCTGCAGGGAGCAGCTCGCCCTTTATTTCCATATAAGCGGCAAGGTGCACCGCAGTGTGGAACGTGTCGTTGGTCGACTGCGACATGTTGATGTGGTCATTCGGATGCACGACGCTGTAGTCGCCTTTCCTCCCGCCCAGAATCTCTATCGCGCGGTTTGCTATTACCTCGTTCAGGTTCATGTTGGTGCTTGTGCCGGCGCCCGCCTGGAATATATCGATGCTGAACTGGCTGTCAAACTTTCCGTTCGCTATCTCGTCGCATGCCTTCATTACCGCGGCGGCGCGCTTGATGCCGATCTTCGATGATAGCGCATTGGCCCCGGCGGCTGCCTTCTTCAGGATAGCGTACCAGTGGATGAACCCTGCGGGCAGGCTTATGCCCGATATCGAAAAATTGCCAAGGGCGCGCTGCGTCTCCGAGCCGTAATAGGCGTCCGCAGGTATGCTGACATAACCAAGCACGTCCTTCTCTTTCCTGTATCTCATGTCTCCACCACCTGAACGCACATACTGCTCTGCGCACTAATTTATTATGCGATGCTACAGCACGATCGAAATGAGAAATACAATGAACCCGACCGACACTGTAGCAACCGTATAAGCAGGAGTGAATGACGGCACGTACCTGTTCGCGAACCCTGCGGCCACCATAAGCATCAGCCCTATGAAGAAGAGCGGATATCTCAGCGCTTGCGGCAATAGCCTTCTCATCGTATCACAGTTTCAGTATGTGGAATATCACATGGTCCAGGGGCATGCCTGCGGACAGCGCCCTCATGTAGAGGTCGGTGAACACTATGAATATCAGGCTGGCCCACGCTATGGCCTCATGATGCGCGTTGAGCTTCGACTGCGCGTCGTATAGCCTTTTCCTGCCATGTGCGCCGGCCATGCAGCTGAAGCAGTCCTTCCTGCCGCCTATCAGGCTCCTCAGCGAGTGGCAGGAAAACACGTACATCGTTATAAGCACTGCGTTGACAGCCAGCACTATGCTTCCGAGCCTGAGTATGAGCCCGCCAGAGTATGAGAGCGAGAGGGCAAGGTCGTAGTAGAAGAATGGCAGTATGGCTATCGCGGCGTAAAGGAAGTACCTGTGCAGATTCTCCACCTTGAACACCGACGAGGTCTCGCCCGTATATTTTCTTGAGGAGCCGTCCATTCTCCCATAAGCCGGGCATGCTATTGGATGCTTGAACACGTGCCTGTTGTAGTCCTTCCTATAGGCGTAGCATGTCAGCCTGTACAGCCCCACCAGCGGCAGCACCAGTATGGTCGGCGAGTAGAACGGGTCTATGTAGCCCTTGAACTCGCCAACCGGGAACAGATAGAGCGCGACCGAGGCGATGGCTATCAGGAATATGAACGAGTACAGGCGCGGATTCAGCTCGAGGAATTCCGATGGTATCAGCCTTGAAGGCTTCCAGTTTTCCTGCGTCATCTGCTTCCCCCTCCTGTGCGGCCGCCTCTTGAAAGTTTCCTGAAGAGGCCGATTATCGGGTCGTAGAAGCCGTCTGCGGCCCTCTCCTTCTCAGGTATTATCGCGTTGTCTGTTATCTTTATGTGCTCGGGACAGACGTCCTGGCAGCATTTCGTCACGTTGCAGTAGCCGATGCCCTTTTCTTCGGTAAGTATCTCCGACCTGTCAAGCGAGTCGAGCGGATGCATGTCGAGCGATGCGGCCTTCACAACATGCCTTGGCCCGATGTATGTCGTGTCGTGGTCCCTGACGACATGGCAGACGTCCTGGCAGAGGAAGCACTCTATGCACTTCCTGAACTCCTGCGACCTAGTTACGTCCATCTCGTTCATTCTCCACGGCTCCGCGAGGCCCTCCTTCGGCTTGAACTCCGGCATCGCCTTCTCGATCTCATAGTTCGACGAGACGTCTGTGACGAGATCCTTCACGAGCGGGAATGCCCTCATAGGCCCAACTGTTATCGTGCCCTCGATCGTGTCCACTCTCGTCTTGCACATGAGCTTTGGCATGCCGTTTATCTCGGCGGAGCATGAGCCGCACCTCGCTGCCTTGCAGTTCCATCTCACCGCGAGAGTGGGATCCACGCGCTGCGATATGTATGTTATAGCGTCGAGCACGACCATTCCTTCCTCTACCTTGACTTCGAATTCCTGGTAAGAGCCGCCGCTGCCGTCAGAGGGATCCTCCCTGTAGACCTTGAACTTGCGCACCTCTTCTTTTCCCTTGGGATCTGTCATGCGTACACTTCCGGTTTTACTATTGAGCCGAGCCTTTCAGGCATATCGGGAACTGGAACGGTTGTGAGTTTGATGTTTTTGCCATTCATTGTGCAGATTATGTTCAGCTTCCACTCCTTGCTCTTGTCCGGGAAGTCGCTCCTTGTATGCGCCCCCCTGCTCTCCTTCCTGAAGAGCGCGCTTCTCACGACGCATTCCGCCGCGATGAGCATCTTCTCCATCTCTATGCAGCCGAGCAGGCCCTGGTTGAACCGCACCGGCCCTTTCACCGATACGTCTCTTGCCCTTTCCTTCAGCTCGGATATCTTCTGCAATGCCAGTGTGAGGTCGCGCTCGTTCCTTATTATGCCGACCCTGTCGCTCATTACCTCCCTGAGATCGTCTATTATCTCGTATGGGTTGGCCCCGCTTGGCGGTGATTCGGCAATGAAAGAGTTGATTCTGGATATTTCTGCCTCGACTTCCTTGTAGTCTGGCCTCTGCGACCCTGCAGAAGCCGCATACGCGGCCGCGCTGACCCCTGCCCTTCTCCCAAATACCAGTATATCTGCGAGGGAGTTGCCCCCGAGCCTATTTGCGCCGTGAAGTCCGCCCGCGGCCTCGCCGACGGCGAACAGGCCGTCGACATTCGTCTTTGCGGTCTCCGGTTCGACGCGTATGCCCCCCATGAAGTAGTGTACCGTAGGCGCGACCTCCATCTTTTCCTTCGTTATGTCCACGCCTGCAAACTCCTTGAACTGGTCGTACATGCCGGGCAGCTTCCTCTTTATGAAGGCAGCGCCCTTGTGCGTTATGTCCAGGTAGACGCCGCCGTGCGCAGTCCCGTTGCCGTTCTGTATCTCATGGTAAATTGCCCTCGCCACCACATCCCTGGCATCGAGCTCCTTCTTCTCAGGGGAGTATCTTAGCATGAAGCGCTCGCCTTTCGTGTTGAAGAGAAGGCCGCCTTCGCCTCTCACTCCTTCGGTGACGAGCAGCCCTTTCACGCCGGGAGGATACACCATGCCAGTGGGATGGAACTGCACCATCTCCATGTCCTGCAGCTCCGCTCCGGACTCGAAAGCCATCGCTATGCCGTCGCCGGTCGTCTCATGTGAGTTGGATGTCACCTTGTAGATCCTGCCGAGGCCGCCAGACGCGATTATGACAGCCTTGCATTCGAAGGCAATGAACTTGCCCGTCCTAAGAGAGAAGCCTACCGCGCCGCAGATCCTTCCGCCGCGCTTGAGCAGCCTGGTTACGACCGTCTCGTCGAGAAGCGTTGCGTTGCCTGTGTGGAGCACCTTGTCCTCAAGGGTCCTTATCATCTCCAGGCCGGTCTTGTCGCCGACGTGGCACAGCCTCTTGTATGTATGCGCGCCGAATGCCCTTTGCATTATCTTGCCGTCCGGTGTCCTGTCAAAGAGCGCGCCGAACCTTTCGAGCTCGTAGACCCTTTCGGGCGCCTCCTTAGCAAGTATCTCCGCCATGCGGTAGTCGCCGATATAGGCACCCTCAACTATCGTGTCAGAGAAATGCACTTCCCAGCTGTCCTTCGAATCCACATTCGCCACTGCGGCGGCTATGCCGCCCTCAGCCATGACAGTATGCGCCTTTCCCAGGAGGGATTTCGATACAAGGACGGCCTTGAGCCCTTTCGTAACTATTTCCAGCGATGCCCTGAGGCCTGCTCCGCCCATGCCTATTATGAGGACGTCGGTCTCCACCTTATCATACTCCACCATGAAGCACCAGCCAATTAAACTATACGAAGGTAACGTATATATTCTGATTGTGAACAAAATCGCGCGGAGGTTGTAGACGTCTCCCCGCTTGAAGAACGTCAGCGTTGCTTTTTCTCTTGAGCTCCGATGAAAACCCACGGGCATTTCCTCCTGGGCGCATCTACTTCTGCATCGTATCATTTCCAGCCAGGCCGCGTTCCAGTTTTGATAGGGCGATTTTCTGGAGAAGGACACTGTCCAACGACTCATACCCTTTAGCTCTTATTCCCAACCGCCTTGATGCTGCACCGGATTCCTTCGCTGTCGGTTCGAACTCAGATACGCGGCTTAGATTCTTTCTAAGCTTGCCGTATGCAGACTTGCTATCAGTAAATAACACGAAATCATTATTCGTTTTTGCGCCGACTGTTTTTATTGCCGCGCTTATCTGCCTTGTCATTGCAGCAAACAGCAGCATCTCGACGCTGAGGCTGCTTGCCCTGTTCGATTTTTCAGAGAATGATACTCTTGCGTTTAGGTAGCTTGCCAGCAGGTGATCTCTGCTGACTATGGCCTTAGGGTCGAATATCTGGATCACATGGTTCCCGTAGGATTTCCGCATATCGGCTATCGCGTCTGTAACCGACTGGAGGGTGCCTATGCCCGATGCCCTTTTTATGATCAGGGATTGCGGTTTGACATTGAGCGAGCTTTCGGTCAGCATAATCTCAATGTAGATTGCGAAAAGGCATTTATTACTTTATTCCTATCCCTTCTTGTGATAGTCTACAGCATTGAGGGGTGCGGTAGCGGAATGGCTGATGGCATAGCCTCCAGGCTGGGTGCCAAAAGTGCGGTCATTCACAGGAAAACATTCCCTGACGGCGAGCACTATCTGCAGGTAAGAGATAGTAAAGAGAAGGATGGCACCGCCGTACTCGTGTGTTCGATGTACCCGGACCAGAACGACAGGTTTCTCGACATACTTCTAGCGTCTGACGCGCTGAGGAGGTCAGGTGCGGCGGAGATATTGCTTACAGCGCCATACCTGTCCTACGCAAGGCAGGACCGAATTTTCCTTGATGGCGAGGCTCTGTCCGCCAGCGTCGTGGGCGGCGCATTCAGAACCGCAGGCATATCGAAGGTACTTACGGTAGAGGCGCATAGCAGGGAAGCGCTGGCGGCGTTGGGCGTGGAAACGGTCAATATAAGCGCCGAAGCGGAGATGGCAGGGTTTCTGAAGGGGGGCGGCACTGTTCCCGAAGTAATCGCTGCGAGCGATATGGGCACGTACGCCCGCGCAAAACGAATCGCAGATTCCATCGGCGCGGAATTGATTGCGTTCGAAAAGGAGAGGGACAGGCATACAGGAAAGGCCACGTCTACTCTTAGTACGGACGTCAACCTGGAAGGCAAGGCAGTGACGCTGATCGATGATATGATAAGCTCAGGGGGCACGATAATGAATGCCGCAACAGAGATACTGCGGCGCGGCGCGAAGGAGGTGAACGCGCTATGCGTGCATGCCCTTCTTGTGGGCAATGCCGAAGAGAAATTGAAAGGCTGCGGCGTGAAGAGCATTTCAGGCAGCAACAGCATAGAGAACAAGTTTGCCGCGTACGACGTGGGCGAAGCGATAAGCAGGAGGATAGGGTCAATTCGGCAGATGCAGGAAGCGGGCGTGTGAACCGATGGAGAAAAATAAGCAGAGGAATAAACAGGGTACGAAGACTATTACTACCTGTTTTCGAATGGCATATTCTGTATAGGGCATGTAATATAACCTATGCCCTGCTTGCACCGACGCTCCTTCCTTGCCGCCTCGGATATTGCCGTGCTGTCCCTATCAACACCCACGGCTTTTATCCTAGGATCCTTGCTTTTGAGGACTCTTAGAAACGCACCATTTCCACATCCTGCATCCAATACCCTGCCTTTTATGAGTTTGGCAGCACTGCTTGGAGAGGAGACGAACCTTCTTGCATCTGCAAGATACCTGATCCTTTCTTTCCTTATGTCTCTCATTACGAAACTCCTATTAAAGCCATGTTAGTCTTTCAGCTTTACACCAAATTGCCGTTCGTAATTTATTTTTTCTTCATATGTTGGTTTCCTTAATAGGTGTATAACATCTTTTACAGGTATTTCTTCGATATTTACATATGTGACTGGTTCGCTTGAAACCCATTGTCTTTCTCCTCCACTCTGACGAAACGTATTGCTGGAGAGCTTGTATACATATATTTGCTCCTGGGCGGGCCAACCTTCATAGGCGATTCCTTGAATTGGTGTTTTATCATAATAGAGGCCCCCACGCACCATACCTACACATTTAACTAGGGCCATGGCTATCGCAATGTCTTTATTATCCGATGCATAGACCCCAACCTGCACATTTTCTGGAACATTCCTTATATCCCTACCTTTTCTTGGCAAGAGCATATCTCCTTCTATCTTCTTGGGAGAGCCATGCCATAGGTATTTTGATTTTTCTTCCATACACTCAACCACGAAGTTATGATTATATGTAAATTTTGTGATTTGGAATATTCAGAGAAGGAAACTTTTGTATTTTGTGCTCTTCAACGTATCCCAAATAGTCTGCTTGCTTATATTTTTGCTGTAATCTTCTGCGATTTCCATTAGATTATCAAAGTCGAATAATTGGCCGCGATGAGAAGACCTTATTTCGCCTCTTATTTTAGTAAGAGAAGTGTGACGTTCGATTTTGAGTTCCTTACTAATAATACCACGAGGGGTAAAATATCTTATTAGCGCTTCTTCGAAAGCCTTTGCCCCGTCTTTACGGTAATCAAGCCTTTTGCTCTTAACCATCATGATGTGCATTAGTTCATGGACAAACTTGTCTATGATGTCATTGTTTTGAAGATCTTGTGGTATACTTAACCCAATAATTGGGGGGTCATACGCAAGATTTATGCCTTGTGATGTTATTGCTCTATATAATTCGCAAAGAACCACATTAACTGACATTGGAAGGGTAAAATCAAATATCCTTTTTATTAAATCGCTTAGTTCCCCTTCTCTACTTTCCATAAATTTTTCTATCACAAGTTTAGATTTCTCGAACCTAATATCATTTTTGTCTATTAAATTGATAGAAAATAAATCGAGCAACTTTTTCAGTTCAGGCGCTTTAGTATAGTCTTCGTTTAAAGCATAGTTATACAATTTAAGCGCAGACGAGTGACTTGGTTGATTATGCAAGTAATAAAATAAGTTATACCCTCTGTTGAAAAGGTCTCCAAAAACTTGCGGAAAATGGAGCAGTGTTATCGGTAAATTTCCGTACATATGGTCAGTGATAAAAATTTTCCTGATGTCGTTCTTTGTCGTGAATGTAAGTTGCACTTCATCACTATCTAAGATTTTATTTTAATTTTCGCCTTTATAGATTCTTCCTTTCTTATCAAGTTTTCTGTAGTACATTGGCCTACGCTTGTCCTTAAATTTAGATAACGTTCTCTCGACTTATTCCATATTTCTTTCCATGTTTCTTTGTATAGGTTACCGACATTAACATTTCTCAGAAGCAAACACGGCGTTACATTACCGTTTACTAAAACCCCTGCTCTTAGTAATCCAGCAGAACATGATTTAAATTCGTACCTGCTTATCAGTGGTTGCTCTTCACCCAAAGTGGTACAATCCAACTTTACTCCTCTTATCAATAAATCCTTATTTTGCTTCTTAATCTCCTCTGCAATTTTATCATGCAACTCCGACATACTATTATAATCAATTGCCAGGTTACGAAATTCCCTTGGTGATAGAGAAAAGGTGGGTTGTAGTATTTCCAGATTAAATGATGTTAAATTTTCGTATGATAGTAACTTTCTCGCAGTATTTAGTACGTCAGTATAATTTGCTGATGTAACAACAATACCCACGTTAAATTTGATATTGTTTTTTTCTAAAATCTCGATCCCTTTTAATGTTAATTCGCCAAATCCTCTATTTATATTATTTATCTCCGGATTGATGCTATCTAGCGAAATCTGTATAGCTATGCCTGCATCATCCGTTATGTTTTTAAGCCTAGCAATACTTTCTAAGGATAATTTATGAATCAGAGTTCCGTTTGTACTTATTCCGATGCTACTATGAAATTTTTCTTTTGCAAATTCTAGGATGTCTAATATGTCTTTTCTTACGAAGGGCTCACCACCAAGCAAAATTAATTCAAATGGGTTGGCCTCTCTTTTCGTTTTATCTATTAAGTATTCTATATTGTCTAGTGGAGGTATAATGTTTTTAAAGGGTTTTGCAAAACAGTAGTTGCAACTAAGATTACAAACACTAGTTACCTCTATTTCGACCCTGAATGGATATTTAGGAACAATCAAAAAAGCACCAATTATTTGTCAATCCTTAACACTTCCAAAATGTTAGGATTTGTCTTCTTGATTGACGCTATGTCTCTTTCCAGTAGGCCACTTAGAACGGTAGTGGCTGCTTCGTTCGCATAATATATACCACCTGTCCTAAGGTTTCTAACAAACCCGTCACTTCTTACGTTGATGAGGCTTTTTAAAGCAGGGTTCTCCGCCTTTATGCTGAGCATACGTAAATCGTTTTCCTCATCATCAGGATAATTGCTTTTTCCATCATAGTCAAACCATGCCCCTAGTAAATCATCCTTGTGGACACTAGTGTACTCCTGACTCGGGGAATACGCATACGGGACTATCACAGGCTTGTCCGATGCAAGAGCCTTCTCTATTTCCTCTGTTTTCAGTGCTTTCTTTTCCAACCTTGTCTCCATGTCACCACTATAATTTATTCTGTTCCATAAATTTAAAAAGGTCGTGCTGGGATTCGGCAGTTGTCGAAAACAGGATGGACAGAGCTCACGCTAAGGCCTTTTTCAAAAGAAAAAAGAAAGATCAGAGAAGAGATTCGCAGATTAGACTTTAGTAACGGTATGTTCGCAGCTCGCGTGAGCTCGCTGCTTACGCACCCGTCCTATCAAAGCCGTCTATTGCGGCCGTCCTAGTGCCTCGTTTCGGGTAGGGCTTCGTCCTTAGATGCTTTCAGGGCTTATCCCCTTGGCGCGTGGCTACCCGGCAATGCTTACACAACCGGTAGACTAGAGGCGCCGATCCCCCGTTCCTCTCGTATTAAAGGGATCTTATCCTCCGGCACTTACACTTCCAGTAGTTACTACCGTACTGTCTCGCGACGTACTGAACGCAGCTCACGTGGGTTTTTAATGGACTTCAGTCCAACCCTTGGCTGCTTGTGCACAGCCAGGATAACCCGAGCCCATAACGATGTATCGAACCGCCGGGTCGATGTGGACTCTTACCGGCGACGAATCGGTTACCTCTAGAGTAACTTGTTTGGCAGACTGGAGCCCCATTAAAAGAGCTACCAGCGATCACATAAGCCCCTCTTTCGAGTCTGCGCCCCATGCTTTTAGAGGCACAGTCAGCCCCGCATTTGCCTTTATGTTTGAGGGCGGGTTTCCAACCCGCCTAAGCGGAGCATAGGACACCTTCGTTTCTTTATAGAAGGCAGCCGTCCAGCCCAACTACCCACCTGCAGCTGTTCCTCACGGTTAGCCACGAGATAAGCTAAGAGTGGTGTTACATTGTCGCTCCGCGCGCGCCGCAGCGCGCGCCTCGACGCTCCCACTTACGCTATGCATAACACATCTCATGACAACTACAGGCTGTAGTAAAGTTTCATAGAGTCTTCTTTACCCACTGGAAGATCGCGGCATATTCACCGCG
Source organism: Microcaldota archaeon (assembly GCA_027365565.1). GTDB lineage: Archaea > Micrarchaeota > Micrarchaeia > Micrarchaeales > Micrarchaeaceae > JAMCYG01. The sequence goes on from DAHXMI010000004.1 coordinate 105,887, forward strand.
TAGTGAGTTCACCAGATCCAATGTTGGGACAGCAGGGGGATCGTTACGCCATTCATGCAATCCGCCACTTAAGCGGCTAGGTATTACGCTACCTAAAGAGAGTCAGAGTTACTCCCGCTCTTTGCCAGCGCTTACTCCCGTTGAAACGGGTATTCACGTACTGGCGGTGAGCAGGCGTCACCCACTGTACTTAGCGTTTCCGCTTTGCGGTGAGTTGTGTTTTAGATAAACAGTCGTCCCCCTCTTGTCAGTGACATCTGCGCTTCCTAAACGCAGACATGGTTTGTAGAAAACATACACCACTAATTTGCCGATTTCCCTAACATCGGTTATTCTGACACACCTCGGCCTTTTCAGCCAGCAACACTTTTAATAGATCTAGGTACGGACTTGTGTGATCGTTGCGGATTCCCTTTTCACGGGATCAGGAATTCAGTCCAAGTTCATTTAGTCGCTTCTCCTCATAACGAGACTCCACGACCATTTGCACGTTCTTTCGGACCTATCCCCAACCGTCAGAAATCTGCCTTGCGTTGCCGCTCCTACACACAAGGGGCAGGAATATTAACCTGCTTCCCTTTTGCTGCACTGTGGTTGGCGTGCAGCTTAGGATCGCCTAACCCTCCGCTGACAAGCGTTGCGAAGGAAACCGTGTGCTTAAGGTGTACGGGATTCTCACCCGTATTGGATATTACTAACACCAGGATATTCTCTGCGATACGGTCCACACGTCCTCTCGAACGTGCTTCTTGCCATACCGCACGCCATCTTACCTATGCTTTCGCATATCGGGGTCTCGGTACCTGATTTAGCCCCGTATATCTTGAGCTGGAAGAATCTCAATCGGTCCGCTATTACGCGTTGTTTAAAGGGTGGCTGCTTCTGAGCCTACCTCCCGACTGTCTATGAAACTTCCGGCCTTTGACACACTCAATCAGGATTTTGGGACCTTAACCTCGATCACCGTCGTTCCGGTCTCGCAATGTTGGCTTACCCAGCATTGCCGACTCCAAGGGTCTACACAGCACGTGCATTCGGAGTTTGACAAAGAGGGGAGGCCTCTCGACCCCTTACCTCCTAATCGGTAGCTCTACCTCACGTGCAAGCTCGCCTTGAGCTATCCTAAAGATACTTCAGATGGGACCCGCTATTGCCACGCTCGAATGGTTTATCGCCGCTACCCGCAGCTCGCCCAACAGGTTATACCATGACAGGTGGCGGACCTCCACCAGGCGTTAGCCTAGCTTCGTCCTGGCCGCGCGTAGTTCGCAGTGGCTTCGGGTCGTATAACAGTGACTTTGGCATTTTCATACCATGCGCCTCGTCTAGGACTGCGCGCTATCGCTTTCGCTCCGCCTTTCGGCTCGCCACTACCATACACTCCCTGGCTCTTGCTTCAAGAAGAATGATAAGACACTGGTCCATGCGCCTCGCTGGACGCTTTCGCGTCCTAGCTTCGGCACACTTCTACCCTTTCGTGCCTTACCTGCTTGTAACTGCCTAGTTTCAGATCTGATTTCACCCGCACGCGTGTGCGTTCTTTTTAACTTTCACTCACGCTACTCGTACGCTATCGGTCTATAGTCAATATTTAGGGTTGGGGTTTAATGCCCCCGTATTCGCACCGAATAATCAGCCGGTACTACTCGCTGCAGCTATCGCCAACACACTTAACCTACGAGGCTGTCACTCTCTATGGCCGCGCTTTCCAACGCGATCGGCTCATGTGCTGGCTGAATATCGCTACACCACATCTCCGTACCTTTTACAAGGACGGATTCAGTTCGCCCTGTGCGGCTTTCATTCGCATTACTTACCGCATCGAATGCTCTTTCTTTTCCTGCGGGTACTAAGATATTTCAGTTCCCCGCGTGCGCATGCCTGCTTACGCAGGCACAATTCGGCAATCCCGGGTTCAAAGCCTGACTTGCGGCTACCCCGGGCTTATCGCAGCTTGCCACGGCCTTCATCGCTACTATAGCCTAGTCATCCCCTAGGCAGCTTAAATTTTGCGAATCTCTCCTCCTCACATCAATCATGCAAACAGCACGATATCACAAAGATTGATACTGCTCAATGCCAAGCTTTCAAATGCAGAAGCATAAAAAGATCAGGCTTCAGCATGTCATGGGCATAAGAGCACCGCAATATATTGAAGCAACAAGGTTTAAATACGTTTCCTCGATTTGCAGCACTCGGCACGGCTCATGGCAGGATTAACGGAACATTCTCGTGCGCTGCGGCCTAGTGGGAAACACGTACTTGCCCGCTCAGATAGCTATTTAAATGAAGCAAGCGCCTTTATGTCAGGTGGCAACGATGTCAATTATGGACAACCTTAAGTCTGCATTCGATGTGCTTCTGCACCCGGGCAAGGAAACTAAGAAAGGGATGAGCATCGGAGATGCGCTGAAGTTCTACTACAGCGTGATGATAATACCGCTGATACTCGGGGTGATAGTAAGCCTGGCGCTGAACGCTTCAAACCTTACCGTAGGGGTAATCTCGGTCGCAGGTATACTGCTGAGCTTCGTGGTGCTCTTCCCGATAGGCATACTTGTCGACGCCGGACTGTACCATCTCGTCATAGGCAGGCTGTTCAAGCTCTACAAGGGCGACTACTCGAAGCCGGTGATGGCGTTCACGTACGCGATGATGCCATCAGTGCTGGTGTACTGGCTGGTTGGACCGCTGACTTCCAAGGCGGGTTTCCTGGGCGGCTTGGCGGGCGTCGCGCCGGCGCTTGGCGCGACATACGTAGTTGGCGAGGTACTGAGCATAATATTCGGCATATGGTCGATAGTAATCATGATAATAGCGCTGTCGAACCAGGTCGCGATAAGCAGGCTCAAGGCCCTTGGCACGCTCCTGCTCGAATGGATAATAATAGGAATAATAGCGAGCGTGCTGGCCATGATATTCGCGGTATCGCTCGTCGGCACAGGCCTTGCGGGCCCGGGAGGCCCAGGCATACCGCTCGGAAGCAGCTGCATACCTGGCACAGGGTATGCGTGCACAGGCCTTGCGTACTCCAGCAACCACCTGAACTTCACGTTCGGGCAGGCGACCGGCAGTGACTGGACAGGTACTATACTGTATGCGGTGCCGAGCGGCACTGCGTTCTCGACGTCTGACGGCAACGACGCGATAGGCAGCCTCGCATCAGGGCAATATGCGCAGGTGAGCATACCTGTACTGACTTCCGGAAGCAGCACCTTCGTGGGCAGCATCTGGGCGGTCTACAACATAGGCAACACGACTGATGAGAACATCGTGGCAACAGTAACGGCTCCCTCAAAGTGAGGCGCGCCGCTTCTTTTTCTTTTTCCATTTCCAATTCATTTTTCTTCTTCTCTCTTCGGTCCTTCGCCTTTCCCGCTCTCTGCAATTCGAGTGTGTATTAGTGTATGCTTTTTAAATATTGCGAGATATTTAGGTCTGGTGATCTATTGTCATTCATGGATAACTTCAAGAAAGCCTTCGGAGTGCTGCTGCACCCGGGCAAGGAAACGAAACGGTCGATGGGCATCGGGGATGCGCTGAAGTTCTACTACAGCGTGATGATAATACCGATGATAATCGGAATAATATTCGGGGCCGTGATGGGCGTGATATCGCCCGGACTCATGGCCGTATCGATTGTCGGCGTGATAATCTACTACTTGATAATGTTCCCGCTCAGCATACTGGTTAACGCAGGCATATACCACGTGATAATCGGCAAGCTCTTCAAGATGTACAAGGGCAAATACGACAAGGTGGTAAGTGCGTTCACGTACGCGATAATGCCCATGGTATTGGTATACTGGATAATACTACCGATAACGGGAGGGGCTACGGCCCTCAACAGCGGATCGGTGCTGGGCTCTGCGGCCACAATCGGCGCTGCATTTGCCTTCGGCCTGGTGCTGGCAATAATATTCGGCATATGGTCTTTCGTTGTGATGGTGATGGGACTGTCTAACCAGCTAAACATGTCGAGGCTTAAGGCATTCGGCACGCTGATACTGGAGGGAGTAATCGTCGGCATCATATACATAGTGGTACTGTTGGCCACTGGCCTATGATTAGGTCTGCGCTATTGGGTCAGGCATGCCTGGCCTCTTCCTTTTATTTTTCTTTTCCTTTTGCCTTGAGAGCAGCATACCTGCAGGCCGCTACTTGTTCCCGTTAATCTCCTTGCCCAGAAGGTAGAGCTCTGCCGCGAGCTTAGTGCTCGAGACGCTGTGGAGTATCAGCCTGCCCTTTCCTGTGAAGTTCGCCAGGAATAGGCCCATGCCGCCGAACATCGCGGTGCGCACGTTGTCTACTCCTCTTATAGAATAGTTGAGCTGCGAGTCGAAAGCGGCTATGTGCCCAGGATCCACTTCTATATGGTTCGTACCGTCAAGGTCGTGGCTTATCGTGTCTCCTATTACGTGTATGAACACCCTTCCCGGGCCGGAGAACTTCTGCAGCATGAGGCCCGCCCCTCCCCATATGGCCGCACCGAGGCTCACCCTCTGCAGGGTAAAGCCGACTGTGGATTCGACGGCAAGCAGCGCGTTGTGCTCGACCGCGAGCCCCTGGCCGGGATCCAGGTTTACTTCCACGACCTTGCCAGGCAGGGTTCCGCTGACGGACACGATGCCCTCGCCGTTCTTCGACTGGAACTCGGTAAGCATCGCCGTGGACCCGGTTGCCTTCCTTTCGACGGCTTTCAGCAGGCCGCCAGCGAGCTTCGGAGTCATCTGTATGTTGTCGCTCTTGCTCAGCAGATGACCCGAATCCGCGTACACCTTCTCACCCTCCTCGAGTATAACGTTAAGGGCCTGCATGTTATCCCCCACTATCTGGTATTTCATTGCCTCACCACGGCATGCATTGTCTGCCATGGTTTAAAACCCTTTCAGGGAAATACAATTTCATGCAGAGGTTTTCAAAGTCGCCGCGGCAGGCGGCAGTTTTTAAGGGTACGCCGGATGATTTCGTTGTCGAGGAGATAACGAAATCGGGGCACATACTGGAAGTGGGTAGGAGATACGACGCGGATGCGGCCGGAGATGCCCAATCTGACGAGGGCAGGTTCGCAGTCTTCGTTTTGCAGAAGAGGGACTGGAACACCGCGCAGGCGCTGATCAGCATAGCCAACGCGTGCGGCCGCGGCAGGAAGTCTGTGGGCTTTGCAGGCACCAAGGACAGAGCATCAGTATCGACGCAGCTCTGCAGCATATTCGGCGCGGACCCTGATGCAGTCAGCAGGGTCCAGATCAAGGACCTCGCAGTAAACGGCGCGTGGAGGGGTAAGGAAGGCGTGAGGCTTGGCGATCTGAAGGGCAACAGGTTCACGATAACTGCTAGGGGGGCGGCCGACGTGCGCGCGATAGAGGTTATAAACAACGAGCTTGGCGGGATATTCCCGAACTACTTCGGCGAACAGAGGTTCGGCTTCAGAAACAACAACGTGGAGATAGGCATTGCGATAATGAAGGGGGATTTTAGGAGCGCGGCAATGTCGTTCCTGACCAATTCCGAGAACGAGACTAAGGCCGAAGCGGTCGAGGCAAGGAAAAGACTTGGGGAGGAGCAGGACTTCACGAAGGCGCTGGAGTACTTTCCGAGATACCTGAAGTACGAGCGCACCATTCTGGGCCACCTTGCACAGCATGGCACCGATTTCGCCGGTGCGATAAGAAAACTGCCGAGGCAGCTCTCCCTCATGTTCGTGCATTCCGTGGAGAGCGACATGTTCAACAGGGCCATTGAAGCCAGGGTGCGGAATGGTGCGGTGGCTCCGGACGCCGGCGACACCGTATGCAGCACGGACGGCAACGGCTGGCCGGATATCACGAATGCGCATGCAGCTGCGGCCTCCGAGAAGGGAGCATTCCTCCTCGGCAACATAATAGGGTACAATACACAGGACGTCGATGCATACGAGAAAGAGGTCCTCGAATCGATAGGTATTGAGCCAGGCATGTTCAGGTTGAAAGGCATGCCGGAGTTGAGCTGCAAGGGCACGAAAAGAATGCTGTTCGCGCCTTACCTGGATTTCAAGGCGGACGGGGCAGGCACAGGTTCGGGCGATACTGTGCTCAGTTTCTCCCTGCCGTCCGGTTCATACGCCACGGTGCTGCTCGATGAATTCTTTGAGCGCAAGCCCATGGACATTTGACGTAGGCCCATCGAACGTTTAAATAAGTGGCGCTGAAAATTAACAAGGAGGCGATAGCATGGCACTGATATTCGTAAAGCTTGGGGGCAGCATAATAACGGATACGAAAAAGGAGAATACCCCACTGCCTGCGGAAATCAGCAGGCTCGTCTGCGAGATAAGGGACGGCGGTGACGGCTCCAAGATAATACTTGGGCACGGCAGCGGATCCTTCGGCCACGTAGCGGCGCACAGGTACGAGCTGCAGAAGGGGCTGCATAGGGAGGACAGCGCCATCGGCGCCGCGATAACGCGCAAGGTAGCAGCGAACCTGAACAGCTACGTCATCGATAGCATGCTCGACAACGGCATGAACGCCCTCTCGTTCCCGCCATCTGCGGGAGGCATTACATCAAACAAGAGGATTGTGGACTGGAACATAGAGCCGATAAAAAGAGCCCTTGACCACGGGTTCATCCCGGTCGTGATGGGCGACGTTGCAATCGATACCGAGAAGGGCATAGCGGTCATACCTACGGAAGAGCCTTTCAGATACCTTGCGGAGAAGCTCAGGCCCGACAAGGTCATAGTAGCAAGCGACATAGATGGTGTTTTCACTGCGGATCCGCACATGGACAAGGATGCCAGGCTCGTGGGCCTCATAACGCGTGAAAACTACGAAGAGGCGCTCTCGCATACCGGATCGTCGCTCAAGGTAGACGTGACCGGCGGCATGAGGAGCAAGCTCGCATATCTCTATGACATTTCGGAGAAGTATGGGGCAACGTGCCAGATAGTGAATGCGACCGTGCCAGGAAGGCTGCGTGATGCGGTGGCGGGAAGGGAGGTCATAGGCACCGTGATAAAGGCCTGATTCGTTTTCCTTTTCCACTTTTCCCTTCTTCCTTATTTCCAATCGAGCATCGCAAGTCCTATCGTGACCAGGAGCAGGCCAGGCACATAGGTCTGCCATGCACCTGGATTGACTATCAGGTAATAGACCACCACAGGTATGAGCTGCATGTCTGACAATATGTATCCTGTGGCGACCGCCCCCCTTCCGACGTTCGCGAGCACCTTCATCATCAGGGTCTCGAAGTAGAACGACGCGAGCAGTACGGCACCCACTATCACGGTGAGCAACGCGTACCATCCAGTTATGGCAGGCATGTTCGAGGCAGGCACGAACAGCAGGACCGACGCACCGAAGATCAGCACCTGCGGGGCCTGGATGAAGAACATGGTGGTGAACTTGCTCTTTATGCGCTTTGTAGACAGGTAGTAGAAATATGTAGCTGCGCCATAGAATACAGCGATGAGCAGCCCAAGCGCTATTAGGCTACCATTTAGAGAATAGATGCCGTTCCTGATTACAAGCGATTCGATTACAAGGCCGGCTGCGATGATCGCCGACGCGAACGAGTACATCGCCATGTTGACGTCGCGCTTGGTTGTAACCCAGATAAGCAGGGTGAAGATTATTATCTCGGCGGTGCCGAACGCGCTGGCGGCCGGCACTCCATTCATGGCTATCAGGATATAGAATATGTAGTTGCCCAGAGCGTATGCTGCGGCAGAGGATATTGGATACTTCAGGTCAGACAGCTTCTCTATCTTTAGGTCGCCCTTGGCTATGATGAACATCAGCGTAGCGGAGGTCGCCTCTATGAGCATCCACGTGAATATCGGGCTGGTATTAGGCGACAGTGACACAAGCGCGCCAGACAGTATGTACCACAGCGAGTAGAGCAGCGACACGGCCACCGCGAGCATGTATCCCATGTACTTCTTAGATAACATATCGCTTACCCTGGTTTCTTGCGGCGTTGAACGGTACGCCAGGGTTGGGATTTGAACCCAAAAGTCCTTGCGGACACCGGTTTGCCTGTTGCATCACTATTCAGCTCTCGAAGTTTTTGCAATCTCGAGACCGGCGCGATACCGGATTCCGCCACCCTGGCATTTAATGCTCCGCCTGCCTATGTTATCGGTCGGATGCACAGAAACCTTACTGCACCCATAGAATTTATAGGCTTGGGGTAGCAATATCTATAAGTCTTAAGCCTTTATAGACTTTATTCATAACATTCAATTAGCAAAGACTGGAAATATGGTCCCTATGGCAACCGATCTGTTCAACAAAGGTTTCATCGTGAGGATGTTCAGTGTAGCGCTGTTCGTGTTCCTCGCAATTGCAGGCCTTGGCTTTGTGCTTTACCTGTTCGCGATAGCCGCGACTGCTTACATGTTTGCGCTGGCGGTCGCCTTTGCCGCGCTCACCTTCGTGGCGGGATTCTTCAACATATTCGCAGCGCTGGCATACTACAGATCCTACTTCTATGACAGGTACCTGGACAAGATAAACAGGACCCTGAAGCGCGGAGGCAGGAAGCCGACCATCGCAGTTGTGATGCCCGTATTCAACGAGGACGCATCGCTTGTGGAGAGGAACATGCTCAGGCTAAGGGAGATGAAGTATCCCAAGAGCAAGCTTAATTTCTATATGGTGGACGATTCGACTGACGCGGATACCGCCGATGAGCTGAAGAGGTTCAGCGAGAAGCACGGCGTAATTTACATTCATAGGGGCGTCAGGAAGGGTTACAAGGCCGGAGCGCTCAACAACATGCTCAAGGACGCAAAGGAGGAGCTGATCGCGATATTCGATTATGACGAATATCTCACCAACACGAATTTCCTGCTTGACCTCATACCCTATTTCAACGACGACAAGGTAGCGTATATACAGACGGAAAAGAGCACGTTCAACGGCAACTTCTTCGCCAACGCGGTCAAGCTGTTTGACGGCTTCTTCTTCAGGTTCATACAGACGGCCAGGGCGCTGAACAACACCGCGATATACGCGGGCTCGTGCGGCCTCATCAGGAGGAGCGCACTTGAGACGATAGGCGGCTTCCCTGAATACATAATAGAGGACACCTTCTTCAGCTTCGAGTCAGACAGGAAGCACTTCAAGAGCATATATGTGCCGAAGATATATGCCTACGGCAAGCCGATAACGACTTTCACCGCGCTCGCGAAGCAGCAGTGGAGGTACAACTACGGCGACACGCAGTTCATCAGCTACTTCTTCAGGTTCCGGAAGTCGATGAGGAGCTCCCCTCTCACGCGCATGGACTACATAACGCACGGCTTCGGGCTGAACTACCTTTCGATAGTGCTGATACTGTTCACCCTGGTATCGGTGCTGATAGTGTTCTCGTCCCTGCCGTTCCTACACATGACCATAAGGCACTTCTTCAACCAGACTTACATAGGCCTTGACCTTGAGATAATAGGAATATTAGCGTTCATGGCTTCACTGCTGGCGCCGATAATGCTCGCAAAGATATATTTCAAGTCCACCACGAAGGGGTTCATGGTGTTCGTGCTCAACTTCAGCCTTGCAATAATAAGGACCAAGGCGGCGATAGCCGCGCTCAGGCACAAGAACCCCTCGTTCGTCTGGAACAGGAAGAACGAGAACCCGAAGCCGCACAACATAAGGCTCAGCCTGCTCAATACGAAGACGGAAATCACGATGTCGCTGAGCCTGTTCTCGCTCGGCATGCTCTCTGTGCTCTACTTCCACAACATCGCAGGGGGGCTATGGCTTGTTTGGTACGGCGTAATGTACAGCGCCGCCACACTGCTCTTCTACAGGTATGGATGAGATGATAGGATGATGTTTCTCAAGATACACAATAGTGACAACGGCGACATGGTGGCCATGTGCGACGAATCGCTCATCGGCGAGGTCATAAGCGAGGGAGCGATTGAGATAAACATACGCGACTACTCCGATTTCTACAAGGGCGACCTCGTCTCGAAGGAAGACGCGAAGAGGATGATAGATTCCGGAAGCGTCTACACGGCCAACATTATAGGAAAGGAAGCGGTAGACGCCGCGATAGAATGCAGCATCATAGACCCTGAAAGCGTCAGGAACGCGGGCAGCGTGCCCTATGCCCAGGCCTTCAGGGTAAGGAAATAGTAATTGATGCCGTTAGACTCCATCTCCCTCCTTCAGGCGCATGATCGCGCCCGCTATGTCGCCATTGCTGGCCTCGAGAGCCGCCCTTACCTTTCCTTCGTCGAAGACGCCGCTCTGCTCCATCACGAGCCTGATATCGTCCTCGCCTATTTCCGCCTTAGCGTCGGATCCGCGCTCTTCCTCGCTTACGCTTCCCGCCACGCTGAACGTGACCATACCCTGTGCGTCTATCCTTGTAACCTGCGGGTCGGATATGACTATGTGCCTGTCTGGGCACTCTATGACGACCCTGAGCGCTACGACGTCAGTGGACTTTATTCCCATCTTCTCCATTATGTTCTTCATCTGCTTCGGATCCATGTTAGGCAGCATACAATCACGCTATTATCATCGTTTAACCTATTGTAGCACATTGTCTTTTATGCCCTTCTGCATAATTGCAGGCGATTCGGCGTTCCATTAATCCCGCTTTGCATGGAAAGCCTAAAAACTTTCTTCGGGCAAATGTCGTTTGGCGATTAGATGGTGGATCTCGCAAAGGAGAATTACAGGAGGCTAAGGAAGGTGAACTTCTACAAGCGCATCCTGGACAGGCTTGCATATCTATCGCTAGGCGCCGACATAATAATAGCCGTGATCACCCTCGCTTCACTGTACATATACGCATCAAATATATCGTTCGTGCTGAAGTGGGTGGAGTACGCGCTAAGCGGCATCGTCGCGATAACGGTGTTCGTCTTCGTGCTTTTCGCTTTCGAATCGAACTACCACAGGAAGATCATCTCGATCATAACGCTCACCGGGCGGCTGGCGAGAAGGTCAATCAGGAGATGAGAGCGGAATGCCCTGCGGCTGGAAGGTTTAAAAGAGATGACAGCGTTAGCTATTACGTATGGGGTCGAATAGTGATAGCATGCAGGACAAACAATCTACTTCAGGCGGATCAAGGGTATACAAGGGGGGCGTCGCCGCGCTTGCCGACATTCTCATCTTCGTGATATTCACAGGCGGCGGATATTACGTTGGCAGTATACCGTACGCTTTCGCGGGCTTCGTGCTCAGTTTCATACTGGTACTTTCGCTTTCCATAAGGGTTCTCAGCGAGTGGGACAGGAAGGCAGTGCTCAGGTTCGGCAGGTACGTCGGCATAATAGGGCCTGGCATATTCCTGATAATACCGATAGTGGACAGTACTATGCCCACGATCGATACCAGGGTGCTCAGCACTTCTTTCAGGGCAGAGAAGACGCTGACCAAGGACAACGTGCCTGTGGACGTCGATGCCATACTCTTCTGGCAGGTAAAGGACGTGGAGAAGACGGTGCTTAACGTTCAAACGTACTACAATTCCGTTCTGCTTGCATCGCAGACCGCGATGAGGGACATAATAGGCAAGAGCGAGCTGTCGACCATGCTTGCAGGCAGGGACATAATAGGCAAGGACATAAAGGATCTCATAGAGGAGAGGATACAATCATGGGGCATCGATGCGATATCGGTAGAGATACGTGATGTCACCATACCGCCGGAACTGCAGAGTGCGATGGCAAGGGTCGCAACCTCCGATAGGGAGAAGCAGGCAAGGGTGATACTGGCGGAGAGCGAATCGCTCGCCGCTGACAAGATGCTCGAAGCATCGAGCAAGTACGAGAAGGACCCGTACGCCATGCAGCTCAGGGCGCTGAACATGATGTACGAGGTAAGCATAGCGGGCAAGAACGCGATGATCTTCATACCAACGGAAACGAAGGGGCTTGCCCTGCCCATACCGTTCGGCGTGAAGGGCATCAACGAATTCCTGAAAGAGAAGCAGCTCAATGAACAGCAGGCACAGGCACAAGCCCAGAAGAAGCAGAAGCAGCAGAAGAAGCCTGATGATGACGACAGCCAGTGAGTGCCGGCGCGTCATCACATCCTGCTTACCTTCCTCGCAAGAGGGTCGAACTTGGTGAAGAAGGCGTCCCACGAGTAGTGCTTCTCAATTCTTCTCCTGCCTTCCCTGCCGATGCTCTCCGCGAGCTTGTCGTTATCCGCGACAAGCCGCATCTTCTCGGCCATCGCGCGCGGACTGCCCACCAGGAAGCCGGTCTTGCCATCAACTACCGTTTCCCTTGGGCCGCCCTCATTGACCGATATCACTGGCTTGTAGCTCGCCATACCCTCTAGAGGCACTATGCCGTAGTCCTCGTTTATCGCTGCGAACAGCACTGCGGTAGATCTCGCATACAGGTTCCTGAGCTCCTTGTCCGTGGGATTGGGCCTGAACACGACATTCTTAACATTCATACCCTTCAGCTTCTCGTAGTATCTCTTGAAGTCCGCGTACCTCTCGGACATGCTCCCGGCGAGTATCAGCTTGTAGCCCCTGTACTTCTTCTCCCGGGAAAAGATCGAGAACGCCTCTATCGCGTACTCCTGGCGCTTCTGCTCAGCTATCCTTGACGGGTAGATGAAGTACTTGCCATCCCCGCCGTCATGGAAATCCTTGTAGTCTATCCCTGGATTTATTATCTCGGCGCTCCTGCCGAATATCCTCTTGATGCGGCCGTTCGTCACGCCACTGTTGGTAGCTATGGCCTCTATCTTATCCACTATCCTCTTCTCCATTGTGGAGTATACCCTGCCGAAGCCCTTGTACATAACCCCTTCGACGAGCGATTTCTTCCTCAGCCCGGAAACCGTCGGATCATAGAGCTCCCTCGGCGGCGTATGGCAGTACCACAGTACTCTCGGGTTCCTGTTGCGCACCCACTCGCTAGGTGACATGTGAGGGTTAACAACGTCGTAGTCTTCCTTTATCTTCAGGTTGTAGAAGTTGTAGCCGTAATGGAGCGCGTTGGCCACCCTTTTGGGGAACAGGCTTCCCGCACGGCCCCTTTTGCCGAACACCCTGATGTCGATGTCGCTGAACTCGTCGAAAGTCCCCTTCGGGTCGTATCCGAGGGTGTATATCGTGGCGTCGTACTTCTGCGCGATTTTCAGTATGACCCTCTCCGCTCCGCCGCGGTCGTTTATGCTGTGCTGGGTTATCGCTAGCTTCATCGGAATACCCTCTTCTGGTACTTATCGAGCTTCGACATTCTCCTCTTATCCACGCCGTTGATGTTGGATATGTTCGCAGGTATGCTGAACGTCTCGGTTATAGCGGCCTTTCTTGTCAGCTTTGATATCGCATCCTTGTCTCCTTCGACCGCCGCGCGTATGAAGTCGGGTATGTTGATAAGGGACTGGTATCCCTTCACCTTTCCGCTGCCCGTGAAGCGCTTCGGCGCTATTACGAGCAACGGCACCTTCACCATCTCGTTGGGTATCATAGTGCCATGGCCTATGAACCCGTGCTCGCCGAACAGCTGGCCGTGATCCGATGTCATTATTATTATCTGGTCATCGCCGAACCTCTCCATCAGGTCCCTGATCAGTTCAGTACCGTACCTCATAGCCCTGCCGGCCGCCTTGGCGTAGAGAGACTTCCACGCCGATATGAGGCTCTCGTTCGGGCCATCCTTCAGGAAGGGCGTAGCCCAGTTGAAGTCCTTGCCCTTCTTGCCGATGTAGGGGTCGTGGGCCTCCATGAAGTTGACGAAGAGGAAGAACGGCTCTTCCAGCTTCAGGTTCCTTATGGTCTTCAGCATGTTCTTTCCGCCCTTCTCCACAGGCCAGCCGTCTATCAGCTTCGCCTTGAGCTTCTTGTACGCAGCCCTGGGGGTCAGCTTGCCTGCGCTCAGCGCAAGCTCGAAGAAGAGGTTGGGGTCCTCCTTCATTATTGCGCGTGTCAGCTTCAGTATGTCATTGCCGTACCTGTTCCTGTACTTCGACACGCGGGGCTTCAGGTCGTCGGATACCTCTATCACGCTTCCGAATATGTCCGTGAAGTAGGACTCGGCGACATAGGTGTCGAAGCCCTCGAAGCCATAAATGGGGTGTATGTACGGGTTCGCGGAGATCCCGTACGTGGAATATCCGCTGCCTTTCAGCTCTTCGGTGATGGTTCTCTTGGTGAGCCTTATGTTGTCTATGTCAAGGGACTTGACCTTCTTTGTCTCATGGCATCCGTGCTCTGATTGGCTCATCCCGGTGAACAGGGAGGCGTGCGAAGGGAGCGTCCACGATCCTGGCGATATGCACCTGTTGAACCGAGTGGCATTGAGGCCGCCGATCAGCTTGGGATTCTCGGCGATGAGCCTGTCGAACATGTCCAGCCTCATCGTGTCCAGCACTATTATCGTAATGTTAGGAGTCCTGCCCAATCCAGCACCGTATTTTTTTCTCATTACCATTAGCACCGGCAATGCTTAAAACACATGCTCACCGGCACGAAAACGCTTTAATATCCGGCATAATAATACCAGTCATGGAGGAGAAGGAGAGAGGGAAGGAGGAGAAGGAGAAGGAAAATGGAAAGGAGACGGTCGTATGCGTATCAGGCTACTTCGACCCGATACACAGGGGCCACATCGAATATCTGAGGATGGCATCCGACCTCGGCGACAGGCTTATTGCCATACTGAACAATGACAAGCAGGCGATTGCGAAGAAGGGATTCGTCTTCATGCCGATGGATGACAAGATTGCAGTGCTCAAGGCGATAAGGTATGTGGATGAAGTTGTCGTGAGCATCGATGAGGACCAGACGCAGTGCAGGACCCTCGAGATGCTGAAGCCCGACATATTCGCGAAGGGCGGAGACAGGTACGCATACGAGATCCCGGAAGCGGAAGTGTGCAGGAGGTTAGGAATAAGGATAATAGACGGATTGGGACCAAAGATTCAGAGCAGCAGCGAACTGGTGAAGAAAGCCGCTGAAAGCAAGAAGAATGGTTAGGTATGAGATATGATTAGTCTCTATAAACCCTTCTTAGTCACAGGTTCTTGAAAAATGGGAATGGGTAAAAAAGTGCGCCGCAATACATAAGGAATACTTCCCCTCTCCGTATATATTTCTTGTCGGGTTGCTCAAATGTTATATTTTCAATGCTTTTGACGCCAATGTTTATTGCACTCCCGTCAACTTATTCCCACTTCGATATTTTGCAAGATACTATTGAACGTCTGCTGCGTGCATAGAGGCCCTGAGCAACTTACTATAGCTAGGAAATTGGACTGCTGTACCATAGTAGTGTAAGAGTTAGGATTCACTGTCAAGTCTTCAATATACTGAAGATTTGCCACAGAACCTGATTGCTGCGCATGTGGTGCTTGATTCGCAAGTATGATGCTAGCCTGTGGCGTTTCTACCACCAACTCTGTGAAGTTAGATGCGTATGTGCGGTTGTAGTATGTTATGTAATATGAGTATGCCACATTAGTGTTCTGAAATGTGAAGTTGAACAGTAAAGTCTGGATAGGTGTTGGAAATAGCAAGTTAAGCGACCCTATTGGTAACTCACCTGCGTTGAGTGCAGACTCGCTGTATGTGCCACTACCGTATACACTCTGTAGCTGCTGCTGCGTCAAATACGGCTTGTTGAGATTTATTGTGTTGCTGGATGGAGGAGTATAGTAGTTTGAGTTGGCAAGGACAATGTATATTGCCCATATTATGAACAGGAATGCAATAGAGCCACTTATTGCCTTTGTCATGCCTTTCTGCTTGAAGCTTACTTGTCTCAACGATGCTCCAAGTACCAAGCCAACTAGTATCAAGATGAAGGCCGCTAACACGAGCAGGACATTGAATGTAAGGCTTGCAAGTAATATGAACACCAGCAACACTGAGATAATGTTCTCAACTGCCCATACTCTATGTGATGTAACGAAATCATATATGGAGAACAGAATGAATAGCACGATGAAGCTGCCTAGGAACAGCGGAGAACTGAACGCTGTTACCAGCCCTATGTTGGTTATTGCATTGAACAACTTGATAGAAGGTAGTGTCAGAATAAACAGGACTACTGTCATTATTACTGCTTTTATGAGCAACTTCGGCAGTGCAGTCTTTAGTATACTACTTACTGCCTGGTTCTGTTGTGCTTGCTGTACTTTGTTATATTGAGGTGGCACGCGGTATCCACGCCGTCTATAGTATCTGTGTCTTCTTGGCATATGAAAGTATACTTTAGCAAGATTTTTATATATTTATTAAATGTAATTTATTCAGTAGAGTATTAGAAAATTTATATTTCACTTCTTTGTAAACAGGATTTGGACTCGGTGGGAACTACGCCAGCACAGTAAGTAAAAACCAGAGATAAAGTAATAGGCGCACACCGTACAGTTGATTTTTAGTCACCCGTAAAGGCTTATAAAGTAAGAAGGTTCAAGTTACATAAATTTAAAGTATTTTGTTTCTATATTTATAGGATGATAAAATGGTTGAAAAGGTACAGGATATTAAAGCGCCTAAATTTAATAAAACACGTGTCTATTATACGAAATCGCCAGATTATGATACAATATATGCCGATGCTGCAATGATTGCACTTAATGAAGATGGTGTTGATTCGTTAAAGATGGATTTTTGGGTATCACATGCTGATTTATATGATGAGATTTGGCATAATAAACCAGAAGATATACCAGAAATAGAAGTAGGAGAGGTACAATCAATAAATAGAGAGATTAAAGTTAGAATTGCAATGTCGGTAGCAAATGCAAAAAGATTTTATACTGTTCTTGGTACATTTTTAAATAATAATGAAAATAAAAAGGAGGATAAAAAGAGGGATTGATTTTTATGTATTTGTATGGAAATAAAACTTTTATTCAACCGCAGGGTTTTGGGATACAAAAACCTTTCGAAGTCAATAGACCAAAATTTCAATTAACGTCAAAACTGAAGTCAACTGAGGTGAATCCCCTCGTAGAGAAAAATCCAGTAATTGTTAGTAATGGAGAAATTTTGTTCAATGAAAATAAGTTGATAATTAATGAGTACTATGGATTTGAATATCAGGATAAAAAGTATGTTCTCCACAAATCAGATAAAAAGACTATTGAGTTATATGAGGTAATTGAATAACTACTAATCCCTTAGTAAATGTTGATATAGAATCACCTATACGGAAAGAATATAAGCGATTGGAACTCGTCTATCGTATAGAAACGGAAGAGTTTGTAGTTTGCCACCCAAAAGAAGTAAGGAAGAAGAAATTATTTTGGGAAGAAATTTGGCTTGTACATTTAAAGGAAGACGATAGTTGGAGAATTAAAAAATTAGATAAATAATTTATATATTATGCACGACCTCGCTTCGTTTCTTTGGTCTGGTTACTTATTTACTTAACTCTTAGTTTTGGTACTCTTTTTAGAGAGTTTGGCAGTATTTAAAAAGCGGATATATTTTATGTTTTGCCATTCTATATTACATAGGCCTGTCTTATTTTCCAATAGCAGGTACTCTCCAATACCCACTAATTTTCCATAAAGTTTAGATGAAGCATTTATTTCTAAGTAAATATTATTTATCCGCTTTTTATGGAATAATTCATTTTCTAAAAACTTTGGATCGGGTAAAGTTATAAACAAGGTCAAAGAGAGAAATGAAGCTAAAATTAATAATTCAATTATTGATGTTGAGGGGTAGACTATCGAACCTATAATAAGAGTTACAATAACTGCACTTATTAGATAAACATGTGATTTAGCTAATTGATAGGTTAACTTTGTGTGATGTTTTACCATACCGTCTGATGAAATAAATATTTGAATCGCTGATATAAATAGAGATGATTCAAGTACTAAAAGTACAAATATTTGTGCTGTGCTATCAATTGAGATTATAGTTGATATGGAAACAATTAATATTGAAACTACTGCAATAACCAGCTTTACATTGCTTAATCTTAAACTGTCATAAAAATTTGAAAATATTTTAACATTAAATGCTAATCGTTCATATGTGTGATACCTTGCATGTTCTTTTGCTTGTACGCTCAAAAGGTATGCACCAAAAATAGGAGACATTGCTGTAGAGATGAGTGTAATAAAATCTGAAATTTGTGGAGTAAACTCCGAAAAGAAAGTAGAAAGAAAGTGTGTAGAGGGAAGAGTAATAATTATAGTAAATATCGCGCCTTGTTGGATTAACATAGTATTACCTAAGTTTCAGTAGATAATATATGAGAAAGATAATCGTCGTGATGATTAAAGGTAATAATATTAAAACTGTGCGTAAAACAAAAAGACTTGATATATTTAGATTTAGTAATACAGTTATCTCGAACGTTGCAGTAAAAATTACTATAATCTCGAACAGAAAAATTACTATTTTGTTTACCATTATATTCCCTGTTAAGTTAAAATATCTTAGATAATATTGATGCGTAAATTTTTTACTCTTTCCTTTTATTTTCTTATTTGAACAATCTAAGAATTCCAAGGGTAGAAGTAAAGCCTAAAGCTACCAGAAAGTGAACCTACTCCGCTTTTTATACTACTCCACGATATTAAACTTGATATTATGGGAGCGTTCGAGAAAACTGTGGACTCGGCGGGATTCGAACCCGCGACCCCCCGCTTGCAAAGCGGGTGCACTACCCCTGTGCTACGAGCCCAAGTACAAGAGAGATTCTACGCTTAATTATAAATAATCGCTGATTTGTCGATGGCGTGCGCGGTGCGCACTGCGAGCAAGGGATATGATTAGGTTACCTTCGCTTCTTGCCATTCGCGGACTTGCCTTTTTTGTTTTTGCCGCCTACAGCCTTCGTGCTGCTCTTGATCGCGTGTATGTGCTGCTTTATCCTCGGCTTCTGGCCGTTCCTCGAAAGGCTTACCTTCCTTTTCTTGTCTATCCTCTCGCCCTTCTCTATCTTGCTGCTCTTCTCCACGTACTCAAGCTCCTTCCTCTCGTTCGGCGAGGCACCCTTGCTGACCAGCTTAGCCATCATTGTCTCGAACAGCTCATCATCCGCCGGATCCTGGTCCCCCCTGGACGTGCTGTAGAGCAGCGCGTTCTCGGCTTCGCTCCTCTGTATTATGTCGCTGACGGACTTGAACCTCTTCAGCTTCTCCAGCTCCTCCTGCAACTTCTTGCTGTTCTTTGCCATCTATTCCCCCTCCCCTTTGTACAGATTTCATATGAATAGAAGCGACATATATAAATTATATTGCCCCGCATACGTCATTCGGCGAACAAGATTGCATCCGAACCCTCAGAGCAGGGATAGTGTGGTTGGGAAGTCACAGGGTGTGGGTGCTCCCTATGCTCGGAACCGTCGCCTTGTACTTCTTAGAGATGTCCTCCCTGAACTGCTCGGACTTGACCTTCTCGCCATGCACCACGAACACGTTCCTCAGCCCCTTGACCTTCGTGAGAAGGCTGAGCAGCTGCGGCCTGTCCGCGTGCGCAGACAGGTGGTATGTCTCCACCTTCAGCTTTACCGTGACCTTCTTATCGTCTATCTCAACCTCTTTGGCCCCTCCCTGCAGCTCACTGCCCAGGGTGCCCTTCGCCTGATAGCCGACCATTATCAGCTTGTTGAGCGGGTTTTTCGAGAGATGTGTCAGATACTCGAGCACAGGCCCTCCAGAGAGCATGCCGCTCGTGGTCACTATTATCTTCGGCGTGCCATCCCTGATGACCTTCATTCTCATGGCCTTCTTGTCTACCGGCCTGTAGTTGCTGCTTTTGAACGGGTCATACTCGCTCACGAGGATCTTCATCTGCAGCTCCTTCCTGCAGCTTAGTATGTTGTGCCTGTGTATCCTCATTATCTTGTTTATCATACCGTCTATGTATATCGGCACCTTCGGTATCTTGCCGGAGTTCATGTAGTCGTCCAGTATGAGCAGCACCTCCTGCGCCCTCCCTACCGCAAAGCTTGGCACGATCACGGTGCCGTTCTGCAGTATCGTGTCCCTTATGCTGTCCACCATCTTCTTTATAGTGGAATTCTCAGGCGGGAACTTGTCCTCCCTGCCGGCATAAGTGCTCTCGGTTATCAGGGTATCCGCCTTCAGGGTTCTCGTATCCGCGCCCTCCATGAGCCTGGTCGACGCCAGGTTAATGTCGCCCGTGTAGAGCAGCGTGTGCTTCCCGTCGCTCACGCTTATCAGCGCGGAGCCCAGTATGTGCCCTGCGGGTATGAACTTTATCGTGAGGTCCTTCAGCTTTATCGCCTTCATGTAATCCGCCACGACATAGTTCCTCATCAGCCTCTTGAGGCCCTCCTTCGTGACGTTCTTCGGCTCGGCGAGGCGCATGTAGTCGCTTATCATGACGTTGACGATCTCCATAGTCGCCTGCGTCGCGAACACCTTGCGGTCGTATCCCGCGCTGTAGATGTGCGGCAGGTAGCCGCAGTGGTCCATGTGCGCATGGGATATGAATATCCCGTCAAGGGACTTCAGCTCCGCATCCGGTATTGTCGGATACGGGTTCTCTTCTTCCTTTACCTTTATGCCAGCATCGAGAAGTATCTTGGCCTGATCTGAAATTATCATTATGCAGCTCCTGCCTACCTCTTCCTGGCCTCCGTAAAATTTTATCTTCAATTTAACACCTTTTATTTTTCAATTCTTTTCTTTTTTGTTTGTTTTTAGATTTGTATTCTGTATTTCTGTCGTATGTTTTTGTTGTATTCTTGTATTCCATATACTGTTCTATGTTCTGTTTTTCTCGCATGCGCGCCCCTCATTCGGTACGTGCGTGCCTGTCTTTCTGGTCGCCTGCTGAGCTTCGCCTTTCCCATACATGTGTGGGGCTTTTAAAATCCCTTGCGGTGCCGCAGTGCAAAGCGCTTCGCAAAAAGTAGACTGTCCTGGCGCTCACGCGCGTCAGGAGCTCTTCTTCTTCTTTATTACCGCTATGTCCTCGAAGTTTATCTCGGCCTGCTGCTGTTCCTTGAACGGCTGCCTCTTCTCCCTCGGTTCGCGCCTCTCGTACTTCTCGCCCGGCTCCCTGCGCTTGCCGCGTTCTATGCCCAGCAGCTTCCTGAGCGCGTTGTACTTCTCGTCAAGCTTGGAGTCTATCTCGGTTATCTTCTTGGTGGCGCCATCTATCTCTTCCGTGTACCTCTTTATGTCGCCCTCCACGAACTCGATCTTCTTCTCGAACCTGACGCTCTTGTAAAGCTCCCTGAGCTTTGAGTTGACGTCGGCTATCTCCTTGATGAATTTCTTCTCCTCGTTGAGCGACCTAGCTTCTGTCGATACCCTGAATTCGAGGCTGTTCTTTATCCTCTTCATCTTGCCTATCTGCCTCCTCTGTTCGGTAGTATCCGTCTTGTTCTGCTCCATGGTTCGCTTTACGTCTTCGCGCTCGTGCTCCTTGTACGCGAGCCTTTTCCTCGCAATCTTTACCTTTATTATCGCCTCTATCCTCTCCTTCTTCAGGGCATCTATCTCCTCCTTGAGCTTGGCCGCCTCAGGGTTGCCCGATTCTGCGACAAGCCTGGCCATGACATCTTCGCCCCTGGGCTTCTGGTGCTGCTGGGCCTGGCCCTCCACCTTCCTGCCCCTGCCTTCGGCAGAGTGCTGCTGCTCATGCGTCGCAGCCGCTGGTATGGGCTGCGCATGCGGTACTTCGGTCGCCTTTGCTGCAGGCTCCTTGACGCCTTTTTCTGCTGTAGACTCTACTGGGTCTGATTCAACCAGACAATCGCCTTTGCTTTTACTGCTTACTCTGTCTTTTGATTATTCAATCAAAACGAGCATATTCGTTGCTCATTGACTTCTTGTAGAAGCCAAGCAACCTGTCGGTAGCGCTGGAAACTGAGTATTCCTTTGTTACCCGGTCAGTTATCTTATATGCATCAGTATTATTTATAACTTTTTCTATCTTCCTTGCGCAGTCCATGCTATCCCCAGGCCTGAACTTCTCCCCGTTCTTGCCGTTGATTATGAGGTCCGAGAGCGCCAGATAGTCGGCCGCCACCACCGGTTTGCCTGAGGCGAGCGCCTCGAGAGACACTATGCCCTGGGTCTCGAACGTGCTAGGCATGCAGAACATGTCCGAGGCAGCATAGTACTTCGGCAGCATCTTGTCGTTCACATAGCCTTCGAAGATGAATCTGTCTGACATACCCATGCGCTCAACCATGTTCCTATAGTGGTTCTCGAACGGGCCGGTCCCGACCATGATAAACCTGACATCCTTGTTCTTGACGCGCCTCGCGGCCTTGACCAGCGTGTCTATCCTCTTCTCCTTGCTCATCCTTCCGGTGTAGAGGACGATCTTCTTGTATTTCTGGCCGAGCAGCTTTTTCCTGAGGGCGCGGCCGTCGACATCAGGGTTGAACCTCTTCAAGTCGACGCTGTTCGGCACGACTGTGACGTTGTTTATGCCATGCTTGGCAAGCACCCTCTTCACGCTCTCGCTTGGAGCAATGACGCCGTTGCACCTGTTGTAGAAGAACTTTGCGTACGGCCACGCGTACTTCGTGAATACCCTCTGCATGTACTTGTTCTTCGAGGCGTACTCCTTTATGACCGATTTCTCGGTGAAGAACGTGTGGAAAGTGCCGACGAACGGTATCCTGTTGGTCCTCGCTATTATCATGGACGAGAAGCCCATCATGAAAGGTGTCTGTGCGTGTACTATGTCTATGCCCAGCCTGTTCACGTCGAAATGCGTGAGGAACGGGAATGCCGCCAGCGTGTACTGGGGGTAGTTCTTGAACTTTATGCCGCGCACGATGTACACGTTGTCTCGCTCCTTCGTTATGAACCTGGAGTTCGGGTCGCCGCTGGTGAATATGTACACCTCATGGCCACGCCTCTCGAGCTCCTTCTTGAAGTTTAGTATCGACGTGACAACGCCGTCGACAGACGGCTTGTACGTGTCGGTGTAAAATGCGATCTTCAGGGATTCGGACATAGAGTGACCTATGTGTATGCGACAGGCTTCAGAACTGTACTGCCTTCCCGCCTGCCTTCTCTATCTTCTCGCGGGCTTTCTGTGAGAAAGCGGACGCTTTTATCTCGGCAGGCTTGGTCAGCGCACCGTTGCTCAGCACCTTGTACTTCCTGAGCTCCAGCTTGCCGCTCGCCTTTCCTGACTCGAGCATCGCGCTTATCTCTCTGAGGTCTATCTCCTTAAGCTTGAGCTGGTTCCACTTCGTGAAGCCCTTCCTCCCGAGCATCCAGGGAGTCTTGGCGGTCATGTAGGTGAAGTTGTGCTTCTTCCTCACGAGTTTGCCGCCGACGCCTCCGCGGTCTCCGGCACCTCTGGCGTTCTTTATGTTGCCTACGCCCCACCTCCTCGTGCCGTGGTACTTCCTGTTCTTCTTCTGATGCCTTATCGCCATGTTAAACACTGTGTTATTCCATTAGGGTATTTTATATTGATTATAGCATGCGCTTGAGCAGGCTGTTTATGTCATCCCCAACGAAGCCCACCACGCCCTTCTGAGTCGCGTGCTTCTTCGTGCTCTTCCTGAACCCGTGCCTTGGCGGATGGAGCCTGAATGGCATGTTCTCCCTGATCTGCTTTATCGACTCGATGCTGGCGGTCGCCTCCTTCGGATCCTTATCCACACCGTTCTTCTTGAACAGCGCCGCGAGGTTCGCGTCATCTATGGTGCCGAATGTGACGTAGTCGCTGCACCTGTTCAGCATGCCCAGGTACGCGGCATTGGCCCTTATCAGGGTGCAGTTGTTCACCCTGTTCAGCCTAAGCCTTTCGAGAGTATTCGCTATGTCATGGTCGACGTTGACCCTTCCCCTGATCCTTATGACGACTACGAGCTTGTCGTTCAGTGACTTGTAAGATTGTTCAGCCATAAAAACACGCACTTTGCTTTGCCGTACTGCACGTATTATCGGTAATCCTGACTCAAGGATTTGTTACAAGCTAACTTTTGTAGCAACAATATATAAATTCTTTGCTGTTGGGGTGGCAGTAGCGCGAAACTAGCCAGTGAAGTCGGAGAGGCCCTTCTGCCTCACCGAGTCCTGCTTTGAGCCCTTCTTCCTGTTGAGCAGGTCCAGCACGCCGAAGACGCCGTTGTACCCTGGCGTTATGCCTATGTTCTCGTTCCTGACGTTCATTACAGCAGCGGCTATATCTTCTCCGGCAACAGCCGCTATCCTCTCGGCAGGCACATCTAGGAGTATGTCGAACTCGGGGCCGAGCGCAGATACCATCGCCGTGTAGGTATCCTCTGTCTTTCTTGAGTATGAGGTCTTGCCGCTGACATATGCTATGATCTCCATGAGAGGCACTGCATGCACGTATGGTATGCTACCTTGCGGCACGGTTCCGGGCGGCCTGTCGGCAAGGTCGTTCACCCTGTGCAGCACGCCTATTACAAGGCGTTTGCCGCAGACCGGGCACTTCTCTATATGGGAAGTGTCTGGATTAACTGAGAAGTGGCAGTTCCTGTGGCCGTCATAGTGATACTTGCCCTCCTCCGGATAGAATTCTATGTTCCTGACCAGCCTGCTCCTGTCCTTGCTGTTGATTATTTCGGCTACAGTCCGATAATCGAAATGGCTGCCGTCTATCTCCATCACGTTGGCCTCGCGGCCCATCTTTGGAAGCGAGTGCATGTCGCTGTTGCCGAGCAGCGTATACCTGTCCAGCTTCGATATGCGCCAGTTCATCGGCGAGTCGGAGCTGAGCCCCATCTCAAGCGCGTGTATGTGCTGCGCCTGGTCGCCGTACGCCTCTTCTATCGAGTCGAATCCGGAGAATGCGCCGAAAACCCCGAAGAATGGGGTCCATGCATGCGCAGGAAAGACTATCGCGTCCTTCGTGACGCCGCGAACCTTCTCCACCAACTCTGCAGGGCTTATGCTCAGCGTTGGCCTGCCATCTGAATCCATAGCGCCATGCTTCGAAAGGGATTCACGCACGGCTTCGGCATGCTCCACGCTGGGAAGCAGTATGCAGTGGTGCACTTTCTTCACCGTGGTGGGATTTACGTTGAACACCGTGGATACCTCGGCACCAACTACGAACCTGACGCCCGAGTCGGACCCTTTGACATTGAGGAGGCCTTTCCCGTCGGGATCCTCCAGATCCCTCTTCATCTCCGCGAGCCATGCGCTATGGGTAAAATCGCCGGTGCTGACCAGGTTTATGCCCTTCTCCAGCGCTGCCGCCTCCATGCCTTTTATCGTAATGCTGCTGCTGCACGCCATCGCATACCTTGAATGGGTATGCAGGTCCGCTATGACTTTCATCCAATCACCCCTGTTTTCGGAAGAGGATTCGTTTCACTGCTGATGCATGCAGCTCTACTTCCCCATCACGGTCTGGATTGTCATGATA
This sequence comes from Microcaldota archaeon, assembly GCA_027365565.1. Taxonomy (GTDB): domain Archaea; phylum Micrarchaeota; class Micrarchaeia; order Micrarchaeales; family Micrarchaeaceae; genus JAMCYG01. Next base: position 131,171 of record DAHXMI010000004.1, read on the forward strand.
CATATTTATCCGTTAAGCACGTATCCATTTATTGTTAGGTGCAGCACCGTGAGCAAAGCGGATGAGAAGGTATACGTAGGCAAAATCCTTAGGCTGCTTAAGTCGAGGTACAAGGCGCAGATGAAGACGTCGCTGGACCATGCGACGCCGTGGCAGCTTCTTGTCGCCACGATACTTTCTGCACAGGCGCAGGACGCCCATGTGAACGAGATAACTCCAAGGCTGTTCAGGGATCTGCCCCGCGCAGACATGTATGCAAGACTGAAGCCAACCGATCTCTACAAGTATGTGAAGAGCGTTGGCCTTTTTCGGGCGAAATCCAAGAGTATAGTCGGTGCCGCAAAGAAGGTGACGGGCGATTTCAGGGGAAAGGTGCCGCGCAGCATCGATGAACTTGTTACCTTGCCGGGAGTCGGAAGGAAGACAGCAAACGTCGTACTGTCGAACGCATTCGGAATAAACGAGGGCATTGCGATAGACACGCACTGCATAACCGTAGCGAATCGCCTCGGTCTTGCGCATGGCAGGGATCCAGCAAAGATAGAGAAGAAGCTGGTCGGCCTGGTGCCCAACCGCGATTGGGCCAATGTGACGCACCTGTTCATAGCCTTAGGCAGGGATGTATGCACCGCCAAGGAAAAACGCTGCGGACGTTGCGTGCTGAACAGGATATGCCCGTCGAGCACGGTGGATAATCATGGTGGATAATGGTAGATAATATGATAGCTGCGCTATTCAGTGGAGGGAAAGACTCGACGCTTGCAGTGCACAGGGCGCATGACATGGGAAAGGATGTCGAGCTGCTTATAACGATGGTCCCGGAGAACGAATACAGCTACATGTTCCACAAGCCAGCAATACAGTTTACCCCGATGCAGGCGGAAGCCCTCGGCATCAGGCAGGTGATGTCGGTAACCAAAGGCGAGAAGGAGCTCGAACTAGAGGATCTCGAGAGGGTGCTGAAGGAGAATAATGTCACGGAACTGTTCACCGGCGCGGTGGCCAGCAGCTACCAGAAGGAGAGGATAGATGCGATATGCGGCCGCCTGGGCATAACGATGCGATCGCCGCTCTGGCACATAGAGCCGCTCGAGGAACTGCGCGAATTGTCTTCCAAGTACGACGTGATAATAACCCAGGTTGCAGCGGAGGGATTTGACGACAGCTTACTCGGCTCGCGCCTTGACAGCGCGATGATAGATAAACTGATGGCCCTCAAGGACAGGTACCGGATAAATCCGCTATTCGAGGGAGGCGAAGCCGAGAGCTTCGTACTGGATGCGCCGCTGTTCAGGAAGTCGATCAGGGTTACAAGCGCGCGGAAGGAGCGCGACGGCCAGGTAGGAAAATACATCATCGAGCATGCCGAGCTGGTGGAGAAGATCGCGTAAGATAGTGCGACACAAGGCATTTTATTATGTCGCTGCAACTGAATATTCCTGTGGTGGTTTGATGGACCTGCTCTCGAAAAGAAGCGCGTTCGTTTACAATCCTATACTTGAAGAGGACGACGATGCTGCAAAGTTGGCTAAGCGCGGGATAAATGTGATGAAGCTCAATAGGGGCGATCCCGCATACTATTTCCCAACGCCGAAGTACATGATAGATGCGTACGTGGATGCGCTAAGGGCGAGCAAGACATACTATTCAGACAGCATAGGCGTACGGGAACTCAGGGAGGCCGTGGCTGGCAGGTACAAGAGGATGTACGGCGTCAACGCCAGCCCAGACAACGTGATAGCGACAGCTGGCATTACGGAGGGGCTCGCGTTCATAAACAGCGCCCTGATAAACAGCGGTGACAGGGCCGTGATATTCAAGCCCTATTACGTGCAGTATATAACCAACCTCAGGGAATACGGAGGCAGGCCCCTGTTCGGCATCTACAACGAAGGCGAGGGCTGGAGCATACACCTTGACCACATAAGAGGCGAGCTCAGGAAGATGAAGCGCGCGGGCAGGATAGGCAGGGTAAAGTACATGATAATAACCAACCCGAACAATCCGACAGGCACGGTGCTGAAACGCAAGGTGCTTGAGGAAGTCGTTGACATCGCGAATGAGAATGGCATAGTGCTGATCAGCGACGAGATATATGACGAGATTGTCTACAACGGCGCGAAGTTTACCAGCGTAGGGCAGGTGGCAAAGGGCGTGCCGCACATACTCCTGCACGGGGCATCGAAGGTGTTCGACGCGACCGGATTCAGGATGGGATATATGGTTTTCCCAGAGCAGGACAGGAAGTCGATGGCGATAAGGGACAAGATAGTCGACTACGCACGGATGAGGCTGTCGCTCAACACGCCAGCGGAATATGCGCTGGCCGAGGGCATAAGCAACAGGAAGGAGCATGACAAGGCGATAGGAGGCATGGTGTCGAACATCGCGAAGAGGGTCAACTCCGTGACGGACATACTAAAGCGCAACGACGCGATAAGCGTGGTCAGGCCGAACGGCGCATTCTACGTGTTGCCAAGGCTGAAGATGTCAGGACTGCGCATCAAGGACGACAAGGAGTTCATAAGGAGAGTGCTCGAGGAAGAGCATGTGCAGATAACGCGCGGATCCGGATTCGGGAGCCCAAACCACTTCAGGATAGTGGCCCTCGCTCCGGAAAAGGAGCTGGCGGATGCGGTAGGCAGGATAGAAGCCCTGCTGACAAAGTACGCGAAGTGACGACAGGCGCGGTATGCCAAAGCATTTTATATATGTTCGGGCGAAAGATTTACCATGGGCTCGTGGTCCAACGGTATGATGCCAAGTTCTTTCTGAACGCATAAGCCTTACACGCTGGAGACAGGGGTTCGACTCCCTTCGGGCCCATTCAGGTTTTAACATGCCGGACTCAGGCACAACTACTATGAATTCGGTGCGCAAAGAAAACAGCAATGTGATTTATGACAGTATCGAATCCTTCAACACATACATGAATGAGATGCTTCCCCGCGCCATTATGGGCAGGTTGCACTCAAGGATCCATGCGATTGACGACGAATACGCCGACAGCGAGGCGATGAAGGGGACTGTCGACAAGCTGGAGAAGATGATCACGGACTACCCCAACAGGGAGAAGGCAGGCCTCCGGAGGTCCAAGCTCATGTGGCTCGTAGGCAAGATGTACGGTGTCAGTGAGGAAGAGATGCTCCTGCCTGCAGTAGCGATAGAACTGTCGCAGGACGCGATACTGATAGCTGACGACATAGAGGACGGAGCGCTGCTGAGGCGCGGAGACAAGGCGCTGCAGCGCAAGTACGGCGTGAGCAATGCGATAAACGTTTCGCATTACCTCAACAAGGAGGTATGGCTCGCGCTTGAGGAGTACACGGAGACGTATGGTAAATCCAAGGGACGCTCGGTCCGCAAGATATTAGACAGGTACGCAGACAAGACCCTTGAAGGCCAGACGATGGAGCTGGAGTTCTCGGACCTCGAGACGCTGACATTCGACATGTGCGAGCGGCTGCTTAAATACAAGACTGCGGGTTATAGCACCGCAGCGCCTGCCCTAATAGGCGCAACGATGGGAACGAACGGGCTGGACATCCTCGGCGTACTGGAGGATATAGGCATACAGATAGGCATGTCATTCCAGATAAGAGACGACATAGAGGACATTGAAGAGGATGTGTACAAAGGCACGCCCACGCTGCTTATATACAAGGCATACACGGACGCCACATTAGACGAGAAGGAGAAGCTGCGCGCCATCTATGAGAGCGTGAATGACAGAAGGAAGGAGGGCTATACCGATGCAAGGCTGCGCGAGCAGGATTTCAACTACGTGCTCGATATGATGAAGAAGTACGGCAGCCTGGAATACGCAAGGCAGCAGAAGGACGGCCATTTCGACAGGGCGAAGGAACTTCTGCTCAAAAACATAGGCAATGGGATAGGCAAAGCCATACCAGACAACAAGTTCACGAGCATGATCGCGGCGCTATATTATGATTATGCCAATGGCTTGAAGA
>DAHXMI010000001.1:0-11568 GCA_027365565.1 Microcaldota archaeon
AAGTAGAGGTGTGTATGGAAATAAAGAATAGAAATAAGGGAATATTAACGGACTTTTCAAAGTTTATAGACTTAGTTCTAAGATTATCTAAGGATAAACCGAACATTGCGGTGCCAGCAAAGCTGTTTCGCGTGGGTGTGACGAATGCGGCGGATAGAGGGCTAGATATGTGGACTAATTTCGGGCCTGCAATTCAGGTGAAGCATATCTCATTAAGCGAAGAACTAGCAGAAGACGTTTCAGAAAGCGTGTACTCTGACAATATAATTCTAGTTTGTAAAGAAGGCGACGCCGAACTTGTAAAAAGAATAACCACGATGTTGCCGTTAAAACAGAAGATACAGGGGATTATAACATTAGAAGACCTTACAAATTGGTATGCAATATGTTTGTCTTCGAAATATAAAAATACGCTTGGAAAGCAGTTGTTGCAAGATTTAATTAGGGAATTTGATTTTGAATTTCCAGTTACACATGAAATTGATTCATTCTTCAAAGAAAGAGAATATAATGTGTCAAAACTAAAGGGCGAATGGGCACCGTTAGTTAATGGCGCATAGTTATTTTTCTGATTTAATAATTTGCCAAAAATTTTTTACGAAAAGTTTTACCAAAAGGTCTGTGTGCAAATTTAATCACTGGATGCTTTCATGAAAAATAACATTATGTTAGCCGTATTATTGTATTGTAAAGAGACAGAATTATAAAACAGGATTTGAATATAGATGTATGCCCTGCTCATCTTGTGGGAGCAAAGAGATAGCCTTAGACGCCGCCACCTTCGAGACCTACTGCGTGCGCTGCGGCCTGATTCTGGAGACGAGCATCGATTATTCCATGCCGCTCAGCGAGCTGGCGAGCAGGCACCATGAGGCGACCAGCTATACCATGGTGAACAAGGGATTTCCCGGCGAGGCGGCGAACCCGGTCGAGCGCAACTTCGCCGCTGCGCTTCCAGCCCTCTCTGTGGTGTGGGCCAGCTGAGGCTGGGCAGCAGCGAGAGGGAGAGCATGGCCTTCCTTTACAGGAAGTGCATAAAGGCAGGCATCACGCGCGGCCGGGAGAGGTACGCAATGAGCCTGGCCGTAGCAAGGATCGTGTGCGGCAGCGCAGGCATCATCAGGGACTTTGGCGCCCTTGCAGGGCAGTTCGGGATAGATTCTGGGCTCGATGAGGCCTATGGGACGGCAGTCGCCAGGATGATTGAGAGGAGCAGCATGCCAAAGGCGATGTGGGGCTGCATAACCGACTGCATGGATATGGCCGCGGCCGGCCAGGAGGAACGGAAGCTTGCCGGAAGCATGCTCGCAGAATTCCTTAAACAAGGCATCGGCAAGCGGGACCCCAAGGCAGTGTCCGGGGCCATCGCCTATGTGGCAGTAAGGAAATCAGGGAAGAGGCTCGGGCAGAAGGAGATCCCAGGCGCGCTCGTAAATTTGTGCACTATTTGTATTTCTTCATCAGCATCGACAGATAGGTATCCAGATCTGCGAGTATATTCCTGATGCTGTTCAGCCTCCCTCTTGCCTTGTATATTTTTTCTACCATATATAGCAAATCCCTTTTTATCTTATTTGGAAGGGGTTTTTCCCACACAGTTTTGTAGACATCGCCATTTATTATGTCGATGTTCCCCCTATCAATCCAATCGACATTATGAATACCTTTCGGGATGCCGTCCAGCACTCTTAGGGTCTTCCATGATAGGGTGGGCTTTTCCTTGGTTTTCGTATGCTTGAGCAGCACCTGCTTCACTACTCTGTGGCCCTTGGTCGTATAATCAAAAGATATCGATTCCTTACCTTGGCTCACAGAGATGAAAAAGCCGCCCTTTTTCGGATTCACAAGGTCAACGTACACATCCATGTAGTACCATCTACTGGATAAATGGGAGGTTTAGGAATATTTATGCTATGCGTACCAGATGCTGCGAGACACTGAAGCGTATGCTAACATCTTCTATTGACATGTAAAAGCTGCAGGTTATAGCGTTTATGCAATCTGCGTTGGATTCCGGCAGCTACAGTCCACTCGACTTGAGCAGCGCCGGAAGGGTAAGCGAGAGTATCACCGTTCCGCTTATTATCACAGAGTAGAGGTTGATGCCTATTATGCCCTCGAGCAGTGCTATGTTCGCTATTATGATGCCAACGGCCCCCCTGCCGCCTAGGAACGCGGATGCGGCCAGTGGCTTCAGTTCCTTGAGCCTGTTCTTTCCCACCAGGTAGTTGAGCGAACCGCCTATCAGGCCGCTTATCGCCACTAGGGTCAGCAGCAGCGGGATGTTGCCCATGGTAGGCAGGGCTGCCTGCAGCCCTGCAATGCTGAAGAAGAGTGGTATGAAGAACGCCTCACCTACCCTCTCCAGGGTGCGGTTAAGCGATTTGTAGATGGATTTGCCGAGCACCGCCTCGTGTATCAGCAGCCCGGCGAAGAATGCGCCAAGCACGTAGGTTATGCCTGCGAGCTGCGTAAGCGTTGCGACGAACAGGCCTATCAGGATTATCATGCCGAAGATTACGCTGTCGCCGTTGTCCATCGACGAGACCCTGGAGAAGAAACGCTTGACGCCGTTCTCGTGCTTCCTGACGAACGCATCAATCAGGAACAGGGCTATGATGAACACGATCATCGATAACGTTGCGCCTATTCCGCTCCCGACTCCCCTACCTATCATTGCGAGGACTATGAAGGCTATTACATCAGTAAGCACCACGCTCGCGATAATCCTCTTTCCGTCCTCCTTCCTCAGCAGGCGGTAGCGCATCACCAGCACGGATATTATTGATATGGAGGGCACCCCTATCGCGATAGAGGTGATGAGCGCCTGCCCCATTCCAAGTCCGAACGCCTCGTACGCCACCATGAACATTATGAACATGGGTATGACGAATGCAGACAAGGAGAACAGCACTGCGCTCTTCACGTGGTTCGCAAGCGTATCCACGGTCATCCCGACGCCTACGAGCAGCATGATAAAGAAGAGGGATATTTCGGCCACGCTGGACAGCGTGACGTTGATTGCGACCAGGTGCAGCACTGCTGGCCCGAGCAGCATACCTGCTATTATCTGTCCCACTACCGCAGGCACTTTGAGCCTTTCCGCAATCCTTCCCATTATGAGTGCCGATGCAAGGAGCAAGAGCAGCTCTATCAATATCTGCATTGAAAAATCTCGATTTTTAATTGGTGCTGCTGCTTTTATGCCTTCTGTGTTGGCATGCTTTGCCTTTGGGCAGAAATTGCTAGGGCAGTCTTCAGGCTGTTTTTCGCCGATTTTGCCTTCTATATGTTTGCCTCGAAGAATCCGAGAGCCCCTGGCCTGTTGACCGGCTTTATCCTTGAGGCGTCCTTGAGAAGGAACCCGTACTTTGATGCGTACGCGCCGGTAGAGAGGTGTTTGTCTTGGTCCCTCGCCAACTCGTCGGCGTTTTTGTATTCCCTTACGTCGTATAGGAACGCCTTGCCAACCAGCGCCTTTCGCGGAAGGGCGTGCTCGTCCATGCCAAAAAGTCTACACGCTTCGGCGTCAACGTTGCCTGAGGCGTGCACAAGGAACTGCCCTCGAAACTTTGTGTTCCAGCCCCTGAGTTCTATGGTCTTCCTTCCAGACACGATAAGCTCAGCGAAGGGCTGCTTCACCGACAGGCATTTCATGAGCACTTTTACGTGTCAAACTTTAAGATGTTTTGCACTGATGTCGTACTGTCATGCATGTCTTTACTGCGCTATGCCGCGCCCTTTTTTAGGACAGAGAATAAGGTAGGCTTTAATATCCGAATAAGGGTAGGATAGAAGACTTTACTGCATGAAGCTGGATGAAGCCGAAGCGTGAAGCAGGGAATGGAGCAAAAAGTGAAACCGACTGCGCTGCACCACAACCATTCCTTTTATTGATTGCCACTTAATCAGAAAGTGTGTTTGGATGGAACCTGCCAAGCTCACCGAGGAGGAAGAGGAGGTCATAGTACGAAAAGGTACCGAGGCCCCATTCACAGGCAAGTACGACGCTTTCTTCGAGAGGGGTATCTATGTTTGCAGGAGGTGCGGTGCTCCGCTCTACAGGTCCAAAGATAAGTTCGACGCACACTGCGGCTGGCCGGCGTTTGACGATGAGATAAAGGGGAACGTGAAGCGCGTTCCGGATTCGGATGGGATGCGTACTGAGATAGAGTGCGCGAAGTGCGGTGCGCACCTGGGCCACGTCTTCGAAGGCGAACACCTTACGGAGAAGAATACCAGGCACTGCGTCAACTCAATATCCATGCTGTTCGTGCCGGAAGGCAAAGGGGTAGAGGAAGGCAATGACTGATACCATAGTGCTTGGAGCGGGCTGCTTTTGGTGCACCGAGGCAGTCTTCAGGCTATTTCCCGGGATAACGAAGGTTGAGCCTGGATATGCAGGTGGACACGTAAAAAATCCTATGTATGAACAAGTCTGCAGCGGCACTACGGGCCATGCGGAGGTGCTCAGGGTCGAGTATGCTCCTGAGAGGATAAGCCTTGAGAAGGTTCTCGAGATATTCTTCGCGATGCATGATCCCACGTCCATCAACAAGCAGGGAAACGACGAGGGCGCACAGTACAGATCAGCGATCTTCTACACCAGGGACGCAGACAAGACGCGGATAAACTCGTTTATCGATGGAATAAGAGGCGAGTACAAGAAGCCTATTGCCACTGAGGTCAGGAAACTGGATGTTTTCTATCCCGCGGAGGATTATCACAGGGACTACTTCAAGAAGAATCCGCTGCAGCCTTACTGCATATTGGTCGTAGGCCCGAAACTTAGGAAGATAAAGAAAGAATTTGGCTTGTAGGCTACCTGCGGCCATCCCACTCGTCGAAGAACTGCTTCAGGTAGCCGCGCATGTATTTGTCGCGCTCCGCTGCGATCCTCTTCGCTGTTTTTGTGTGCATCCTTCCCTTCAGCAGCAGCAGTTTCTCGTAGAAGTGATTTATCGAGGGCGAGCTCGATGCTTTGTATTCGCTGAACAGCTTGTGCATCTCCGGTTTGCGCTCCGGATCGTATATGAGCCTCTTCTTGTAACCACCATACATGAACGTCCTTGCTATCCCCATTGCGCCCAGCGCGTCGAGCCTGTCCGCGTCCTGCACTATCTTCCCCTCTTTCGTTTTCATCGTGTCCCTCACGCCTGCGCCCTTGAAGGATACGTTGTCTACGATGTAGTTTACCTGCTCTATGGTCTCCTTGTCCGCACCTATGCGTGCCAGCCACCTTGCAGCCACGCGTCCGCCGGCCGTCTCGTCACCACCGCTGAACTTCCAGTCGGCTATGTCGTGCAGGAGCGCCCCTAGCTGCACTACTGTTATGTCGGAGCCCTTCTCCTCCTTGGCTATTCTTACCGCAAGGTTCCATACCCTATAAACGTGCCACCAGTCATGGCCACTGCCCTCCCCTATCATCTTCTCCTTCACATGCCGCGCTGTTTTGTTGACAAGTGCCTTGCCTTCCATGCTATTACCTCACGCCCTGCCTAGCACTATAGTACCATAGCTTCTCATGCTGATGTATTTCGATATCAGCCTGCGTATGTCTTCGACATCAAGCCTCCTGACTATCTTTGGCAGTTCTCCGGCAAGCCTGCCGGAGCCGTACATCAGGTCCATCTCGGCAATGCTCTCCGCGCTCTCCAGCACGTCATCCGAATCCATCGCATACTTTATTTCAAGGCCGCGCTTGACCGTGTCGATCTCCCTCTTGCTTATCCTCCCACTACTCAGCTTCCTAAACTCCTCCAGCATCAGCCCCTTTATCTCTGGCAGCTTTGACGGCGCAGCGCCGGCCGATGCGAGAAGATAGCTGAATGCCCCGTACGCCGCGTAATCGACACTCGGGTCATACGACAGGCCGTGCACCTCCCTTACCTGGTCGTATATCCTATTGTTCAATATACCTGCAATGACGTTCATCACGGCGTATTCATGGAAGTTGGCCCTGCTTATGCCTCCGCACCCGACGGCTATCCCGACCTCTCCGCGCCCTATGTCATGCTTCTTCATCATGAGGACCGATGGGTTTTCGTTTGGTGTTATAGTCTTCCGCTCGGGTTTCGCTGACGGGCGCTCGAAGTTGGAAAAATATTTTCTTGCGAGGGCGAATCCTTCCTCGGCAGATATGCCGCCGTAGATGGAGAGGACTGCGTTCCTCGGGTTGTAATACTTCTCGTACGCCACCTTTATGTGGCGCAGCGATATGTTGTTTCTTATCATGCTTTCCGTGGGTGTCTTTACCAAATCAGTCTGCTCGAAGAGGACGCGAGGCATGTTGTCGTATAGAATCGATTCGGGGTCTTCCTTCCTTATGGCAGTCTCGTGGAGTATCGGGCCGAGCTCGTGCCTGAATTCGGTACGGTCGAACCTCGGGTTCTTTATCATATCCGACATGAGCTCCATCGCCCTGTCGACATACCTCTTTTGCACTGATGCCTCATACATAGTAGTCTCGTAGTCAGTCTCCGCATTGTAGAATATGTTGTACCTCCTTGTTATCTCGTTTATCTCGTCCCAGTTCCTCTTTGCAGTGCCCTTGAACAGCATGTGCTCGAGATAGTGCGCCAGGCCGGTGAACCTGCTCCCAACGTCTACGGATCCGAAGCCGAACCCTGTGACTATGCCGACGGATTCGAGGCTCTTCTTCGGGGACACGAGAACTTTAAGGCCGTTCCTCATCCTCTTCTCGTGTATCTTCATCGCACCACTCGCTCCGGCCAGCACACGCATGACTAATTCTATTTGGACGAATCCATTAAAAATCTGGCTGTCGTAAGGTGCTATGTAACATCATAACATCGAGGGCGCATGCGGATGCAGAAGGACCCATACATGAAAGGCGGTTATTATTCCAATACGTTAGACAGTCCGACGTCGAAATACGGTGCTACCGCGCTATTCTTCAAGAGGCATGGCGTGGTAAAGGTGCTGGACCTCGGGTGCGGCGCAGGCAGGCACACCCTGCCCTTAGCGGCCGATGGATTTCAGGTATATGGCTTTGACAACTCTGCCGCAGCGCTGAAGATGGCCAGGAAACTGCTCAAAAAGAGGCGCCTTTCCGCCAAGCTCCGACAGTGGGACATGTACAAGGGGCTCCCGTACGGCGAGGATTGCTTCGATGCCGTGTTCGCAAGCAGGGTGATGTACCAGGCACGGCGGAAAGATATGGCAAGAGTAATAGGGAATGTACTGCGCGTTCTCCGCGACGGGGGCTACCTGTTCTGGTCGGGCCCGACTATGAAGAGTCTGGACAAACTAAAAAGACTGGAACCGAGGAGGGTCATAGAGCCCGGCACCACCATAGCCCTCGAAGGATATTATAAGGGGATTCCCTACCACTGTTTTTCGTCGAAGGAAGAGGTGCAGCGTTTGCTTAAGGGATTTGATATAATCAGGTTTGATTTCAGGGGCTCAACCTTCCACCTGCTGGCGCAGAAAAAAAAGGGCACGCGCGCGGCACTCACTCGACAAGGTCGTCCCTGACCAGCTTGTCCATCAGCCAGCCGCTCAGGTCAGGTATCAGCTTGCCCTTCGAGCCGTCGTACTTGGAATCGACCCACATCAACTCCTCTATCTCTGGATCTATTATCTGGAACTCCTTGTCGCTGTCCGTTTTTATCAGGAAGAAGGTGAGCCTCATCACCACATCCGGCTCTATTGGAGAGGGCACTTCCAATTCCCCATATGGCTCCATCCGCTCCGGTAGGAAGCCCAATTCTTCCGAGAGCTCACGCATCATGCACTGCTCCGCGGTTTCGTCCTCTTCAACATGCCCGCCAGGAGATGTCCATATTTTCCTGCCCTCGTTCCTCACCACGAGGAATTTCTTATCCTTAAGTATGACGGCGCATGTCTTATGCTTCATTATCATGGTATCATATATCCATCTCAGCCAAGCATTTAAAGGGTTTGTTCTCACCTGTGCGCACTGCATAAAAGACTTGCCTACGATAACCATTAGGGGTGAATGACGTGGAAGAAAACCACGAGAAACTGGACTACTACGAGAGCAGGTATGCTGACCTTAGGGATGTCACGCTCTGCTATCCCATCGATTCCGAACGCAACATGGTGCTGATCGCCATGAAGAAGCGCGGCTTCGGGGTTGGTAGATGGAACGGGGTCGGAGGCAAGTGCAAGGAAAATGAGAGCGTCGAAGATGCGCTAATGCGGGAGACCGAAGAGGAAATAGGCATAAAGATAAAGTCGTTCAGGAAAGCGGCGGTGCTCAAGTTCTTCTTCGAAGGCGAGGACCATGCAGACTGGAACCAGAAGGTGCATGTTTTCCTTGCAGATGAGTGGGACGGCGAACCATCGGAATCCGAAGAGATGATGCCGAAGTGGTGCGAGAACGGGAAGCTGCCTTTCACGGAAATGTGGCCGGACGACGCAATCTGGCTGGAGAAAGCATTATCCGGCAAGAAGCTCATGGCCTCCTTTCTGTTCGGTGCCAATGACCAGGTAACCGATTACAGGATTGAAGAGACGGAAAGCCTTTGATTTTAGAATAAGATAAGACGGGACGGGCTCACAGCCTGCCCCTCGACTCTCCTCTTGAGACTCCGCTCGCTATCAGGTGTGCGAGCCTGATCGTATTAACCGCCCTCTTTACCAGTATCACCTTGCGTCGCGGCCCTGCTATCTTTGTGAGAAGATGGACTCCTTCGATGTGCACTGGTTCCTTCAGAGTCGCATCGAGCAGGTGCAGCCTCCTGCTCACATCTATCCCGTTCCTCTCTCCATAAAGGCTTACCATGCCCCTCATCAGCTCTCTGCGGGGCCTCTTCCTCGTTATCGACACGCAACTTACGCCTAGCCTCTTCTCGAGGCGAGCTATGTCGACAACGTTCATGCCGGCTACGGATATGCCGTCAAGCGCGATGAATTTTATCTGTGGCGCAAATCTTGACTTGCGCACCATGCTGGCTATCCTTGCGGTGGAGTCGGTGCCGTCCCTTGCCACCCTGGTAGTGAGTACCCCCTCTATCCTTGCCTCCCTCTCAATCACGCCTACGAGCAGCACTCTGCCGCCTTTCCCGATGGTGATGGGAGCTGTCGCTACACCCAACATCGCACCATCGGTCTTAGGAAGCCGATCCACCTTCGCGGCCTTCCTCTTCGCGCTCACGACTGCCATGGTAGAAATAGGAATCGGAAAGATAAAAATAGTATGGAGGTATGAGGTTACTTCTTAACCGCATCCTTCAGCTTCGAGAATTCGTCCGAGAGCTCCTCGAGTGCCTTCTCCAGCACGTCGCCAGCCTTCTTCTTTGTGCTCTTGACAACGAGCCTAGGATATCCGACGTTCGGGTGTTCCTTTATGACACCGGCGAAGCTCACGTCCTGGTTCTTCAGCAGCTCCGCTGCAAGCAGGTCCGGTATCGTGAGATCATTCGTCTCAAATTCGATTTCCAGCTCCTTGCTCTCGTCCTTCAGTATGTTCATCTTCATTCAAACTCGCCCCTGGCTTCGCTTCCTTCTTTTCTTTCCCTGCTTTCTCCGCCGAACCTGCCGTCCCTACTGCCCCCACTGAACCTACTGTCCCTGTTGCTTCTGCTGTCCCTGTTGTCTCCGCCGCGCCTGTCGAACCTTGGCCTGTAGCCCCCTGGTCCGTCGCGCCTCTCATGGCCATCCCTCGGGCCGCTGTGGAAGCCTCCTCCGCGCCTGAAAGGCGGCCTGGATCCGAACTGGGCTCTGGGCGGCCTCTGCCTCTTAATTGGATTGAGCGCGTGCTGCCTTATCTCCTCTGCGATCCTTTCGGTATCGCCGTAGAACGAGCTGACACGCCTGTATTCATTGAGCTTGCATGCGCTGCAGTGCAGCTTGCCGGTGTCCTCCATGTATTCCAGAGTGCGGCCACAGAACGCGCAGTTCGCGTTCACTACGCCCATCTCGCGCCCGAACATGTCGAGCTCGTAAGTATCTTCCTTGTCGTTGTCTATCCTTGCGAGGACTACATCACCTGCCGCGAACTCCTTCGGCGGCTCCTCCGAAGACATGCCCTCGCGCCTGCGCCTCGCCACGATCTTGCCGTTCTTCATTGCGACGAACTTCCTCTCATTGACAGTTATGTCGTCCAACTTGACGAACTGCACGGTGCGTATGTCATCAGTTATGAAGCCGAGCACGTACATACCCTCCTTTATCGGCGATATGTTCTTCTCGGCGTTCAGCACGCTTATTATGCCCCCGTCTATCGAGACTGTTCCGTCGACCGCGGCGTAGATGTGGCCGTTCTCGACATACGCGTTCAGGCCAGGTATGTACTCCTCTTCGGTAGCAAGTACCTCGCCAGGCATTACGGCGCGCTTCTCTTCCATAAAAAATCACTTCCTGCCGTACGACAATGATAGGAGGCGCCTCACTTCTGTATGGCGCCGAGCTTCATATCGCCGGTGTTCTTCATCTTGTTCATGCTTCCGAGGGCCCTGTACACAGCCATCAGCGTGTTGTACCTCGACTTCGTCGTGCCCTTGGAGAAGCTCCATATGTCGTTGATGCCTGCAAGCTCGAGCATCTTCTTCACGGGCTTGCTGGCCACTATTCCCAAGCCCCTCGGGGCCGGCTTTAGTATCACTGTGGTGCCGCTGCACTGGCCGCGCACTATGACCGGTATGCTGTGGTGCGTTCCGCATCCGCACTGCCATGAGCCGCATCCCATGAGCACGGGTATTATGCTGTCCTTCGCGTTCTCGACCGCTCTCTGTATTGCGGCTTTGACCTCGATGTCCTTGCCGGCGCCTATGCCGACATGGCCGTTCCCGTCGCCGACGATCGCGACGATTCTGAACTTCATCTTCCTGTTGTTCTTGGTCATTCTCTGCACTCTGCCTATCTCGATTACCTCATCCTTGAGGTTTGGCAGCAGCACGTCTATTATCTCGGGCTCCTCTATCTTCCTGCCCGAGTGGAATATCTGGCTTATCGACGTTACCTTGCCCGCCTTGACCTCCTTGCCAAGGGTCGTCTTCGGCTCCCACGCCTTGAGCATCTCCTTCTTCTCTTCGCTCCTTCTCGCCTCGCGGTCGCGGCCCCGCTCATCCGAAGAGCGTTCATCGCCGCTTCCGTTCTGTCTCCTCTCTCCTCCTCTTCCATAAGCCAAGCAATCACTGGTTCAGTATTTTCTTCTTCGTCTCGCCGAACAGCACCGTCAGCTTCGACGGGTCGGTCTTCTTCTTAAGCGCGGAGAACTGCTTTTCTGAGTGTGCGGATGAGGCATACGCCTCTATGTGCTTGCCCTCCAGCCTCGACTCGTCAAACTCTATGCCGGAGCTTATCCCGACTCCCGCATCGATCGCTCCCTTAGCGGCCGCGAATATCACGGAGTTGCGTATGGGCCTGTACAGCCCTATGTCGAGCACGTACTTCTCGTCAGCGTCCTTGATGCGCTTGGAGAGCAGCATCCCTGTCAGGTATGCGGTCGGTATGTTGCATCTCGGCTCCCATCCGAACGCCCTTAGTGCGTTGGAGTTGACCGACCCGTCGAAGCTGACGGTGCTGTTCGGCGAGACGAAGAAGAAAATACTGAACCAGTGATTGCTTGGCTTATGGAAG